>JAXLXQ010000004.1:0-180701 GCA_046327845.1 Candidatus Eiseniibacteriota bacterium | reverse complement strand
AACCGCCCGTCGTCGGACAGCCCTTCGACCTTGGCGTCCTTCAGGTACCGGCGCGCGAGAACCCACAGGTCCGCGATTTCATCCCTGCTGGTCGCCTCCAGCGCTACCCGTCTCTGCGCCAGCAAGTCTTGCCAAGTCATCCTTGGTACCTAGCACGAAGAGCTTGGGCCCGTCGAGCGTGCGGATGATGAAGTGCTTTCGCGCGCGCGCCTTTGAGGCGAGCTCCGCGGGTGTGTGCACCGTGGCGTTGACCTCGCGACTCAACCGTGCCGCAGCCGCGCGCAGCGCCGGCGTCACTTCGGCGAGCCTCAAGGAACCGACGATGAACAGATCGACGTCGCTCGAAGCGGACTCGTCGCCGCGCGCGAAGGAGCCGTAGACGAATGCGGCGTCAATCCGCGACGCGTGGGGCTCGAGGGCTTCGCGCAGCACACCGATCACGCCTGAAGTCTTGACGAGGAGCGAATGGAGTTCGACGTAGATGGGGCTCTCGCGATTGACCCGGTAGTAGAGACGATTTCCATCGGCGACGGTCAGAAGCACGCCCGCGGACACGAGTCCGGCCAGGGGACGCTGCAGGCTCGACGCCGGGACACCAAGGGTCCGAGCGAGCTGGCTTCGATACCAAGCCTGGTCGGGCTGCAGAAACACAAGGTCCAGGACCCGGCGTTGGGCCCTGGGGAAGAGCGAGGCGAACGATGGGTGACGCATACGGCGTCAGTATCGACGCGTCTTGCGTCAATGTCAACAAACCGGGGAACGGCGGTCCGGTGGGTGGCGGCCCTCGCCATGCTGGTTGCCGAATCGGCGCCAGCTCACTGCCAGAGAGAATGCTGTTCGGGAGACAGCGCAGAGTGCGCGACGGTCGTGCACGAGCCGCGACCGGCGGCGGGCGCGGGGCTGGCCGCGCTTAACTCTTGCGGAACAGACGGTAGTCGATGCCGAGGCGATCGCAGAGGCGGTAGAGGCGCTGCTTGTTCATGCCGAGGCTGAACGCGGCCGCCTCGATATTGCCGGCGAAGAGACGAAGGGCGCGGGTGATCTCGTCCTTGCCGATCTCGGTGCCCTCGGGCGGCGGCTCTTCGGTGCGCGGCGGCTGCCACTCGGTCGCGATGTCGTCGCTCGAGAGTCGCGTGGCCAACATCGCCACCGTGTTGCGCAGCTCGCGCACATTGCCCGGCCACTCGTAGTCGGCCATGCGCTTCAACACTTCGGTCGAGATGCCCGCGAATGGACGACCCGCGGCCTGTAGCTCCCGCGCGAAGTACTCGACCAAGATCGGCAGATCATCGAGCCGATCCCGCAGCGGTGGCAGCACCACCGTGTGCGCGGTCAGCCGATGGTAGAGGTCGCGACGGAAGGTGCCGTCGCGCACACAACGATGAAGCGGTTGATGGGTCGCCGCGATCACGCGCACATCAACCTGCATCGGAAGATCGGCACCGACGCTCCGCACTTCGCCGGTATCGAGCAGACGCAGGAGTCGCGGCTGAGATGCGGCTGACAACTCGGCGATCTCGTCGAGGAAGAGCGTGCCGCCCGACGCGGTACGCGCGAGACCCGCGCGCTCTTCCACCGCGCCGGTGAACGCGCCGCGGCGATGTCCGAAGATCTCGGCGTCGAGCAATTCTGGCGGGATGGCGCCACAGTTGACCGCGACGAAGTTGAGCTTCTTCCGTCGACTGAGCGTATGGAGCGCGTGGGCCACCAGCTCCTTGCCCGTACCGGTCTCGCCCTGAATCAACACGGTGTCGTTGGTCGGAGCGATGTCGCGGATGCGATCGAGGGCTTCGACCAGCGCCGGTGAGCTTCCGATCAGACCGGGGAAGCCCGAGTTGATCGCGGCCTCGAGCACGCGCGACGGCTTGGTCGCGAACATGAGCGTGGGGCCGGAGAACTTGGCGCGCTTGCGCGTGCGGCGAGGCGTGGGCTTCAACGTCGGTGCTGCGTTCGCGCTCGTGGCGTCCTGTCCCTCCGCGCGGCTCGGCTCATCGTCGTCGGTTACGTCTTCCGCTTCGTCTTCGGTGGTGATCTCACCGGCCGCGCGCTCGGCCTCGGCGCGCAGGATCGCGCCTTGCTTGTCGAACGCGCGCCCACCGGTGCGAAGCATCTCTTCCGCATCGCCGTCGAACTCGCCGCGCGCGACCTGAAGCAGTGCCTGCGCGCGATAGATCTCGAACCGCTCGGTCATCTTCTCGAAGAACTCGATGGCGCGGGTCAGGTGCTCGATCGCTTCGACATTGCGTCCGGCGCGAAGCAGGGCGGCGCCGAGCACACGACGCGAGACGGCGACCTCGTAGAGGTCTTCCATCTTGATGAAGGCGTCGAGGGTGTCTTGCGCGATGGCGATGGCTTCGTCGAAACGGCCCTGCTGGAGTTCGATCTCGGCGAGGAGGCGGCGCGTCTCGCCCATGATGTCGCGCTCAGGGATGACGAAGGCGCGAGCGTAGCCGCGCTTCAACCAGCGCCGCGCGCGGTCGAGCTGGCCTTGCGCCAGGCGGAACTCGCCGATGTACTCGCAGAGGATCGCGTGGCCGCGGCGGTCGGTGGTCTTCCGCGTGGCGCGGAGGGCGTCGAGGAAGGTGCGGCGGGCGCGCGTTGGTTTTCCGCGCCTACCTTCTGACTGAGCCAGCAGGCGTAGACCACGCGCCGTGCGTGCAGGATCACTCATTTCTGCTGCGACCGCGACCGCACGTCGGAGCAATGGCAGCGCACCAACCAGATGACCGCGAAACACTCGAAGCGCACCCACATTCAGCGCGCACACAGCGACAACCTCTGTTGCTCCGACTCCCGTTGCGAGCCGGAGTGCCTTGAAGTGATAGGCCTCGGCGAGAGAGAAGTGAAGGGCCGTCCGTTCCGCCACCGCGAGCAAATTCATCGCCTTCGCGATGCCGATCGTGTCCCCGGAACTCTCCAATAGGACCAGGGCTTGTCGAAAGTCGGATCGTGCCCTGTCGATGTTCCGCAGGCGTACCCAGGTCTTTCCTGACTGAAGGAGTAGTTCGGCGGCGACGCTTCGCGCCAGCGGCTGTCTCGCTTCTGGCTCCAAGAAGGGAACTAGCAGATTGAGGCACTCGGTGTACTCAGCGTGGGAGAACGCCAGCCGAGCGGAGTACAGTGCTGCAAGCCCGCGCTCGTCGGGTCCAGCATCAGCCGCAGCACGCAGCCGATCGATGTGGCAAGCAAGTAGGTCATGCTGCCGAGCGAGCCAGAGCGCCTCGCAGTAGAGGTGTGCGGTTCTTCCCCGCAGCAGGTGCTCTACGTCTACCCCGAGGAACTCTCGAAGTGCTGCCGCTCCGTCACCTCGTTCAATGTGCGCGTCCACAATCGCACCAACAACGGCCGTTGAACGGTCGCAGTGTTCGCTTTCGGAAGAGGGATGGGGGACCATCGACTGTATCAAACCTCTCTGTACCGGGACTCGCCTAGCGCCAATGCAGAATCAGTTGAACCAGCGGCAGCCACCAGGAATCAGCGAATGTTCCTGGTACGTGAACCTCTACCGGCGCCTCTGACCGTTCCGGCTTCGCGGAGCGACTTGGATCAAGCGTCAGACCGACATTGTCTTCCCGGTGCGTACGCTGATTGTCCAGGTCATCATCAATCCCATCTGTATCAGCCGGCTGCGTCGGCAGCGGCTTGGGCGGCGGTGTCCAAGCGAACGCAGGCGCGAGCGGCGCGAGCGAGAGCGCGGCGAGCAACGCGGCCGAGAACCAGAAGCGGAGTGCGGCCCGCCTGGCACGACGGGAATTCATGAGCGGTCCTCCCGGGTGAGCGTGGTCGGTACAGGCCCCGAACCATCCCCTCAGATATGGGCGCGTCTAGGTTACCGACCCCGCGCGTGTCCCGCAACCGTCAGATTGGCGACGCGCGAGCTCTTCCGGCGCGTGCCGTGGGGCCGTGGCAGCACGCGGGGTGCTCGGGGGCCCTTCGCGGTCGTGCGACACAGAGAGTGGTTTCGACGGGGGTGGATCTGTACGAGATCCGGATGCGCTGGCGGTTTGCTCTGCGTAACCCTCGGCGAAGTCTGGAAAGGTCCCCTGCACCGACGAGCCACCGCTGCCCCTTGCTCCTCGGCCCTCGCTAAGGCAAGCTGCCCAGCTACGGGTTCGTTCGCCCCCGGCCGCAGGCCGGTGGCAAGCGGTTGTCGACGCGCACCGAGATCGATCGAGGCACCATGTTCCAGTCCGTCAATCCGAAGGAAGACTTCGTCGCCCTTGAGCACCGCATCCTCGAATTCTGGGAGCGGGAGCGGATCTTCGAGAAGCTGCGCGCCCAGCTCGCGGGCAAGCCGGTTTGGTCGTTCATCGACGGGCCGATCACCGCGAACAACCCGATGGGCGTGCACCACGCTTGGGGGCGGACCTACAAGGACGTCTTCCAGCGTTACCACGCGATGAAGGGCTTCGATCAGCGCTGGCAGAACGGCTTCGACTGCCAGGGCCTTTGGCTCGAGGTCGAGACCGAGCGCGACCTCGGCATGAACGGCAAGCGCGACATCGAGAAGATGGGCCTCGACGCCTTCTCTCGCGCCTGCCGCGCGCGCGTCGACAAGTACAGCGGCGTGCAAACGAAGCAGTCGATCCGCCTGGGCCAGTGGATGCGGTGGGACGACTCCTACTACACGATGACCGACCTCAACATCGAGTACATCTGGCACTTCCTTCAGATCTGCCACGAGAAGAAGTGGCTCTATCTCGGCCATCGCTCGATGCCTTGGTGCACGCGCTGCGGCACCTCGCTCAGTCAGCACGAGCTGGCCGACGGCTACGAAGACACGATCGACGAGTCGGTCTACCTGCGCTTCCCGCTCAAGGGGCGCGATGGTGAATCGCTTCTGGTGTGGACGACCACGCCTTGGACTCTCTCGAGCAACGTCGCGGCGGCGGTCAATCCGGAGCTGGACTACGCGCGCGTCCGCTATCACGACCACGTCTACTACGTCTCGACCGGCGTGCTGGAGAAGATCTTCAAGAAGGACGGCGAGGTGCTCGGCACCTTGAAGGGCGCCGAGATGTTGGGTTGGACCTACGACGGTCCCTTCGACGAGTTCGAGATCGTGAAGCCGGTCGAGCACCGCGTCATCTCGTGGAGCGACGTGAGCGACGCCGAGGGAACCGGCATCGTGCACATCGCGCCGGGCTGCGGCGCGGAGGACTTCGAGCTGTCGAAGGTGCACAACCTCGCGGTGCTGGCGCCGCTCGACGGCGATGGCGTCTATCGCGCGGGCTTCGGCTGGCAATCGGGCCGCGACGTGCACGAGGTCGAGAAGCCGGTGCTGCACGATCTGAAGGAGAAGGGTGTCTTCTTCCGGCAGGAAAGCTACAAGCACCGCTATCCGTTCTGCTGGCGCCGCAAGCACAAGCTCGTCTTCCGCATCGAGGACGAGTGGTTCATCGCCTGCGACGAGATCCGCCTGCAGATGAAGGCAAGGCCGAGACGGTGAAGTGGATCCCGGAGTCGGTCGGCAAGCGCACGCAGGACTGGTACGACAACATGGGCGACTGGTGCATCTCGCGAAAGCGCTACTGGGGCTTGCCTCTCCTGTTCTACTTCTGCGCGGATGGGCACATGACGCTGGACGTGGCTCTCGCGCGCCGAGCTTCGTGAACGCGCGCTCGACCCGAAGATCGTCGACGCGCTGCCGGAGCTGCATCGCCCCTGGATCGACGAGGTCAAGATCGCCTGCGCCACCTGCAAGAAGGAGGCGACGCGCATCAAGGACGTGGGCGACTGCTGGCTCGACGCCGGTATCGTCGGCTTCTCCACTCTGCGTTACTTCGAGGATCGCGCTTACTGGGAGAAGTGGTTCCCGGCCGAGATGATCTGCGAGATGCGCGAGCAGGTGCGCCTCTGGTTCTACGCCATGATGTTCACCGCGGTGACGCTGACCGGCCGCGCGCCCTACAAGTCGGTCTTTGCCTACGAGAAGGTGTACGACGAGAAGGGCAAGCCGATGCACAAGTCATCGGGCAACGCGATCTGGTTCGACGACGCGGCGGAGAAGATGGGCGCCGACGTGATGCGTTGGCTCTACTGCGCGTTCAATCCGAACAACAACCTGCGCTTCGGCTACAAGATCGCGGACGAGATCCGGCGGAAGATCCTGACCCTCTGGAACGTCTACAGCTTCTTCGTCACCTACGCGGAGATCGACGGCTTCGACCCGAGCAAGCAAGAGGGCGGCGCCTTCGAGGTCGAGTCGACCTTGGGGCAGAGCCCGAACCCGCTCGATCGCTGGATCCTCTCGGAGCTGTACCGCACGGTGAAGGAGGTGCAGCTGGGCTACGAGGAGTGCGACACGCAGATGTCGCTCCGCCAGGCGGAGGGCTTCCTCGAGATGCTCTCGACCTGGTACCTGCGTCGCTCGCGCCGGCGCTTCTGGAAGTCGGACGGCGACATCGACAAGAGCTTCGCCTACCGCACGCTCTATCACGCGCTGGTCACGCTCACCACCGCGCTCGCGCCGATCATCCCGTTCCTTGCCGAGGAGATGTACCGCAATCTAGCGACGCCGCGGCGCGCCAAGGGACTCGCACCGGACAGCGTTCACCTGCTTCCCTTCCCGGAGGTACGCGACGATCTGATCGATGCGGCGCTCAACGACCGCATGGAGCACGTGCTCACCAGCGTCAGTCTCGGTCGCGCGGCGCGAGAGAAGGTGCAGATCAAGGTGCGCCAGCCGCTCCGTCGCCTCTGGCTCTTCTCGCTCGACCAGAAGAAGCACGGGCTCGACGACACGTTGCTGGCCGAGATCGGCGAGGAGCTCAACGTCAAGGAAGTCGTACGCAACGGCGAGCTCGAGCAATTCGTAAAGAAGGACGTGAAGCTCAACCTGCCGATCCTGGGGCCGAAGCTCGGCGCTGAAATGAAGACGGTGGTCGCCGCGGCGAAGGCGGGGAAGTACACGCTCACCGCCGAGGGGAAGCTCGAAGCCGGCGGCCATGTCCTCGAGCCAGGCGAGTACGAGTTCACCTTCGAGGGGAAGGACGGCTACTGCGCCGCCAACGATCGCGACACGCTGATCGTGCTCGACTTAGAGATCACCGAGGAGCTGCGTCGCGAGGGATACGCGCGGGAGATCGTTCGCACCATTCAGGACTTGCGGAAGCAGGCGGACTACAAGGTCGAGGACCGCATCCACGTCTGGTACCGCTGCGGCGACCCGCGGGTGGACGCGGTGATGCGCGAGCAGGGCGACTACATCAAGGGAGAGACCCTCTCGCTCCAGTGCGCGCAGGATGCCGGTGGCGCCGCGTTCGATCGCGCGCAGGAAGTCGAGCTGGACGAGGGCTTGACCGTCTGGTTGGGCGTGAAGCGCCCGGGAAGCTGAGCAAGATCGGATGACCACACTCGTGCGGCGGCCGCGCGGCCGCGCGGCGGGAGTCCGGCGCGGGGGCGCACTCTTCTCGCTCCTCGTCGTCTTCTCTCTGGGCGCGCTCATCCTCATGGGCTCGCGGTCAGTGGAGGCCGCCGACTTCCCGCAGCCGACCGGCTACGTCAACGACTTCGGCGATGTCATGAGCGGCGCCGAGCGCGCGCGCCTCGAGACCATCCTCACCGCAGTCGATCGCGAGTTGGGCGTTCAGATCGCGGTGGTCACGCAACCGAACCTGGGCGGCGAGGACTACGTCGACTACGCCAACCGACTCTTCTCCGCGTGGGGCATCGGCGGCAAGCAATCGAATCGCGGCCTGCTCATCCTAAACGCGCTCGAGGAGCGGAAGATCAAGATCGAGGTGGGCTACGGCCTCGAAGGCGTGCTCCCCGACGGTCGCGTCGGACGCATCCTCGATGCCGACGTCGTTCCATATCTCCGCGCTGGGCGCTACGGCCAGGCCTACCTGTCCGCGGTGCGCGCGACGATGCGACCGGTACTCCAAGACATGAACCGCGACCCGAACGAGATCGATCAGATCATCGCGAACGCGGGGGGAGCACTTCCGCGCAGGCAGCCGAAGCAGCAGGACGTGCCGATCGGCCTCATCATCTTCGTCATCATCATGCTCATCTCGCTCAGCCAGCGCGGCCGCCGGAATCGCAGCTACTGGATCGGCGGACCGGGCGGCTTCGGCGGCTTCGGTGGGTTCGGTGGCGGAGGAAGCCTCGGCGGTGGCGGCGGCTTCGGTGGCTTTGGCGGTGGATCGAGCGGCGGTGGCGGCGCCGGCCGCGGCTACTAGCGGCAGGGGAGAGGCGAATGACCAAGGTCGACAGCGTCAGCGCGGAGTTTCTCCGCGAGGTCAAGGAGTCGGCGGGCGCGGCGGTGCACTCGATTACGCTCTACGGTAGCTCGCTCACCGACGACTTCGTGGCCGAGCACTCGGACTACAACTTTCTGGTGGTGCTGCGCGACACTTCGCGCGCGGTGCTCGACCCGCTGTCGCATCGAGCGCGACGCTGGCACAAGCAGCGCATCTCGACTCCGATCGTGGTCGACCCGGGCTTCCTCCCGAGCGCACTCGACTCGTATCCGATCGAGATCCTCTCGATGAAGGCGCGCTACCGCGTGCTGGAAGGGGAGGACGTGCTCGCGGCGCTGGCGCCCGAAGCAGCCGACGTGCGACTCCAGTGCGAGCGCGAGCTTCGCGCGAAGCTGCTTCACCTGCGGCGCGGCTACATCGATGCCGAGGGGCGCGCGGTCGATCTTCTGCGCGTGCTGCAGAGGGGCCATGCCTCCTTCGTCGCGTTGCTGCGCGGTCTGCTTTACTTGAACGGGGGCCAGTGGGATCACTTCGGCGAGAGCTTCGATCGATCCTGCACCGAGAAGCTCGGGGTCTCCTACCAGATGCTGGCTCGCGTGCGGGCACAACGCTTCGCCAAGAAGCCGAAGGAGGCGGATCAGCTCGCCTCGGACTACGCCGAGCTCCTGGCCGCGGTCGAGCGCCTGACGCTCGAGGCCGATCACTGGATTTCCAACCGCTGACCGAAGACCACCACTCCGAAAGGGAGGACCGAAATGAAGAAGTTCTTGCCGCTTGTCATCGTGGTCGTGCTGCTGCTCATGGTGGGCGGTTGGTTCAGCGGCCAATACAACGGGCTCGTCCGCGAGGATCAAGAGGTGAAGGCCGCCTGGTCCCAGGTGGAGAACGTGCTGCAGCGCCGCTTCGATCTGATCCCGAACTTGGTCGAGACGGTGAAGGGATACGCCTCGCATGAGCGCGAAACGCTGGAGGCGGTGACCAACGCGCGTGCGCGGGTCGGCGGCGCCGGTTCGGTGGACGAGAAGATCGCGGCGAACAACGAGCTGTCGAGCGCGCTCTCGCGCCTCCTCGTGGTGGTCGAGCAGTACCCGGACCTCAAGGCGAACCAGGGATTCATCCAGCTGCAGGACGAGCTGGCCGGCACCGAGAATCGCATTTCGGTCGAGCGCGGTCGGTACAACCAGACCGCGAAGGTCTACAACGTCAAGGTGAAGAGCTTCCCGACCGTCGTCTTCGCCAACATGATGGGCTTCCACGAGGCGAAGCTGTTCGAGGCGGCCGCGGGCGCGCAGACCGCGCCGAAGGTCGACTTCAGCAAGTAGTCGCGGTGTCTTGATCGGGGATCGCGGTCGGAGGATTGAGGTGAGGCGCCAGGTGGTTTTCGACCGACTTGGTCGTGGCGCCTCTCCTCGTTCTCGTGCTCCGCTCGCGCGCGGCTAGGAGTGCATGATCAGGTAGCAGTGGTAGCCGACGAGCGTGCCGTAGATCACGAACAGCACCGCGATGCCCCGCTGCACGTAGGGGAAGTTCTTGTGCACCCCGAGGAAGACCAGTCCGGCCCCAGCCGTCGCCAGCTTGACGGCCACGAAGGGGCCGGCCCCATACTGCAGCACGAAGCGCATGAGCGGATTGAGTTCGACCCCCCCGCGTCCCAGGTGCAGGAGGGTGAAGAGCGCGTCCAGGCAGTGAAAGAGGAAGATCGAGATCAGGGCCAGCCCGATCCCGGTCCCAAGCCGATCGACGTAGATGCTCTGCGGATCGCCGAGCCGCCGCGGGCCCCGGCGATTGCCCCGAAAGAAGAGGTAGCGCGACAGGGGCGGAGTTGGCCTCCGTCTGCGATCGTTGGCGTGTCGGCGTTCGGGGCTGTTCATCGTGTGAATATGGTACGGGGAGATGGGCGACACCGACAATCCGATGTTAACTATCGGCGACAAATTCTCCCGACACAGTGGTCTTGTTGGGCCATCTGACCCAGATGGGCCGGTGCTGGCTGGGCGCGGTCTGGTCTTCGGGTACGGCGCGGTCCCGTTCCTCCAAGTTGAAGCGGTGGAGCTGAAAGCCGGACAGTTCGTCGGGCTCTTGGGGCCGAATGGGGCTGGAAAGTCGACCCTCCTCAGGCTGCTGGCGGGGCTCGAGCCACCGTCAATGGGTACTGTCGAGATTTGTGGACAGTCGCTTGCACGAATCTCCGCACCACAGAGGGCCCGGCACCTGGCCTGGGTGCCACAGCGGTCGGAGACCCCCTTCGATTGGACCGTGCGCGAGATGGTGGCGCTCGGGCGCTACCCCTTCCTGCGTGAGCGGCTCCGCGACCGGCCAGAGGACGGCGCGGCCGTGGCGTCGGCGCTGTCGCGCGTCGGCCTCGAGGCGCTGGCCGATCGGCCGATCGCGACCTTGAGCGGCGGCGAGTGGCAACGCGCGTTGGTGGCCCGCGCGCTCACGCAAGAGCCGACCGCGCTCCTCCTCGATGAGCCGGTCGCCAACCTAGACCTTCGCTACCAACGCGAGATCTACGAACTGCTGCGCGCGATCAGCACGGAGCGCGGTGTCGCCGTGCTGGTGGCCGATCACCACCTCGATCTGCTCGCCCACTACTCGGACCGCCTGCTCCTGCTCGACGGCGGGCGCATCGTGGCGGAGGGGACGGCGCGCGAGGTGCTGACCGAGGAACGACTAGCCACGGTCTTCCACACCGCGGTGCGCGTCGAAGAGGTGGAAGGCAGGCCGCGCATCTTCTGGAAGTTCGACCCAGCGGGTGCACGCGATGCGTGAGTGGCTCCGCAGGGCGCGAGGTTCGCGACTTTGGAGCCCGGGGTTGGTTCTCGCGCGGCGGGTCGTCGTTGGTCTTTGTCTGTCGGCGTCGGTGCTGCTCGCCCCCACGCGATGCGCGCGCGCCGCCGAGCATGGTCTCCTGATCGATGCGCTTGGCGACACGCTGCCGGCCGGACCCTATCCCGCTCGCATCGTCTCGCTCTCGCCGAACCTGACCGAGGCGCTCTTCGCTCTCGGCGTCGCCCCGGAACGCATCGTCGGGCGCACGCGCTACTGCGATTACCCGAAGGCGGCCCTCGCGCGCCCCGATATGGGCGGAATCGTCGATCCGTCGATCGAGCGCATTCAGAATGCGCATCCCGACCTGGTCCTGGTCGCGCGCGGCAATCCGGTCGAGGTGCAGGAGCAGATTCGCGCGATTCACATCGCGGTGTTCGCGCTGGAAGACCGAAACGACTTGGCCGGCATCGGTTCGGTGCTCTCCGACATCGCGCGCGTGGTCGGTCCCGACAACCCGGCGCGAGCGGAGTCGCTGCTCACCCGTTTTCGCGCCGAGACGGAGGCCTACGCCGCGTGGGCGGCGGAGATTCCCGAGGCGGAGCGGCCGCGCGTCTACTTTGCCGACCCAGACAACCCGGGTTTCACCGCAGGGCCTGGTTCTCACATCGATGACCTGCTGCGGCATGCCGGCGCGCGCAACTTGGTGACGACCGGCGGCGCCTGGCCCAAGTACTCGAGTGAGGCGCTGCTCGTGGCTCAGCCCGACTTTCTGCTCATCGCCCTGCCCTCCGATCGGACGCGTGACGATGTCGTCGCGCAGCTGAGGCGAGACCCGGCGATGTCCGCCCTCCGCGCGGTGGCGCGCGGCGCGATCTGCTTCGTCGATGCGGGCACCCTGCTGCGCCCCGGCCCGCGACTGGTCCGCGCGCTCGAAGAGATCGCCGACTGCGTGCAAACGGAGCGGCCGCGACCGAAGGGTGCGTGGAACGCGGCACCGGCGACTCCCGCAGGCTCGATGCGATGACCCGCGCGGTTGGTCCTCGTCTCGGGCTCCTGGTCGCGCTGCTCGCGCTGGTCGTCATCGCATCCTTGATGGTGGGTGCGGTGCCGGTCTCTCCGGCACGAGTCCTCGCCGCCGTGTTCGGCCGGGGCGACGACGCGACGGCGCTCTTGATCCGCAACGTTCGGCTGCCGCGGGTCCTGCTCGCGGCGCTGGTCGGCGCGGCGCTTTCCATCAGCGGTGTGCTGCTGCAGGCCTTCTTCCAGAACCCGATGGCCGGGCCGTATACCGTGGGAGTGAGCGCCGGCTCGGGGCTGCTTGCGGTCGCCGCGATCGTCTTCGGACTGCACTTCGCGGTGGGGCCGTTCGATACCACCGCGCTCGCCGCCTTCGCCGGTGGCCTGGGCGCGGTCGGCCTCGTCTACGCGATCGCGCGTCGGCTCCACTCGCTGAGGAGCGAAGGGCTGCTCTTGGTCGGGATCGCAGTCGGCGCGGTCTTGAGCGCCTTCACCTCGCTGCTGCTCGTCATGAGCAAGGACAAGGCTCCGACGGCGCTTTTCTGGATGCTGGGCAGCCTCTCATCCGCGCGCTGGTCGGCGGTGCAGATGGTGGCGAGCGTGCTGCTCGTCAGCTCCTTCTTCGTCGTGCGGATGGCGCGCGATCTCAACCTGCTCCTCTGGGGCGAAGACGTGGCCTCGAGCCTCGGGAGTCCCGTGCACTCGGTGAGGAGATGGGTGCTGGTGCATTCGTCGCTCCTCGCCGCCGCATCGGTCGCGGTTTCGGGTGCGATCGCGTACGTCGGGTTGATGGTGCCGCACCTCGCCCGCGGCTATCTCCGGAGCTCCGATCACCGCGGCGTGCTGCTGGCGTCGGCGATCATCGGGGCCGGCCTGGTGCTGCTGGCCGACTTGATCGGGAGGACGGTCGCCGCTCCGATCGAACTGCCGGTCGGCGCCGTCACCTCGATCTTCGGCGCGCCCTTCTTGATCTACCTCGTGATGCGACGCGGCCGGGGATGATCGTCGGCGCGGGTGCCGAGAGCTAGCGCTCGCTCGCTCCGCCCGCCGAGGAGACCAGCACGAACCTCTCTTTGGCCAGCGTGCGAATCGTCCGCGCCACCTCGGCGTGAGCCAGCACCACGTCAGGTCGCTCCTGCAGCGCCTGGAGGTACTTGAGCTGGAAGGTCGGGTCCTCCGGCTGATGGTTCAGGAAGAGCACCTCCGCGGTCGTCACGATCTCTTCGGCGATGCCCGCGACCGGCGCGTCGAGCGTCTCATCGAGTCGCACCACCAGGTCCGACACCGATCGCAACCAAGCGAAGGCGGGCTCGTCGCGCACTAGGCGGAACATCTCGAGATGCCCCTCGACGCGTCCGTGGGTGCGTTCGTACTGCTCGCGCGCTCCGTCCAGGAGCACGCGGTGCAGCGTGAGGAGGGCATTGCGCAGGAGCCCGAGGCGACGTTCGTCGGCCGGCTCGAAGCGGAAGGGCTTTTCGCGTCCAACAGGAGGTTTCATCCGGCGATTGTAGGGCGCACGCGCCGGTGGGCCTAGCCTGGAGCTGTGGTATCGTGCGCGCGGGTGACGACTCATGTGCCTTCCCCGCGGGCTCCGAGTCCGCGAAGAACCGAGGTGCAGACATGGCAGTGAAGGCGATCCCGGATGGCTACACCGCAATCACCCCCTACCTCATGGTCGAAGGCGCTTCGACCGCGATCGAGTTCTATCGCCGAGCCTTCGATGCGCAAGAGATCATGCGGCTCGACGCCCCCGGCGGCAGGGTCGGCCACGCCGAACTTCGCATCGGCAACGCCGTGATCATGCTGGCCGACAACGCGCCGGAAGCGCTGTGCAAGGATCCTCACGGTTACGGCGGTACGCCGGTCACGTTTCTCGTCTACGTGCAGGACGTCGATGCGCAGTGGAAGACGGCGCTCGCGGCAGGCGCAGTCGAACTCCGCCCGATCAAGGACCAGTTCTACGGGGATCGAAGCGGCACGCTCCGCGATCCCTTCGGACACATCTGGACTCTCGCGACCCACATCGAGGACGTCTCCGAGGAGGAGATGAACCGACGGATCGCGGCGATGCATCCGCAAGGTTGAACATGAACACGAAGAGGGAGGAGTTGCCGTCCGGCGTTGCCTCCCGGCCCGACATCGTTGAATTCGAGTGGATCGGCGCACCCGGCGCCGATCCCTCGCAGCCCGACCTCTTTTTTGAGGTGCCGCACGGCGCGACCCTCACGTCGCACTACGAGAGAACGCGCGCGCTGCTCGCGCCGACCCTGCCGCCGGATCTCAGCGACTTCTTCTACGTCAACACCGACGTCGGTTCGACCGAGTATGGCCGCGCGGTGGCGCGAGAGGTCGCGATGCCGGGCGCCGAGGTGCGCGCGCTGCTCGACGACGCGACGCGCGCCTGGCTCGATGCCGCGCCCCCGCGCGGCGTCCTCCTCGCGCGGTCTTTGGTGCCGCGCACCTTCATCGACGTGAATCGCGTGGTCGAGCCGCAAACCGAACGGGACGGGATGACCGCGGCGATCGCCGACTACGTGCGCGAGCCGCGCGACATCGAGACCTTGCTCGGGCTCCATGCCGAGTATCACGCCGAGGTCGGGCGTGCCTACGAGCGCGTCTGCGGCGCAGGCCGACTGGCGTTCATGCCGCACACCTACGCACCCAAGTCGGTCTCGATCGACTCGTTCGACGAGGGAATTGGCGCCGCGCTCCGGAAGGCCTACGAGCCGGAGCTCTATGCCACCTGGTCCGTGCGGCCGGAGATCGACGTCATCTCGGAAGCGCCCGACGGCACGATGCTCGCGCCGATCGCGTTGATCGAGGCGCTTCGCGCGCAGCTCACGGGCGCTGAATTCGAGATGAAGGAGAACGCGAGCTACCGGCTCCACCCGGTCACGATGGGGCATCGCTACTCGGCGCGCTATCCCGGCCAGGTGCTCTGCGTCGAAGTACGGCGCGATCTCCTGGCCGACCCCTTCTCTCCCTTCGAGGAGATGAAGATCGGCACCGCGAAGATTGCGCGCGTGGCGCGGCCGATGGCCGCTGCGTTCCTTCAGGTACTCGCGGCGCGCTGAACGCGTACCATCCTCCGAGGCCAACCGGGAAAGGAGCTGCCATGGCGCGGCTATCCGTCAACCCAGAGCGCTTGCGTCCCGTCGTCCCGGATCAACTCGACCTGCGCGATCGACCCTATCGGCCGGTGGTGTCGCAGGCGCCGCCGACCGAACTCAATTCGCTGCGCAAGCATCCGCTCGCTCCGATGGACCAAGGCGAGACCAGCGCGTGCACCGGCTTCGCGCTCGCCCACGTCGTGAATTTTCTGCTGCGCGCGAGCGGGCGCGACAAGACGGCCGCGGTGTCGCCGTACATGCTCTATTCGATGGCGCGACGCTATGACGACATTCCGGGCACCGTCGCCGACACCGGCTCGAGTCTGCGAGGCGCGCTCAAGGGCTGGTACAAGCACGGCGCCTGCAGCCAGTCGCTCTGGACCAAGCTACCCATGCCGGCGCCGAAGCGAGATCCCGCCAAGGACTGGTGGCAGGATGCCGCGCTCCGCCCCCTCGGCGCCTACTACCGCATCGACACGCGCTCGGTCACCGACATGCACAGCGCGCTCGCCGAGGTGGGCGTCATCTACGCCAGCGCTGTCTGCCATGGCGGCTGGGACGAGGGGTACGATCTCTCATCGAAGGACCGCAAGGGTTGGATCATTCCGCGTCGCGCGGTCAGCGCCGATGACATGGGGCATGCCTTCGTCATCGTCGGCTTCAATGCGCGCGGCTTCCTCGTCCTCAACTCCTGGGGTCCAGGTTGGGGTGACGGCGGCGTCGGCATCCTCGAGTACGACGACTGGTTGACCAACGCGATGGACTGCTGGGTCGCCCAACTCGGCGTGGTCACGGAGCACCATCTCGAGGTGGCGCGCGCCGCGTCGCTCCGCACCGAAGAAGGGCACGTCGTTCTCGCGAAGAGCCCGGTGCTGCGAAACCGCGAGATCTCTCCCTTCATCGTCGACCTCGGCAACAACGGGGAGCTCAGCACCAGCGGCGACTTCCGCACGAACGTCGATGACCTGCGTGCCCTCGCCACGATCCACCTGCCGGAGGCACGCGCCAAGTGGAAGCCCGGCAGCGACGCGATCGACGTCGCGATCTATGCACACGGGGGTTTGGTCGGCGAAGACTCCGCGGCCGACACGGCGGCGCGCTGGGTGCCGGCCCTGTACAACGCGCAGATCTTCCCGGTCTTCTTGATGTGGGAAACCGACATCTGGAACACGCTCAAGAACCGCCTGGCCGACGTGATCTTCGGCGAGCCCAAGCCGACCGGCGGAATCGGCGATGCCTTCGCCAAGTGGTGGGATCGTCGGCTCGAGCACAACCTCGCGCCGCTCGGATCGCTCTTCTGGGACGAGATGAAGCAGAACGCAGAGTACATCGGGACGAACCCCAAGAGCGGGCTCCGGCAGCTGTACAGCATCGGCACCGAGAGCAAGAACCTCGCGCCGGGGAAGGTGCGCCTGCACCTCATCGGCCACTCCGCCGGATCGATCGTACTCTCGCAGCTCGCGCCCAAGCTGGTGAACGAGGGATATGCGATCTCGAGCATCAACTTCATGGCGCCGGCCGTGCGACTCGACCTCTTCGAACGAACCGTGGTGCCGCTCCTCAAGAAGAAGAAGGTCGGCGTGTATAATCAGTACCATCTTCTCGACGAAGCGGAGCAGCGCGATTCGACCTGTCGGAAGCTACTAGGCTACGGTCGCTCACTGCTCTATCTTGTCTCGGAGTCGTTCGAGTACGGCGCGCGCACGCCGATCCTCGGCATGGAGAAGTACTTCGAGCCCGCGCTGTCGGCCGCGTGGCAAGGGTTGCCGATCGCACGGAGGACCGCGCGAACCGGCGACAGCAGCAGCACGACCCACGGGGGATTCGACGACGATCCGGTCACGATGCAAAGCGTGATCACGGCCATCCGCAGCAGCACAACCTAGAAAGGAAAGACATGAAGCGCGCAACCGGCTTGGGCGGTGTCTTCTTCAAGGCGAAGGATCCGAAGGCGCTCGCCGCCTGGTACAAGCAGCACTTGGGCCTCAACGTGGACGAAGCGTGGAACGGCTGCATCTTCGGTTGGCGCGACGCCGAGGATCCGGAGAAGCCGGGCACCACCGTCTGGAGCGCGTTCAAGGATTCGACCGACTACTTCGGCCCGGCGGAGAATCGCTGGATGATCAACTATCGTGTCGAGGATCTGGACGCGGTGTTGGCCGCGCTGCGCGCCGAGGGTGTGTCGGTCGATGAGAAGGTCATGGACTCGGAGTTCGGCCGCTTCGGCTGGGCAACGGACGCGGAAGGCAATCGCATCGAATTGTGGCAGCCGCCGACCGGACAGTAGGCGCGTCTACCTTTCACACCAAGCAGGAGGAGGTTCGCTTGAACTCCGTTGCCATCGGCCGCCCCGGCCCCGATGAGTACCCGCAGTTCTTCGCCGACTACGTCGCACGCGTCGCAGAGGCTGACGTTCTGCCCGCGCTTCACGACCAGGTCGACATCGTCGAGGCGGCCTTCGCGTCGGTGCCGGTGTCGGCAGAGGGGCACCGCTACGCCGCAGAGAAGTGGAACGTGCGGCAGATCGCCGGGCACCTCATCGACGCGGAGCGCGTGCTTGGCTACCGCGCCCTCTGCTTCGCGCGCGGCGAGTCGCAGTCGCTGCCCGGATTCGACGAGGATGAGTACGTGAGGCACGCGCCGTTCGAGTCGATCCCTCTCGCTGACCTTGTGCGCGAGTGGCGGTACCTGCGCGAGAGCCACGTGCTGATGTTCCGCGGGCTCGCGTCTGACGCCTGGCATCGCGTGGGCACGGCGAACGGGTCGCGCGTGACGGTGCGCGCGATGGCGTACGTGCTGGTCGGACATGTTCGCCATCACCTCGCGATTTTCGAGGAGCGCTACCGGGCGAGCCTCCCGCGCTGACGCGATGCTCGATCTGACGCGGGAGTTCGGCGAGATCGACATATACCTCTACGATCAACTGCTGCGCGGTCGGATCGAGCCGGGCATGCGTGTGGTGGACGCCGGCTGCGGCAGCGGGCGGAATCTGGTCTACTTTCTCCGGAATCACTTCGACGTGCGGGGCGTCGACGAGAGCCAGGCCGCCATCGCGAGTCTGCGCCAGCTCGCGGCCTCGCTCGCGCCCGACCTGCCATACCGGACAACTTCCGCGTGGAGCCGGTCGAGGCGATGACCTTTCCGGACCGGGACGCCGACGTTGTGATCGGCGCCGTGCTCCGCCGCGCGACGAGGAGAGCACTTCTGGCGCATGCTGCGCGAGATGGCAGGTGCTCCGACCGGAGCGGCCTTCTTCGCGCGACTCGCGTCCTCCGCGGGCATCGAGACTGCGATTGATCCCTTGGGCGATCGCCTCTTCCGACTGCCGGACGGTTCGACGCGGTATCTGGTCGACGAGGCTTACCTGGCCGACGCAGCGCGCGTGCTCGGCGGAACGCTGGCCGATCCGCTCAAGACCACACTTGTACATGGCGCACGGAGCATGACGACGTGGGTGCTGCGGAAGAATGGGCAGGCGGCAGTTGGAGGACGTAGACGCGATTCCCGCCTCTACTCCTTCACCGCAAGCACCCCGACAGCCAGTCGTGGAGAGCCTGCTTTCGCGGCGAGATCGCGGCCATGACGAAGCCGAGACCGAAGCCGAGCAGGGAAACCACCTTCGCGATCTGCCGCACCAGCGCCTGCGTGGGCGAGACGCACGGTCCGCGAGCCGTGACGCCGAATGCGCCGCTCGCTTGCCCAGCGTCGCGCCTGCCACGGTGACGACTCGCAGAACGCGCCGTACAACAGATAGACGCCGATGAACGCGACCGCGACCAGCGGATCCGGCTCCACGTTGACCGGTTCGCCCGGCTTCATCCACCGCAACGGGAGGAGCGGGCTCACCATCGCGTTCACGGAGATCGTCGATCAAGAGCGCGCCGACGCGGAGCCAGAAGCCGGCGTAGCGCACGCCGCTCGTTGCCTGTACGCCGCCGAGGTTCGGCGACATCGCGCGAGGCGCGCCCAAGGGCGTCGCGCTTCCCGGTCGCCTCCGAGGCGCCGGGCAGGCGGTCGTCCGGCGGTGTTGCGTCGTCGACGGTGCGATCGACCTGCGCCGATCACCGCGCACCGGAGGTGGGCCGCCCAGCTCACGCCGACGCCACCCAGTTCGTCGATGCCGAGCACGCCGTCCTCGGCGAGTCCCCTCGCCGAGCAGGTCACTCTCGATCAAGCCGGACTGCCCAGGCCAGGCGCAGGTCGAGCGCTCAGGCACCCGGCCCAGGTGCCGGCCCCCTTGAGTAGAACCACTGCGCGCTCTCGGATCGTAGTCCGACATCGTTCTCCTTCGTTGCTCCGCCGAAACGCCCCGGCATCCGCATCGCCGCGGTCGCGGCTGGCAGATCAAGTCACAGGCAGGAACATCGGCACCAAGATCGCGACCGACCACGCCATGTAACCGAAGAAGCTCGGCATGGCGACCTTACGCTCTTCGGCGATCGCCTTGACCATGAAATTCGGGCCGTTGCCGATGTAGCTGTTCGCGCCCATGAAGACCGCGCCGAGGCTGATCGCGCGGAGAAGCTGTTCTCCGTCGCCGTGGTGAATCAACGCGAGGAGTGGTCCGCCCTCCGCGTGCCCCGCGCCCTCGCCCAGTCCGTGCAGGCCGAGCGCCAGCGACGCGAAGGTGAGGTAGGTTGGCGCGTTGTCGAGGAAGGTCGAAAGCCCTCCGGTCAGCCAGAAGAACTGCCACGGCTCGCGGATGCCGAAGCTCGCACCCCTCGCCTCCAAGATGAGGAGCGCGGGGATCATGGCGACGAAGATCCCGGCGAAGAGGATCGCCACCTCCTGGATCGGATAGAAGCTGAAGCGATTCCGATCGTGGATCCATCGCTTGGTGGTGGCGAGGCTGAGCCAGGCGAGTCCGAGCATCGCGCCGATGCGCGGCCAAACCGGCAGAAACACCGCGCCGAGCACGCCGGCCAGGTAGAGGAAGTTGTGGGTCCCGGCCAGGTGCAGCTTCCGCTGGTGTGCCCGATCGAGCCGCAGCGCCGCCCGCGTCTCCCGCCTCACCGCCAGCGAATCGATCGCGAAGAAGGTGACGAGCAGCAGCCCCATCATGAGGAGCCACTCGGGGAAGAGCCCGAAGGTCCAGGTGAACGGCACCCCGCGAAGAAAGCCCAGAAAGAGCGGCGGATCCCCCAGCGGGGTCAAGCAGCCGCCGACGTTGCTCACCACGAAGATGAAGAAGATCGGGATGTGCTGCTTCCGCTCGCGCTCCATGTTCGTCTCGAGGAGCGGGCGAATCAGCAGCATCGACGCGCCGGTCGTTCCGATCAGGTTCGCGAGCACGCCGCCGACCGCGAGGAACGCAGTGTTCACGAGAGGCGTCGCCCGGAGGTCGCCGGTGAAGAGGATGCCGCCCGAGATCACGTAGAGGCTGCCGAGCAGCGCGATGAAGGCGAGGTACTCGAGCCCGGTGTGCGCCAAGTGAGATGCGTCGTGGCGAAGAAACCAGATCGCCACCGGCAGCGCGAGTCCCCACGCGACGATCGCCTTGTTCTTGAGCCGCTCCCACGGATGGGGCCAGAGGAGCGGCAGGATCGCGATCGCGAGCAGGAGCGCCGCGAAGGGCAGGATCGAGTAGAGCGGTAGGCTCTCGCCCAGGTCCTTCATCGAAACCTCCTCATCATGGAAGGGCGAGGATAGGAAGGAGTGACGCGACCGGCAACTCGATTCCGGGTGTGGCGCCTCGCCTCGGCGATCGCTATTCTGCTCGCCCGGTGCACGCGCGCCAGGAGGGGGCGAGTTCGACTTCGATGGGATCTCGATTCAACGACCGGATGCGACTCGGCCGGCTTCTCGCCCTTTGCCTCGTGCTGCTCCTCACGCGATCGATCACGACGGCCGCGGAACCCAAGGGCGCTCTCGCTTCCGCCGCGCCGCTCTCCGCCGCCAACGCGGCGAAGCCCAAAAAGGAAGCCACCCCGAATCCGCCCGAGACGCGCGAGGAGGCGGCGCGCCTCCTGCGGCAGAACGAAACTCTCGAGCGGCTTGCCACCTTGGCCGGTGTCGATTCCTTTTACGTGCTCCTCGATCCCGCGCACAGTCGACTGAAGCTGATGCTGCAGGCGGCAGCGCTCCAGGACTACGCGGTGCTCGGCCTCGAGATCGGGGCGCCGCGCGTGCTCTTCTTTCCGCGGCCCTTGCCGCGCGGATGGCAGGGACGCATCTGGCGCGCCGGCGAATTGGATCCGCCGCGCGACCTCGATCGAAAGGAGATCGTGATCCACGCGTTAGGCGACACCGCGCGCGCCGACTCGATCACCTCCGCGCTCGGCATTCCACAGACACCGGAGGAGAAGTACCCCGTGCCTCCTCGCTATCACATTCGCTATGAGGGTGGATTGTCGCTCGAGGTGCGGCTGCCTGCCGCGAACGACTCGGTCGGCATCGTGCAGAACACCTTCTCGCGTCGCACGCACGCGTGGTGGTCGGATGTAAAGGACGCGCTTCGCGGAACGGGCGCCGATCGCATTCGACTCCGCGTGATTCTGTCGAAGGATGACGCCAAGTCGCTCTACCGCGCGATCCCCCCCAAGACCAAGTTGCTGGTTCTGCCGTCAGACCCCGAGTCGTAAGGCGGAATCTGGAACAAGGCCCAGAAATGGTCCGAAGGGCTGTTGAGAATTTCGCCTTCAGAATCCTGTAACCTATTGTCCTGCAATATATTTCGGCCCGCGCCGCGACCCCCCGGGAGGGGGGAACGAAACCTTGTGTTTCGTCAAGACGCGTGTGTAATATCCGCCGGGTCCAGTGCCACCCCGGGCACTGGTTTACGTCTTTTTTGAAGGGGTGTCACAGACAAGCGATCGCAAGGAGGTTCGAATCATGGACCGTGTGAGGAGGGGGCTGCGCAATTTGAAGTTTGCGGTGCCCTTGCTGAGTCTTCTGATCCTGGTCATGGCGGGTTGCGCCAAGCCGCCGCAGATGGATATCGATGCGGCCAAGGCGTCCATCGATGCGGCCGTCTCGGCCGAGGCCAAGGACTATGCCGGCTCGTCGCTGACGGCTGCGAATGATTCGTGGGCCGCGCTGCAGACGGAGCTCCAGGCTCAGGAGTCGAAGTTCGCCCTCTTCCGCTCCTACAAGAAGGCCAAGGAGATGGCCGCGGCTGCGAAGGCGGCGGGCGAGAAGGCCACCGCTGACGCCAACGCTCAGAAGGAGAAGGTGAAGGCGGAGTGCCAGGGAATGATGACCACTGCCCAGACCGCTATCGATGAGGCCAAGGCCCTCCTCGAGAAGGCGCCGAAGGGCAAGGGCGAGAAGGAGGCGATCGAGGCTCTGAAGGCGGAGCTGACCGGCGCCGAGACCAGCCTGGCCGATGCGAACGCCGCTTTCTCGAGCGGCAAGTATCTGCAGGCCCGCTCGAAGCTGCAGGCCGTTCAGAACGCTGCGAACGACGTGAAGACGCAGGTTCAGGCGGCGATCGACGCCAAGATGGGAAAGAAGTAATTCCTCTCGCGATCGTTCAAAGGGCACGGCCGCGACCCGGTCGTGCCCTTTCCTATATCCTCCGAATGACCCCACTCCCGAGCTGGGCAAGAACGCAGATCCGACCGAAAATCACTTCATGATGCACCAAGCGATGAGAATGGAATCCTGGGGCCAGGATCCCCGCCGCCGCTCCCGCAGAGGCCGCGTCATTTGGATCGTAGCCGGCGTCCTCTTCGTCGGACTGCTCGTGGCCGCCGCCATCCCGATTCTCCAGGGCAAGACCGAATACCCTGAGTTCACCCTGAACGCCACCGTGCTCGCGGTGCAGAACATGCGGGACTCAGGGGTCGAGCGCTGGGCGCCGGAACAGGCCGCCCAGGCCGATCGCACACTCAAGGACGCGCAGCTCCGCGCGCGCATCGAGCAAACCAAGTTTCTCCCGCTCCGCGACTACACCTTCACGCGCACCCAGCTGGAGCGGGCGCAGCAGCAGACGAAACAGGCGCTGGAAGAAGGCATCAAGGTTCGGGAAGAGGCCCGGGTGAAGAGCGAGGAAGCGCGGGATCGCGCCCAGTCGCTGGTTGGGACCACGGTCGAGTTCTCCCGGGCGATGCATCTCAACCCATACGACCGGAGCCTTATCCAGAAGGCGCGGATCCTTCTCGACCAGGCGACGATTCTGGCTGGGCAGGGCGAGTACCTGGAGGCGATCGACTCGGCCCAGGAAGCGGGGGAGAAGGCGCTGCGCGTCGGCGACCGTGCGGTGGCGCTGGCGGCCCGCTACAGCGACGCGGCGCTGGTCGGCAAGTGGCGCGGCTGGATCGAGGAGACCCTCTCCTGGTCGCGCAAGAGCGGAGGCGCGGCGATCATCGTCAACAAGGAGAAGCACCGGCTCACGCTCTACGTGGATGGCAAGGAGGTGCGCTCCTATCGCGGCGAGTTGGGCTACAATTCCATCCACGACAAGACATACGGCGGAGACAACGCGACGCCGGAGGGTCGGTACCACATCACCTCGAAGAAGGGGCTGGGCGCCTCGCGGTACCACAAGGCTCTCCTCATCAGCTATCCGAACGAGGATGATCGTCGCGAGTTCGAGCGGTTGCGGAAGTCGGGGGACATCCCGGCGCGGGTCGGCATGGGGAGCTTGATCGAGATTCACGGCGAAGGCGGCCGCGGTCGTGATTGGACCAACGGCTGCGTCGCCCTCTCGAACGGCGACATGGACGACCTCTTCAACCGCGTCAACACCGGGACTCCGGTGACGATCGTGGGAGGCGACGGCAGCGGCGGCATCTACACCGACCTGATCAAGGGACGGCAGTCGTCGATGAGCGCGAAGCCAGAGAACGACGGCGGCCGTTAGCCGATGGCCTGGGGCAAGAAGAGCGGTCGGCCGCTCGAGGTGATGCGAATGGACGCTCGGTCCGATTCTGCTCCGCTCATGACGCCGGCGGCCCGTCGGCTCTACGAACGCTCGCGCGGAATCCGGCCGGAGCGTTCGCCGCTTCCGCGGATTCTGGTCTTCATCGGCGGGGTGATTCTGCTCTCGGGCGCCGCGCTCGCCGGCACCGGCTACAGCTACCACCGCGCCTCACACATCGACCGCGCGCCAATCCCGACGCAGGTTGCCGAGGGGGGCGCCGCACTCTCCAAGCAGGTGAAGGAGCTTCGCGCGCGCGAGAAGCAGCTTCGCGCGACCCTCGCGGCCAAGACGCCCAAGCAGGCGTACATCGTCATCGATCAGACGCAGAATCGGCTCTACATCCGAAAGGGCGATGAAACGCTGCGCACCGCGGTCTGCTCCGCCGGCTCGGGCTACGTGCTCAAGGTAGAAGACGAGCGCGCGGCGAAGAAGAGCGGCAAGAGCACGTACATCTTCGACACACCGCGCGGCGTGTACAAGGTGCAGCGCCGGGTGGAGCGCCCGGTCTGGAAGCGCCCCGACTGGGCCTATTACGAGGAAGGGAAGCCGCTCCCGAAGAACGATGCTGACCGCTACGAGACCGGTGTGCTCGGCATGTACGCTCTCCACCTTGGCGACGGCTACATGATCCACGGCACGCTCTACAAGACGATGCTCGGGCGCAGCGTCTCGCACGGTTGCATTCGCCTCGGCGTCGACGACCTCCAGGCGGTGTGGGACAACGCGCCGATGGGGACGCCGGTCTACATCTACTAGATCTACTAGCGGTGTGAGCACGCCGCCGCAAGGGGCGCTCAGTTGCCCCCGGACTCGCGGCAGAAGCCCTCTCGAAACGCGCGCACTTCGTCGGGATCGTCCCAGAAGGTCCAGTTGGGCTCGCCTTCGCGACGCTTGTCGAAGTGGAACCAGATCGCGCCCTTCACCTGCGGGCGATCGGCCAGTGCACGCGCGGCGTCCGAGATCCATGCAGCGCGCTCTCCCGGATCACCCGGCGCGCAACCGAACTCGCTCACCAGAACCGGCAGGTTCGGCCGCTCCTTCGCGTAGAGATCGAGCACGGGAGCGAGGATCTCGCCGAGCGGCTGCCAGTGGTGCCACTGGTCGTGGTGCTCGCCGAAGTTGTACCCATCGACAGCGAGCCAGTCGACGTACTCATCGCCCGGCCAGTACTTGGGGATCGAGTTCTCCCCGGTGTCGGGGACGCTCATGCAGTTCGGCGCGAACATCCACAGCACGTTCGTCGCCTGCTCCTCGCGAAAGATGTCGTGCACGCGGCGCCAAGCCGCGATGAAGAGGTCGGGTCGCCCGCTCCAGCCGAACCAATCACCGTTCATTTCGAAGCCGAAGCGCAGCATCACCGGCGTGCCGAAGGCGCGAGCGTCGCGCGCCCACTGATGAAAATGCTCGTCGTACTTGCCGGAGGCAATCTCCGAGAGCGGATCGGCCTTCCGTTCCCGCCAGCCCCACAGCTCGAGCGACACCACCGGAACGGCATCGTGCTCGCGGATCATGTTGCAGGCCTCGGCCCAGAAGGGGCGGGGGAGATCGCGATAGAACATGATGTAGTGAGGTGAACACTGGAGCCGTCGCGTCATCTCATCGAGCTGCGCTTCCATGTTCGCGACCCGGAAGTCGATGAAGTAGAAACCGAAGTCCAACGCCCGGGAACGCGAATCGCCACCCTCCACCGCGTGGAGAGTGGCGATCGTGAGAAGCGCCGTGGTACCGACGCCCGCGATCAGGGCTCGCGCCGAGAGGGGGCGTCTACCGCGCATTCGTTACAGGTCAGCTCTTCGAAGCGTCGCGACCCATCTCTCGGCGATAGGCTTCGCGACCTTCCGCCACCGCCTCCTTGAGCGCCGACGCGTGGCTTCGCGCGGCCTCCTCGACGTCGTGCAGCTTCCCCTTGGCCATCTCGACCGCCTGGCGCGCGCGCTCGACCGTCGCCTGCCGCGTGTCGCCTGCCCAGTCCTCGCCCTTCTTGTAGAGGGTGGTTACGCCGGTCCGCAGCTTCCGACGGGTTTCGGAGCCCTTGTCCGGCGCGAGGAGAAGCGCCACGCTGGCGCCCGCCACCGCTCCCAACAAGAAGGCCATCAGGGTGTCGCTTTGCCTGCTCATGGATGCCTCCAATCCTGGCCCGCCCCTCGGGGAGAGCCTTCTCTGCCACTAGCCGGTTCTCGACTCCGAGTCGCCTTCCTCGGATTCATCGTCGTCGGCGCGGGAGTCGTGCCCGTCGCGCCCGTACGAATCATCATGCCGCTTGGTTCCTCCGCGCAGTGCGGCCAGGGCCGCCATTCCGGTCTTGACCCCGCCGATGAGCGCGCTCACGAACTGCACCGGACGCAGGATTGCGCCGAGCCCTGACGCGATCGGGGCGACCGCGGAGGAAACGCTGCTCGAGACATGCTCGGCGTCGGCGACGATGCGATCCAAGCGCTCGGTCACGCTGGCCAGGTGATCCAGCTCCTTTTCGGCGCTGATCAACACCGCCTCGACCCGGGGCGACAGCTCGTTGATCGTTTTGAGCGTCTCCTCGGCCGCCGCCGCCACGCGCGTCAAGCGCTGCACCAGCTGCACCAGGAAGATCACCAACACGACGACCGCGATCGTGATCGCGGCGAGCAGCACGAGATTCCAATTCACGGGGTAGTCCTTGGGTTAGACCGCCTCATCGGTCGCCTGGGTCGCTCGACTCAACCACGCGCCGCCGCCAAGCGCTCGGCGGCGAAGCTCCAATTGGCCACATTCCAGAAGCCATCGACGTAATCGGCGCGGCGGTTCTGGTACTTCAGGTAGTACGCGTGCTCCCATACGTCGCAGACAAGCAGCGGGATCGACCCCGCGAGTCCCATCTGCTGATGGCTTTCCGCCGCGAGCACCAAGAGTCGCTCTCCCAGTGGCTCGTAGGCAAGGATACCCCAACCGCTCGCCTCCGCCGCCTTGCTTGCGGCCGCGAAGTGCTTCCGGAAGGCGTCGATCGTCCCGAAGCTCGACTCGAGGAGAGCCTTGAGCTGGCCGCCCGGCTCGCCGCCCCCCTTCGGGCTCATCGAATTCCAGTAGAGGGTGTGGAGGATGTGCCCGCTGCCGTGGAAGGCCACCGCGCGGGTGAGGTCCTTGACCGCGGCATAGTTCGCGTCCTGGTGCGCTTGGGCCAGGCTGGCCAACGCCTTGTTCAGCCCCTCGACGTAGGCATTGTGGTGCTTGTCGTGATGCAGGCCGAGGATCTCCGCGCTCAGGAAGGAGTCGAGGTCGTTCGGGCCGTAGGGGAGAGGCGGGAGCACGTACGGCTGCGTCGCCACCGTGGCGTTGGCCGAGGTCGCGGAGCCCTGCGCTTCGCTCGTCGATGGAGATGCCGCCAGTCCGGCCCAGGCCAGAGGCGCGCCCACCGCGGCGAGGCCGATCGTCTTCAGTGCGTCGCGGCGCGTGAAGGCCTCGGTCGAGACATCCGTCGGGACTGCTTGCGCGTCCAATGAACCCAGTTCGTTCTGCATCCGCTTCCTCCTCCTTGGAATGAGGCGATCATGGGGGGCCCGCGCGGCGCGGCGTCTGATTTGATTCACGGCGGATCGTACTGCCCGCCTCCACCGAGGGAAAGCGACATGCCTCGATTCCGCATGTTGAGATGAGGCGGATTGGCTAGATTCGGCGCTCCGGCTGCGTCGCGCGACCCCGCCGACGGATTGGCCGGAGGGGAGACTCGAGCTGACACGGACCGATCGACAGCGTGAAAACGCGGTGCGAACGCATGACACTGGGGCGTTGGCGTGGCCAATGGCGACGCGGCTCGTGGCGCCGCTCCTGCTCGTCCTCTTCGCGTGGGTGCTGTTGCGCACCGCCTGGCTGTGCGACGACGCCTACATCACCCTCAGGACCGTGTCGAACTTCCTCGCAGGCTACGGACTCCGGTTCAACGTGGCCGAGCGGGTCCAGGCGTACACCCATCCGCTCTGGCTGCTCTGCATCACACCCTTTCACGCCGTGCTGCGCGACGGCTACTTCGACCTGCTCCTGCCGTCGCTCCTGACCTCGCTCCTCGCCGTGGGCCTCCTGCTCTTCCGCTGGGCGCGCGGGATGAGCGGCAGGATCCTGATCGGCGCGCTGCTGCTCGGTTCCCGTGCCTTCGTCGAGTACTCGACGGCGGGCTTGGAGAATCCGCTCAGCCACCTGCTGCTGGTTCTGCTGGCGCTCAGCCTGCGGTCGAATGCCGCGGGGCGTTGGTCGGTCCTACTGACCTCGCTAGCGCTGCTCACTCGACCGGACCTCGCGCTGTTCTTCCTGCCGCCGCTCGCGTTTTGGATTTGGGAAGTGCGCGACGAGCGGAGGCAACGAGACGGGCTGCGCCGAGCGAGCGCCTGGGGCGTGGCGCCGCTCCTCGCGTGGGGCCTCTTCGCGCTCGTCTACTACGGCAGCCTGCTGCCCAACACCGCGCCGGCCAAGCTGGCCAGCGGAGCCCCGGCGGGTGAGCTGCTGCACCAAGGCGCGCGGTACTTCCAGAATTCGATCCGACACGATCCGCTCACGCTGATCACGATCGGCGCGGCGCTCTTCGCGACGGCCTGGCGCCTCGCGCGTCACACTCGATCGCGTGCCGATGCAGTCGAGCGGGGGCTGACGCTCGGCATGATGCTCCACCTCATCTTCGTGCTCCGCATCGGTGGTGATTTCATGAGCGGCCGCTTCTTCTCCGTGCCCTTCTTCGCAGCGCTGATTTTGCTCGCGCGAGTGGAGTGGCCGGAGCGGCTGCGCTCGGGGATCGCGGGCGCCGGCGTGCTCGGGCTTCTGCTGGTGACCCTGCTCGTGCCGGGGGCGCCGCTTGCATCGGGGCCTGCGTTTGGAAAGGACCGCGCCGCGGTAGTCGACGATGCCGGCATTTCGGACGAGCGAGTTTGGTACTTCCGCTCAACCGGCCTGTGGGTGAAGGTGGCGCCGCGGCTGCGCCCCGGTCCCCCATTCGACTACATCGGCCGCGCGGCATGTCGAACCGGGCTTCGCTTGCTGCCGGAGGGTGCGATCGGCGTGACCGGCTACCTGGCAGGTCCCGGTTTGTACATCGCCGATCCCTTCGCGCTGGCCGATCCGCTGCTCGCGCGCTTGCCGATGGCCGAGACCGACGTCGAGTACCCGGAGTTTCGAAGGGCGCTCGGCCTCCCGCCGACGCATGACGGCTGGCGAATCGGGCACCTCAGGCGCAACTTCCCCGCGGGCTATCTCCGCTCGCTCCTCAGCGGACATAACGAAATCGAGGATCCCTCGATCCATCGCTTGTACGACGACGTGCGGTTGGTCACCCGCGCGCCGCTCATGGCTGAGGAGCGCTGGCGCGCAATCGTGAGGCTCGGACTCGGCGCGGGCCTGTCCCGGCTCCGCCCGGCCGGTGCGCCGACGCCGCTCGCCGAGATTCTCGCCGTCGATCCGAACGCGGCGGAGATTCACTTCCGTCTGGCTGAATCGGCATTCCGACGCGGTGATCTCGAGCAGACGGAGCGCGAGCTCGAAGCCACCGTCGCGAGCGACTCGCTCGACACACGCGCGGCCCATCTCCTCCTCAGTCTCCTGGCGCAACGCGGGGAGGCCGATCGCGCCGCGGCGCTCCGCGCACGCCTACGCCGCGCCGCATCGGGGGTGCCGGGCTCGCCATAGCGATCGATGCTTCGGCGCGACTCATCCACGCAGCACCCAGCGCGCCACCGCCTCGGCCATCGAGTGCGCTTCGAGCTTCGCCAGGATGTGCTGCACGTGGTTGCGCACCGTGGCGTAGCTCACGCCGAGGCGGAGAGCCACACCGCGCAGGGTCAGATCCGAGGCCAGCCCCTCGAGGATCTCCTGCTCGCGCGCGCTCAGGGTTGCGAGGTGCGCATCGCACTCCGCGCCGGGGGTCCGTCCCGCCACCCGCGCGAGGTAGTGCTCGAGTCGAGACTCACGTTCTTGGGGAAGCGCCACGTGAACCAGGCAGGCCGGCAGCCGATCGGAAACCCGAACCGTCGCGACCCAAACGAGGAGGGGGATAGGCGTGCCGTCGCTCGCCCGCGCGACCAGCTGCAACGGAGCTGTTGCCACGCAGGCCTCGGCGTTCCGACGCGCGACACAGTGTGCGCTGCAGATCGACGCGCCGGCGGGGTCGGTGCCGCCCAGGAGATCGTCACATGGGCGATCGACGCACTCGGATCGTTGGCGCTTGAGCAGCTCCAGCGCTCTCGTGTTGATCGAGACGATCCGCCCGTCCGGCCCGGAGACCCAGCAGGCTGCATCCACCGAGTCGACCCAGGCCAGCTTGCGATAGCCCGGAGGTCGCACCACGCCATCCTCCTGCCGGGGCTCTTCGCGCGCAGGACACGTTACTCCGCTTGGGGCGAGCGGCCAAGCGATCTCCGTATCGCTCGGCCATGATGCAAACGCATCATTCGAATCGAACCTGCTTCGCCCCTAGGATCGGTTGTCGCGGTGCTGCCCGGAGAGGTAGGCGCCAACAGGAAGTCGATACGGCGAACCCGCAGCACGGCGATGTGACAGATGGACACCGATGAACCGAGGCACCGCGGCGCGCGCTAGGCGTCGCGGTGCCGTCGTTTCATCCCGGCGTACGATCCCCATCTACTCGGCCCGCTGAGGCTCTCCGAAGATGAAGTTGTCCATGACCGCGACGTCGTGCGCATCGTCATCGTTCGGCCCCAAGGCGGCGGTGCCGTAGCGCACCTGCACGCGGAACACGACCGCGCGATCGAAGGCGACGCCCAGGAAGGAGAGCGACTCGTTCGAAATGGGAGTCTCGTAGGAGCCGAGCGAGTTGCCGTTCTGGTCGAAGTACTCGAAGGCGGTGTGCCGCGTGTCGACGTCGGTGTAGACGGCGCCGAAACCCCGAACCGCGGCCGGCACGTTCGTGCCGGGTACGAAGAAGTACACATCGACCACGTTGCTTCCGACCGGCGAGAAGAGCTTTTCGCCGCTGAAGGTCTTGAAGATCGACGGGTACTGCTCGTTGATGTCGCCGAAGCGCGGCGGGGTGCTGGTCGAGTTTGTTAGCGCCGCGCTTACTTCGAGGCGCGTCCCCGGGGTGGAGAGGACGATCCCCTTCGCCCGCGGTGCGCTCGCGGCATTGAAGAAGTCGCCATGGTAGGCGTTCGGTGCCGATTCTTCGTCGGGCACCGCGTCCCAGGTCAACTCGCGGTAGCCGCCGTCGCCGCGCGTGCCCGGGTCGCCGCCGTTGTCGCTTCCGAGGAGCGCGCGGTACTGGGCGACGTAGGTCGAGAGTTCCGTCGCGTTGGCGCCGGATCCACGCACGACGGTGGGTGTGGGGCCGGGTTCGGTCGGCTTGTGGTCGTCTTCAGAGCAGCCGAAGACGAGCAGGGCGCAGACTGCGATCGGAAGCAGCCCACGGTGAGAGAGTCGAGCGTGCATGGTTTCCTCCTGGGGTAGCGAACGACGTTGCGTTCTCCCAGGAGGGAGGCAGTCGGCGTGCCAAACGCGGTGACGTCAGAATTGGCGGAAACCGCTGCGTCCACGTCGCGCCAGACCGGTGCGCACGCCCGTTGGATGCGTGCGCACGCACTCAGCTCCGTCGATGCACCACCGTCGCCGACGCCTGGTCGGTCGGAAGGAGCACCAGCTCCGCGATGTTCATGTGCGCCGGCCGCGTCGCGACGTAGGTGATCGCGTCCGCGACATCCTCGGCGCTGAGCGGCGTCAGCCCGCGATAGATCGTCTTCGCGCGTTCCGTGTCGCCGTGGAAGCGGACGATCGAGAACTCGGTTTCGACCAGGCCGGGGTCGACGGTCGATACGCGAATCGGCGTGCCGATCAAGTCGACGCGAAGCCCGGTGGTGAGCGCGCGCACCGCGTACTTCGACGCGCAGTAGACGTTGCCGTTCGGATACACCTCGCGCCCGGCAATCGAGCCGAGGTTGATCACGTGCCCCGCGGCGCGTTCGACCATGCCGGGCACGACCGCGCGCGTGACGTAGAGCAGCCCCTTCACGTTGGTGTCGAGCATTTCCTCCCAGTCGTCGATCGAACCCTGATGCAGCTTGTCGAGGCCGCGTGAGAGGCCGGCGTTGTTGACCAGGAGCTCGATCCCCTTCCACTCCGCAGGCAGGCCCGCGATCGCAGCCTCCACCGCGCGGCGGATGCGAACGTCGAGTGCGAGAAGATGCGTACGCGTACCGTGCGCCTGGGCCAGCTCGAGCGCCAGTGCCTCGAGACGATCCACGCGGCGCGCGGCGAGAAGCAAGTGGGCGCCCTCCGCCGCGAGGGCGCGGGCGATCGCGAGGCCGATGCCGGCGCTCGCGCCGGTCACTAGGGCGATGCGGTTTTCGAGTCGCTTCATGGATGGTCCTCTCGCTTCCCCCGGAGTGGGGTGGGGAAGCGCACGACGTTGGGGTTTTGCTCGGTTCGTTCGACCAGCTCGGTCAGGGTGTAGCTGCCGCTCTCACGGCGCCAGGCAAGTTCCAACTCGACCAGCACCGTGTCGATCACGGCGGTCGAGGGACCGGAAGCCGGGCGTCGCGCCAGCTGATTGCCGCGGTCGAGCAGGCAGTTCACGATCTCGTGCACGCGAATGTGATCGGGGCTACGCGCCGGGACGAGGCCGCCGTCGCGGGTCGCGTCGGCCACCCGGAAGAGCACGCCTCCCTCGGTCAAGATGTCGGCGACTACGCTGACCAATCGGAGGGGCAGCCCGAGACGATGCGCGAGATTCACCGTGCCGGGCGGCGGCTCCCCCGCGCGGTGCGCCCGCGCCGCCTCCATCGCGAGGTAGAGGGCGACGCGGATCCGCTCGCGCTCGCTGGCACGACGGGCCAGCTCCTCTTCGCGAATGTCGTCGGCCGCGTCATAGGCGAAGGTCAACTCGGCGCCGAAGAGCACGACCAACCAGGTGAGGTGAACCCAGAGCACGAAGATCGGGAACGCGGAGAGCGAACCGTAGACCGCGCTGTAGTGGGTCGCCTTCTTGAGGTAGATGGCGTAGCCGAGCTTCGACATTTCGAAGAGCAGGCCGGCGGTGAGGCCGGCGGGAAGCGAGGCGCGGAGACGCACGCGCGCGTGTGGCAGCGTCGTGTACAAGAGCGTGAGCGCGAGGCCGGTCAGGATCATCGGCGTCACCTTGAACGCGATGCCGATCGGAAGGGTCAAGCCCGGCGCGCGCTGCTCGAGCCAGCCCCAGAACGCGGCCGTCTCCACGCTCGCGGTCATCGAGAGCGAGAGGCCGACCAGGATCGGCCCGAGCACCACCAGTGTGATGTAGATGGTGAAGCGCTGGAGAAGCGGCCGACCGCGGCGCACGCCCCAGATGTCGTTCATCGCTCCTTCGAGCGATCCCAAGAGCCCCAAGCCTCCGAAGAGCAGCGAGAAGACGGTGATGCCGCTGAAGGCACCGTCGCGCACGCTCTCGAAGAAGCGGTAGAGCCAGGCGCGCACCTGCTCCTGGCTCGCGGGCACCACGTTCGAGAGGACAAAGAGCTCGAGTCGATTTTCAAGATCGGGAAAGCCGCCGAACGCGCGGATCACCGAGAAGGTGACGACCAGGAGCGGCACCATCGTGATCAGACTGGTGAAGGTCATGGCCGAAGCGCGAAGTCCGAGTCGCCCTCCGAATGCGCCGCGCGCGAGGATCACGAGCACGCGCAGCTGCCGGAAGATCAGCCGCCGGAGCCACGGTAGCCCCGAGAGATCAGTCTCCCAGATGTGGGTGCGAAGGAGCACCTGCGCGCGGAGGAGGAGTCGCCGAAGGCGGGCCAGCGGGCTCATCGGGCGCGTCATGCCGCGGACTCGAAGAGCAGCGACGCCTCGCCGCCCTCACCGCGCAGGCCGATTCGGCGCATCCCGGCCTTCTCGAGGACGCGGCAGGAGGCGGCGTTCTCCGGCGCGACCGTCGCGATGATGCGTTCGAGCCGATGCGTTCGGTGGCCGTAGGAGAGGAGGCCGATCACCACCTCGGTGGCGAGTCCCCGTCCCCAGTGCGCGCGCGCCAGCGCGTACTTGACCTCCGCCTCGGCCTGGCCGCCCGGGTGGACGATGCCCGCGAAGCCGATCACATCCGACTCGCCGCGGAGTTCGAGGGCGAACATGCCGTAACCGCGATCGAGGTAGTTGCGCCTCGTGACCTCGAACCACTCGAGGCACTGCTCGCGCGTGATCGCCACTCCGTCACCGACCCAGCGCATCGCCTCGTCGTCGCCGTAGATGCGAAGGAGGGAGTCGAGGTCGGTGTCGCGCCAACGTCGAACCACCAGGCGCTCGGTGACGAAGACGGAGTCGGGCGTGCTTGCGCTTCGCTTTTCATGCACGCTTCACGCTCAGAAGGAGATCTCCGCCGCGGGCATCACCGTGACCTTCGACCTGGGGTAGCTGATCCACTTCATCCCGACGTTCAGCTCCGAAACGATCGTTTCCGCGGAGATCACCGTCCCGTTCTGGAATTCGATCGACTCGGTAGTGTGCGCGTCGCTCACGAGGGTGAGGTCATAGCCGCGATCCAAGGCGCCGTAGGCGGTGGCGCGAATGCACCAATTGGTCGCAGCGCCCGCCAGGACGATGCGCTTCGCACCGAGCGTCCCGAGCACGCGATCCAACTCCGTTTCTTCGAACGACGAGTTGTAGTGCTTCTGCACGATCGCCTCGTTCGCTTGCGGCGTGAGCTGGGGGATGAGCTTCCACTCGTCCGAGCCCTGCTTGAGGTCGGCGTCCGAGTGCTGCACCCAGACGACCGGCGCGCCGGCGTCGCGCGCATGCTGAACCAAGGAGACGATGTTTGCCTCGACTCGGGGCGCCTCCCAGGCGTTCGCCATCACGCCCACCTGGACGTCGACGACGAGCAGGGCAGTCTTGTTGGCTCCGGGCGCGGGGGAACCGCCAGCGTGACTCATCTCCACCTCTTGTTGCGCCGAGGCCGTCCGACTCAACGCGGCCACTGCGGTCAGCGCAAGGATCCAGGACCTCAACTTCGTGTCCCTTTCCGGTCATGGCAGGGTCAAACCAACTCCGCGCGGAGTGTAATCGGCGCGGGCGCCCGACGAAACAGCCTCTTCACCTCAGCGGGGCGGCCTTCTATCCGAGAGGGCGCGGAGTGAGGCCTCGTACAGCGCGGTTGTCTTGGGGCTTGGTTGCACACCCAGTTCGCGGCGCATGCGCTTGCCGAACCCGCGATAGCACCGAATCACGGTCTGGTGTTCGCGACGCGCGGCCAAAGCCGCGAGGAGCAGCTGCTCCGCGCTCTCCTCCAACGGATCGTCGGCCAGCACGCGTTGGGCGTCCGCCTCCGCGCCCTTCGCGTCTCCGAGTCGAATGCACGCCGCGCCGTGCGCGAGCGTGATGCGATGGAAGCGACTCCTGAGGCGCTCCCGCTCCCGTTCGGTCCACCCGGCGTGCGCCAGTTCGGGTAACAGATCGCCGGGGTAGAGCGTCGCCGCCGCCGCCAATTCTCGCTCCACGCGACGAAGCGCGGCGGTTGGTAGGCCACGCAGATGAGCCTCACAGCGCTGCGCGGCCGCCTCGAAGTCCCGCACATCGACCGTGACTGCATCGGCCGCCAATCGACACCAGCCGGCCGCAGACTCGAGGATGCGATATTGCCCACGCGGGCCCGCGTGAGGTTCGACTAGGCGCCGCGCACCATTCAGCGCGACATCGAATCGATTGCGGCTCGGACCCGGGGCGGCGCCGGGCCAGAGCGATTCGGCCAGATCCTCGCGCCGCACCGCTTCGCCCAGGCGGAGCGCGAGGCGTGCGAGCAGCTCCATCGACGCGCGCCGCGCGAAGGTGATGGCGCGTCCGTCGACCGTCACCTCCATTCCACCGAGCAGACGCACCGCGACCACAGGCTGAAGGCTGGGAGCGATAGGCTCGGGGGACACGGTGTGCACGAGGGCGCGCAGGTTCGCGGGGAGCGCCTTCGTTCGCGTAAGAAGCGCGCGGAGCAGGTCACTCTCCTTCCGAAGGAGAACGGGATAGCGCTCCTGCTCCAGCAGCCGCAGGGCCCGCCGCAGCGTCGGCTGCGCGTCCTCGCCCGCGATGTCGAGCACGCGAGCCTGGTAGAGGAGATTCCGCGCCACCTCCTTGGAATCGCCGAGGCGACGTGATGCGCGCGCCGCATTGTGCAGAAGGGGAAGTGAGCCCGCCCGGCGCCGCAGGCCGAGCACGAGGCCGAGTTCCATCGCGGCGAGGTTGGCCCATGCCGGCGCGTCCATCTCTCGGAAGCCTTCCACTGCCCGCGTCAAGATCCGCTCCGCCGCTTCGAGTCGACCCTCCCGTCGATCGAGCACGCCCGACCAGAGGTCCGTTTCTAACTCCCAGAGCCGAGAGCCCTGCCTGGATGCGGTATCGCGTGCGACGGCGAGCGCACGCGTCGCCGCCTCGGTCTCGCCCCGCTCCACCAGCGCGCGCGCCCGACCCAGATGAATGAGCCCAGCGTTCTGCTGCATGACGAGCGATTGCATCGCCTCGGCCTCGTCCAGGATCGACAGGGCGCGCCCTTCCTCGCCCAGGTAGGTGTGTGCTTCGGCCAGGTTGATGAGGAGCGCCTGCACCCGACCGGGCACGCCGATGCGTCGATAGAACGCGAGGGCGCGGTGAGCGATCTCGAGGTACTGCTCCCACTGCCCTTGGGAGTAGAGGAGATTGGCGCGTTGCACGCGAACCTCGACCAGCGAGCGTTCATGGGGCGTGCCGCGGAGGACGCGCTCCGCGTCGGCCAGCGCCTTCCTTGCTTGAACCGGTTGGCCGCCGAGGATGCGCAGTCCGCCGATCTCGGCCAACAGAATCGCGCGGGCCACCGCCTCGCGCTTGGGGCAACGATCGAGCAGCAGCTCGAGCCGAGCGCGAACCTCCTTCGCGCTCCCCGTGACCCAGGCGCAGGCCGCGGCCAGTCGCGCATCGCGTGCAAGCTCGAGGTAGTCGCGACGGGAGAACCACCGCGTGCTCGCGCGTTCGACCAGTGCGAGCGCGTCGTTGAAGCGCCCTTCGCGAAAGGCCCCGACGCCGCGGCCGAGAGCAGGTGGGGAGAGCGCTGCACCTCTCGCTGGGCCGGGGCATGGCGCAGCAGTTCGATCGCCACGGGCACGAGCGACGCCGCGGCGGGGCGCACCTCCGATCGACAACACTCGCGATCGAAGAGTGCGACCGCACCGGCCGCATCATCACAGTCGAGGTGAACGCGAATCGCGCGCGCGGTCTCACCCGCCCGCGTCAGCCAACGAGCCAACCGTCGGCCCAGTGCGCGCAGCTCATCCGGGCCCAAGAGTTCGTCGCGCCGGTCGCGCAGGAACTCGCGGAACAGTGGGTGGAAGGCCGTCACCTCCGGCCGATCGGGGAGCCCTCGCACCAGGAGTTCGTGGCGCATCGCCTCGCGAAGCAGACGCGCGGCCGGCTCTCTCCCGAGAAGCCTGGCCACTGCGCTCGGCTCGAGGTCTTCGAGCAACGACGCACGGCAGAGATCGCGCTGCAGGGCGAGCGGCAGGGGGGCGAGAATTTCTTCCGCCAGGTAGCGAAAGAGACGGCCGCGTCGCTCCTCGTCCTCCGCGTCCCGATCGAGGCGAGGCGGTCGAATCGATGTGGCGGCGCCGGCCAGCAGCGCAAAGCCCGCGGGCCATCCGCGAAGCGACGCGCGGAGCGACACCTCGCGCCGATCCTCCAGTCGAAGATTGCCCGCGGATCGTTCGAGGAAGCGCGACTGTTCGTCCTCATCGAACGCGAGCTCATCGGGTCCGATGCGCACGACACCGCCCCTCAGTTCGTAGCGGGCAAGCGGCAGCGGCGGCGCCCCGCGGCAGGTGAGGAGAAGGCGGACGCTCGGTTCGGTCTCCTCGATCAGGCGACGAAGCCATCCCAGCACTTCGCGCGCTCCGACGAGAGTCTGTGCGTCTTCCAGCACCAAGAGCAACCCGCCGCGTGAAGGCGCCAGCTCGGCGAAGAGGCTGGCGAGGAGAAGGCCGCCATCCCGCTCCATGTCGCGCCGTGCGCGGTAGAGTCGCTCGGTGCGTTTCAGAAGCGGCGGATCGAGCCGCTGTCCACTCGCGATCAGTTTCCCCAACAGGTGCGCGAGATCGCGATCCTCCCGCGCGAGGCGGCACCAGAGGGTGCGGCGATGAGCGGCGTACTGCGCCGCGAGGGTGGTCTTGCCGTAACCTGCGGGCGCGGAGAGGATCGCCACCTTCCAGGTGCCGGTCAATTGCTCGAGAAGTCGACGCCGCACCAGAGGGGATGCCGGACGCCGCGCACGCACTCGACCTTTCATGGGACGACGAGCGTAGGGAGCCGAGCGCCCGCTGCCAAGGACAACCTTGCATCGCGGGCTGAGGACGGGATCGCTGCCGGTCGAGCCATGCGCTGTGACCAGCCGCGAACCCCGCCCTCACGGTCCCCCGCGCGGCCACCCCGACTTGCCGTGGAGTGGTCGGCTCAGCTCTCAGCGAACCAGCCGCACGACGCGCGCCGCCTCGGCGCCCGCCCGCGATCGGATCGAGAGAAAGAGGAGCCCGGAGCCGACCGCGTTGCCGCGCGCATCGACGCCGTCCCAGGTCGTGCTGCCGGCGCTGAGCGGCAGGCTTCGCACGCGCCGTCCCTCCGCCGTGTAGATGTCGAGAAACGCGTCGCGCGGCGCCTCGCGTCCGGAGCTGAGCGCGACGCGCAGCGGCCCGCCGAGCCAGGGATTGGGTTCGACCACGAGCCGGGTGTGTGGCGCGTCCGCGGCGAGCGCGTCGGACGTTCCGTGCGCGCGGAAGAGATAGACGCCGTCCTTTGCGAAGAGGCCATCCATGTCGAGGATCGCGACCGCGTCGCCCGCGTCATTGAGCGAACGAAATCCGCCGAAGTCCCCTTCGGAGAGCGCGAGGATGTCGAGAACGACGCCGCCGCTCGATGGAATCGAGTCACGCTTCCGCACCAGCTTCGTGATGCCGTGCTCCTCGCTCCAGAGATAGAGCCCCCGGTTGTCGGCCGTGCCGAAGGGAGTGTTCCGCAACGTGGCGAGGAAGAGCACCTCCGCGTTCACGTTGATCGCAACGGTGTGGCCGAAGGAGGCGAACTGGCCGCCCCCTTCCGGCACGTCTTGCCCTTCGCGCGCGACCTCGAGCAGCACGGTCCCGTCGCCGCGATAGATCCCTTCGTCGTCGAGCCCGCCGTTGGGCGTCGACTTGAGCGTGGCGCGGAAGGCCGAGACGTTGCCCGCGCTCAGAGCCGGCAGATCGAAGTGATCGAACTTGCTCACGCTGTCCGGGTGCGCCCGGTTCGTGATCACGACCAGGTCGGGGTCGGGGTCGCCGCCCGCGATCTCGATGCAGTCTCCGTCGCTCGTGGGGAACAACGTCGAGTAGATGGCGACGTTCCCCATGATGTTCTGCGTTGGGTAGTACGGCTCGTCGAGGTGCGAGCCGCCGCCCGGAACCAGATCACGTCCGCGCACGATCTGGACGAGCGCCGAGCCCCGACCTCTATATACCGCGGCGTCATCCTGGCTGCCGAACGGTGTGCTCGTCAGCTGCGCGCGGAAGACGACCGTGTTGCCGTCCGGCTCGATCGACGGCGGTTCGCTCTCGTCGAACTGGAACAGCGTACCTCCACCCCCCGGCGCGGGGTCGGTGACGCGCGCGATCAAAGTCGACGTGCCTGCTCGGTTGGTGTAGACCGTGCCTGGATGCGCGCCTCCGTATCCGCCTGCCCAGGCGTAGAAGGCGACGATGCACGGCATCTCGTTGTTGATGGTGGGTGCGACCAGGCCGGTGAAGATGCCGGTGGTTCCAGGTGCGAGCCAACCTTTCCGCACGTGCAGCGTTTCGGTGCTCGGGCCGTCGGTCGAGAAGATCGCCTGGTCGTCGCTGGTTCCGCCGGGCGTATTGGTCAGCTCGCAAGTGAAGGCGGCGCGCCCTTCGTTGTTCAGCACGTACCGACGATTCGGCGTGCGGAGATTGTCGTAGCGACCCGAACCGTCGGGGATCAGCGCGTTCTCTCGCGCCATGATGACCCGCGTGCCGCCGGGCTTGCCTCGCACCAGCACCTCGTCGGCTGCGGAGCCGCCGGAGTTGCTCTGTAGGCGCGCGGAGAAGAGCACGTGAGTCGAGTCGTTCAAGCAGGGCGGGCCGAAGTCGAGGAAGCTCCCGAAGCTGCCGTCGCCGTCCGGGCTCAGATCGCCGAACTGCGCGATCGGGATGACCTCGACCGCCGCGGTGGCCGGAAGAGCTGAAGTCAGACTGACGGTGATCGCGCCGGTGACGGCGCAGGCTGCCCGCAATGCGGAGCGCGTGGACGAGTGGGTCATGGCAAGTCCCTCCTTCGTCGCGAGGCGGGTAATTTCCCAGGCGCCGGACCATGGCGCGGGGACGCCCCGCGTTGACGAGGAGGAGGGTGGCTTGCGCGTCTTACAGGCGACTTACAGCGCGGGGCGCGAGCGCCGCGCCCCGCGTGCCGTCCTGATTCATCGCGCTCCGAGGTCTTCCAAGATGCGCTTCTCGATTCGGCCCAACGTCTCGAAGTAGAGGTTCTCGGTCGAGCCGAAGTCACCGTCCGACGATTGGGTTCGCCAGTACATGCTCTGGACGGTGACCGCGGTGCCATGGCCGACGTCGCGCAGTCGAATCTGCAGCACACCCGATGCCGACTTCGAGCCGTGTCCGATGGCCATTCCGCGGCCGCACTTGCAATCCTCCGAACACTTCGCGACGAAGGTCCCGGACGTGACCCGCGCCGAGAGGCTGTCCGCCGACACGAGAGGTACGAAGAGTGGAATCTCGAGGTCGTAGCAGGTCGCGAGCACCTTGCGGATCGACTCCGACAAGGAGAGCGACGTGACCGGTGCGATGACGGGGTCGCCGGCCTTGGCCGACGCGTCGGCCTGCGGCGCGAAGGTCTTCATCTTCTCCGGGTCGATCGCCGGCGACTGATGAACCGTCGCGCACCCGAAGGCGAAGAGTGGAAGTAGAAAGAACCAGAACGTGTGTCGGATCGAACTCATGGGACAAGCCCCCCAGCGTGAATTCACCGCGGTCAGACCGCGGGTGTGTGTGTTCAGCCGGGGATTCCAACTGGCGCGCGCCCTCCACGCGCCGAAACGCTTGGCTAGTTGTCCGGTGATTGCAGCCTTCTAGCCAACCAGGCTCGGGCGAAGCGCCAGAAATTCTGAACCGCAGACTCCGTCAGACCCAAGACGATCGCAACCTCCTTCTCGGTCAATCCGCCATAGAAGCGAAGCACGGCGACGGCCTCGGCGTCTGGGTCGACCTCGGCCAAGGCTAGGAGCGCGTCATCGATGATGAGCACGTCGATCAGGCCCGACTTCCCGGTCAGCTCTCCCAGGACCTCATCGTCGAGAGTGACCCGTTCGAGACCTTCGACCCTCTTCTGCGCGTTTCGAGCGCGTGCATAGTCGACCAGGACACGGCGCATCGTCTTGGCGGCCAGCGCGAGAAACCGAACACGGGTATCGCTCGAAGCGCGTGCCAGCCGGATGTAGGCCTCGTTGACCAACGCGGTCGGCTGCAAGGTGTGATCAACGCGTTCGCCGGCCATCAGGCATCGCGCCACTCGGCGCAGCTCCGGGTGAAGCACGTGGAAAAGCTCTCGCGCAGTGGATGCCTTCGATCGATCGACCAGGTCCTCGATATCGCGGCGGAGCGCCTCCGTAGCGCTGGGGAGTAAAGCGTCATTGGGCGGACCGATAGCGCCGCTCGGCTGATTGTCCATGATTGGGCCTCCCACATTCCCCGTGGCATCACGATCGCGTCGAGAGGATATCATGTTCGAACGCGCCTGCACCGAAGACGACCACTACCGTGAGGGCAAACGATGGACGGGCCCGATGAGAGGGTCATCCGCGACCTATTCCTCCGAATAGCCAGCCTGCGGCCGGAGGAGCGAAGCGAGGCGATCGACGCGGCGGGCCTCACCGTCGATGCGCGAAAGATGCTCGAGGAGTTGCTCGATGCCGACTCCCGGCCCGGCAGCCCTCTCGACCTGGACGAGCCGCACGAGATGCCGGAGGCGATCGGTCCCTATCGCCCGCTGCGCGAGTTGGGTCGAGGTGGAATGGGCGTCGTCTACCTCGCGCGCGCGGAGGACGACCGCCTCGTCGCCATCAAGACCCTCCGGCAGGATCGGATCTCCCCCGCCATGCGCGCGCGCTTCGCACGCGAGGTCGAATCCCTGCGACGACTCGAGCACCCAGGCGTATGTCGCCTGCTCGATGCGTCGCTCGGCGCGGAACCGTACTTCGTCATGGAGTACATCGATGGACCGCGGCTCTCCGACTACGTGCGCGCGACGAGGCTGGATCTCCATGCAAAGCTCGAACTGATCGCCGCGATCGCCGACGCGGTGGAGTATGCGCACGGCCAGGGCGTCGTGCATCGAGACCTCAAGCCGAGCAACGTGCTGCTGGCGCCGCTCGAGGCGGAGCCCGCCACGGCGACAGCCTTGCGTTACCGGCCGAAGGTGGTCGACTTCGGCGTGGCGCGCTTCATCGACGGCACCGCGCCTGGAACCACCGGCATCACCACTCGCGGCACCATCGTCGGCACGATTCGCTACATGAGCCCGGAGCAGATCGACGGCGACCCCAGTCAGATCGGCGCCCGCGCCGATGTCTACAGCCTCGCGGTCATCGGCTACGAGATCCTGGTCGGCGCGATGCCCTACGAGGTGTGGGACGAGTCGCTCACGCGAACCGCGATCGCAATTCTGCGCCAGCCACCGCGACCTCCCCGCGAGATCGACGCGTCCCTGCCGCCGGCGCTGGAGCGGGTGTTAATGCAGGCTCTGGAGAAGGAGCCGGCGACTCGATACGCCACCATGGCCGCCTTCCGCGAGGATCTCCTGCGTGTGGCCGAGGGACGGGCGCCGCGCGCGCAAAGGCGACGACGGCGTCGCGCCGTGAGCCGCTCGTCGAGCCTGGTGATCGCAACTCTCATCCTGGCTCTGGTTGCGCTCTCGATGCCGGTCGCGCGGTACACAACCAAGGCATGGGCTCGCCGCGAGATCAATTCCGTCTGCTACGAGATCGAGCAAGCGGACCGCATCCGATTTCTCCCCGACCTTACCGACGAGCAGACCTCCGATTTAGTCGAGCAGTATCAGGGCGTGTACCGGCACCTCATCCGCATCCCGACCCAGGCGTGCACGCCCGCGCTGGAGTCGTACATCCTTTGGCGCCTCGGTGAGCTGCATCTATTTCTGGCGGAGAGCACGCGATCTCCGCAGGAGGTCAAGAAGGCCCGCGACAGCTTCACCGACTCGTTCAGGCTCCGCGAGGCGTGGGATCTGCACGGCGTCGACAGCACGCGCGTCATTTACGGCTCGCTGATCAAGCCCGAGCAGGGATTCGCCTACCAACAGATCGGGAAGACCTCGCGCATGCTGGCCGCCTACGACACTCCGGTATCCAATCTGCGGGATGCGCTCCAATACAACCGAGACGTCGTCAGACAGCGCCAAGCGGAGCTTGCCCACCCTTCGTCCAAGATCGTGCCCGTGATCGACTACCCCGTGGCCCTCGCCTACGGCTATGCCGAGCTGGGAGGGACGCTGATCGAGCTAGGTTCGGCCGTGGATAGCGTGCATCACGTCGATGAAGCGATCGACTGCCTTCGCTTGGCGGAGAAGTTCAACCCGCAGTCGGGCGATCCCGAGGCGAGGTCCGCGGCGCTCTTCGCACGCGGCAAGGCCTACCTCATCCGTGGCGATCTATCCAATCAGATCGGCGATCTCGACTCCGCCAGGATCTGCTATCGAAGCTCTCTCGGGCCGAACATGCCGACCGCGCGCTCCATCTACCGGGTGCATGCATCGCTCGCGCGAGTCGATCGCGTGGCCGCGCGACTGGCCTCTTCGCGAGGCGAGCGCGTCTCTCTGCTGCGGCGCGGCCTCGCCGAGCTTGAGGAAGGACGCCGGCATATCGAAGGCGATGACCTCACCCTCGACCTTCGTGGCTCCTTCATGACCGAGGCGATGCTGCGCGAAGACCTCGCGATCGCGACTCGCGATCCGGCACAGCTCACCATCGCCGACAGCCTCCTCGCCGCCGCCGAGGTAGACCTGGCAAAGGACCGGTTGCCCATCCACTTCGCGGAGCTGACGCGCGAGCGCGGGCGCCTGCATCGAATCCGTTGGCAACTGAACGGCGCGAAGTCGGAACGCGAAGAGGCGGCACGGTTGATTCGAGCGTCGCTCGACCTCCTGCCAGCGGACCAGCTGCCCCGTCACGGCCGACTGGCGAAGGAAGAGCTGGCGTGGCTCGCTGGAGAGTAAGTGCGCCGGACTAGCGCGAGGGTCGAACGAGCGCCGAACCGTGCTCGCGAAAGACGCGCGCCATGACCGAGGCCGCTATCGGGAAGATCACTGCGTAGCCAACGATGCCGATGTTCCGGACGTTCATGTCAGCCAGCGGCACACCAGCGAGTCCGGCGAAGCTGAGCGCCGCGCTGAGGTAGAGGAGCCGCCGCACCAGCGCGGAGCGACCGGCGCCCTCGATGCTCAGTGCGGCGAGCAGTGCACCGATGGGGAAGAAGAGATCCCACGCCAGGATGTCGAGCGCGTATGCGACCGACGGCCAACGGAACGAGAGAACGCGGCTGGCCCAAGGCTCGGCCTGGAATTCGGGGCGACGACTCAACGTGAGCACCGCGAAGTGGACGACGGACGTGAGCGCGGCGCACATTGCCAAGAAGGCGACCGCACCCAGTGTGAACCCGCGCCGTCCGACCGCGGCGCGCTCGTGCAGCGCCACCGAGAACAGCACCATCGCCGGCGCGATCGCCAGGATGAGCAGCTCCATGATCGTGAACCACGGATCGTGGATTGGCTCGCTCGGCGAAGGGAGCGTGGCAAGGCCGATCGCAAGGGCGATCGCGTAGAGTAGGGAGAGAACCGCGATGGCGTAGGCAGAGAATGCGCCGAGGCGCTCTGCTGAGTTGCTGCCTTCGCTCTGCATCCGTCCTTCTTCCAACGACGATCCCGAGGGTACTTCGATCGACCGACCGCACACCTCTTGCACCGACTGCGATCTGTGTCGAGGTCGAGCGAGCCAGGCGTTCCCTTCGAATCAACGGCCCGAACTCTCGCCCCCCAGCATTAGACGCATCTCGTTTGTCGGTTCGAAACCCAAGGCGGCATAGAGGGGACGCCCCTCGTCGCTCGCATGCAGCGAGACCGCCCTGAATCCCTTAGCACGGCACCAGGAGATCATCTGCTCCATCAGCTGTCGAGCGAGACCTCGGCGGCGCCAGTCCGCCTCCGTATGCATGTTCAGGATCGCCGCGCGGCGAGAGACCGGCTCTGAGGGGCTCGGCTGGTAGTTGAAGATGACCAGTCCGCCGCCCGCGACGACGCGACCTTGCGCCTCGATCAGCCAACCGCGATAGCTGCCATCCTCGAGCCCCTCTCGCAGTGAAGTGGCGGCAGCCGTGGCCATGGCGTCCAGCGCCGCCGCGTCGGCGATGCCCATCTCGGAGAACATCAGCCGACGGTGGCGGACGATCGTCTCCACATCGGACGGGAGCGCCACTCGCAGGGATGTCGGATCCGTCATGTCCCTTCCTTCATTCCGCAGTGACTTCGACGACGACCCCGAAAAGTCGTTTGGCACCTACGAGTCTCGCGCATAGAACGGCGTGCTTGGCCGATGCTCGCGAAGAGGCGCGCCGCAATGACCACGCCCTCCAGCGCTGCTCTCGAGAACACGTCCACTCCGCATGTGCGGTCGGGTGGGCCACACGCGGGTGAGCGTTCTCCAAGATCTGGGCACCTCTTGGCGAGAGTCACTTCATGCCGCCAGAGTAGGGTCGACATCGCGGCAAGCCTGCTTCGACTTGCGGAGTGGAGCATACGCCGGAATCGAAGCCACGGTCGTGCCCCAAGTGTGCTCTGCGGGTCGTCAACTGCTCTCGCCCCGAATCGAGGATGACGCGTCGAGTCCAATTCGACACAATCCGCCGATGCAATCGGCTCACGAGGACGACGGCGAAGGCGGTACACCCCGCCGCTCCCTTGCAACCGCGCTTCGAGCACGCGCCCTCGGCCTCATTCCGCCGCCGGCGCTCGTGCTGCTCGGCATCGTCAGTGTTCAGCTGGGCGCGGCAATTGCGAAGCACCTCTTCGCGAAGGTCGGTAGCTTCGGCACCGTCTCGCTCCGGCTCTTCTTCGCGGCGACCGTGCTGATGGCGATGTGGCGCCCGTCTCTCCGCATCCCGCGCCGCGCATGGATTGTCGTGCTCGCCTACGGCGTGACCCTTGGCTCGATGAACCTCTGCTTCTACCTGGCACTCGCCCGCATTCCGCTCGGGATCGCGGTCACGATCGAGTTCCTCGGGCCGCTCGCGGTCGCATTGCTGGGATCGAGGCGATGGCTCGACGCGCTGTGGGCCGTACTCGCGGCAGGTGGGGTGGCGCTGCTGATGGAAGGGCGCGCCAGCCGCGATCTCGTCGGCTTCCTCTTCGCGCTCGGCGCGGGAGCATGCTGGGGACTGTACATCCTGCTCGGCGCGGCGCTGGGGCGTCACACCACGGAGGGCAACGGGCTCGCCCTGGGCATGGTCGTCGCGGCACTGGTGGCGGTGCCGTTCGGCGTGGCTAGCGGCGGAGCCGCTCTCATCGAGCCGCGGGTTCTGATCGCGGGGCTCGGCGTCGCGTTGCTCTCCTCGGTGATTCCTTACTCTTTGGATCTCGAAGCGCTGCGCAGGATGCCGCCGCGGGTCTTCGGCATTCTGATGAGCCTCGAGCCGGCGATGGCGGCGCTCATCGGTCTCGTCGTGCTGCACGAGTCGCTGCGCCTCCCGCAGTGGGCCGCGGTGCTGTGCGTAGTGGTCGCGTCGGCCGGCGCGACCCGCGGGGCGCGCGCGGAGGTGTGAGCATCGCAGCGCCAAACGCGTGGGCCTGGCCGCATGTCGACCCCGCTCAACTCGCGGCATGGCGATAGACCTGAACCGCGAATTGCTTCCCGGAGTCGAGCACGACGGTCTTGGCTGATTCGATGGCGAAGTCAACGCTCGCCGCGCACACCGTCAGCTCTTCCGGAGAAACCAACCGCATGACCGGCGCCAAGGCCTGAAGAGTCTGATATGGCGACGGCGTGACCGCATGCATCCGCTGGGACTCGAGCTGAAGCACCGCCACCAGGCGGCCCCCGGGGCAACATAGCGGCACGAGGTTACCCAAGGCTCGCGCAGGCGAGACATACTCGAACACGAGGGCGGCGTAGATGAGTTGCACCGGCGCGATGCGGAGCGGCTCCGCCTCGATATCGGTAGCATAGAGTTCGAGCCCCGGAATGCGCCGCGCGTACCTCGATGCCGCCGAAGCGATGTAGTCGGGGTTGATGTCGACGCCGACCACGCGCCTCGTTGCGCTGGGAATCCGGTCGAACCCATTGCCGCCGGCGCACCCGATGACGGCAACCGACTCGGGGGAGAATCGACGAAGTGACTCGGCAAATTCGGAGGCGAGCATCTCCGCCTGGCCGACGTTCGGCAGCGACATGTGGGACTCGTAGTCGGACAGCGGGATTTCGAGCCAGGGGTTGCGCATGCCCATCGCCTCGGGTTCGCCGCGCAGCCTGACAGAGGCCGATTGCGCGACGCAAGCGGAGCTGTCGCGATGCGGAGCTACGCTTCGGGTGCCTCGCTCGGCGCCATCCGCGCCGTCGTCCGTAGCCCGCCGCCTCGGCGACGAGTAGAGCGCCGACCCCGTCCGATCGCCGCACTCCTCGCTCTCTTCTCCAAGCTCCTCGCGGCGCGTTGCCTCTCAGCTGTCGATGGACTCGCGCGCTTCGGAAGTCGCCCCGCCGAGTGCGATCTCGCGCACCGCGGGCCACACCTGATCGCGGATGCGCGCGAAGCTCCGCGGCCACTCCGGATCGTAGGGGATCACCTGGATTCGACTCATGACGGATTCCCAGAAGCAAGCCTGACTCTGTTGTGGCGCCCGCCGCGATGCCGCGGTCCCCCGGATGTCTGCCCAGGCACCATCACCTCGACGGCTCGATCCGCCGCACGCTCACTCCTGGTTCAAGGCGACTGCTGCTCGAATCAGCGCCTTCATCGCCTTCTCGTTCAGCTTCTCCCCCTCGCGAAGGTCGATTGCACGGCGGACCTTCCCCTCGAGGCTGGACGTGAAGAGGCCCGCGGGATCGGGTAGGGAAGCGCCCTTGGCGAACGTCATCTTGACGGCTGCCTTGTAAGTCTCGCCCGTGCAGATGATCCCGTCGTGCGACCAGACCGGACCGCCCCACTGCCACTCCTCGATGACCGCGGGATCCGCCTGCATGATCAGCGCGCGGACCCGGGACAGCATCTCGCCCCGCCAGTCATTGAGCTCCGCGATGTGCGCGTCGATCAACTCCGACGGCGAAGCGCCATCCGGCGTCGACTTCTTCTTCATGCGATGTCTCCCGTGTTGCGTCGCGTGCTGCTCCGCTTCGCCGCGTAGGGCAGCACGAACAAGTACAGGCCCGTGAACATGAGCACGGCGAGCGGAAGCAGGGGCGCGTAGGTCACCCAAGGCGGCGGCTGCTTTCCGTGACCGATGGCGAGGGCGATGAAGTTTGCCATGACGGTGGCGGTGAAGACGATCGACACCCAGCGATGAAATTGTCGGGTCCAGCGGCTCCCGGTCATTTCGAGCCCGCCTGGATCATCTTCCACCCATTGCCCGACGGATCGCAGCCGGCGTCCACCGTTCCGGAAGCGGGCGACCGGCTCCTGCGTGAACTCCACGCCGGCGGCGCGCATCCGGTCATAGGCGGGCGCCGGATGGTTGGCTACGGCCAACACCAACGTCGGCATTGCGCCCTTGGCGACGAGCGCGCGCAGTGCCTGCGCGGTCGCGGCGTCGTGCGCACCGGCGGCCCCGGCGCGAGCAACATCCGAGGCCCGCGAGCGCGGGTGCTCGATCTGCGCGAACGGTGAGCCAACGATGGCCTGCCCCGCACGATGCGGGCGCGGAGTCCTCGATCTGTTCGACGAACGCCAGCGCCTCCATTCCGGTTCCGGATCCTGACGACCTCGATACCCTCGCTCATAGGACCTCCTTACGGTTTGGTCCCGGCATTCTGCCCGCCGGCCGCGCGGCGCCGCTTCTCCGAAACGCATCTTGATATCCGCCGGTGGGCGGCGCGGACGATGCGCTGTCGCGGTCCAACCCCGCGCCTCGGCTTGCGCCCGTGCCCGTAGCGCGCTCGGACTCGCCGGTGATGTCGCGGAAGGTGCGCCCGAAGGTGCCGAGGCTATCCCAGCCGGTCTCCAGCGCCATGATCTCGGTGATGGAGCGGCGGTGCTCGCGGAGCAGCGCGGTCGCGCGTTCGATACGCCGCGTGAGTAGGTATCGGTGTGGCGGGATGCCGAACGCCATCTTGAACGACTGCGCGAAGGTGCTCGGAAACGTGGCTCATCGCGCGAGTCGTTGATCGGCCACGACGTGGACGCGGCGTCCATTCGGTCCTTCGCGCGCAACAGGCGGCGCAGGAGATCGGGATCCGATTTGCGAGATCGTCGTCCACCACACCCTCGATGCTCTGCTCGACCGTATCGGTACATCGCCGACGACTGCATGCCGCCGAATGCGCCTGGCCGAGCGGCCGCGTGGATTTCGAAGCCAGAGCGACCGGCGGATCGGCAGGCCTCCGCCTGCCGGCCCGCGCCGAGCAGTAGATCAGGCCGGCGTGGTCCGCCAGCTTCGCGAGGACGAAGGCGACCCGCTCTTCGACCGTGCCCGGCGGGACGTCATGCAGGACGATGCCGCAGCGGCGGTACCAGCGAACCAGGCTGTCGTGGATGCGCAAGCAGTCGTCGAAGGTCTGATCGCGTTCGCTGTCGGTCGCGTAGATCTCGCGCCAAGGTGGCAGCACGAAGGCGTCGCGGTGGAATGGATACCGGGCCAAGAGGGATCGAAGCGCCTCGTCGGTGAACGGGTCGGACTCGCTCAAGAGCCCCAGGCCGTCGATGAGGCCGCGGTCGAAGAACACCCAACCCGGAGCTCGGCAGTGCGCCTCGTGGGCTTCGATGTCCCGCCGCACGATCTCGCGCGCGAACTCGAGTGGGGCGGGGCGCGGACTCAGGCCGAGTGCAAGCCGCTCGGCAATGATCGGACGAGCAGACTCCGCCACCGTCGCGAAGCCCGCCGCGTTGAGCGCTGAGAGCAACGTCGTCTTGCCGACCCCGGGGCCGCCGGTGAGGATGACCTTGCCCGTGCCGCGTCGATCGCCGTCGCCCAGCGGTCGGCTCGCGAAGTAGGGCGCATCCAGGTCATCGTTGTTCAGCACGACCGAGGCGTAGGACAGCGGCGCGCAGGTACGGAGGTAGAGCTTTTGCCCTTCGACATAGCGACGATTGGCTGGGGACGTAGGGTCGGGCGAGCCCTCTCCGCGTTGCGCACCGCGGGGGATCGAGACGTCGAAGGCGACCTCGAGGAAGATCGAGTAGTCCCAGTACACGCGAAGCTCCGGTCGGTGCAGGAAGATGCCGTCGAAGAGCAGCACCTCTCCGCCAGACGCAGCCCGCTCGGGCAGGTGGACCGCCTCGTCGCGTCGGTGATCAAAGATAGCGGTTCGGTATCGTCGCGAGCCACCTGGGCTCAAGGGATCGAGGAGTGCCGCTCTCAACCCGTGGTAGTCGTAGGAATCTCGGAAGAACCCCTCGGCTGAGTCACGTCCTGATCGGTACCGCACCGATCGAGGGTTGTGAAAGCCATCGACCGAGGCGCGGATCGCGGTCCGACCCGTGAGCTGAAGCTGCTCGGCGAGTTCATCCGCGAGGTGCGTCTTGCCCGCGCCGTCGACGCCGTCGATCGCGACCCGGAGCACCTCGTTCGCCGGTAACCGCGGCAACCGGTCGACGAGCTCGCCAAGCACCTCACCTCTACGCGGCATGCGATTCGTTGCTCGTTTCCGCCATGTCGGTCATCGAGGGGTCGCGCCGAGTCGCTGAATCGTCACCTGCTCACCGACATCGATGGCCATCAAATCTTCGCCGAACTCGAGCGGTCCGTCGTAGTTCTGGCGCACGAGGGGCAACGCCGCCTTCGGATCCACGCTGTAGTGCGAGAACACCGCCAGTCGCGGTTTGACTTGGGCCAACACCATGCCCGCCTCGACGCCGTCGGTGTGATGATTCGCGATCGTCTTCATCTGCCCGCGCGTCAGGCGAGAATTCGGCAGCAGCTCGTCGGGCGGTCCATCCAACTTCGGGTCCTGCTTCCACCGTCCCAGTTCGTGGATCAAGAGATCGACTCCAGTGCTGTACTTCACCAGATTGGCGCAGGGCACGGTGTCGCCCGAGATCACGACGGAGTGGCCGCTCCAGTCGATGCGATAGCCGAAGGCCGGCTGGACCGGCCCGTGATCAACCAGGAAGGCCGTCACTTTGACGCCGTTCGCCTCGTAGACCGTGCCCTCCTCGATCTCCGTCGCGATCACGCGCACGCCCTCGGCGGGAAATTTCTCGTCGATGTCGCGGCGTACGTGGATATCGAAGGCGAGCGCCTCTTGGAATCCCTGCATCATCGCCTGCGTTCCCGACGGGCCCCACACTTCCAACGGCACCCGCCGCCCCTCCGAGGCCCACGGCGAGATCAAAAGCTCCGGCAGCGAGATCACGTGATCGGAGTGAAGGTGCGTGATGAAGACGTGCGTCACGTCGGCGGGATTGACGCCCGCCCGCACCATTCCGGTCGTGATGCCACGGCCGGCGTCGAAGAGCAGCCGTTCCTGGCCTGCGATGACGAGCGTGCCGATGCCGAGGCGCTGTGCGCTAAAGGTAGGACCGCCCTGCGTTCCGAGGAGGATGACGCGCATCCCGGCCGCCGCTTGCGGCGGTGGCTCGCCTTGCCCCATGAGGACGGTGGACAGAATGATCGCGGCGACGGCACGTAGGGCGACTCTCACGGAGCACTCCCTCCTGGTTCAGCCTGACGAATCAGGGGCATCCGACACTGCGTTTCGCTCGGCCCATCGAACCGAGGGCCGCGGGTGGCGCCCGAACGGAACCGCGGACTATCGATCATATTCGTCGCGACGACGCACCCAGAACGGTCCACGGGCCGCCTTTGCCGCGACCCTTCGGGACGAGGTCGATAGTGGTAGTGAATGTTGAGCTTGTCATTGCCGCGGTCGTAGCACGAGTAGGTGTGAAACACCGTACCCTTGTCGTCCTTGTAAAAGATGCCGCCCTCGCGCTCGCGAGCGAGGGGATCACGCACGGTGAAGTTGTACAGCGCGCGCTTGGCCTGCATCTCCTCCGGCGTGAACGACGCCTGGTAGTCAAAGTTGAAATCGGAATCACCCGAGGACACCCACTTCAACCGCCACCCCATCCGCCGCGGTACTCCGACAGCTTGCCCTGCGGAGCGCGCGACACGACCACCATCGTCACGTCACGGTGATTGAGGTGCGTGCCGATGCCGTCGAACCCATCTGCGCGGAGCGAGCAGTGAGGACAACCCGCCCTGTCTTCAGGGTGAAACATGAAGTGATAGACGACCAGCTGACTCCGCCCCTCGAAGAGATCGGACAACGACTCCTTCCCGTCGGGCCCGTCGAACGAGTACGGCTTGCTCACGACCTCCCACGGCAGTTCGCGCACCAGGCGGCTCATCTCGTCGTTCTGACGAGTCAGTTCCTTTTCCTTCTCCAACAGCGCTCGGCGAGCGGCGAGCCACTCGTCATGTGAAACGACGGGATGGTCCATAGGTCACTCCTTGGATTTGTCGTAACCGGCCAGTGCACGAGCCGAGATGGTCAGCCTCTCGTGCGCGCGCGCGAAGGACCGCGAGCGACTCACGGCGGCTTGGGCAGGAGGGCGGCAGCCCGGCGTACGTCCGCCGTGTCGCGTTCTTGAACTCGCTCGAGCGCCCGACGCAACCACTGCTCGGACTCGACACGGACGTCGGCGATTCCGCCCGCGCGATCGCTCGCATGCGTTACGGCGGGAGAGCGCCGCCCGCAGGGTGAGCGCGTACGCGCCCAGCGCATCGGCCAGCACGCCGGCCTTCCTCGAACGATGCCATCGCCTCTTGCAGGCGCGTGACCGCTCGACGCCATACCTCTCGCAGCCGGAGGGCTTGCAGGAAGAACCTTCCTGACCTTGCGCGCGTACTCCTCGACTCTCGCCAGGCGCCGAGAGGCCTCGTCTGCACGCCCGACGGCGAGCACGTCGGCTAGCAGGCCGGTAGAACGCGAAGGGCGAAGTCGCCGCCCGCATCCACCTCGCCGGTCGACGCGCGCGCTCCATGTCGGAGATCCCGCCGACATTCCTCTCCTCCCAGCGAGCGCGGCCAGCCAGCAGCATCGCCTCGCTGCTTAGCATGTCCATCGAGTGCCGCTCGCACAGGATCGCCAGTTCCCGAGAGTGGCGACGTCGAAGCGCCACGGTCACCCCGCGCGCACCAGGTGAATGCGGAGTAGAAGTGCCCGACCGCGCGGCTGTAGGCGTCGTCATGTTGCACCCAGCACCAAGGCGCGCTCGGCCACCGCGGCTGCCTCGTCGGGTCGTCCGGCGAGCCACGGTCCGACCCGAACCCTGGCCGAGCGCGCACACCGCGGGGTCGTGGCCGCCGAAACGCGCGGCAAGCTGGCGATGGCGAACCCGGTCGTACCGCTCCTCCACCCGCGCCGCGCTCGCCACCACCTGCGCGGTGTCGCCCAGGAGCTGCGCCGTGCTGAGCCGCGCGTGCTCCGCTTCGAGCGTCAGCGCGTCGTCGCCAAGCGTGTCCGCCAGCGCGACGATCTCGCGCGATGAGTCGGCCGCCTCTCGGTCGCGTCCGGCCATCGCGAGGAAGTGCCACAGGCCCCATTGCGCCATGAACCCGCGCTCTCCCGGCGGGAGCGCTCGCGCCAGCTCGGTCGCACGGCGGTAGATTGCTTCGGCGCGCGGGTGGGCCGGTCCCACGGTGGTCTGCACCACCGGACCGAGTGCCAGGCACAGTTCGAGTTCGCGCGCGTCGCGGGACGAACCCGGCGCAAGCAGCTGCACGCGGTCGAGCGCTTCGAAGGCGGCTCGCAGGGCCTCGCCGTTCTCCGAGCGCGCGGCCGCCGAGACGGCACGCTGCTCGAGTCGCGTGATCGCGCGTTCCACGCCCGTCGCGTCGATGGCGGGATCGATGCGCGAACGGGCGTAAGCACGGCCCGAGTCGAGCAGCGAATAGCGCGGCGGCTCGTCCGCGCTCGCCATCACCAGCGAGCGGTCGACCAGGTCGCTCAGGATCTCGACCACCGCCCACTCGTCGAGCCGATCACCTCGGGCGATTTCGATCGCATCCTCGAGCGAGAAGTCGTGACCGAGAAGGCCGAGTCTGCGGAACACCGCCTGCTCATCGGCGCCGAGCAAACCGTAGCTCCAGTCGAAGAGCGACTGCAGTGTGCGCTGACGCTGCGGCGCGGTGCGGCTGCCGGCGACCAGCACGCGGAAGCGCTGGTCGAGGCGGGCGACCAGTGCTTCGAGGCCGAGCGATGGCAAGCGTCCGGCGGCGATCTCGAGCGCGAGCGGCACGCCGTCCAGTTGGCGACAGAGCTTGGCCACGGTGGGCGCGTTGGCGGTGTCGAGGTGGAAGTCGCCGATCTGTGCGCGAGCCCGGGCCACGAAGAGCGACACCGCTGCGCTCGCGGCCACCGCCTCCGCGGCGGCGTCCGGCGACGGCAGCGCGAGCGGATCGAGACGATGCACGTGCTCTCCCGGGAGCCGACAGGGAATCTGGCTCGTGACCAGGAGCCGCACACGCCGCGTCTCCGCCAACACCCGCGCGGCGAGCGGGGCGAGCGACTCGACCAGGTGCTCCGCGTTGTCGAGGATCAGCAGCGTGTCGCGCGCCGCGAGCCACTTGATCAAGTCGGCGATCGGATCACGCTCCGCTGGTGAGAGGCCGAGCGCCGCGGCAGTCGACTCCGCCACCATGCGCGGTTCGGCGATGGCGCCGAGGTCGATCCAGGCGCAGCCGTCGGCGACCCGTGACTCGATGCGACGCGCGACCTCGAGCGCGAGTCGCGTCTTGCCGACCCCGCCGGGACCTACGAGGGTGACCAGCCGCGCCTCTGCCACGCGCGACTCCAACGCCGCCAGGTCCGAGTCGCGCCCGATCAGTGTCGAAGCCGGCTCCGGCAGTCGCGTGAACGCCGGCGCGGGGATGTCGCGGACTTCGTTCGCGGCGGCCGGTGCGACCTCTCCGGAGAAGCGATAGCCACGACCAGGCACGGTGACGATCCAGCCCGGTCCGAGCAGCCGACGCAGCGCCGAGACCTGGACCTGAATGTTGTTCTCCTCGACCGCGAGCTCCGACCAGACCGAGTCCAGCAGCTGGTCCTTCGTGACCAAGCGACCGCCGTGGCGCACCAGCTGCACGAGCACGTCAAAGGCGCGCGCGTGCAACGACAGCACCTCGTCCTCTCGCGAGAGCCGCCGGTCGGCGACGTCGAGCACGAACGACCCAAAGCGATAGACGCGCGGATCGTCCCCCGAGCGAGGGGAGTGGGGCGGATCTTGACGGGCCGGCATGGCGGCAGCCTAGCAGAGCGCCGAGGGGAGGCGCGGATTCAGCACCAATTAAGGCCCACTTCAGGACGGGTGCGGGCTCGGGTCGTTAGCTTCTTCACGTCGGTCACGACACGCGGCAGGGCGCCGCGGGCCGGGCGACCGCAAGACGCGCGGAGGCGCAGCCACCGCCGGACGAAAGGAGATGACCACCATGCAGACCCTTCCCTTGATCGCCGACGTGCGGATTTCCGAGGCTCACCTCGAGTCGTGGCCGCTGCCCGCCTCTCTCGTGATGCAAGGAGAGCCCCAGGCTAGCGGGCTGGTGCTGGCCAAGTCGGACGACGCCCGCATCGTGCGCGGCATCTGGGCCAGTACTCCCGGCCGATTCCGTTGGGAGTGGAGCTACGACGAGACCGTGGTCGTGATCTCCGGACGTGCCACGGTTGAGTTGTCCGACGGCCGGCGCGTGGAGCTCGTGCCCGGTTCGATGGCCTACTTCGAACGCGGCCTCCAATCGGTCTGGACGATCCACGAAGACTTCCGAAAGGGCTTCCACGCACTCTCGCCCGAGCCGCTCCCCTTCTGATGGGGCTGCGCCGGCGTTCGGACACTCGGCCGGACGTCGGCGCCCCTTCCCTATCGGACTCGCTCGAGCGCGATGTCGCGGATGCGGCGAGCCGAGGGCAGGTCGATCATCACGCCGGTCAAGCGATCGCCGGCGCGTCGGAGGGTGAGTTGGAAGTGAACCCTCGAGGTGTGGACGTCGGCCATCCAGGAGCTGTCGGGCTGCGCGGTAAAGAACAGCTCACCCATGAACAGCCGCTCGCCCTTCACCACCCTGTCTGCCTTGATCGACACGGTGTCGGGCGCGCTATGGGTCAGCCTTGCCTCGTAGAACACCTCCTCGTCCTTGCATGCGGGGAAGTGAACCTTGTCCACGCAGGTCGACGTGCCGTGCCAGGTGCCGGCCAATGAAGTGGCTTGCGTCGCGGTCGAATCCGAGGCGGCGAGCGCGAGGCTGAGAAGCGCCGCGTTGATCAGATCGTACATCGAGGCCTCCGGGGGGCGGGCTGCCTGCGCATCCTCGAGTGGCTACGAGGCGAACATCAATGCTGAAGCTCGTGCTCGATCGCACGGAGCGACGGGTCCTCACCGGCGAAGTAGTCGGCGGCGTTCAGCGGCGCCGGAATGTCCGGCTCGAGGCTCGGAACGCTCAGCTCCTCGTAGTACGGCTGGTTCTCGGGATACGAGCGACCTGAGTAGCGGTGAAAGCCGTTGCTGTAGGAGATCACCACCCGCGAGTTGGGCAGCACGATCTCGCCGCCCTCGGCCCAGTAGTCGAGGCGATCGCCGACCGGCTCACCCACGAAGCGAGCGTGCGTGAGCTGCTTCAGCTGCGCCGCGTGGTAGAGCCCCGCAGAGAAGGTGGACTCGCCGGTGATGACGAAGAGGTGCCCCGGGCGATTGAGCTTCTCGTCCTTGGCGAGGGCTTCGAAGAACGCCCTGCCGATGTTCAAATCGCCACCGCTATTCAGCCGGAGGTCGATGATGGTGGCTTCGACCGCGTGCGATCGGGCGAAGGCGAGGAGCGAGTCGCCGAACTGGGAGAAGCTCGGTCCTTCATCCGCATCGGTGGCGCGGTTGTACTGCACATAGAGGAGCCGCCGGCTGGGGAGGAGTTCGAACCAGTAGGGCCGGTCGGGGTGGCGCAGGTAGAGCGGCATCCCGCCCGTTGCGCTCCCGTCCACGGCCCGAGCGTCGAGGTGGTCGGGCGTGTCTGCCGAAATCGCGGTCAACCACGGCGGAGTGCCCGTCACGGTAACCGGCGAGAGCTCCTGCCACGACTCCATGGCGAAGGTGCTCCGATCGACCGGCACGGCGGCGATCGTCAGATCGAAGCGCACGCCGTCAGATTGCTCGAACGTGTACTTCGCTTCTGCCGCGCTCGGGATCAGCCCCAGTCCAAACAGGAAGTGGGGCTTTACCAGATAGAGAGGACTGACGTAGTCGGCCCACGAGTGATTACCGGCGAAGAGTGTGTCGACCTGCTTCCTCACCTCGAGCAGGTCGTGGCCGTTGACGGCGACGACCCGGCAGCGCAGCGCTCGCGCGTAACCAGGCGCGGAGCGAATGACGAAGGGCCCGTCGTGGAACCAGCAAATCCGGATGGGGAAGATCGTCGACAAGGAGCCGTCGTGAGTGGGAGCAAAGCGCATCCAGGTGTGCGCGTTGTCCGCCAGCGCCACGGCTCGCGAGAGCTCCACCAAGATCTCCGATTCGTTCTTGCTCGAGAGGCTGCCCTTGAGCCGCGCGAGCGCCTCGCGAAAACGCTGCCGCGCTTCCGGAGCGAAGCTCCGATCGTACGCCTCCATTCGCTGCTCGGCGAAGTCGAGGTCCTGCTGCCACGCCTCGATCGAGTTCCGCGGGGTCGGCAGCGCCACGACTCGGTTGAGGCGCGTCACGGTCGGCTCACCGCCTTCCACCACGCGCCCGACGATCTCGTCGCCGGCGAACGTCCCCTCGAAGTGGAGCGCATCGAGTTCCGGTGGGAAGAGGAAGGAAACCTGCAACGAGTCGACACGAACGTCGCTCAGCTGGAATTCGGGCAGGCCGCGCACGCGCATCACGCCGTTCCACCCGTCGCCGCTCGCCTCGAAGTGCACGAGGAAGATCCACGGCCGCTTGGGCGAGGCGATCACCGTGTCCCAATCACCCGCAATGTCAGCCGATCGCGCCGCGCCGGGCCACCCGACGAGTAGCGCGACGGCCAGGCCTGCGCATAGAGAGGCGGACGCGAAACCTCGGGACAGATTCACCGGCGACCTCCGTTCGAAGTTCGGTTCGACTACCGCGCGGCCGGTGTGGGGCACACATTGCCGCGCCGAGCACCTTGGCACTTCCGGAGGTCTGCACTCAACTGAGTTGTCACGAGAGTTAGCCGGGGAGCGCAACGGGATCCTCCCGCCTGCTCGAGCAGCCCGAGCTACTCCGCCTCGTGGCGCGCCCCCTAAGGCCGGGCGAGCCACTCGCGGCGATAGCTTCGGCTGATCTTGAGGCGAGCCCCCGACTCGAGCACCAGGACACCGTCGCCATGCCGCTCGGGCAGGAGCTTTCGCACGCGTGCGAGATTCACGATGCTGGATCGATGGATGCGCGCGAAGCGGAGGGGATCGAGGCGATCGGCCAGCTCGGACATTCGCTCACGCAGCAGGAGAGTGCGGGCGCCGAGGTGAAGCTCGACGTAGTTCCCGGCGGCGCCGATCCAATCGACTTCCTCGACACGAACCAGGATCACGCGATCCCCCTCGCTCACGACGAAGCGGTCGAGCCAGTGATCACCCGGCGTGCGGCTCTCGAGTAGCTCATTCACGCGCGCGGCGGCCTCCAGTGGTGAGTGCAGCGCAAGATCGCGCCGCACCCGCGCGAGCGCCTCCGCAAGACGCGCCGCGCTCACCGGCTTCAACAGGTAGTCGACCGCGTGGGCATCGAAGGCCCGGATCGCGTATTGATCAAAGGCAGTGACGAAGACGACCCGAGGTAGGTGCTCCGAGCCGACTGCCGCGATCACCTCGAATCCGTTCAGCTCCGGCATCTCGATGTCGAGGAAGACGAGGTCGGGACGGAGGGCGAGGATCCCCTCGACTGCCACGCGTCCGCTCGCGGCCTCACCCACGATCTCCACGTCGGGCGCGGGATCGAGCCGCAGCCGAAGTCCCTCGCGCGCGAGCGCCTCATCGTCGGCAATGTAGGCGCGGATCATCGCGTCGCCTCGCGGCGCAGCGCGATCTCGCTTCGCACGGCGCCGTCCTCCCGCGTGCGGAAGGGCAGCTCGATCCGGACGACGGCGCCGCCGCCCGTCGGCGTGAACAGCTCGAAGCGATGCGCGCCGCCGTAGAGATGCTCGAGTCGCGAGCGGGTGTTGCCTAGACCGACGCCGAGCCTCGTCGGTCGCCCACCCTCGGGCCAACCGGGGCCGTCGTCTTCGATCGAAAGCAGAAGCGACGCGTCGCGGCGCATCGCGCGAAGCGTCACGACGCCTGGGCCGCTTCGCCCCGCGAGCCCATGCTCGATCGCGTTCTCGAGCAGCGGCTGGAGCAGCATCGCGGGGATCAGGGCCTCGAGCGCGGCGGGCTCGATCTCCTGGCGCACCTCCAGTCGATCCCCGAAGCGCAGCTCCTGGAGATCGAGGTAGCGACGCGCCAACTCGAGCTCGCGCGCGAGCACGAGCTCTCCCGGAAGATCGCGATGAAAGGAGATCCGAAGCAGTTCGCCCAGCCCCTCGAGCATCTGCGCGACCACCTCGGGCTTGCCCTTGAGCGCGGTCACCGCGATCGCGTTCAGCGCGTTGAAGAGGAAGTGCGGATCGAGCTGGCCACGCAGCGCCTCGATCCGCGCGTCGGCCAAGTCGGCGCGGAGGCGCGAAGCGGTGAGCTCCCGTTCGCGCGCGAGCCGCGCGTGGTGAAGTGCGGTCCAGCCGCCGACCGTGGCCCAGTAGATCAGAAGGTCCATCGCCAGGTAGACCTTGAGCAGGTGCTCGAGGCGGAAGGAGAAGCGGTTCGGCACTCCTTCGATGAGAAAGCCGTAGACCACGACACAGGCCGCGAGGTGAAGAAGGGCGAAGACGACGCCGGCCGCCGCGTGGAGCGGAAGCGCGCGCCGCCAACCGCGCGACTCGAGGGGAAGGTGCCGGCAGATCCGCTCGACCAAGATTGCGAGCGGAATGAAGAGGAGCCAGCGCGGCAGGGTCATGCGGAGTGTCTGGGCCCAATTGACCGCCAACCCTTCGTAGGCGGCGCGCGCCACGGCCTGTCCCGTTTCGAGAAGTCCAAGAAGAAGCGGCGCCCCGATCACGATGATCCAGGCGAGGCGGGTGCCAAGGAGTGGGGCCGATCGAGCCGCAGGCGATGCGGTCCCGGTGACGGAGTGCATGCGAAAACTGTATCGAAGTCGGAATCGCGGCGGCAACGATTGACGCGCAATCGTTGCTTGCACAGCGAGTGAACGCCGGCCGCACGCACCGCTTCGTCCCAATCTCCTCCCACTCGTCCCACGAACGTCGTTTGGACGCTCGCGAATCGGAATACTCGGTCGGTTACGCCGGGGGGATCAGTCGACTCGGTCGACGAGAGGAGCAGCGAGCCATGCGATCCAGCTTGTACGACGCGCCCCGGCGGCGCGCGCCCCGCTCTTGCGCCCTGATTCTGTGCGCCACCCTCATCCTTGCGGGACTCGCGCGCGCGGAGAGCTTCACCCGCGTAACGAATCCCTCGAACCCAGTCGTGACCGACGCCTGGAACAGCGGCGGCGGAAGCTGGATCGACCTCGACAACGACGGCGATCTCGAGCTCTTCGTGGCGAACGGCAACCTCGTGGACCAGAAGAACTCGCTCTACTGGAACCTCGGAGGCGGAGCGTTCCGACGCGTGACGACCGGGCCGGTGGTGAACGACGGCGGTTTCTCGATCGGCGGCGCGTGGGGCGACTACGATCACGATGGGAAGCCCGACCTCTTCGTGACCAACCGGAACAACTTCGGAAACTTCCTCTACCGCGGGCTGGGCGACTCCCTCTTCGCCAAGATCACGACCGGACCGGTCGTGACCGACATCTCGAACTCGAACAGCGCGTCGTGGTGCGACCTCGATCGCGACGGCGCGCTCGATCTCTACGTGGTGAACTTCCAGGCGAAGGACTTCCTCTACCGCAACCTCGGGGCGCCCGGCTTCACCTTCGCCTCGATCGACACCGCAGGGTTGCTCGCCGGAAACGGATTCAGCATCCCCGGGGCCTGGGCCGACTACGACAACGATGGAGACTCCGATCTCTTCGTCGGGTTCGCCGGGAACGCCAACGACGTGCTCTACCGAAACGGCGGGGGCTTCGCCTTCGCGCCCGTCCCGTTCGCCGATGGCCGGAGCACGTTGGGCGCGAGCTGGGGCGACTGCGACAACGACGGTGACCTCGATCTGATCGCGACGAGTTACCTCAATCAGAAGAGCATCCTCTATCGGAACGCGGGCGCACCGAGCTACGCGCTGGTGCCCGATCTGGCCAGCCCCGTCTCCAACGTCGCCGCCAATGCAGTTGGGAGCGGCTGGGGCGACTACGACAATGACGGCGACCTCGATCTCTTCCTCGCGACCGACGGTCAGCACAGTCTTCTCTTCGAGAACGGCGGCCCACCCAGCTACGCCTTCACCCGAATCACGAGCGGGGCGCTGGTCGACGACGTCGGATCTTCCTTCGGCTGCGTTTGGGGCGACTACGACGGCGACGGTCAGCTCGACCTCTTCGTCGCGAATCAACAGAATCAGGTGAACTTCCTCTTCCACAACGACGGCAACGCGAATCATTGGCTAACCCTTCGGCTCGACGGCACGCTGTCGAATCGTTCCGCGATCGGAGCGCGGGTCCGCGTGAACGCGGTGGTGCAAGGGACTCGCCTCTGGCAGACGCAGGAGGTCGAAGCGCAGACCGGTTACAACTCGGCAAACCTCGATCTCCACTTCGGCCTCGATCAAAGTGCGGTGGCCGACTCGGTGCGGATCGACTGGCCGTCGGGACGGACCGATCTGCTGGTCGCTGTACCTGGCAATCAGCTCCTTCGCGTGGTCGAAGGGACGAATCCAGTCGCGGTCGAGCTCGGTGGCGCCGACGGGCCGGCGAGGTTGGAGGCGATCGGGACGAGCGGTGTCCTACGCGTCGTCTTGCCCGGAGAGGGCATCGCGCGGCTTCAGGTCTATGACGCGTCGGGCCGCGAGGTGCGTGACCTGGAGGTCGCCGGGATCGGCGATGGGCGGATCGATCTCGAGCGCGCGGGCGCGCTCTCGAGCGGGGTGTACCTCTGTCGACTCTCCTACGCCGTGCTCGGGCGTCCACAGATTGCGTCGACAAGGCTGGTGCGCGTGCGATAGGAGCGAGTGGCTTCCGGTTGCTCGAGCTGGGCGAAGAACTGAGTCAAGCAGCCAAGCTGGGCTTCAGGTCGTCCTCACTTCGCCGGCTTCTTGCGAGGGCGGCGATTCGCGGCGACCGAGCGAAGGATGAGCTTGCCACGCCCTTCGACCGGCAAGGGGACCGTCGCTCGAGCAATCGCGCCCGCGATCAGCGCCTCGACATCGGGATGCGTGATCCGACTGGCGGTCTCCACGCAGATGTAGCGGGTCTCCTTGCCCGAGCCCTGGAGCAGCTTCTTCGGATCGGGCAGCTGAGGGCCCGACATCAGGTACAGGCGCACGCCGTCGGGACGCGCGGCGGTCGAGACGATCCCTTGCATCGGATGGTCCGTCGCCGAGTACGCGATAACGAAGAACTTGTCGTAGTCGTACAGCAGCTCGTTGGCCGTCGGCAGTCGCTTGCGCAATGCAGAGCGCACGGCGCGGATGAGCTTCTGCTCCTTGGGATCGAACCGCGCGATGTAGGAGCGAAGGAGCGCCTCTGGCGTGAGCGTTGCATCGTCCGGGCTGCTGGCCATTCTATCCTCCGGCTTACTGTGAAGTGTCAGGCCATGATCGGTAGGGCGCTAATGCTCAGCGACGGCGGAGCGCGATTCGACTTCATGGAAGTCGACGCGGTAGAGAACCACGTTCGCGGAGTGGAGGCCGCCCAAGCGCTCTTTGACCCGCTCGTTGACGATTCGGTAGTACGGAATGGTCGACTCATAACTCATCCCGCCAAGTAGGCCGATAGTCTTCATGTCCTCACGCGCGGATCACTTCGCGGTGGTCGTCGCCTTGTGTGATTGCCATGACAGGTAGGGCTTGAACGCGTCGGGAGTGCCCGGCGGCGCGATCTCGAAGGCGCCTTCGAGCACGCCATCCGGATCCAGGGTGTAGGTCAGTCGGAATCGTGGCGCCCCTTCGGCCACGTCGCTCAGAAAGACTGCCTGGTCTGCACCGGGCGATTGGACGGTGTAGTGGATGGCGTGCCGCTCGCTGTCGAAGTAGTCCGCTCGCACCTCTCCGCCGCCCTCGACGTAGATGACCATGAGATCATCGTGGCGCGTGCCGGGCTTCTGGTCGGTGGCGGGGTACTCCGCGTAGCTCGACCGCACAATCACCTGGTTCTGCAGATCGCGGCGGAACACCGCGGTTCCGGTACCCTCACCCGGTTGCCCCGAGCCTGGTGATGCCCACTCCCCAAGGAGAAACGCGAGTGGCCGAAGCCCCGCTGGCTCCGCCGCGATGGCGGTCGAGCTCGCCAACGCGAGTCCCAGTACACCTGCAATGATCGCGGTACGCAGTGTTCCCTCCTTCACGCAAATGCTCCACTGCCGTTCGACCTCGCCGGCCTCCACGCGAGAGCTCGGCGTCGTCGATGCGACCTGCGCGGTTCGTCGCGCGGGCCAGCATAACCCCGAGGGGGGAGCGTGATGCCACCGGCATTCGAGGGATCCAACCGGTTGACCTACTCGACAATTCGACCAACCGGCTCCGACCCGAGCGATTGTCGGAATGTCTGCGTGGTGAGCGGTTCGCCACGTCGCGAACCCCGTCTCGCCCCTGTGTTCGGTCGGTGGAAGCGCCGCCCAGTCTGTCGTGCCGAAGGGGATGCCTTCCATCTTCATGCGGAGGTCTCCGATCTGCGGATTCCATTGCTTCCCAAGAGCGCGTCCTCAGCGGATCGCCAACCTTTCCACTGCTCTCATGTTCACCGCCTCCCAGCAGGAAAGCGACACCCCGACGTGCCAGACGACTTCGACGCCCGCCCAACAGTCGCTCGCTGCGGCGGTCATGCGCCCTGCGCGTCTCGCCCGAGCTTCTCTGCCAGCGCGACGATGATCCCCTCAGGGCCCCGGATGTAAGCCAGGCGGTAGGAGTCGCCGTACTTCATCTCGCCGATGATCTCGGTTCCTCGGGTGCGCATGCGAGCAAGCAAGTCGTCGATGCCCTCGACGGCGAACATGAGGCGACGGATACCCAGCGTGTTTACCGGCGCATCCGCAGGTCCGAACCTGATTGCACCAGGCGTGTGGAACTTGTCCAGTTCGATGCCCTGTCCATCGGGAGTCCGCAGCATCGCGAGGGTGGCGCGGACGTCGCCGAGCCCGATCAGCTTCCCGACCTCGGGCCCTTCGACCGTGGCCTCGCCTTCGAGCGTGAGGCCGAGTTCGAGGAAGAAGGCCTTCACCGCCTCAAGGTCGTCGACGACGATGAGGACGTTGTCCATCCGCTTAACGGTCATGATCTGCGCTTCCTCACTTTGCTCACGTCTGGGATCACCGGACGTCGCATGGAACGGAGCGTTCGCTGGCAGCGGAACGATCGGTGCTACTTCTGGTCCTTCGGAGGAAGTGTGGCCACGAAGTCGAGGCAACGCGTGAGCCAAAAGCGCAACTCGTCCTCCGTCGCGACACCGGGCTCGTCCACGAATACGTAACCCGCCATCGGCTTCCCGGTGAAGTCCATGACTCGCACGTGCTCGCGCGCCAGGGAGTCTTCGTAGAGGGGCTTCCCGACCCTGGCCATCAGGGCGCTTCCGGTGACGCCGGCGAACATGTGTCCATGCCGAAGGAAGCAGATCCCGCCAAACATCTTCTTCTCGGAGATGCCCTTCGAGCGGAGTAGGGACTGTCGAATCCGAGATGCGATTTGTTCGTTGTATGCCATGCAGTCCTCGTGTTGCCCGGCGGCCATCTTCACCTGCGTCGTGAAGCGACGCCAGCGTCATTCGAACTTGGTGAGCTGGACTCACGCGAGAGGGCACCCGTGTCGATGGACGCCGAGCCCATCTCGCTCACTCGTAGTGCGTCAACCGAGTCCAGGCGTCGCGCAACGGTACCTTCGGACTGCGAGCAATCCAAATCGGAGCATTGTTGCGCCAGGGCATGCACCAGTCGGCGCGATACGTGCGAACCAGCTCCACCTCGTTGAACAATCGCCCCACCGTTTCGACCGAGAATGGCCCAGTGACGATCGCCACATCGGGTGAAGTTGGCGGCGGACCCCAATCAGAGTAACTGTTCTGGACCGCGTAAACGGGCGGAAGTCCTCTGCCGCGGCCGAGCAGCTGGAGCGCCCCCGCCTGGCCGTAGGAGGGGACCAGGATGATTGCCTGGCCTCGGTCCTCCGGGCTCAGCTTTCGTGCGACCGCGTCCACGTCGTCCACGAACTGCTCCCATCCCAAGCGGTCCGAAATCCACTGCGGAAGCTCCGTCTTCTTGTCCTCGCCCTTCTCGATCTGCGGCACGACGCCAAGTCTCGCGGCATACCGCGCAGCGAGCGGCGGCGGCAGCAGCGTCAGCCCGAGGGGAGCGAGGGCCGCGCCCCCGATCAGGAGCAGGGCAGGCACCGCCCATCGCAGCCAGCGAAGGCGCGCGCGTTCCCACAGCGTGGGGAGCACCACGCCGCCTCCAGCAAAGAGCGCCAGATAGGCCTCCGCGATGCGATCCGGGCGGCTCTTCTGAGCGACCAGCATGAGCGCCAGAAGGACCACATAGATCCATCCCAGGTGGCGAAATCGTCGACCGCGCTCGGATACGAGGAAGAAACTTAGCCCCGCGATCCAGACGGGTAACGCAACGGGGTTCGTTGCGAGCAGTTGGTTGGCGAGGACCATGGCGGGGGGCGTCTTGATGTTCTTGTACAAGTCGGCATTGCGATAGAACTCCAAGGACGACCAGGCGTGGGAGCTCTGCCAGAGCACATTGGGGAGCATCAATGCTGCAGAGATGGCGCAGCCGAGCCAGAACCATCGGCTCTTCAGGTGCCGGCGAGCTTGCGTCAGGAGCAACCCGCCGGCTAGTCCGATCGGCAACAAGATGAACGTGTGCTTGTTCTCCAGCCCCAACCCGGTCAGAAGCCCGAACAGGAGCCAGAGGCGAGGCGCGTCACGTCGCTCTATCTCGACCAGAACCCAGAAGCACGCCGCCCACAGGAGCATCGAGAACGCGTTCATCGAGTAGTAGCTGAACGTCACGTGGTAGACCGTGCCGACCATGGCTGCGCCGGCCGCCAGCGCTTGCCCGGGCCAGCGAGCGCCAAGGCGTCTCGCGATCAGTCCGATGAGCAGGATTGTCATCCCTCCCGCGAGCGCGGAGGTCAATCGAATCACCGGCAGTGAATCCCCGAACGTCGCGACGATCAGGCGCAGGAGAAACACCGACAGCGGCGGGTGGTCGACGTAGCCGAAGGCGAGATGGTCGGCGCATGCCAGGTAGTAGAACTCATCGATGAAGTAGCCGTAGCGCCCGGTGATCCCAGGCACCCACTCGAGGAGGAAATACAGAAAGGCCAACCCTATGAGGACGAGGTTCGCCTTTCGCTCGTCCCCGCTCTCGATGACCTCGCGAGCAGCGACGTCTGATGGAGCGCGGTGTTGCCGCAACCTGTGAACTCCAGTCTCCGATCGGTCCGCGTTCTTTGTCACGATAGGTCAGGCCGCTCTGGTCGCACGCGCAGGCACTCGCATCACTGAGGCCATTGCCAGACCCGCCATCACCCACGACGCAGCATGGTTCGCGGCGAGCAGCAAGGCACTGCTCGCGGGATAGCCGCCGATGCCGTACTTCGGAATGTCACCGAACAGCGCCAGCAGGACTCCGATCACCGCGACGTACAGAACCTTGTTCCAATAACGTGAAATGACGCGGGACGAGGCGAGCGAAAGCAGACCGGCCGCCAGAAGTGCGCTGCCGAACGCAACCACGCACTCAACCACGACCAGGCTTCCAGCGGCCTCGTGCCCGACACCCCCGTAGTGAATGCCGAACACCGGTTCACCTGAGGGGAATCTCCCGTCAGGAAGGGGCGCCGGGTTGGCCAGGTAAGCGCCCGGTGCCGTGACCTGTTCCTTCAAGAGCTTGTATACGGAGTCCGCGTTCGAACCTCGTTCATCCACATCTTGGCCGAGAACTGGAAGCCAACGTTCATGACGGTCGTCCACAGAAGAAGTGCAACACCACCCAGCAGCCCAGACAGCAGAAAGCGCAGCGTCATGCTAGCCTCCCGAATTGGATCTCCTCTCTACGACGCGCGGGGTCAACTTCATCGAGGTGAGGGGTCGAGCTTCATGGTGAGCGATGCGCCGCCGCGTGGTCGCTCGGACCAGAGTTGGGGTGGCCGGACTCGGATGCCGACTCCGAGACAACGTTGCCGGCACCGCGCACTCCATCAAGGTGACATCGTGACGACCGGGTCGCGGGCCAAGATCCTTCCAACCATGCCGGCGATAGTAGGCGAGCGCTCTTGCGTTCGTGGGGCTGACGCTCAGCTGGGCAGTCTGCACACCGTGGCAACGCATGAACGCCATTGCGTAGGCCTGCAGCTCTCCGCTCACGCCCGCGCCTCGCATCTCTTCGACGAGGTAGAAGAGGTTCACGTATCCGCGCCGGGGGGTGTCGAGGATCTGCATCTCCATCTGTCCGACGATCCGGTCGCCGTCCCATGCGTGGACGTAGCCGTCCGGGAACGTGTTCATGCGTGACCGCAGATGCTCGATGTAGTGCTCGCCGTCGGGACCGGCCTCATCGAAAAAGCGATCCACGCCGAAACTGCAGAGGAAGGAATCTCGCCGAAACTCCACGCACGTCGATGCGTGCGCGTCGAGGTCGATCGGTTTGAAGTCGAGTCGCTTTGGATCCATGCGAAGGCGCCTTAGGGTCCGACCGCCCGCACCGCCGCTTCGATCGCGGCGACGTCGATCTTCTTCATCGTCATCATTACGTCGAACGCGCGCTTGGCCGCAGCGGCATCGGAGCTGGTGTATGCCTTGATCAAAGCGATGGGCGTGATCTGCCAGGAGAGGCCCCACTTGTCCTTGCACCAGCCGCAGGCGCTCTCTTCACCGCCGTTGCCGACGATCGCGTTCCAGTAGCGATCGGTCTCCTCTTGATCCTCGGTGGCGACCTGGAAGGAGAAGGCTTCGGATTGCTTGAACGCGGGCCCGCCGTTGAGGCCGAGGCAGGGGATGCCCATGACGGTGAACTCGACGGTCAACACGTCACCCTGCTTGCCGGAAGGGAAGTCTCCCGGCGCGCGGTGCACCGCGCCGACGGAAGAGTTGGGGAAGGTCTTCGCGTAGAAGCGCGCGGCTTCCTCGGCGTCGTGGTCGTACCAGAGGCAGATCGTGTTCTTTGCGATGGTGGACATGGTGCTCCTTGATCGGCATTGGGGTGAGGGGTGTGGCGTGTCGTGAACCGGGATCAGGTCATCCAGGCTCAATCTTGGCTGGAATACGCTAGGTTCGGCGTCACCGGAAAGTTCGCACCGGGCCGCGATGGGCGCGTGCTCACGTGTGCTCCCGCTGAACCGGCGCCAGGAGATTGGCGTCGCGCGCGAGCAGCCACCTCCCCGCAACGCGACGAAAGATGGAGAGGGTGTGACCCTCGCGCTCCATCGGCGCCGCGGCGCCGGGAGGAGTGACGGCGACCGAGAGCGTGCTCCATGCATAGGCCAGATCGCCCGCGACCTGCACTTCGTGGATCTCCGCGCTGCTTCGGATCTGCGGTCGTTCGGTACCCGGCGGCACGCGAGACAGCGCTTCGAACTCGGCCTTCCGCATCGGCGGGCGACCCGGAATGAGGAAGGTGGCGTCCCCGGTCATCAGGCCGAGGATCGAGTCGACGTCTCCCGCTCGGCTTGCCGAGTGCCAGGTCTCGATGAGCTGGCGAATCTGCTCTTCGTCGGTGCTCAACCGTGCTCTCACTTTGCACGAGCCCAAGGTTCGGGCGAAGCCGTGTGCGCAGACGGGGCGGCTCGCCGGTGCGCGAAACCATAGTCGCGCCAGGTCACGCGAGCAAGACGTCGTGCCGCGTCGCGGCGAGGTACCGGGCGCCTCAGGCCGACCGGCTCCCGCGCTCGGGAGCTCCCCATCCGTAGCACCAGTTTGGCGGGCGAGAAGCCTCGCGCGATCAAGTCCCCGACGAGGTGAGCAGCGGTGGGGGCGACGGACATTGGCTGCTTACACAACCCGCTCACAGGACTTGCCAAGCAGCGATTCGACTGATGATGGTTAGCGTGACGAGCGTATTCGTGACCCGCAGTCGGTCGAGAAGAACGCGGCGCTCTCAGGCGGCCGCTCCTTCACGCGAACACCGCCAGAGGGAAGTAGAAGGACACGATCCAATTGGGCGCGTCGACAATCTCGCTGATGCGCAAGTCGCCGCAGACGCTGCACAGCATGTATGCCTGCACGGCTGGCATCCCATGGCGTCGACTCAGCAGCTCGACCATGCCGCGCACCGCGGCGCGGGCCGCTTCCATCAGATCGGGGCCAATGCCGGTGCAGACCTCGTAACCGCGCCCGTCAAGCTGGCGCGCGACCGGTCCGGCGGTGGTGAAGCGCGGGAACGCGAGTGGCGCTTGCTTGATCAGGTCGAACCTCAGCACCACGTTCATCGGGCTCTCGATTGCCGTGCCGCAGACTTCGCCGTCGCCTTGGGCGGCGTGCGTGTCGCCGACGGAGAAGAGCGCCCCTGCCACCTCCACCGGCAAGTAGAGCTCGGTGCCGGTTGCAATGTCGCGTACATCCATGTTTCCGCCCACCCGGCGCGGCGGCACGATGCTGTGCACTCCGGGCGCGGCTGGCGCCACGCCAATGGTGCCGGTGAAAGGCCTGAGCGGAACCCTTGCCCACTGGCCGAACATGGCAGGTTCCACTGTGCCGGGGTCATACTTCCACACGTGAAGCGCAGGCTCGGAGAACTCATCGGCGAGCAAACCGAAGCCGGGCAGCGTCGCGGTCCAGCCCCAACCCGAAGGTTTGAACGAGAGGAGCGTGACCTTCAGCTGGTCGCCGGGCTCAGCGCCATCGATGTAGACCGGGCCCGTGACCGGGTTGATGCGGCTAAAGTCCACGGTGGCCAGGTCCGCCGCGCAACTGGCAGGCGAAAGGTGACCGCCGCCGGCATCTGTGACCTCGAATTCGACCGTTTCGCCTGGGGCGATCCGCAGAACAGGCGCGATGCCGTGGTCCCAGCCGTAGTGCGCGGAATCGCGATGGATCGTGCGCATGGTCGTGTGACTCCCATCGGTAGAGGTGCAGGGGCTCATCGAACGCTCGCCGTCGAAGCGAACACCGGCGGCCTTCCTTCCTCGATCGCCTTCCGTAGCTCCGGCGCTTCGAGGTCGTACGCCATCGTCCAGCGCTTGAGCGCTGCGGCCCGCGTTGCGGATGGAGCGCGGGTGCCCCAAGCCCGTTCCAACTCCACGAGCGCCTCCAGCACACGCAGGCGGCGGCGCACGTTGGATTCGCGCGGTTCGCGCAGCGCCTGCTCCGCGAGCAAGAGGTACTTCTCTGCCTCCGCGTCTCGGCCCACCTTCGCCAGGTAGACCCCGTAGGCCAGATGGAATCGAAGCATCTCGTTCGGGGGAAGCGGCGCGCTCGGCGCGTTGGCGAGCGAGGCGAACAGCGAGTCGGCCTCGCGCGACCGGCCCGCCGCACCCAGCGCACCGCCGAGCTCGTAGTTGATCCACACCACATCGGGGCTCGCATCGCCGAGCAGCGCGGCCAGGTGAGCGCGTGCCTCACGCAGCTCGCGCTCGGCCTTCGTATACTGGCCCTGCTCGCGGTGTAGGCGGCCCAGGCTCGCGTACACGAAGTTGGTGTTCATCGCCGCGGCACCAAGGCGCGCGGACACTATCGCCGTGGACTTCGTCAGGAGAGTCTCGGCCTCGGCCAAACGCCCGCGGGCCTGAGCGCACCGCGCGAGGTCGTTCAATGTCACAGCGACCTGATCGCTGCTGTCTCCCAACGCTCTTTGCCGGCCCACCAATACTTCCTTGAACAACGCCTCGGCTTCAGCCACCTCGCCCATGAGGTACTTCATGCGGGCATAGTTGTTCATGGTGAGCAGGGTCTGCGGGTTGTCCGGACCGTAGGCCGCCTTCCTCATCGGGATGGCTTCGTTGTACAACGAGTCGGCGGCATCGAAGCGACCTAGGCTCGCCAGGGATGCGGCAAGATTGTCCAGCGCGATGGCCACGCGCGACGCACCGGCGTCCCCAGCGCTACGGAAGGTGGCCAGTGCCTCCCGGTGGAGTGCGAGGGACTCCTCGTTGCGCCCCATGGCGTTCGCAATCACACCGAGTGCCGACAGCGCCTCGCCCACGGCCCGCACTCCGCCGCCGCGCACGCTCCGCGCCACCGCGAGTGCCTCCGCGGCCAGCGACTCTGCGCGCGCCATGTCTCCGGTGCGGATGTACACCCCGCTCAAGGTGAGCAGCGCGGTCGATCGGTCGGGGTGGTTCTCCGGGTGGATGCGCCGCTCGGTCTCGATCGCCGCCTGAATCAGTGACTCCGCCACGGCGAAGCGCCCGCGGTCCAGCTCGACCTGGCCTAGGTTAATCAGATCTGTCATGACATCAGGGTTCAGGTCGCCGCCGATCCGGCGATGCATGGCCAGCGCCAGATGCTGGAGCGAATCGGCCTCATCGAACCGGCCGCTGAAGTGCATGAGATTGCCGAGCGAGTTCAGGCCGGTGGCCACGCTGCGGTCACCGTCTGGGTGCAGGGTCTGGCTCATGGCCAGACCCTCCCGCAGCAGGGGCTCGACGGTCTCGACTTGCCCCGCATCCAACCGGATGCCGCCCAGCGCCGTCAGCGCCTGCGCGGTCCCTGCGTGCGGGCCCTTGTGCAGTGCCCGCCACATGGCCAGCGCCTCGCGCCCGAGGGAGTCCGCGCGCGCGAGTCGTCCCCGCCGCCAGTCGGTGTCGGTCAGCAGCGACAGGTCGCGAGCCAGGTCTTCGTGGGGCGCACGACGAACGCGTCGATGCAACTCGTAGGCGGCGCGCGCGTGCTGGTCGGCCGCGGCCAGGTCGCCGATCTCCAGGTAGGTGCTCCCGAGGATCCGCTCGATGCCGGCGGCCACGTCCGGTTGCTTCGACAGCTCCGTGCGCACGCGCTCGGCGGTGCGGTCCAGGATCTCGCGCAGCAGGGCCGTGTCGCGTCCGCGCGCCACCGACGGACCGGCGCCCTCGAGCATGTCGCCCAAAAACGCGGCGACCTGCTGGGCCTTGGCCGCCTCGGTGCGGGCGCGCAGGAACATTGCAGTGCTCACGACGGCTGACAGGACGATGGCCAGTAGCGCCACCGACAGCGCGGCCACCAAGGGCCTGTGGCGCGCGACCAGCTTGCGCAGCTGGTATGCCGTGCTCGGCGTGCGGGCCAGCACCGGTTGCGACGTGCGGTAACGCTCCAGATCTTCCGCCAGCGCCGCCGCGCTCGAGTAGCGCAGCGCGGGCTCCTTGGCGAGCGCCTTCCGCACGATGCTCTCAAGATCGGTGTCCACGCGCGCCATGCCGCTCTTCGTGTCGCGCAGCGGGCGCGGCTCCTGCTCGCTGATCACCCGCATCGCTTCAGGGAGCGACACGCGACCCACGTCGTAGGGGCGCTCGCCGGCCAGCATCTCGTAGAGGATCACGCCGAGTGTGTAGACGTCGGAACGCACGTCCAGCGTCTGCGTTTCGCCGCGCACCTGCTCGGGGCTCATGTACGGCAGCGTGCCGCGGATCGTGCCGACGTCGCTCATGATGCTCGCCTGCGAATCGTCATCGGTGAGCCGCGCGAGTCCGAAGTCCAGCACCTTGAGATCGGGCGCGGCCGTCGAGCCCGCACTCGAGCCGGGCGATTCGGGGATCACGATGTTCGCGGGCTTCAAGTCGCGGTGGATCACGCCGCGCTGATGCGCGTAGTGCACCGCCTCGGCGATGCGCCCCGCCAGCACCAAACGGTGCAGCAACTCGGCGCGGTTGGCCGGCGACGGGCGCGCCGCCAGATACGCATCGAGCGTGGGGCCTTCGACCAACTCCATCGCGAAGTACGGCCGCCCATCCGGCAGCCGGCCGGCGCCGTGGATCGCACCGATGTTCGGATGGCGCAGCCGCCCCAACGTCTCGGCCTCGCGACGGAACAGCCGCACGTGCAGCGAGTCGGTGTGCGCGCTCCCGCGGATGACCTTGAGCGCGACGCGACGACGAGGTTCGCGTTGCTCGGCCAGGTACACGACGCCCATGCCGCCCTGCCCCAACACGCCCAGCAGCCGGTAGCCATCCACCTCGGCCGGCATGCCCGCGAGTTCGGGCGCTGCTGCGGCGTCGTCTGGTGCGGTGTGGAACGCCCGAGTCTCGTCGTGCTCGCTACTGGGCGGAAGCGTTTCGTCGGACATGCATGCTCCGGGGGGAAGGGAGAGAGTGCGAAGCGATTCTCGCGATCTCGTTCGCCTGAACGCTCCGAAAGGTCGCGGGCCATTCTACCTTGGAAGAGGAGCGCCACAAGGGCGGGCCTTCGTCACCGTTCTGTCAGGCTGGTTCCGACTCCGTGGTCAGGCCCATCGCCCGCGCACCCGAGGTGAGTGCTCGATGACCGCGCGTCGGGTCACTCGGACTGGAACATCCAACGATTCCCGAACCTGTCGTTCAACGCGCCATAGAGACCGAACGGCTGCTCCGCAAGTGAGTCGGTCACCTGAGCGCCGTCGGAGAGCTTGTCGAAGGCAGCCCTCGTCTCCTCTCGGGATCCACCGCTGAGATACAGACACACGGTGTTGCCCTGAACGGCCGTCTGGTCCGGTCGCAGCCAGTCGGACGCGGAGATGTCCACGAGAGCGCTCTTCAGTCTCGCGTTGACCACCTTGGAGTGCATCGCAGCGGGGAACATCGCCTTCATTGGCGATTCGCCGACGGTGGTGATGACAAGTTCACCTCCGAGGGCGGCTTGATAGAAGGTCATGGCCTCCTTGCAGGTCCCCGGAAGCAGGAGGTACGTCGTCAGCCGCATCGTCGTTTTCTCCTCGTCGTTCGTTCCCTGGTGCGTAAGCTCTTGCGCGTTGGCCTTGGAGTCGGTTGAGCGCTCCGAATCTTGGGTCGACCCGCCGCTCGTGGCGAACAGGGTCAGGCAAGCCAGCATGATTCCGCTAGTCGACAGGGCAATGTACCTGTGCACGAAGTCCTCCATGGCGCCAGCTACTACGCCTCGTTATAGGCACGCTCGAGCGTCGCCACGTCGAGCTTCACCATCGTCATCATGGCGTCCATCACGGCCTTCACCTTCTTGGGGTTCCTGTCGCCGATCAGCTCCATGAACCTTCGCGGCACGATCTGCCACGAGAGGCCGAAGGGATCCTTGATCCAGCCGCACGCGGTGGGCGTCGCGCCGGCCTCGACCAGCTTGTCCCAGTATCGGTCGACCTCGGCCTGGTCCTCGCAGTCGACGAAGAGGGAGAAGCCTTCGGAGAAGCTGAAGTACGCGCCCCCGTTGTAGCCCATGAAGACCTGACCTCCGACGACGAACTCGGCGGAGGTGATCGGACCATCGGCGCCGGAGCGGGCGACGTTCCGGATTTCGGAGTCAGGGAAGGTGGCGGTGTAGAACTTGATGGCCGCGTCGAGTTGGTCGTTGAACATCAGGAAGGGGGTGACTTTGGACACAGTAGACTCTCCTCTTTCCGCAGTGATGGCGATAGAAGGGATCGCGCGTCGACCTCGGGGCGTGCCGCAAACCGGTTTGCCAAGGAGACGCCTGCTTCGACTGCACCCACGCCGAGGCTCAGATTGTCACGAGGCGCCATTCTATCTCACCCCGTGCAGTCGGCGCCTGCTCCCGCGTGCGCGTGCCCAACGTAGCAGTGCTCGTCTGCGAACGCCCGTCAGAAACGGTGCCTTCTTGGCCCGAAGCAGAGGAACGGCCACCGTGACACTGCGATGCTCTTGCCAACAGAGCTTACGCGAGTCGTGGCGTTCGCCCTGACCGACCTGCGCCTAGTACGCCTTGGTCGCGGACCAGACGCGGTACAGGTCCTTTCTGGGAACGGCACCGGAGAATTGCGTTTCGATCAGGCGCTCCACACACGCCGCGAGGCCAGTCGCCGAGGACGGACCGAGGGCACGCACATCCGAGAACGTCTCGAGAAGTGCCCGATACGCGGCGGCCGAATACGACCTCTCGTGGACTACGTCCCGAACTCGGATGTCTTGGAATGACGGGACTACCTCCAGTTCCTGGTGTCGCGCTGGCAACTCGTCGGGGAGCGCGGGCTTGAAGTCAGGATCATGACTCGGATCCCACCTGGCGTAACACGCTTGGGACGCGAGAAAGAAGGCATCCGCGCCGCTGCCGGCGCTCCAGTGTGTTTCCAGGACTAACAGCGTGCCGCCTGGCCGAAGTGCATCAAGGCACTTCGTCGCGCGCGTATTCGGATCCAACCAGTGAAAGGACGTCGCGGCGACGACGACGTCAAAGGCGTCTCGAGGTACGGCCCACAGATCAAAGTCGGCCTCGATCACCCCGACGCTGGGAAACCGAGCGGTGCGTTGGCGGGCGAGTGCCGCGAGATTGGACCCGAGCTCCAAGGCGGTGATGGAGGCATCGTGCAGGGCCAAGGGAACCGTGAGTTGACCGGATCCGCATCCAATCTCGAGAACCGTCGCGCGGGGTCGGATGTTCGCGGCAGAGAGGATCGAATCGATGACCGAGGTTGGATACGCGGGGCGAGCGCGATCGTAGAGGCTGGCAATCTCGTCAAACGAAAGTCGGCGGTTGAGTCTCTGCTCACGTTGCCGACTCATGAGCGTCGAGTCACGCGAGTCCGCGGCATGCGAGGGATAGACGACCTCATGGTCTGTGCGACGATTGACCGAAGTTCGCGAAGAACATCGCCAGGCCGATGACAACGATGACCAGAGGCTTCCAGGCCTCTCGAAGATGCAGCGCACAGTACACCAGCCCAACGGGCGGGAAGCACAGACAGCCCAGGCCCCACCGCAACCCCGTGCGGAACGCTAGTACGATAATCCACAGGTTGCCCATGAGGGTGAGCAGAACGCCGATGAGTGCGAGCTTCATACGTGCGGTTTTCGCCCCGGCGATCCTTGACTAGAGGTGTCCAGCGTTCAGCATCAGCGGCCGACGCCGCGTCGGGGAGACCGCGGCTTTTCGGCGACCTTCCCCGCGCCGCCCGACCGCTGCAGCGCATCGCTGGACTCTCTCCTCCGGAGTCGCTGCGCGCCCACGTCGGGTAGTTCCTTCAGGTAGTCGGGGGCGAAGTCCGCCCCGTTCGGCCACACCACGGTGCCCGCGACTGGATCGAGGGTAACCTGCGAGAAGTATTCTGGGTCTCGCAGCGGCAGGAACACCGGTCCGGTAAGCACCGGCAGTAGATCGACGCGGCGTTCGGTTCCGTCACTGAACCGGAGAATCAGCTCGTGTGGACCCGCCAAGCGGGCGGCCTCGATTCTCACTACTGGGACACCCATCTTGTCTCCCTACTTCAGCGGCCGAATCGTAGGCAACGCCCCATCCGTCTGTGCAGCCGCCCAGGCCGTGAGGAGCTCCTTCTCGTGCATCTTAGCCCATTCGCGAACCAACGCGATGGCCCGAGTCGGGAGGCTGCCTCGCAGAATCCGGCGAGAACGGATGGCCACCTCGGCGTCATCTGAGCCATAGATGGCGTGGAAGTGGGGTGGAGCGTGATCGCGGTAGTACATGTAGATCGCAATCCCGTAAAAGTACGAAAGTCTCGGCATACTCCCTCAACTCCAAATTCCAGCAATGCGCCCGCTCCCGGGACGAGCGACGCGAGGCCGGTCGGAGTGCCGCGAGCTGTCAGGCGACACGACCCATCCCCGCGTCAGGGCTCCCGCCGATAGTGCATCGCGACCGCGCCGCTGTGGAGCGGCTTCGCGGAGATCAGAGCGAGACGTCGCGTGCGAGGCAGCCCGCTCTCGTACAGGGTCGGCCCGTGCCCGGTGATCCTGGGGTGGATCAGGAACAGGTACTCGTCGATCAGGTCCAGCCGATCGAGCACGGCCGCGAGCTTGCCGCTACCAAGGAGCACGCCGGCCGGGGTCGCGTCCTTCAGTGCCTGCACTCCCGCGCGCAGGTCACCGGCGATGTGGTGACTGTTGGTCCACGGGAAGGTGCTTCGCGTCGAGGACACCACGTACTTCGGCTTGGTCTCGAGCTTGACCGCCCACTCGCGGATCGCCGGCGGCGCGTCCACGTCGCCGCGCGCGACCATGGGCCAGTAGCTCTCCATCATCTCGTAGGTGACGCGACCCCACAGCATCGCCCCGCCTTCGTCCATCAAGCGGGTAAAGAAGGCATGCGTCTCGTCGTCGGCGATTCCTCGCGGTGGTCGACGCAGCCGTCGAGGGTGAGGTTGATGCTGAAGGTCAGGAGTCCCATGGGGTCCTCTCGATGAAAGGGCTGGGCCGCACTCGCGAGAGCCTGAGCCTAGGCCTGTGCAAGTTCGAGTGTGTTGCCATCAGGGTCTGTTGCCATCGCACTGCGCGGAGAGCTCGCGTCGCTCAGCACCGCCTCGTAGCCAAGAGCCGCCAATCGATTCACGGAGTCCTCCAGCGAATCCACCGCGTAGGTGACTTGATGGCGACTCTGCTCGGCGACCACGCCGGCGATCGTGTTCGGGCAAATGGTGATCGCGAACGCACCAACTTGGCCACGGTAGAGCGTTGTTCCATACGCCGCCAGTTGCGAGAACTCGATGCCGAGGGCGGCTTGGTAGAAGTCCGCCATCTCCTTCGTGTTGGTTGCTGCAAGGACGAACCCTGCGACTCGCTCGTTGGTCAAGAAGTGCCTCCGATCTGGTTCGTGCGGCCGAATGCCTGCGTTGAGCCGCGCCGCGCGGTGGTGCGGAGCATGAGCTAGCGCAGCGCAAAGCCCGCGGACTGGCCACGAAACGACGTCGACGCGACCGCGTTGTCATGCGCCCTTGCCAGCACTTCGCTGAGCATCTGTCGACAGGAACAGCAATGTGATTACGGTCGGAATGATGAATCCCTTCAGGTAGGAGAGTGGGTGCCTTCCCACCAGGAAGTGATATGGAAGACCAAAGAAGAGAGCCCAATACTGCGATGCGATCAGCGTAGAAATACACGCCCACATGCCATACAGCGCAGGGCGCCTATTCATCATCACAAGAAGAAGGCTGCAAATGATGCCGACGCGGAGAATAGATTGCACGTGTGCGAATGGCGGCTGCGCACCGGCATTCCGACCTGCATACAGATCGGTGCCTGAGCCCAGGTACAAGTCGTAGAGCGTGTACGTGTGGTAGAACACCAGCAGGCTAGCGAGTGCGCAAATGATCACTCGCTGTATTTGAATAGATCTTCCGAAGAGCTTCACTGGCTGCTCACCGCGGCGTCTGTTTGTGTGGCAGTGCATCGATTGCGGCAACGAGCTGGATAGCGGCCCTGCTCGCCGCGGCGCCGAGCACCCCAGTCCCGCCCGACTGCGCGTTGTTGTGCGGTATGGCCCACCTCCGCGTCGGCTCTCGCGCCGGTGTTGCATGGCGACCGCGCCATAGTGGAGCGGCCGCGCGGAGATTAGCGCAAGCTGTCGCGTGCTGGGGAGCCCGCTCTTGCACCAGCTCCTTCGCGAACTTCTCAGTAGTGCGGGAGCTGGGCGCGGGCCAGTGCGGCGTTCACGAGAGAGCCGGCGTAGGCATTCGCGACCGAGGCTGGCGTGCTGAACTCCATGCCGCGAAGCCAGCTCTCGGGTGCTTCCGGATGAACGCCAAGCAGGATCACCCACCCTTGGCCTGACGTTCCTTCGACGATCGCGGGCGTTCCGTCCGGGTACTTCGCGACCACGGCACCCCAGCCCGAAAGCGCCGGGCCGTCCTCCCAGTAGCAGTCGATGGGCGGCGCGTCGATTCGCAGAAGAGTGACCGCGGCCTTCCGAAGGCCTCGCGTCTCGGCGGCGTAGAAGCCGAACCTCACTCCCGAGGTCAGATCGAAGCTGTTGTAAGAGCCGCGACCGTCTCCCGCGAGGAACGCTCCGGCGCAAATGCCCAAGTAGCTCACGCCATGCTGCACAGCGTCGCGAACGTTCGCTGTCGCGAGCGGGGTGAGGCCGGCACCCATGTCGATGAAGTTGCCGCCCGGAACGATGATCAGGCGGTAGGCCAGAAGCTGGGACAGGCTCATGCGGTTGAGCTGTGATGAGGTTGCCGTCGCAAAGGAGAGGCGGTTGTCTCCGAGGACCCGCTCGATCGCGGCGACGTCTCCGGGCGAGGTCCCCTCGCCGGTGAACAGGAGGATCGCGGCGCCATCCGTCGGCGCGGCTCGATTGCACGCAACCAAGGCAACGGAGAGGAGCACGATCAGGGCCGCGTGGATCAATGACAATGCGTTGTGGATGAGTGACGATCCGTGCCGTACGGAGCATCGTCGTCCTCGCATTTGCGGCGATCGCACGCTACGCATCAATGCCTGCGCGGAGCACCGTCCGCTGCAGGCCATGCCTCCGCGTCGCAGCTCACCGTGCGCCAGTTCACGACGCATTCGGCGCGGCCGGCGGCCACGCGCCGATTCGTTGGCGCAGGGCGACGATCTTTCCGAAGTGATAGGCGTTGTGCACCGCGACGCAGTTCAACTCGTCAGCCAAGGTCACGCCTGGCTCGACCTCGGCAGCCAGGCGGGCCGACGCGCCGTGCAGGTCTGCCGCGGCGCGAGCCCCGGTCAGGAACAGCTGCACCAACCGGTGCCACTCGTCCTCGTGCTCCGGCTGCGCGTTCGGGTAGCGGGCCTGCGGCGAAACGCTCCCCGGCGCGATGATGCTCTGCTGGTATGCCACAAGGTGCCAAAGTTCGTCGTAGATGGAGTGTGAAGCGCCCTCCGGCCGGACGGTCACTTGCTCAAGCGTTAGCCCTGACAACAGGCGCGATCTCTCGCCAAACTCGCCGTCGAGAAACAGGTGTTCGAGAATCTGCATATCTGCGCCTTCCTTCCTCGATCGTTGCGAGCTGCGTTCCGCGGCGTAGCGGTCGCAATCAGCGGCGACTTGGGCAAGCGGTCGTTACGCCTTTGCCGAGAGCCATGTTCCGACAACCCGACTCACACCCCGGATTCATCTTCGAATCCCACGCTCCGATACGTCACAGCCTCTACCACCTCAGTCTCCTCGACTGCCCCACGTGATTGCTCACCCGCGGTCGACAGCCGAAGGCTGTCGCTCGACCCGTGGAGCGATCGATTAACCCGCGCTCGGACGCGGTGAGCCATGCTACTGCGGCTCCCGACGGTAACCGAAGTACGTAATGACCAAGGCAACAACCAGGAGGATGCCTTCGAGCACCATGAAGGCAGTTGAACCCGCCGAGGCTGATGCCTGCCGATACCGACCGGCAGCGAACATTCGAGCGAGACCCAGAGCGAGGAAGAACCAGCCGGTCGCAGTGATGAGAACCGGCCACGCGCGCGCACGATGCAACCGCTCGCTAGGCTGCGCCCGCTCAGCCTGAGAGTTCGTAGGCATCCTTCAACCATGCTTTGATTTCAGCATCGACTTCCCGCGGCGATTCGAGGCGCACTTCAAGATGCCAACGACTGGCCGAGGTCTGTTCGTGCTTCGTGACGCGCGGGCTCTTGATGTCTCGCGCAGCCTTGAGCGTCAGAATCAGTGACGCCTTTCGCGTGGCGACTCCAGCGAACGCAGTCGACCTGACGAGGTGGATTGACGTCTTCTTCGCCTCGACCTTGATCGGCCCAAGCCTGGCGGCAGCCTTTGTCAGCGCTTCATAGATGGCCGCGACGACAGGATCCCGGCCTCGGAGATGATCCTCTACGACGAACGAAGTAGCCACGAAGCTTCCTCCCGGTTTTTCAGGACTGCGGAGCGCGATCTGGACGCGCTGGCCTCAGCGATGGGTCGGCTCGAACCAGTCGTATTCCCAACTCCAGGGCAGCTGCGTCTCGCCGAGGACGGCTCGAACCAGATCGGGGTAGAGACGCTCGGCGCGCACGTCATTCGAGAGCAGGACCAGGCACCGCCGCTCGCGCTCGACGCAGACGACCATGTTGCCGGTCCAATCGTTGTGGCCACCCTTGAACCAGACTTCGCCGCGAGCATCCCGAAAGGTGACCAGGCCGAGGCCGGCCGCCAAGCCGATGGCGGCGTTGCAAGTTGGTGTCGGGGGCGAGTGTCGGGAATTGATGGCCACGTGATCGGCACCTGGGCGCGCATCATCTCGGCGACGCGCGGCTCAGTTCCGTCGCCTCGCACGATGCCGGCCCAGAGTCGGGCCTGATCGGCGATGTCGGTGTCCATGGAGCCGGCCGCGCTCACGCTCGACCGTTCGTCGTGCGGCTCCGGCGTTCCGTCGATGCGGAATCCGTCCGCGAGGTTGGTCGCGAAGTCCGGGCGCCACTGCATCGAGGTCCGACTCATCCCGAAGCGATCGAAGATCCGCGTCTGCATCTCGCGCCCGACGTCGAGATGCAGCGCCTCCTCAAGCACGAGTTGGGCGATGTAGAAGCCTTCGCCCGAGTAGCCATAGCGCGTGCCGGGATCGTGATGAAAGCGGAGCTTGCCGTCATCCTCCAGCCAGCGGAAGTTGGCGAACCCCGACGAATGCGTGAGCAGGATCCGCATGGTCAGGGCCTTCCAGCGAGGGTCGTCCGCCAGGTCGTGGTAGTCGTCGTATTCCGGCAGCGGACGTGGCAGGAGGGTCGCGATCGAGGCATCGAGGTTCAGCCGCCCTTCGTCCACCAATTGCATGACCAGGTAGGTGAAGGCGGTCTTCGTCAGTGACGCGCCGTACATGATGGTCTCGGTGGTGAGTGGATCGCCCGCGGCGTTTCGGATGCCGAAGGCCGCCACGTGGGTCACCTCGCCGTTGTTGATGACGGCGAGGGCTAGCCCTTGGACGTGCTCGCGCTGCATCAGGGCGCGTGCAGTGCTGTCGATCGTGGGCGCGTCGGGGATGGCTTCGACAGCGGGGTGCCTCGCGCAGCCGGCGAGCGTCAGCGGGATGGCGAGAGAAAGGCTGAGGAGCAGTCGGAGGATGGACCAGGTGCGAAGACTCCGGTTCCCGGCCGGACGGGTAGCAGTGGGATGAAGTGTCCTCATCAGGTCTCCTCGCACCTCAGGCGCTGTCCACTCGAGCGAGGGGCTAGGCCTCAGCGATCGCTGCAATGGAGAATTTCAGACCAGGGATACGCGCAGGCAGCATGGTGACTTGGCGAGGTGGCGGATCCCTTGAATGGTGGTGCCCTTGAAGGCACCAGTGGCTGGATCAGTTGGCGCCGTGCCCGAGACGAACACCAAGCCGCCGGCCTTGACCGCTTGGCTGTACATTGGTGACGGTTTACCAGCTCTCGCGGTGAATACGATCTGACGAGCCACGATGCTTGCCTCCTGTGCGCCGGTGAAGGGTCGGCTGGTTTTGATGCCTAACGATAGCGGTCAGCGGCGACGCGAAGCCGTCTGGTGGAACGCGTAGTTCGACAGCACCAACGCTACCGACCCGGTTCCGGCACCGAAAGACCACGGCAGATCTTCCGGGCAAGTTGGTCCGAGACCTCTTGATGCCGGGGGACGGCCTCTACCGCGCCCGTTCGAGGATTGCACAGAGCGAGTGAGCAGCGCCTTCCCGCTTGAGGTAACAGCCGTGGAGTCGAAGTAGCCGAAGCAGGTCGCCACGCTTCACTTGACCTGAACCCTGCCGATCGTTGCATTCGACGGAACTCCTCGCAGCCCGTCCTCGCGACGGTCCGCGAGAATGAGCCGGATCGCCTCCGCCAGACTCTCGGCTGCCTCCTCCTGCTCCACGTCCCCGCCCGTTGGCGCCCGACCTCAGGACAGAAAGCGATGACCACTCGCCATCGGCTCGTACACCGCGGTGAATTCACCAGGACATCTCTGTCACCTCCGAAGCGACCGCCGCAAGAATACGGCGAACACCACCTGTCTGTCGAACGCTCAGCATCAGTGTCGGCGCGCAGCGCCGTCCGCTGCATGCTGTGGCAAGGCGGCCTCTCTCCTTCTGGCCAGGACCTACTTGGTCCCGATCACCATCGAATCCGGCCCCACGAGATGCTCCACGCGAATGCTGGAGAACCCCGCCTCCTTCATCCAGGCTGCGCAGTCCGCGCCCGTATAGTCGAAACCGGCCGGAGTCTCGATGAGCATGTTCAGGCTCATCATCAGACCGAAGGCGTTCTTCGAGCGATCGTCGTCGATGATCGCCTCGTAGACGATCAGCGCGCCGCCGACAGGGATGGCGTCGAAGGCCTTCTTGATCAGCATCTTCTTCGTGGGGAGATCCCAGTCGTGCAGGATGTGCCCCATCAGCACCACGTCGGCCTTCGGAAGGTCCTGCTTGAAGAAGTCGCCTGCCTGGAAGGTGACTCGGTCCGCGGCGCCGACCGCCGCGACGTACTCTTCGAAGATAGGCGCCACTTCCGGCAAGTCGAACCCGACGCCCCGCAGGTGCGGGTTGGCCAGCGCGATCTGCGCCGCAAGATCGCCCTGCGCGGTGCCCACGTCGACGAACGTGCGGTGACTCGCCCAGGGGTACGCCCGCGCGATCGTCAGGTTGGCGCCATGGCTAATGCCGGTCATTGCGGCGAGGAAGTCTTTGAGTCGGGCGGGATCGGCGTAGAGCGTCTCGAACAGACCGGGGCTTCCTGACCGCAGCTCATTCTGCGGCGCGCCGGTGCGAAGCGCCTCCGTGAGGTGGCCCCAGAATCCATAGAGGCGATGATTCGCCATCTCGAGGACGCCGCCCACGTAGGAGGGTTTCTTGCGATCGAGGAAGAGGTCGGTCTCGGGCGTGTTGGCGTAGCGATCGCCGTTGCGCGTCAGAAACCCAAGGGCGACCAACGTGTCGAGGAAATCCCGCGCCGATCGAGGGTGCAGGCCGAGACGTCCGCTGAGCGAATCGAACTGCTCGGGACCACGCGACAGCTCGCTGAACACGCCGATCTCGATGGCGCTCAGGAGTGTCTTCGAGGCCCAGAATGCCAGGCCGGTTTGCAGGACCTTCTCCGGAGTGGGGTGGTCGTGCATGTGTGTTCATGGTTTGAATGATGGTCAGTCCGAAGTTTGGGAAAGGGGCCCAGGGGCGGAGTATGCCCGAAGCTGCCGGATCAGGCGCGAGCGAAGCTCGTCGGGTGAATTAGGAGCTTGGATTCCATTCTGCTCCGTTGTGCGCACCAAAGCGCGGCCTACTTTGCTTCGAGCGCCGCCTCCGGATGCAGCCTGGCCGCACGTCTACTTGTCCCGCAGAATTGCCGGGCTTCCGACCAGGGGATGGTCTTTACTTCCTTCCCAGAATCGAGTTCCTGGACCTCGACGCGACCCCGGCTTTCCAGGGCAGCCTCGATATCCGACCGACTTCCTCGTCCTGGAGGCTGTCGAGCAGTCGATTGGCGATAGCCCCACGCGCCTCCGGTGGGAGCTTGAGGGCGGCTTCGATCAGCGCCGAGCATCAGCGTGCATATCAGCACGTCCGATTCCGCGTTCGGCCGCCCCCGAGGACGTGACTCGCCTGAAGGCCCAGCATCACCGGAGGCGCAGAGCGCCGTCCGCTGCAAACAGATGTTAGGCGGTCGGTCAGTGGTGCGTCGCGCGTTGCGCGCGGTTCTGACGGACGGCAGCGGCAACTGCGGCCACCACGGCACAGGCACGTCAATAGCAAGGCGGGGGCGACGACGCCCGCGATGTCTCCGTCTTCGCCGGTCTTTCCCCGGGCGAGTGAACTCTCCCCGATTTGATGCACTCCTAGATAAGGTGGAGTAGTCCCACCGCGGAGGTGGTCCATGAAGAAGAAGGAACCGCGCCGGACGTTCACGCCGGAGTTCAAACTGGAGGCGGTGCGGCAGTGGTCGAGCGCGGTCGAGCGCTCGCCGAGGGGCCCGCGAACTCGGCATCCACGCCAGCCTGTTGAGCGCCTGGAAGCGCGAGCTGCTGTCCGACCTGGCCGAGCCTTCCCCGGCCGCGGTCGTCGAAGCCGACCGAGGAAGAGGCTTCCGCCGGCTGAAACGGGAGAACCGTTCGCTCCGCCAGGAGATCGAGTTTCTAAACAGCAGCGTACTTCGCGAAGGACTGATCGCGAGGTTCCGTCTGATGCAGGCCCATCGAGGTCAGTACCCGGTCGCGATCATGAGCCGCGCCCTTCGAGGTTTCCCCAGCGGTTACCACGCCTACTGCCAGCGACCGCCGAGCCCACGAGCCTTGGAGTGACCAGCCGGACGTCCGGGCCAGCTCCGGTTGCTTCACCTGGACGCGGCGCGCGTACGGCAGCCCGCATGCGCCGAGCGCTGGTGAAGCGCGGCCACGCCTGCGGACGTCATCGGATTGCCCGTCTGATGCGGGAAAACGACCCGCCGCGCGGCGGAAGAAGCGTTTTTCACACGACCGACTCGAACCACCGATTCCCGATCGCCCGAACCTGCAGCGGCATCGGCGTGGCAGCCCAATCGGTCTGGGCATCGACGTCACCTACATCTGGCCCGCGAAGGCTGGCTCTACTTTGCCGCCACCCTCGACCTCTTCTCGCGGCGCGTCGTCGGTTGGAGCTTCGGGACCGAGAACGACACGGCATTGGTCCTGGGCGCGCTCGACATGGCGATCCAGACGCGCAGGCCCGAACCTGGGCTGATCTTCCACAGCGATCGAGGGAGCACCTACGCTTCGAGCGCGTTCCGAGCAGAGCTCGATCGGCACGGCCTGATCGCGAGCATGAGCCGCAAGGGTGATTGCTGGGACAATGCGGTGGCGGAGAGCTTTTTCGCCTCGCTGAAAGGAGAGTGGCTGCTGGAGCGCGGCTACGAAACGATCGCCGAGGCGAAGGCGGATCTGTTCCGCTACGTCGAGGAGTTCTACAATCGGGAACGGCTCCACTCGACCCTCGGGTATCTCAGCCCGGCAGAGTTCGAGGCGACGACCGTTCATGTGTAAACCTGGTGTCCATCAAATCGGGGCAAGTCCAAGAACCATCACGGTTAGGATGCCAGCCATCATCACCACACCAACAGCGAGGGCACTGTACTTGACAGTCGTCAAGACACGGATGGAGTTGTCTTTCATGGCAGGCTCCCTTGGTCGGACGGTTCGATGAGATTCTTGTTCTTGTCCGTGCCTAAAATCCGCGTGGCGTTCGCATTCAGCGGCGCACTGCGTGCGGCGCGTCCGCCGCACGCATGGTTAGGTATCGCTTAGCTACTGACCTTCTCCAGTGTATTGATGCTGATGTGCGGCCAGCGAATCAACCCAGGGTTGCCGTCGGCACGAGGGAAGAAGTCAAGCAGCACTGTCTGGGAATACTGAAGCCGGAGTTTCGGATTGCCGGCGTTGTCTAGCTCGGCAAGTTCTTGAATCCAAAAGGTGGAACGCATAGACGTCGCATTAGCTTGCTGCACGATGAATGGAATGTTCACGATTCCGCCGGTTGGGAGATCAGTATCCACGTCCAAAATCGTACACTTCGTGATATTGACACCGGAATTCGCCGCTTTGAGCAGGTCGTTTGGTCTAGCAGGATCGAAGAGTCCGCGAAATTTGTTCGGCTCATGAAAGGCCTTGTACGGGCCAAGATATGGGTTGTTGTCGATATCTTGACGAACCCCCTCGGGAAGACCTGAGATGTCAGGTATGACCGGAGCGCCTGCAATTGAAGATGCACGACCCATGGCTAGCACGGAATCGCCATGCGGAATGGTGGCGAGTCGCGCGATGTCTAGCCCGGCATCAGCTTCGTTCAATAAGTGGAGCCACAATCCGGGTTCGTGATGAATAGCGGCTCCAGGATTCCCGGCAAGTTGGCTTGCAGGTGCGTCCTCAGCAACAATTTGAACAATGGCTTGTTCATAGTCGAGAGCAACGAGAAACTGATCAGTCTCACCTGTGCCTCCGCCTATGCGCCCAATTCCGCGATTGGGAACGCCTTTGTCGACCAAGGAAAACGTAAGCTCCTCGTTGTACTGATTCATCAAGAGTCGATAGTTGAACGGAAACTGTGAGCCAGAAGGTGCGGCAAATGGCAGAGCAATCATGTTCCAGCCGCGCCCCGGAAGGTTCGGTAGGTTCTTCCAGACGCCCGGAAGAAGTGCCAACGGACCAAGCGCGCTATCTCCACTCTGGGCGACTTGCAGTGAGCGCCCTGCGGTCCGTATATCAGTAAGCGCCGTTTCGTTCAGCATCTTTCTCTCCTGTGTGAGTGGATTGTCGACTGACACGAACCGGGCACGCTGTCGACGACTCACGCCCGGGCAGAGCGCTCGGTGGCGCGCCTCCGTAAGTAACGCTCCGATTCAGCGGCGGGCCGCGCTGCGGACCGTCCGCTGCAACCGGCTGTTAGCCTCCCCTTCCGGAGCACGGTCGGCCGACGCCGACAAACACCTACATCGCCGCGTCGCCTTCCATCGCTCCCGCCCCGAGCGCCACGAGGTCTTCACCGGCGGGGTTCAGTTGTACTAGTATTGCACGGTCACGCCTCGGCTTCGCCTCTACCCCCGTCCGCCGGCACCCGCACGATGTGAGCACCCACGCCGGTATACGGCGTGTCGTTGCACGTGGCGATCACGATCTGCGAGAGGTGGCCTTGGCCGGTTTCCTGGAGGATGAGGCAGAGCGCCCAGTGGACCGGGTCGCTGACGAGCCGGTCGTCGATGACGACGAGGTTGCGCCCCGAGTTGCTGATGAGGACGGCGATCCCGAGCCGGAAGCAGAACCACGACCTGTTCCTGGCCTGCATGAGGCTCGCAAGCGGCAGGTCCGCACCGTACCTGGGCATGTGGACGGCGGTCGGTTTTAGATCGTGGTCGATCTGAAGCGCATCGTAGTTGTCCTCGGTGAGGAGGCGGTCAGCAGCGAGGCGCCTTGATCGGGCCGGAGAGGGCCGCGGAGCGCTGCTTATCGTGGGCGACCACGAGGTCGTTGAGGAGCTTCGCGCCCTCGGCCCGACGTTTGAGCACCTCGACGCGCTGCTTCTTCCAGTCGAGCTCAATCTCGGTGTCCGCCAACTGACTGTAGTTCCCCTGCGCGGCGGATTCCTCGATGCGCGCGAGCGTCGATGCGATCTGCGTACGGAGGTCGTTGATTTGCTTCTCCAGTTCCGAGACGCGGTTATGGGCCTGCTGGTGGAGCCGCTTCGGCGTCACCACCTTCTCTTCGTACTCCGACAGGAACGCGTCGTGGGCCTCCGTCGCCTTTCTGGCCTCCTCTTCGCAGGCGGCGATGAGTCTGCCCAACTGCTCGACGGTGCCGTAGGCCTCGAGGATCGCGGTAATGTTCTCTTCGTGGGTCTTGATCTCAGCCCTCCGCTCCGCCAGCTTGGTTGACGTCGCCTGGCGGGCCTCCACCAGTTCGAGGTGCTTCGCCGCGGCCCCCTGCCCGGCCTTCTGCTCCTCGCCGATCTCGCGGATAAGGCGCTTCTTCTCCCGGTCCTTCTCGGTGATCTGGTCGCGGATCCACTGGCCTCGCTGCTCCTGGGCCTGAGATAGGATGGCGCTCGCGGCGCGCGTCTCCTCGTCAATGCCCCGCTTGACCCGTGCCAACTCCTCCTTCGCGTCCGGCTCTGCCTCTTCCATCTCCTCCAGGTTCTCCGCAAGCGTCGAGATGGTCTTGTCGAGGTCGCGGCCCTTCTCGTGCAAGGCCGCCATGCCATCCGCGTCGGCCACGCCGAACCGGGTCAGGAATTGCCGAACCTTCTGTTCCACTCTTTCCCGGTCGGTGAGGAGGTCCTTCAGCGCGGAGGCGCCGCTGCGGACACGGACCTTTCCTACGCCCTCGATCTGGAACTCGGTTGGTTCGGCCACGATGTACTCGTTCTCCTTGGAAGCTTGAAGGCTGGGCTGGGTCTTGACCCTGCGCGGCTTTCCCGTCCACTCGAACGCCACGCGGACCGCGCTGGCCTCCACTTGGGCTTGGAGGACGCTGAGCTCTTTGGAGGCGGCCCCGAACCGCTTCCACTCCTTATCGTCGGGGGCCGACAGTTCGCCGCGCTCCATCCTGAGTGCTACGAGTCGCTTCTCGACCCCGGCGACCTTGTGCAGGTGCTGCTCGAGACGGTGGCAGTCCTTTTGTAGCTTCCGCAAACGTTCCAGGGCCTGGAGGGCTTGGAGGTCGGCTTCCAGCGCATTCAGGGCGGGTTCCAGCTCCTCCTTCCAGCGCCGCGCGTGGCGTTCGCGGGCGGACTCTTCTGTCCTCACGTCAACCGCAGTTTCGGAGAGGGACTCTTCGAGCTTGGCTTCCGCCGTGCGCTCGCGGACCTTCTTCTGCTTGTCCCCACCTGGGAGCGGTGCTCTTGCAGGCGCTGGCCTTCTGAACGGCCTCGTTCTTGGCCTCGCCCCTGACCACGCGCGCGGTCGAAATCTTCGGCCTGCTGCACGCGCGACGACGACTCGGCGAGTTCGTCCTTCGCCTTCTGGAGTTCCGCCCGCTTCTCACCCTCCGAGCTCTGGATTTCCTCCAGGTCCGCGCGGTGGCGCTCGATCAACATGGCTTTTTCCACGAGCGTGGCCAGCTGCTCCTCCAAGTCGGGCAGTTCGGCCTGGAGCCGACCCAGTTCGCTGTTCGAGGCGACCCGGCCCGTCGGCGTCCAGTATTCGGTGTAGCTTCCGCTGACCCGCTCGAGTATTGCCATCTCCGCAGGTGAACGGGCCGCGATTTGCACGAGGCCCTGCAGGCCCTGCTTCACCCCGTCGCTCCATGTCTTTTCGGGGATGGCCCCATCGGACTGCAGGTACCACAGCGCTTGGGCGAGGCCGCGGTGCTCAGGTCGTGCGGCTGTCCGTGGGGTCGCTTCGCCTCGCAGAATCTCGCGGAGCTGGGCGTCCGCCTCGTCCCCTTCATGATCGAGCTCCCACGTCCCGCGCCGGTCTGAGTACAGCGCGCTCTTGGGGTCCTGAAGGAACCGCTTCACCGCTCTGTAACGCCGTCCGTTCGCCCGGAGCTGGACGTGGGCCTCTGGACTGAGGCTGCTGTCGATCGGCTGGATAGCGCGGATCTCCTCGGTCTTGGAATTGTGCCGGTCGAAGAGGACGCGTGTGAGGGCTTCGAAGAGGGTGGACTTGCCGGCCTCGTTCCTGCCCGCAAGCAAGTTGATGCCGTCCTTGAATTGGAACGTGTGGGGCTCGCGGTATCCGCGCCAGTTCTTGATCGTGATCTGCTCGACAATCACCGCTGCACCTCCGTGACGAAGCGACGCAGGAGTGCTCTCGCCTCCTTGACGATGTCCGGTGGCGCGGCTGCAGCCGCCCTCGCAGGCCCCTCGGGGATCCTACCTTCGAGGATGGCGCCGAACTCCTCATCAACCGTTGAGAGGAGCCCCTCGGGGAGGATCACCTGCGTGTCCAGCGCCGCGTCAAGTGTCTCCTGCGGCCAGTCCAGGAAGAACGCCTCCTCTTGGAGTTCGTCCCGGACGGACCGCAGCTCACCCAGTACGTCGGCGGGCAATGCCTCGTCGAGCTGGGGGGTGATGCGGAGAAGTTGCGCGCGGAGCGGGCCCGCGTGGAGGATCGCCCGGCGGAGGTGCTCGGTGTCCGTCGCGTCGCGGATTGTTGGCCTGTGCACGTTCCAGTGGAGCGTTCCGACGTGGTGCTTCGAGACGATGGGCTCATTGCCCGCGCGGGCTATATCGACGACGGCGACGTTTCCTGGGTCCTTCTCGCTGAAGCTCGTCTGTTCCATCGTGCCCGAGTACACGGTTCTTCCGCTCTGCAAGAATCCGTGCCAATCCCCGAGGGCGAAGTAGTCCAGGCCGGCCTCCTCTACCCGGTTAGCTGCAATTGGGAAGTTGGTGCGCTCGGGGAGGACATCCAGCGCCCCGTGCGCGAGCCCGATTCGGATCCGCTCGTCGCCTGCTGTCCGCGCCGGCATCCACGCGGTCGGGTCAAGGGTGCTCTGCTTCTGCTTCAAGGGGGCTGAGTATAGGACTATGCCTTCTCGCACCGGGGTCTCGTCTGCTTCGCGCAGCAGTGTTACGTGGCCTCCAACGCGCTTCCAGCTGTGTCGGTCCCAGATGCCGCCCACGGTGAGGGGGTCATGGTTGCCGGGCAACACGAACACAGGGATTGGAGCGAAACTCTCCAGCACGGCGACCGTCCTGCGCACCACGGCGTCGTCGACATCGTGGTGCTCGAAGAGGTCGCCCGCAAGAAGCACAAATTCCACGCCTTCCCGCTTCGCCAGCTCCACGATCCGCGCCGCTGTCTCGAACCGCTTCGCGCGGACTTCCTTGGCTTTCTCCCCGGCTACGAAAGCCTTCATGCCCATCTGCCAATCGGCCGTGTGAAGGAACTTCACTGACATATATCCGCCTTTGCCGTCAACACGCTCCACAATGGGGGGCTAACGCTCAGCTTCATCGGTGGCGCGAAGCGCCGTACGCTGCATACTGTTGTTAGCCTGCGTGTCGTCCGTTCGGCTTGTGGTTCAGAACTTGGTGGATGTATTGCCCTCGGGATTGCCCGAACGCACTGAACGCTTCCCACACGTTGCGGGGACAGGCCGCGTACCACCACTCGATACCGTTCGGAAACCTCACATAGATCCGTTCAGCTTCCGCATCATATGCCTCGGCGACGATACGAGATGATCCGGTAACGGACTTCCATTGGATCACGGGTTGCACCTCACTGATAGGTCTCGCGCCACGCTTTGAGCGCGGGCGCAACGTTTGGCACCTTTGGGTCGTCACGCCACGGTCGCAGGGATGGGTCCTCAGCCTTCGGCCAAGGGTCAGGCGTATCCAAAATAGCTCGCGCCGGGAGAACTAGAGACTCACCGCTTATGATTGCCTCGTGTGTTCGAAGTGAAGGAAGAACGGCTGCCAGACCCGCGATTGCATCCGGAAGGGCAGTCTTAATCGCCCCCTGATCTTCTGAATTTGACAACCTCAACGCTACAATAGTGCCACACTGCGCGAGCGCAGTCTCCGGGAGTTCAGTGGGCCGCTGCGTCACCAACAACAACCCGACGCCGTACTTACGCCCCTCCCGCGCGATTCGGTTGGCAGAATCGCGCGTCAACGCGCTCGAGGTCTCGCCGAGATACCGATGTGCCTCCTCAAGAACCAACAGCAGTGGATTCGGACGGCCAATGCCCTCTTTCCCAAACTCGCAGCGGAGCGCAACCTCGAGGAGCAGGTTAAGCACGACACCGATTGCGGCATCCGCTGCTTCGGACGGCACGCCGTTAAAGTCCAGCACAGACACGGGTGCGGCATCGCCGAGCCACTCCTGCATGACCTCGACGAGGGGATCAGGACCAGCGGTGCTCCCCGTCGGCTCCTGGAAGAACCGCAGCCGAGGATCGAGCAATCCCAAGCGAAGCAGGGCGGGGCTCGTCCCGTATACGTCGTACATCGGCCCCTTATGCGGCGGTGTGCCGCCGGCGCCATACGGTTCGAACTGTGCCGAAGTCAGCGTGGCCGCGTTGCCGGGGGCCGTCTCGCGCGCAGTCGCAGGGTCGGCCTTGGTGGCTCGAGTCTCGCGATTCTCTCTGTCGAGTTGATGCCATATCGGCCGGATGTCAAAAGGGATTGGAGTGTCTGCAGTCACGGTCGTCGGATCGTTAGTGAGCCACTTTGCCGACTCGACGAAGTCGCGACGCGCCTTCGTTACGAGTTCCACGAAGCGGTCGCTGAATGTAGCCCCACCGGTCCCTCCCGCAAAGATGCGAAGGATGTCGAGCGCCGGCAATGCCCAGTAGGGCACTCGCAATCGCCTGTCGTCTTCCTTCGCCAGCACGCTTCGAACAGACGCGATTCCGTCCAGCGCGGCTGCATACTCACCATGTGGATCGACAACGAGGATGTTGGCCGCTCTCCATCCGCCCTTGACGATGTTCTGAAGTATGGAAGCCACAGCGCTCGTCTTTCCCGAACCCGTCGATCCGACAACCGCCGAATGTCGCACCACGAACCGCGACGCGTTCAGCGCGACGGGAACATCCTCAGCCGCTGCCAGCCGTCCGAGGCGCAAGTACTCTTCATCCGGAGCAGGGAAGACCGATTTGAGCTGCTGAGGAGTCGCAAAGTGGACAGGATCGTCAAGCCCTGGGTACGTACCCACACCACGCTTGAACTCGCCCGAACTGCGGTGAATTTCCCCGAGCAACTGAACCTGCAGCCATCGCTCATCGCGTTGTACTGATTCTGCCGGCGCCAAAGATCCAGAGAGCTCCGCGATCCCCACAAGGGTCACCGTAGCGACCAGGTCGACGAGACCCTGTGGGATGCGCACGAGCGAGCCAATCTGGCCCACGGGCAACAGCCGACCTCGGTAGATCGGTGCAACCCCCGCGAGATCAGGATCGAGTGCCACAGTGACTGTGGCACCCATAACGTGTAGCACCCTGCCAATGCAGGTCGGATCTCGCTCAGGCACCGCCGTACGCCTCTCCATCCTGCCCGCTACACCTCGCAAGATAGGACGCCAAGTGACTGAAGTCCGGCAAGGCTAGCGTCTTACTCTCCCAGAGATCTGGAATGTCACCAACCGGCTCCCTCCAAACGCCACGCGCTCCGCCCAGAATAGCCTCCTTCCTTCCAACAACCTGCATGTTCGGAGTACGTTTGGCACGTTTGGCCAGATCCTCGCTGATGTCGTCGTAGCTGAAGACGACGAACTCAGACCGTTCTCGCCGGATCGCTGCGTCGAACAGCATCTCGTTCAGATGGTCGTCTGCGAACGAAAACCCCGACACGAGAACAATCGTCTCGGGCTGATGCAGAGCGCGCCGCAGTCTGTCCTGGAGGACCAAGAACGGCACACGTCGTGACTCCTCGTACTTGGCATCGGACGGGTAGATCGCGGCAGGGAGGTCCGCCGCTGGCCGGCCGATCCGAAGGATCTGATCATGAGATGACCGCACCCAGTTTACCGATCCGTGGAGTTTCCACAGCCTGACAAAACGCGAAGCCACGTAACCGCCGGGGTCTCCCAATGGTGCCTCCACAAGATCGGCGCGGAATCTGGCCTGCAGGTTTCCGACGAAGCCATCAAAGTACGGAACGCCGTGTTCCTCGAGCGCCGTTTCCAGGAGCAGGTCGTAGTTAACGGTGAAGATCTCTACAGGGGCGCGATAGTCGGCACGTGCAGCCCACGCGGCCAGATGACTCATCGGATCGAGGTTGGCAGCGCCAATATCAAGCGCGCTCACGATCGCCTGGCATACAGCCTTGTCGACTGCAGCCGCCTGCGTCGCCGTCAATCCATCGACCGTCTCAGCGCCTGTGACCAAACTCGCAATCCGTCGGAGACGGCTGAGTACTTGCTCGATGTTGCGCCCAGCGAGCAGACGTTTGAACGCATCCAGATTGGCCCCCGTCAACGTGGTCTGCACTTTGGCTTCAAGGCCCCTGACATCCGGTAGCCCGCACGCCTTCGCCGCGCCGGCACCGATGAACGCGCAGACATGCCTGGATCGCGTCGCCAATTTGGCTCCCAAGGCCGTAGCGAACTCTTGTGGGCTATGTTCAGTCATCTTGCGTGGAACTCCAGTGTTGGTCGTCGGGCTAGCGTCTCGCGCTCACCAGCGACCCAGAGGCGGTCTGGTGCAGCGCGTGGTTAGCCACCAGGCGTCGGAGGCGCGGGTTGAGGAGCGGTGTTCGCATACAGGTGCAGAAGGCCCTTCGCGATATCAGCGGTTGTCTGATGCTTCAGCTCGGCGCTTGCGGCTGGAATCGTTTCCAGAACCTGAACGCACATTCCAACGGTGTTGATCCGTTCCAGAACCGTAACGTAGTCCTTAGATTGTGCAAGTGTTGACCTATACACAATGAGAAACGAGCCGCCAATGAAACTGATCAGTACTCCGGACGCCGAGGCCACCATCGCAACATGCAGTCTGTCTGGCGCATCGAACGCACGCTCGACGCCGTAGAGAACAAAGCCGAAACCGACCAGCATCACAATCGCAGTCAGCCAGAATATGGAACGCACCTGGCCGAGGTTGCGATTGAGGTAGCTCTCCAGCTTGGTTTGCGCCAGCTCCCAAGCCAGCTGCGGCCTTTCGGGATTGTCTCGGATCTTCTCTTCAACAGTCCGGATCTTTGCGTCAACACTTCGTTGCTCTAGGAACCGTTGGTAGGCGGTAACCACGAACGTGAGTGCAGCGGCCACGCCGCCGACGACTGCAGCAATCGGCTCCAACGTCTCACGTCGGTCGGTTACATAACCGATGCCGACAATCAGGAGCGCGATACCAACGAGTGCGACGCTCGCCAGGACAAACGCGCGCACGCGCCTCTCGCCGACCTCCCAGGCCTTGAGCATCGTGACTACTGTCTCGTCGACGAATGACACGGGTGGTCCTCCTGATCGGCAAACGCTAGGCATCACCCGCAGACGCGTAGCGGTTGTCGGGTGCATGCGGTGGTTGGGCAACACCTGCTGACTCCAAGTACTGCCGTATGGCAGCGATCAACGGCGCTTCGCGTGCCTGGTTGAAAGGCACTCCTTGCCGCTCCGCGCGATCATAGAGCCAGACCGGTGACCGCCTTCGGGCCTCGGGTTCGTCTGGATGTCGAGGGAACACGTGTGCGTGCAGGGCGGCCTCTGCGTTTCCGAGGATCTCGTAGTTGATTCGACATGCTCCGGTGATTTCCAGCAATGCGTCGCCAACGGCTACCATGTCGGACAGGAACTGGCTCCGCTCGGTGGATGGCAGGTCGTTCAGGCTACCGACCACCGGGTCGGCGAGGACCAACGAGTAGCCACGGAAGAACTGGGAATCACCCAGAACAACCCACCCCGATCGGACTCTGCAGACCACGTATGGGTTGCTGCCTTGCCGTGCCATTTCAACTCTCTCGTGGATCAGCGTCATGTCGAATGCCCTTACTGCCTAACGACTTGGATCAGCCGCGGGCCGGCGGCCCGCCCGCTGCATCCCCCAGTTCGGCAACCCGCTTGGCCTCACCGTCCTCAAGGACGGCACGAATTCGCGGGAGAGTGGCGACGACTCTCGTCACTACTAGCGCAAGGAACAGTAACGCGGCTACTCCATGAATCGCGGCGACGACTCTAAGGCCGCCTGTTGGGTAGACATCGCCGTAGCCAATCGTGAGTTGCGTAATGACACTGAAATAGAGAGCGGTGCTGGGTCCGATGACCGCTCCCCCCAGGTAGGTGTAGCAATCTGCATAAATGACCCCGAAACAAGCAGCAAGCTCAAGAAAGTTCAGGCCGGCGAGAACCAGGAGGCGGGTGGAAGAGCTGACGCAGTTATCGGCACGACCACTGAGCCGATCAAACACCGTAGCGTTTACGGTTACCTGCAAGATCTCGATGATTCGCAAGGTGACGAGACCGAAGATAGCGATCTTGATCGCGTTCGGCGGCGCTGCAAAGGTGGCTAATACGACCGCCACCATCTCAATCAGAATCCACACAAGGACATAGATCTCGACTGCTCTCCCTCGCCGCTTCATGAAGTCTGCCGACCATATCTCATCCAAAGAGATGCTGGCTCGTGGTTTCAGGGATGGTACTTGCTTCTGGAGCCAGTGCATGGGCGACAACCAGCGTACGAAATCGAAAGCGCGCCGAACCGCCTCGGAGAGTGGGCTTAGCTCGGCCAGTGTCAGTTCCGCTGCTCTTTCTGACATGTTCGTTCCTCTTGTGCCGATCGGCGGGGACATGAGCGGAGGGCGCGAAGCTCCCGTCCGATCCATGTCCGTGCTGGGCCGCCATTACGGTGCGCCCCCAGACGCCAGCAGGAGATTTCTGAAATTGGCCCGGATGAGGGCCTTTCGCGCCTCGATGAAGGCCTCGAACTGATCCATCTCCCACAGAGCCGGATCCTGCGGGATGAGGTGCTTCTCTAGATACTCGCGCGACTTGTCCGCGAACCAGTCCCTTGGCAGGGCGTCAGACTTCCCGCCAGAGCCGTTCTCCTCCCGAGTCAAGAGCATGCAGTTCGCCAGCTGGTTTCGATCCGCTTCTCGGTACTTCATGACGTCGTGACGACCAGACTTCGGGTTGACGATCTTCACTTTTCGCAGCGCACTTTGCGGAAAGATGTGATCGACTTGCGGAAGGTTGTTTTCGTATGCGGGTGTGTGGTTGAAATCCCGGTACCAGAGATTGAAGAGAAGGTGAATGCTGTCCGAGCCGTAACCGAGCTGCCAGAGCCGATCTTCGGTGAGCTCCAGACTTCTTCCCTGCGACCGCATGACACCAAAGACCTCATTCACGTCGAACGCGCGAAGATCCTCTAGCCTGCGTACGAGATTGTCGAGCAAGTTGTCCGCGTTCCCGCCGAACGCACCAACGAGGGAAGACCGCAGGAGGTAAGTGTCGCGATCAGTGGCAGTGTTCCAAGCCGCCTGAAAGTGGTAACGAACATATATCAAGGGAATCAGTACCAGGTAGGTCGGCAGTGCGCGGTTGCACTGAATGAAGGTCTTTCCTCGAACGAAGTCGAGGACATCCGTGATCGCGTCCGCAACTTGATCCCATTGGTTCTCCAGGGCTTCTCGGACGCCGGGTCGCCGAAATTTCTCAACCTCGTAGCGAGCACCCTGTTTCAAAAGGGTCAGGGATGTCTTGAGAACGAAGTCCCGCGTAAAGTCGAAACCGTGTTTGTTTAGCGCCTCGAGCAGATCGTCCATCTTCTCGTCCGCGACGTCCCAGCTTGCGCTGAGCAGGGAGAACAAAAGGTCTGACTTGCCGAGTTTTGTTCCGCCCGAATTGGCGCGAATGAAGACCTCAACAACATCATCCTCCGTGTAGAGGGACGCGTTGTCGATGCTGTCGAGCTCTTGATACGTGACGGCCTCATCCATCTTGAATGTTCTGTCGATGAGATCGATATGGTCCTCGATCTTACTGAGTTCCGCATTCGCGAGCGCACGCTTCGCAGCCGCCTCGCACTCTTGCACGATTTCCCTTTTACGCTTGCTCGTGAAGACCAGGTCTTTGAATTTCACCCAAGGGAACGCCGCCATCTTGGGCTCGAGAAACTTGAACTTGTACTTAACATCATCCGGTGCTGCAATTGCGCCACTGAGGGTATCGAAATAGAGCTCTTTACCTTCGTAGCTGCCTCGAAGCCCGATGAATAGGCTCTGTAGGCGCTGTTGCCCGTCGAGAACCAGGCACTTTTTCCTCGTGTCCTCCGGAACGTAGAAATCGCTAAGCCGCAGCGAGTCCTTCCACGTGTCGATGAACTTGCGGCGGCGTATCGCACTTGTGGTCTTCCAGATAAGGAGTGTGCTGATAGGGTACTCGCGCAAAATCGAGTCGAAGAGTCGTGTGATCTGCTCCTCCGTCCAGACAAACGGCCGCTGTATGTTCGGCAGCCAAAAGCCTCCCTCCTCGTCTGGGTTATTCAGGAAGCCGACAATCTTCCGTAGCGTCTGTTTCTGGTTCTTCATACGGTCTGCTCGTCGGTCGACTCAACTGATGGTTCCGCAGCGGCGAGTTGCGCCGCGTGCTGCAACCAGTGGTTATGTCCCCGCTGTGACTTCAGCAACTTGAATCCCGCGGCGCTTGCGCCCAACCGTCAATTGCCAAATGCCCGTGGCGACCAGGCTTGAAACCACACCGCAACCGAAGGAAATCAACAACTCCCGTAGACGGTGGCGAGCGGCGATTTCCTTTTGGGCCTCCAGGAGTGCAGTTACCTGGTCTCGCGTCAAAGCCAGCACCTGCTCGAGCCGGTTCTTCTCAGCTTTCATGGCGGTCAACGTGTCCGCAACGGCAGTCACGCGATTCTCCTGCGTTGCTACGAACCTCTCCATTCCTGCTAAGGATTTCCTGAGTCGCTGCAGCTGTTCAAGTTGTGGCCCAAGCTCGCGGCTGTCTACTAGCATCCGGCTCTGATTTCTCGTCAGAAGGCCCAACACCGAGGCAAACACGAGGGCAAATGAGAGGAGCAGGCGCAAGGTGCCGGATGCCACAGCAGCCTGTCGGATATCTCCCACAGCCACCTTTCGGTCGCCGGAGGCAACGATGGTTACGAACGGGCCCTGCTTTGCCGATGCGTTCTGGAGTCTGTAGATCGTTCCGTCTAGCGCTTGGATCAGGAGATCTTCGCCGTCCTGCACGTATCCAGAGATCCGACCGCGTGTGCTGCGGCGTAAGTCGCCGATATCGGCCAGCTTGGCTTCCATGTGACCTCGCAGAATATGGACATAGCGCCGAGCATCAGCGGCGGCGCGCAGCGCCGTCCGCTGCATGCTTCTGTTAGCCAGTCGCGTAGGACGTCTCATCGCTGGAGCGTCCGCCGCAGCTGGTCAAAGTGATGCACCTCGTGGTCGGCGATGCGCTTCGCGTAGAGGAGCACGGTTGCGTCGCGCCCTAAGGTGGTGCCTGTAAACGTCGCTCGACGGGACCACGCGTCCGCATCAAGGAGGCGCAGAGTGTCGAGCAGTGCGACTCGCCCGTCGGAGAACGCCCGCAATGAGGGTCGAAAGCCCTGATCGAGATAGTCCGTCTTCTTGATCCAACCGCGGGGTGACACATATCGAATTGTCGGATGATCTTCTTGGATCATCCGGTCGATGCTGCGCCCCCAGACTTCCGCGCATGCCCGTAGGTGAGCCACGATGTCTCTCGCCGACCAGGCCTCCGCCGCGGGCGCGCGATGAAGCTGCTCCTCGTTATGCCCCCGAGCAATCCGGCCAATCTCCTTCGGCGTTTCGGCCAACGTCGCAAGAACAAGATCGATCTCGGACTCCTTGCTCGCTGTGCGTTTGGGCATCACCACGCTCCTTGGGTATCCATTCCGTCTGGCTAACTTCTATTCGACTGGTCCGTGTAACGCGTCGGATCAAGCACGTCTGCCCGCGTAGCTCGCCCAGATAACGTCCCGGCAGGTGACGGAACCGCGTCGCAAGTTCCCATTCGAGCGTTCACTGGCCCACCCCGCGCTCCCTCCGCGTCCCGATACGCGGACCAGGATAACTTCCGAAGGGCAGGGCAGCCTCGCCCGTGCTCGCCGCCGGCCCCGGGAACAATCCCTCCAGCGGACTTCTCACCGCACGCCCACCGCGATTCAGCACGTGCGTGTAAATCATCGTCGTCTTCACATCCGAGTGCCCGAGCAGCTCCTGAATCGTCCGGATGTCATAGCCCGCCTCCAGCATGTGCGTCGCGAACGAGTGCCGGAGCGTATGACAGCTCGCCGGCTTCGTAATCCCGCTCGCGAGCACCGCCCGCCGCATCGCTCGCTGCACGACCGACTCGTGCAAGTGGTGCCGCCGCCGCCGACCGGTGACTCGGTCGAGGTAGTGTCGCGTCGCGGGAAACACCCACTGCCAGCCCCACTCCCACGCCGCGCGGGGGTACTTCTGGTCCAGCGTGTCAGGCAGCTCGACACTGCCGAGCCCGAGCGCGAGATCGTCCTGATGCTGCCGGCGCACATCCTCGAGATGAACGAGCAGCGGCTGGATGACCGGCTCCGGCAGCACGGTCACCCGATCCTTCCGCCCCTTCCCATCCCGAACGACGAGTTCTCGACGCTCGAAGTCGACGTCCTTAACGCGGAGTCGACACCCCTCGAGCAGCCGAAGCCCGGCGCCGTATAGCAACGACGCGATCAGCCACTCGGTGCCGCTGATCCGACCGAGAACCGCGGCCACCTCCTCGCGGCTGAGCACGACGGGTAGCCGCGTCGGTGTCTTCGCGCGAACGAGGTCGTCTAGCCAGGGGAGCTCGACTTGGAGCACGTCACGATAGAGGAAGAGCAGCGCGGCCAGCGCCTGGTTCTGGGTCGAGGCGGAGACTCGGCGTTCTACCGCGAGCCAGGTCAGGTACCGGGACACCTCCGCCGTGCCCATTTCGCGCGGGTGCCGGAGCCCGGAGTGGCGAACGAACCGGCGAATCCAGCCGACGTACGCCTTCTCGGTTCGCCGGCTGAGGTGCCGCACCCTCGCCGCCGTCCGAACCTGGTCGAGCAGCCGGGGCGCGGGAAGTGGAGCGCTGCTCGTCGGTCTTGTCGAGCAGGACTCCCGCACGAGCGGCACCGAGCGCTCGGCTTCGAAAACGACAGCGGCTGTGGCGGCCCCGGCGACCATGGATCCTCCTCGTGAAGCTGCGGCAGTCGAAGAGTGGCGAGATTCTGAACCGTCGCCCGCGCGCAGGCAACGCCATTCTCCTGGCGAAACGCGTGCCGGCCGGTCGCGCGGGGACCGACGGGCGGCCATCGCGCCCCGCCCCGGTTGACACCACCGCCAACCCGCCGATAGCGTGCGCCCACGGAGGTTCGACACGCGCATGACCCCGCGGCAACGCCACCGACACCCGACGCCTTCGACCGCCGCGCATGTCACGCGGCTCCGCGAAGCGCCGATCGCGCCCCGCATGTCGCAGGCTCTGGTCGTCGCCGCTTCGCTCGCCCTCGCCCTCAGCCTGGAAGCCGCGCCTGCCGAAGCCCACCTCTCCATCCTCGCCAGCCCGCCCGACCTGATCGCGTTTTCAGATCTCGTTAGGAAATGCTCAGGCGACTGTGAGTATTTCGCGAGCCTGGTCGCCGAGGTGGACGCGGAGCCGAGGACGATTACTCTGCTCGTCGGTCGAGACGTCCTCTACTCCGAGTTGGAGAGCGACTCGACGGGAGTGATCGGGCAGCGCGTGATGGGCGATGTGTTCCTGGGCTACGGCACCGCGATCGTCGACCTCGATGACTTGGAAGCGGTGCCGGAGTTGGAGCGCACGAACGACGCCTTCGCCTTTCGCGATCCGAGTTGGCCGGCGGAGGGAAGCTCGCGCTGTCAGCTCTTGGCGCACGTGCTGGGCGAGTCGCTGACCGCCGCGCGCGAGCAGACGCCGGATCACGCGCGCTGCCACGCGGACGGAATGGACGCGGAGTCGCGCGTGCGGCTGTCCTACGGGCAGAGCGGCGCGGTGCTCGATCGGAGCTTCGGCAAGACGGGGCCGGACACGCAGACCTTGCGAGGAGTCATCGGTGACAACATCGAAGACATCGTCTTCCAAATCTCGTCGGGGAAGTGCGTGGGCTGCGTGCTGCTGCCGGACACTCACCAGGGCGAACGCTAGCGACGCGCGCGATCTCGCACTGCTCGCTGCCCTCGCGCTGCTCCCTGGCTGCGCCTCGAGCCCGCGTCTCCAAGCGCTCGGCGCGCCGACCACTGCCGTGCATGCGACGACGATGCAACCCTTCGAAGCCGCGCCCGGCCTGCAGCCGCGCGATGCGAACGCGCAGACCGCGCTCGACCGCCGCGCCACCGACCCCCTCGCGCACCTCGTCCGCACCTGCGAGGTCAGCGGCGACGCGCTCACCTTCTCCGGCACGATCACCGCGGTAGGCCTCGCCCCCGGCGCGTTCAGCGGCTCCGCCAACGCCTACCAAGAAGTCACCTACCACCTCGACTCGCCCTCCGACCTACTCCTCGCACGCGGCGACGTCGCGCGCGGGATCGTCCCGCCGTGCAACGTCACCGTGAGCTACGAGGTGCAGTGGAACAGCCCGCTGGTCGACCACGAAGCGGGCGGCCTCGCGCCCGACCTCTTCCGCGTGGGCGACCACCAGATCGTCGGCACCACGCGCGGCTTCCGTCGTTGGGTGGCGGTCGACACCTGGAACGAGCCGATCCTCGCCACGCACCAACGAGTTCAGGACACCCGCGAGCTCTTGAGCGCACGACTTCGCACGGAGTAGTCGCCGGCCGTCTGTCCGATTTCGAATCCAGCCCTCATACGATCCTCACACCGCTCTCCTAGGATCCGGCCCGTAACGATTCACAGAACCTGAGCACGGCAGGTGCCGTGCTTTAACAGTCGATCGCTACGATCACCCGCGTTTGCGTAGAACACCACACGACTGCTAGCACCACACGACCAGGAGGTCCGACGAATGAACCTCGCACGCGTTCGGAACCATCTGCTGCTGGGCGGCGCGCTCCTCGCGCTCGCTTCGACGCACGCGATGGCGCAGCACATCTACGATGGCAACATCCTTTGGGACAATTACAAGAGCGGCACTTTGCTCAACCTCGAGCGCACGGGACAGCCGGCCGGATTCGGCGCGCTGCAGCTCTATCTCCAGTTTGCTCACAATGACTCGATCAACCCGCAGCTCGGCGACCCTTACAACAAGACAGCTCCCAACTTCCAGCCTGCGGCGACCAGCCCGGCGAATGGGACGATTGACGACGTTGCTCACACAGTTGTCTACGCTCGCGAGTGCGATGCACAGAGCTGCCCGACGCTCCCCGACTACGCTAAGGTGGAGGAGGTCTGCTACCGCGGCGCGGTCCCGCCGGTGGGCGTGGGCGCCGACTGGACCCAGGGTTGGACCTACTACAACGACACGGGCGCGGGCCGCACCGACATCAACTACGGCAAGCCGCTCGTCATCGTGAGCGGGCACATCAACACGAACACCACCTGGTCGGCCTCGAACAACTACCTGCTCCGCGGCCGCGTCGACGTCGACAGCTTGAAGACGCTGACGATCCCGGCGGGCACGGTGGTGTTCGGCGAGAAGGCGACCGGCCCGTCGTTCCTCTGCGTGAACATGGGCGCGAAGCTGATCGCGGTGGGCACGCCGGCCGCGCCGATCATCATGACCAGCGACCAGGCGCCGGGCAGCATGCACGCGGGCGACTGGGGCGGCCTGGTGCTCAACGGCCTCGCGATCGCGAACTGCGAGGACTGCCTGAACGGCCACTCGCACTGCCTGACCGAAGGGACCACCACCTACCACTGCGGCACCAACGACTGCGACTCGAGCGGCGACATCCGCTACCTGCGCTCCGAGTACGCGGGCTACCTGCTCTCGCCGAACAACGAGCTCAACTCGATCACCTTCTGTAGCTGCGGCGTGAACACGCGCGCCGAGTTCCTGGAGTCGTTCCGCGGTCTGGACGACGCCTTCGAGTGGTTCGGCGGCAAGGTGACGGTGAAGCACGTCATCGGCATCGGCGGCGGCGACGACTACTGCGATTGGCAGATGGGTTACCGCGGCACGGTCCAGTACCTGATCGGTCAGAACTGGGGCGACGGCGGCGCGGACAAGGGCATCGAGGCGGACAACAACGAGTTCAACTTCAACGCGGTCTGCCGCTCGAACCCGGTCATCGCCAACTGCACCTTGATCTGCGTTGACCACACGAGCGGCACGGCGACCAGCGGCGCGAACCTGCGCCGCGGCACCGACGCGCAGATCTACAACTGCATCTTCCAGGGTTGGAAGAGCACCGCGCTCAACCTGCAGCAGAACGAGACGGCGGCGCGCGGCTTCTACCCGGCGGTCGGCGCGGTCTGCGGACCGAACTCGTCGGTCGAGCCTGGTGACGTCGCGTCGAGCCTCACGGTTCGCGCGATCAGCCCGGCGCGGAGCGCGGCCATGTTCTTCGTCAACGTGCCGCAGGCGGGCGCGACCCGCATCGGCGTATACGACGTGAACGGCCGCGAGGTGTACGCCGATCAGCGCAACCTGGGCGCCGGCGTGCAGACCTTGAGCTGGAACGCGAACGGCGCGGCGGCGGGCGCCTACTACTACCGCGTCGAGACCGCCGGTCAGAGCGCGAACGGCAAGATCACCATCGTTCACTAAGAGGAAGCCGATCTCGGATCCTTGCGCCACCACCAGCATGACATCGGCCTTCGGCCAATCCGAGATCGCCATCCGGGCGGGCGCGAGACATCGCGCCGCCCGGATGGATCAGTTTAGGAACAAACAGGGGGTGTACTCGAAATGACTGCAAACCGTGTCGTGAACACGTCGCGTCGTAGTGTCCCGAGAGTGAAGCGCTTTGGATTCGCGGCGGCACTCGCGCTCTTGGCTCTGCTCCTCGGCGGCTCGGGCAGCCGCTCGCTCGCCGCCGACTGGACCGTGATCGGCAAGGTGCTTGGCGCCGATACGGGCGAGCCGATCTCCTACGCGACGGTGGCACTGCACAAGCTTTCGTCCGCGACCGACAGCACCGGAACGGTGATCGGCGGCGCGATGACCATGGCCGACGGCACCTACCGCATCGCAGCGGCGCCCGGCCTCTATCGCCTCTTCGTCAGCCAGGTCGGGCGTCGCCTCAAGAAGAGCGACGTGTTCGAGGTGAAGGCGGGGGAGCAGCCGCTCTCGCTCGACTTCGCGCTCCTCTCCGACGTCGTGCAGATCAAGGGGGTCGAGGTGCGCTCGACCGTGATCCGCGACACGGAGCAGGCGATCCTCGCGAAGCAGAAGAACGCCGCGGCGGTGAGTGACGGTGTCGGCTCGGAGCAGATCTCGAAGTCGACCGATTCGAACGCGGCGCAGGTGCTGCAGCGCGTCACCGGCCTCTCGGTCGTCGGCGGGAAGTACATCTACGTCCGCGGCCTCGGCGAGCGCTACAGCCAGACGCAGGTGAACGGCGCGACCATCGGGACGCCCGAGCCGAACAAGCGCGTCGTGCCGCTCGACATCTTCGCGGCCGGCCTGCTCGACAATGTCGTGGTGCAGAAGACCTACACGCCCGACCAGCCCGGCGAATTCGGCGGCGGCGTGGTCAACGTGAGCACGCGCGACTTCCCGGCCACGCGATCCGCGACTTCTCGATCTCGAGCGGATGGAAACGGCCGCACCACGGGTCGCGACTTCTACGGCTACAACGGCGGCTCGACCGACGCCCTCGGCTTCGACGACGGCACGCGTCGCCTGAGCGGCGACTTCAACCGGCTGGCGAGGTCGAAGAAGATCACGACCTGGAGCCCGGTCACGCAGAAGGGCTTCAAGGCGGACGAGCTGGCCACGATCGAGCGCTCGTTCTCCAACACTTGGGATAAGACGAGCCGAAGCGCCATCCCCGCGACCGGCTTCTCCGGCACGCTCGGCAACGAGTACATGCTGATGGGCCGGCAGCTCGGGCTGATCGGCTCGCTCTCCTACTCGCGCGGGCTCGAGACGCGGAAGGGCGACGACCGCTTCTACCAGTCGGACCAGGGCGTGCTCTTCCCCTCGACCAGCTACCGCACCGTGTCGTCCACCGAGTCGGTGCTGTGGGGCGCGCTCGGCAACGCCAGCTACCGCGTCAACGACTTCACGACGCTCTGGCTCCGCACGATGTACAACCGGAGCGCGGACAACGAGACCCGCTCCTATCAGGGCACGAATACCGACTGGAACACCGACGCGCGGAACACCCGCTTCGACTTCGTCAGTCGCGGCATCTTCGCCGGCTCGTTCACCGCGAGCTCGCACCTGAACCGGCTGAACGGCGCGAACCTCGACCTCAAGTTCGCCTACTCGCGCGCCGATCGCGATGAGCCGGACCGTCGCGAGTACACCTACGAGCGCCGGTTCAGTGACGATCACGATATCTGGGCCCTCACCACGCGCAATCTCGACAACGGCCTCACCCGCATGTTCGGAGAGATGCAGGAGGAAGAGCGCGCGCCCGAGCTGTCGCTGAGCGTGCCGTTCAAGCAGTGGGGCGGACTCGACGCGAAGGTCAAGACCGGCTTCGCCTACAAGAACAAGGACCGCGACTCGCGCTGGCGTCGCTTCGGCTACCGCGCGCCGTCGTTCTCCAACGCCAAGCTCGACTCACTCCTCGCCCAGCCGGCCGGCAGCTTCATGATCGACGAGCTGCTGACCGGCGACCCGCAGACCGGCTTCGTCTTGACCGAGCTGACCAAGCAGGACACCGACAACTACCGCGGCCACGCGAACGTCTCGGCGTACTACCTGATGGGTGACGTGCCGTTGACGCACGCGGTGCGGGTGGTGACCGGCGCGCGCGTCGAGCACGCGGTGATGAAGGTCGAGGCCTACGACATCTTCCACGAGACGGCGCCGGAGCAGCTGGCGAAGGCGAAGCTCGACAACAATGACGTGCTGCCTTCGGTCAACCTGACCGCAAACCTCAGCCAGGTGACGAACCTGCGCATCGCCTACAGCTCGACCGTGTCGCGCCCCGACTTCCGCGAGCTCAGCAACCAGAACCTCTACGACTTCGTCGGCGGCTACCCGGAGGTGGGGAACCCGAAGCTCCGCCGCGCGCGGATCAAGAACTACGACCTCAGGCTCGAGACTTACCCCGGCGCATCGGAGTTGGCCGCGGTCAGCTTCTTCTACAAGGACATGGATCAGCCGATCGAGCGGAGCGTGCAGGGCGGCTCGGTCGTGACCTACATGCCGATCAACGCGAAGAGCGGATTCCTGAGCGGCGGCGAAGCGGAGGTGCGCGTCGGGCTCGCCCGCGTGTCGCCGCGCCTCACGCCCCTCGGCGTGTCGCTCAACTACGCGCGCATCAAGTCGGAGACCAACATCTCCGGCTTCGGCGTCGACACCAAGTCGCGGCAGCCGCTGCAGGGCCGTCGAGCTACGTGGTCAACGCCGGCCTCTTCTACGCGAACGGCGACGAGAACGAGCCGGCTCGCTGCTCTACAACATCGCCGGGCGGCGCTCATGAGTATCGGCATCTTCACAGCCTGCCCGACGTGTACTACGAGCAGCACGCCGGCATCGCTCGGCCGATGTCGCACGCGCTGCGTGGGGCGAAGCTCAGCTCTCGGTCGAGAACCTGCTCGGCTTCGAGGTGCGCTTCGAGCAGCACCAGGCGGCGATCGACCGGCGCCGACTACGCCCGAAGAATTGCTCACCCCAGCGCGCTACGGCAGAGCGTGTCGCTGTCCATCCGGCGGCCCTGAGGAATGGGCGACGATGAATCGGCAAGCTATCATCGGCAAGCAGCGGCGCTCGTCGTTACCGGCTGCGGCCCAGTGGGGGCGCGGGCAGTGACCGCGCCAACGCCGCGCGGCCAGCAACGGACATCGATGCGCGAGCAACTCAGCCGCGCCAGCACCTCAATAACCCGCGCCCAAAACCAACGGCACCACGCGAACGCTGCCTCGAGTCTGCCGTCAACGGCTACCCGCGCGAGCAGCCGCGCGAACCGAACTGGTGGAGATCCGGGCATCATCGAGGTCGAAACGGCATCAACGAGGAGCTAACATTGGTGGGCGCGCGACCATATCACCAGCGGCATGAAGCGGCGCGCTCCAGCGACCGGGCAACGCCGGCCAGCGCCGATGAGCATGGAGATCACCGTCGCGCGCTGGTGAACTCGCCGGGCTACACCGCCGGCGATCCCGAGATCGACGCGGTACCTCGTCGCGAGGGGTGGAGCCGATCGACATCCCTTCACCGGCAAGGCCATCACCGAGCGCTCGCTGGAGAAGTGGCCCTCGAAGCCAGCATGGACGGCAACCTCCAGGCTTTGCGCGGTGACGAGGTTGCGCGCAGATCCTGTGGCCGCGCGGAGTTTCCGCAGCAGAGCCGGCCGATCACGAACAGCAAGGTGGGGGATGTCTGCTTCTTCCTCGATCGTCGCTGCCGCACTCGGCATCTCGACCGGGATTGCGAGCGACTACAAGGTGGCGAGTTGGACACGCTCGGGCTCACCTACGAGGTCGGTCGCGCGCCATGCGCGAACTGCTACGCGCTTCTACGACGGCGTGCTGTCCATCCGCCGCGCGAACGGCCAGGAGGCGGTACTCAAGTTCACCGTCGGCACGCTCGGCGAACTGGGCGTCTCGTAGGAGAACCTTTCTCCGACCGTTACGGTGAGCCATCTTGGTGACGCGCGCACGACCACGTCGGCGCTGGCCGCGCTTCCGCCTGGTTCAGGTACCCAGCAGGCGATGGTTTGACCGTCCCTTCGAACAGCGGATCTTCAGGTCGTCGACAGGTGTGCGCGGTGTGCTGCTGCCCAGTGAGGTGATCGACTGTTCACCGTCGAGGTTGTTGTTGCTGGTAGATGGGACCTGGGTATAGAAACGGAATGAGCCCTGCCAGTTGGCCGTGAAGTCGGTGGAAGGGCGAGGGTGCCTGCGCGGCCTTCGAGGTAGGAGAACGGCGCTCGGCAGGTCAGGCGCGGTCAGGATGATGGTGCCGGGCTCCGTCATCACGAAGTATTCAGGTCGACCAGCGCTCGGCGCGGTAGGCTTCGACCTCTGCCGCAGCGATCTTCCGGTCGATCTGCTCGAGTTCACCCTGGCGGTCGCCGAGATGATCGGCGAATGCGCGAACCTCACTCCTGCAGGTAGCAACAGCGCCACCGCGAATCTCCATGACTTCGGCCATCGCTCCCTTTCGTGAATGCAACTTGTTGCTTTGCGGGGGATAGGTGGATCACCGTACTGAGGGTGAGCAGGGCGATGTTCCTCCACCGCGCTCTCGACCAGGGGACAAGGTGTGGGCGTCTCCACCGCGCCAGGAGCCACCGGCCATCCGACTGCCCCGCGATACCGTCAATTCGATGAATCGCCCCCCCCCCCCCCCCCCCCCCCCCCCCCCCCCCCCGGCCGCGCGCGCGCGCGCCCCCCCCCCCCCCCCCCCCCCCCCCCCCCCCCCCCCCCCCCCCCCCCCCCCCCCCCCCCCCCCCCCCCCCCCCCCCCCGGCGGCGCGCGCGCGCGCGGGCGCGCCGCGCGCGCGCACACACGCGCGCGCGCGCGTGAGCGAAAACGCCCCCCCCCCCCCCGGCCCCGCCCCACAGCCCCCCCCACAGGCGCGTGAGCCACCGCGCCCGGCCTTTTTTTTTTTTTTTTTTTTTTTTTTTTTTTTTTTTTTTTTTTTTTTTTTTTTTTTTTTTTTTTTTTTTTTTTTTTTATATGCAGCGCCGCCGCCACTCCGCCAGCCCGCGGTGTGCTGACGACGCTGTCCGCGGCTTCGCGCGTGCGCCTCGTCGACACCTGCACGGCGCGCACAATCCGCGAGAACCGCTCGTGCTCTTGGCGCCGAGGTCCCGGCGGAGGAGAACCATGCGCCGGTGGCTCCTGGCCTTGCGGTCAGCAACGCCGCATCCTCCGTCGCCATCAATCGGCGCGGTCGAGCAGATCGCCCGTTGACGGCGGCGTGATCAGGCGGCGTGCCTTCATGGACTGCGCGCTCCTGCGGTTCGTCGACCTCACTCGTGAAGAAACGCGACCAGCGTGCCGACGTAGCCGATCGTCGCGTTCCACCTGGATCGAGATCTGTTGCGTCGACCAATTCACGAACGTAGCCTGCGGCCCAGGCCTACGCGCGCAGGATCTTCTCCATGGGGCTGGCGAGTTCATCCACCAGCTTGTCCATGTACCCGGATCTTCTTCATCGGCGGGTGCTCGATCTCCTGCTGGTCCTGGACCTGAAGGTCGCCGATGATCTTGCTCACCGCATTCGAGATGGAGAGCAGGCCTTCCGCGAAGAAGGTCTCGAAGTCGACCTTTCGTTCGATCTGCTTCGCGAGCTGAGCTGTTGCTGTAGCCGGTGAGCCAGCAGATCACTCGACCCTCGCTCTTGGTGCGCCCCTTCTTCTCCGCCTTTTGGATGTAGTGGGGATAGACGCCCGCGGAAGGACATCTTGAAGACACGATGATTCCTCATGGGCTCCTGCTTCAGACGCTCCAGCCGTCGCTCACCGCACGATGTTCTTGTAGTCCCTGCACGTCGCGCTTCGAGCAACCAACGTCGTAGCATCTTCGTCTACTTGCGCTTGGCCGTGGTGGATCAGCGCCTCGGCCACCTTGAAGCTCCTTCCGGGTGCAGTCCCTCCACCACCAGGGCGACTGGCTACGCTCCAGAAGAGCAGGCGCACGGAATCCAGTTGCTGTAGCCGACGATGGGGTTGCCGTCGAGGGCCCACACCGGATGCGGCGGTGCCAGATCTTGTTCTCGGCTTCGGGAAGATGCCGATCGATCTGCTCGGCGAGGAGCTTGCAGATGGCCCGGTCGGCGGGCAGCTGCGCCGCGTTGTACTTCTTGGTGTCGGCGTGCATGGTGATCTCCTCGTGGAGTGGGGCCATCCGTCGTGGCGAACGTGATGCTCGAACCGCCCGCTTCGCGTGCCCGACGTGGCGTGGCGTCGGCGCACACTCTAGCGTTTCGGCCGCGCGGCCGGCTAGGCGACGACGCGCTTCGTCCCTCGCACCGCCCAAGCCCGCGCGCGAAGTCGGACGGTCCCGTCCGCGCGAATCGGAAGGTCGGCTAGCAACCGAGCTCGCAGCGCGGCACGCCTCTCCTCCGAAAGCGACATCGCGTAGGCGGGAGCCGGGCCCTGGCCTCCGAGGAACGGACGCCAGTAGTCTTCGAAGTCCGTGAACTCCGCGATCAACTCGAGCGCGGTCGTATCGACGCCTTGCAGTCCGGCCCGATCGAAGGCGCCCCCCAGTGCGGCCGGCCCGCAGATCGGAAACCGCGCCGCCTCGTGCAAAGGTGCGGCCGCGGGATCGAGCGCGGCCGCGGCGTCCCAAAACACCTTGGTGATCTCCATCCGATCAGCGTAATCCCAGACATACGCCGCGATCGTGCCGCCCGGAGCGGTGACCCGCGTCATCTCGGCCAGCGCCTTCGGAAGATCCGGCACGAAGTTCAACACCAGGCCCGAGATCACCACATCGCAGGAACTCGGATCGACCGGAAGGCTCGCCGCGTCTCCGGGAAGGACTCGTACGCTGCTGCCCAAGCTCCGCGTAGCCCGCAGGCGAAAGCCCTCCGAAGGCTCGACCGCGATCAGGCTGCTCGGAGCGCAGCGTTCGAGGACCGTGGCGGAAAGGGCTCCGGTCCCGCAGCCCACGTCCAACCAGCGACGATCGGTCGGCTGCGCCAGCCAGGAGAGAAAGAGCGGGGCGATCTGGCGGCTCCAACGCCCGATGTACTGCTCGTAGGGATCGCCCTGCTCCCACGTATCGGGCATGTGACCTCGGGTCATCGTCGTTCATCTCCTCGTTCGCCGCCCTGGCGTGCGCCATGTGCTTCGACGATGCGCCGAGTGCGGCTTGCGGTCTCGAGCGCGTGAGCCCGGATTATATCGACAGCATCGGGGATGGGCTCGCCACGCTCGTACCTCGCCTGAAGCCGCGAGGCCATCATCTCGAACGCGCTGCCGTCGTAGCCGTGCTGGACGATGCTGATCGCATAGGCCTCGAGGAAACCGGCGAGACCGAGCTCGGCCCACTGCACAACGTGTACCAGCTCGTGAAAGTGAGTGCCTTCGCTCGCGTGCGCTCGAGCGAGGAAGTAGGTGCTTCCGAATGCAATTCCCGCCTTCGGCATTGCGGCCATCGCCTCGAATTCCGGGAGGCCGAGTTCGCTCACTGGCGGGAAGGGCAGCGTGTCGAGGAGCACGAAGCGCGCGCGTTCGAGCAGCGCTGCAGGGTAGTACTCCGCCAGGCGCGCCGGACCCGCATCCGCCGGCGTGAACGACTGCGGACGATAGATCACTTCAAGCTGGGCGACCCAGTCGACCGCCGCGGGCAACGCCTGCTTCAATCGCGCGACGAGATCACGCACCGAGCATCCTCACGAGGCGGCGGGTCACACGCTAGTCCCGGCTGTCCCAATGAAACTTGTGCAGCACCCGATGCGCGATCGGCGTGACGATCAGCGCCGCGGTCACGATGAACACAAGTCCCGCGTAGAGCGCATAGCAACCGGCGAACAGCTTCCCTCCGGCGGTGGCGGGAGGATTCACCGGCCCCATCCCCCCGAGCAGCATTGCCGAGTTGAGGAAAGCATCCAGAATCGTGAGGCGCTCGAAGTAGGTGTAGCCGAGAACGCCGACGCCGAGCGAGCCCGCCAGCAGGAGCGCCGCCGTCGCCGAGTGCAGGAGCAGGCGCTTGGTGAAGCGCGAGCGGGATAACGGTGGAACGGACTTCGACTCGTACATGATTGCACCAAAGATACGCTGCGTTGTCGGCGGTTCGGAAGCGCGGCGATCGCGGTGCGTCCGCCGCGACGTTCACCGCGGCCGGCACGCGCTCCTGCCGGCTAGCCGCCGCCCCCCTAGAAAATGAAGTCTGTGCTCAGAAACCCCGACATCCGCCCCGTCACCACGTCCTTCAGTACCGCCTGATTCCCCGCCGTCATCTTCGCCGCCACCAGCGAGCGAATCGAGAAGACCCGGAGCGCATCGCTCACCGACAGCGTACCCTCCGCCGAGTCCTTGCGCCCGCCGAAGGGGAAGGTGTCCGGCCCGCGCTGGCACTGGCTGTTGAGGTTCACGCGGCACACCTGGTTCACCAGTTGATCGACCAGCGGCGCGATGTCGCGCGGGTTGGTGCCGAAGAGCGCGCATTGCTGGCCGACCGACGACGCCGTCATCCAATCGAGCACCTCGGACGGATGGTCGAAGGGTACGATCGGCAGCACCGGACCGAACTGCTCGACCTTCGAGATCTCCATCGCAGCGGTCGCGGGGTAGACGATCGCGGGATAGAAGAGCGTTTCATCGATGGTGCCGCCGCCGCGGTTGACCACGCGCGCGCCGCCGGCCACAGGCTCTGCGACGAGCGACGCGAGCCACGCGGGTTTGCCCTCCTCGGGGAGCGGCGTGATGCGAACGCCGTCCTCCCACGGCATGCCGACCCGCAGAGTTTCGACCTGCTCGGCGATCTTTGCCACGAACGCCTCGGCGCGCGCCCGCTGCACGAACACGATCTTGATCGCGGTGCAGCGCTGCCCGTTGTACGAAAAGGCCCGAGCGCGCACTCCGACGCCGCGCGAGATCGAGATCCGCGTCGTCGGCACGATCGCCGCGTTCTTCGCGCCGAGACCGAGCACGCAGCGCAGGCGATTGGGCCGCGGGTGCGATCGCCTTGAGCATCGACCCGACGCGCGCCGAGCCGATGAAAGCCAGCACATCGACCTTTCCGCTCTTCATGATCGGGCCGATGATCGTCTGTCCGTCGCCCGCGATCGAGTTGATCACGCCCGGAGGGAAGGACTGCGCGAAGGCCTCGAGCAGCGGCTGGTAGAGCAGCGTCCCGAAGCGCGGCGGCTTGAACACCACCGTGTTGCCCATCAAGAGCGCCGGGATGAGCAATCCGAACGTCTCGTTGAGCGGATAGTTGAACGGCCCCATGCAGAGCACCACGCCGAGCGGGCTCCGCCGGATCATCGCGACGAACCCGGACTCGAGCACGAAGCGCGAGGCGGAGCGATCGACCTCCTTGAGCGCGGCGATCGTGTCCTCGACGTAGCGCGCGCTGCGGTCGAACTCGGACTCGGAGTCGGCGCGGGTCTTTCCGATCTCCCACATGAGGAGGCGGACGACCTCTTCGCGCACGGCGCGCATGCGCGGGAGGAACGCCTCGACCGCGCGGATGCGCTCGGCGACCGACATCGTGGGCCACTGGCCGCGCCCCTGACCGTACGCGCGCTCGGCGGCGTCGAGCGCGGCGAGGGCATCGGCCTCCGACATCATCGGGTCGTTGCCGAGCTGCACTCGTTCGATTCGCGCGACGGGATCCGCGAGCGCGCTCGCGAAGCCGATCGGTGAGGTCACGCGGCTGGTGAGGCCACGCCACTCCAGGCACTCGCCGTTCAAGAGGTAGCGCGGTGTGTCGTAGCACACGAGCGGCATGACGTCCGCAGGGACCGCGGTTCGGGGGCCGAAGACCACGGCAGGGTCGCTACTGGGGGTGGACATCGGTCGCACCTCTGGTCAGGGGTAAGGTTGTCGTGTTCCGATGCTCGGCGAAGCTCGAGGACGAACGCAGTCTACTCCGGTGACGCCCTCATCGCGAGGTAGTCGGACGACGTTGCGGCATCGCGACAAGGGTCAGAGCCACGACCATCACGGGAAGGTAGAAGAGAGCGACGCGCCACACCGCGGCGGCGGCGATGATCGCGCGCGCTGAAGCGAGCTCTCGATAGACGAGGAAGAACCCGGCTTCCGCGCCGCCTAATCCTCGCGATGTCGGTGTCGCCTGCACCAAGGTCGAGATGATCCAGTGGGAGACGAAGGATCATAGCGGATCGACCTGGACACCGAAGCCTGTGAGAACGACTGCGGCGACCGAGTGGCGCGCGATCCACTGCACGCCAGGCTGTCGCGAGGATTCCTCAGGGCGACGGTGTGCGACCTGCAGGTGCGGGCGCGCGGATCGCTAACACGGAGCTTGCGCGATCTATCTCGACTCTTGGCCGGCGTCTCATCGGTCTTGCACTTCGGCCGCGTACCCTTCGACCGTGCCTGTTGTCGCTCCTGCCGGACCCGGAGTCCCACAGACGAAGGAGGATGTCGGTGCAGGCCAGAACGCGTACCGAAGCACCACGCGCGGGAACCGGGGTGGTGGTAGACGCCGGTGTTGCGCTGCTCGTGGGTCTAGAGGCTTCCGCCCACGGCGCAAGTGGTCGACATACGGTCGTCAGTCGCTCCGCGGTGCAGGCGGCACAGTCGGGCCTCGCCTCCGGAGTCGGCGCGGACAGCGTGCCGGAGGGCAGCGCGCGTCTCGCCTCCATTCCGAACCCCTTTTCCGCCGGCACCGAGATCGCGTACGACCTGCCAAGCGCGACCTGGGTGCGCCTCGAGTGTTCAGCGTCCGCGGACGTGAAATCGTGAGCCTCGCGGATGGTCCGCAACACGCGGGCACCCACCGGACTGCGTGGAACGGCTGTGATCGGAATGGTCGTCACCTGGCCGCAGGCACCTACTTCGCGCGGCTTCAGGTCGGCAGCACCCTTCACGTGCAGTGAATCGTGATCGCGAGATAGCATGAATCCACGCACTCGGATCACTCGCGTAGCTTGCAGGTGGCTGACGTTCGCCATCGTTGGATCCGCGCTCTACTGCTCCGACGTCGCCTGGGCCTACTTCGGCGGGCCTCCCGATGGGTTCTGCGGCGATCCGCCGAACCAGTGGACCTGCGTCGAGTGCCACTTCAGCTACCCACTCAATTCGGGGCCGGGAACGCTTGCGCTCGAGGGAGTCCCCGAGCGCTATGCGCCGGGAGTCGCGTATCCGATCGAGGTGCGGCTCACTCAGCCGGACCGCAGCCTGTGGGGATTCGAGCTGACGGTCGTCCGAGACATCGACCTGACCCAGGCCGGTAGCTTGGTGGCAGTGAACCCGGAGCAGGTGCAGATCTCGGAGGGGCCGGGGCCGCTGCGCGACTACGCCAAGCACACCGGACTCGGGACCCAGTCGGGAGCGCACTCGGCGCTGTGGCGCCTCAGTTGGACCGCCCCGCCGGCCGGTGCTGGACCCGTTCGGTTCTATGTCGCGGGGAACGTGGCGAACGCGAACGGCTCGCCGTCCTTCGACTACATCTACGCGCTGAATCGATCCACGAGCGAGCTGCCGTCGGCCGGGCTGGAGTCCACGAGTGCCTCGAGCTGGCGCTCGTGGCCCGAGCCCATGCGACGAGATCTGTGGCTGGAGCCCCCGTCCCACTCGTTCGTGGGCCGGCTGCTCCTGCTCGATGCCTCGGGCCGAGTGGTATGGCAGTTCGATCGCGAGGAGAGCGCCGGCGCTCCGATCCACGTCGTCCTTCCCGAATTGCCGACTGGCGCGTACTGGCTGACAGACGCGGGAGGCGGGAGCTTCGAGGGTCGACGGATCACGGTCGTGCGGTGACGTTCACGGACGCCGCCGGGGTCGAGCGGTCGCGGCGCTTCATACGTTCCTAACTGGTGCCTCACCCGGACTTCAATCGAGATTCTCCGAAAGCTGACGGGACTCCGTGCTCGGGCCCGCGTAGCCTCCACCCATCCAAACGAAATCGATTCCTCTCCGCCCGAGAGGAAGCTCGCCAGAGGGCACCGGCATCAGCACCCCCGCCGGCGCCTTCGGCGTTTTTTGCGCGCCGCAGACGGCGCGAGACATCGGCTTCAAAATCGCCTGGCGTCCGCTAGAATCCCGCCGGTCAAGCCTGCTCGCAAGACGGATGGACCCGTTCGTCGCCCGAACCCAGGACGGTCGGCGGCATACCCCAAGGTGGATTCCGTGCGCACGAAGCCCAGCCTACTCGTCATGCTCGTCCTGCTCGCGATCGCGAGCGGCTGCAGCAAGGACAAGCCGCTCCTGCATCACACCAACTCCGCTCCGGTGATCGTGTCGGTCGCGGCCTCGCCCGACAGCGTGCGGACGAATGCACTCACGACCCTGTCGGTGAGCGCGAGCGATGCCGACTCCGACTCGCTCTACTACTTCTGGACCGCGCCGAGTGGGACCTTCGTCTCGCCCGACTCGACCCACTCGATCGCCCGCTGGCGCGCGCCGCTCGAGCGCGGCACGGTCCGTCTCACGGTCGAGGTGTCGGATGGGCAGGCGCGCGTCACCGACCATGTCGACCTGGTGGTGACCGTGCCGACCGACTCCCTCTCGGGGGTCGTGACCCGCGCGGACACGCAAGCGCCGCTCGAGGGAGTGACCATCGCCTTTGCCGAGCTGACCACCACGACCGACGCCGAAGGGCACTACGTCTTCCCGGCCGCGCCGGTCGGGCTCAACGTTTTGACGGCAACGCTGACCGGATTCGAGACGTACGAGGCGGGCGTCAACCTGACCGAGGGGCATTCCTTCGTTCATGACTTTGCGATGTTGCCGATCGTGCCGCGCGGAAGGATCAGTGGACGCGTCACCAACTCACTCGGCGATCCGATCGCGAACGCGACGTGCGCGATCGACACTGTGGGCACCACCACCACGGCGGATGGGAGGTTCGAGTTCTTGAACGTGCGCTACGGCGCCCACGCCTTCCGCGTGACGCTGTCGGGCTATGGCGAGCATGCCGAGACGATCGATCTCTCGACCACCGATCTGACGAAGGATGTCGTGCTCGACGCGGTGCCGCTGCCGCCGCCGACCAGCGTGGCGGTGGCCAAGACGAGCAACCTCGGACTGCGTGTGACCTGGTTGCCGCCGCCGGTGATCGCGCCGGTCACCGGCTATTACGTCTATCAGAGCGACAACGGTGGGACCTTCGAGCGGGTGCAGGCGCAACCGCTGCCGGAGAGCGCGCGAAGCTACGACCTCACCGCGACCGCCGACCATCGCTATCGCTTCTACGTGACGGCGGTGAATGTGGAGCTGGAAGAAGGCAACCAGTCGAACCTGACCAATCTGGTCGTGCCGACGGTGCCGACCCCGCTCGTTCTGATCCCGGCGGGGAGCGTGATCATGGGGAACACGCCGAACGGCTGGGGCAGCGAGACGCATCCGGGCAATCCGGTGGCGGTCGGATCATTCAAGATGGAGCAGACGGAGGTGTCGAACCTGCAGTACCTCGCGTTCCTGCAAGAGGCGTACGCGGCGGGTACGATCACGCTGCAGGATCAGGATGTGGTCTCGGGTGGCAAGGTGCTGGTGTCGACCGCCGCGAGCAAACTCAAGTTCGATTCGGTATCGCAGCTCTTCCGCTTCGATGGCGATGTCGGTCGACACCCGGTGGTCGGCGTCACCTGGTACGGCGCGGATGCCTACGCACGCTACAACGGCCGGCGACTGCCGAGCGAGGCGGAGTGGGAGAAGGCGGCACGCGGCACCTCGCCGGATCAGGGGAGCGACAACCTCGGGAATGGCTACGGCACCAAGTACCCGTGGGGGATCTCGGTGCCGAACGCGACGCTCGCGAACTACGGCGGGCAGCTCGGCGGCACCCGCACGGTCGACAGCTTCGCGGCCGGCGCGAGCACCTTCTGGGGAACGCCGATCTACAACCTCGCGGGCAACGTGTGGGAGTGGTGCGCCGACTGGTCCGCCTCCTACCACGCGCCGCACGCGCCGCCGAACAGCGGAACGCTCAAGGTGCTTCGCGGGGGCAGCTTCCGCGATGGCGCCGAATACCTGCGCGCGGGCGCGCGATTTGCCATGGATCCGGCCGTGGCGAGTCCGAGCGGCGGCTTCCGCTGCGCGACCAATCCATAGTTCGAGGAGTCGTCCGAGTTCGAGTCGAAGGGCCGACCAAACAAGCGAGGCATCATGCACCGACGGTTGGAACGGTGCGCGCGGCGGCGCGCGCCTTGGATCTTGCTCACTCTCCTCGCGACCTGCTTCGTCGCGCAGGCCGCGCGGGCAGCGTCGCTCGACGGCTTCGTCACCGACGGCGGGAGCGGTGAGTTCATCTCGTACGCGCGCGTGTCGGTCACGTCCGACTCGAACGCGACGCCGATCGGGGCCTTGAGCAATCAGGGAGGGTACTTCGCGCTCGCCGGCGTGCCGTCGCGGCGAGTCACGCTGCTCTGCCAGGCCTTCGGCTACAAGAAGTACACGGCCGAGGTGGATTTATCGGGGCAAGAGCAGCTGCGCTTCGACTTGAAGCTCGAGCCGGAGCCCTTCGCGGTCGAAGAGGTGGAGGTCACCGCGGACCTCAAGAAGAAGGAAGCGCAGCTGCAGACCGGCTTCGCCGAGCTCTCCTCCAAGCAACTGCAACGCATGCCCGGAGCGGTCGAGCAGGACATCATTCGAAGTCTGCAGTTCCTACCCGGCATCCAGTCGGCGTCGGACATCTCGAGCGGCCTCTACATCCGGGGCGGTGGCCCCGATCAGAACCTGATTCTCTTGGACCAGATTCCGCTCTACAACCCGACCCACGCCTTCGGCTTCCTCTCTACCTTCAATCCGGACGCGATCAAGGACGTGACGCTGTACAAGGGGGCCTATCCTGCGGCCTACGGCGGAAGGCTCGGCGCGGTCCTCGATGTGGCGAACCGCGATGGCAACCGGAATCAATTCCACGGCCGCGGCGGCATGAGCGTGATTGCCGCCAAGATGACGATGGAGGGCCCGGTCGGCACCGGCTCGTGGATCCTCTCCGGGCGCCGCACCTACCTCGATCCCTTCCTCGACGCGGCGCGGAGCGGCGGAAACGAGATCCCGGACTACTACTTCTATGACCTGAACGGCCGCGTGAATCAGAGCTATGGCAAGAACGACAATGTCATCGTCAGCGGCTACCGCGGTCGAGACAACCTGCATCTCGATCTGGACCGTGGGAGCTTCGTCAACCTCGCGTGGGGCAACATGGCCGGCACCGCGAAGTGGACGCACCTCTTCGCGCCCGGCTTCTTCGGCAACTTCCTCCTCGCGGCCAGCGAGTACAAGAGTGAGACCAAGGTCAGCATCTTCGAGACGCCGGTGTCGTTCCGCAATCGCCTGCTCGACGTCACCGCCAAGGCCGACTTCGATTGGCGCGCGGGACGCGACCACGAGATCACCGCGGGCCTCTTGGGCTCGCACTACGTCTTCACCTTCGACTCGGAGTTCAACAAGGAGAAGCAGCCCGGCCTCGACGAGCGGCCGAACGCGCTCTCGGCCTACATCGAGGACCAGTGGGCCTTCGATCCGATCACCACCGTGCGACCGGGACTACGCACGGAGGTGTTCGGCAAGAAGGGGCAGTTCAATCTCGAGCCGCGCCTCTCGGTCTCCCGCGCGGTGACGGAGCATGTGCGGGTGAAGGGCGGCGGCGGGCTCTACACGCAGCACCTGCAGTTGGTCACGACCGAAGGGTTCAGCGGCGGCGATGTGTGGGTTCCGACCGATCAGTCAACCATGCCGGGTCGATCCTGGCAGGTGGTCGGGGGTACCGAGTGGGAGCCGTCGGTCGCGCACTCCTTCTCGGTCGAGGGGTACTACACCTGGCTCCGCAACCTGGTGCAGATCGACAACACCACATCGGCCGACGCGGAAGGGCGCACCACCGAGGACCTCTTCTATACCGGAGGCAAGGGGTACGCGACCGGGGTCGAATTGTTCGCGCAGCAGAGGACCGGCCCCGTTACCGGTTGGGTGGGCTACACCCTCGGTTGGACGCGGCGCCGCTGGGCCGAGGTGAATCAGGGGAAGAGCTTCCCGCCGAAGTACGACCGAAGGCACGACCTCAAGGTGGTGATGGACTACAAGCGCGACAAGTGGAGCTACGGGGTCAACTTCATCTTCGGCACCGGCCAGGCGTTCACACCGGCGGGTGCCCGCTACATCATCACCAATCCAGGCTCGGGCGAGCTGCCCGAGGACGGTGTGATCCTGCCGGCCGACAAGAACAGCGCGCGCCTCCTGCCGTTTCATCGCATGGACGTGAGCGTGACACGCAAGGGACACTTCCTCATCTGGAACGCGGAGTACTTCCTCCAGATCTTCAATTTGTATAACCGGAAGAACGAGTGGTTCATCCAGTACGACACGAAGGACCCGGAGACCAAGCCGGAGATCACCCATCAGCTGCCCATCATTCCGACCTTGGGGGTGAACTTTGAATTCTAGTTGCGCTCCTCGTTCCGCCGCGGTCGGCGCCGCCGGCATCGTGTTCGGCGCGGCGGTCGCCGCTCTTGTGTCGCTCTGCGGCTGCTCCACCGACCGGAGCCTCAACGATGTCGTCTCCGCACAAGACGTCAACGTCCTGGTGGTCGATGCCAATCTGATCGTGGGACAGCCGCTGCCGTCAGTTCACCTCAGACGCACCCTGCCTCCAACCGAACCGTACGATCCGCCGCGCGCGGCGGTCGCAGGGGCCGAGGTGTTCGTCACCGCGGACTCGATCCCGGGCGACACCCAGCTGACGGCGACGCTCCTTCCGGTGAGCGCTGGGGTCTACGCGGCGAACCCTGCGCCGGTCGTCCGACCGAATTGGAACTACCACCTCCGTGTGGTGGCGTCGGACGGCCGCGTCGTCACCGCGGATACGCACACGCCCGATCGCTTCCACGTGAACGCGTGGCTCAAGCTGGACGGCAACACCCTCGCGGTGATCGACACGCTCGCCACCTTCGCGGATGTTGCGGTTCCGGACAGCCTCTATCGACGCAACACGATCGTGTACCAGGACGGCTTGCTCGAAGCGCGCTTCGATCGCGTGCACGCGGCGGCCTATCAGGTGGGGCTCAAGAGCCTCGATCCTGATTCACCGCTCGTGATCGACGCGGACTTTCTGAGCGACGAAGACATCGCCAACCTCACGCGCGATCCGGTCTCGCCCCCCTTCGACGCGAACAACGGAAACGTCCGACTGCCGTGGTTCGCGATCTTCTTCGAGGGGCGGTACCACATTCGCATCTTGGCGGTGGATCAGAACTGGTACGACTTGATCCGCAGCTCGCCCGCCTTCGGGGGCAACACCGGCGGTTTCGGCGGCAATGCCGGCGACCAGTTCGAGCGACCGATCTTCCATGTGCGGGGCGGCATCGGGCTCTTCGGCTCCGCGTCACGGGACGAGATCGGGATCTACGTCGCGCCGAAGCCGGAAGGGCAGCCCTGAGCATGGAGATCTCGACCCGCGGCGCTACCGCGGTCGACATCGACGCGGTGGCCGCCTTCATCGCGCGATTGAATCGGGATGCGGAGTCGCGCTGTCTCCATGCGGGCGAGGAAGCCGGGGAGCTCAGGCAGGCACTGCTCCGGCTCTCGCCTCCCTTCGCGTCCACCTTCACCCTGGCGATCACGCGAGGGAACAAGGACGAGGTGGCGCTGCATGATGGGCGCCTCCTCGGCGTGGCCGGAGTCGATCTGGACCTCGCGGCCTCGCGCGCGTGGCTCTGGGGACCGTGGATCGAGCATGGACACTGGTCGGTCGTCGCGCCGCCGCTCCTCGATCGCGTGCTCTGGTTCGTGCGCGAGTTGGATCGCGTCGACGCCTACGTCGACGAGGCGGCAACCCGCGCACGACAGCTGCTCGAGTCGCGCGGGTTCGGCGAGCCCGAGCGGACGCTGGTCTACGTGGCGCGCGCGCCACTGGCGGCGGCGTCAGTCGCGGGCGAAGCCGGGTTCACGATCACATCCTTCGCCGCGGAGCACGAGGCCGAGTTCCTCGCGCTCCACCGCGCGATCTTCCTCGAGGAGGGGAGCGGCCAGGACCTCATCGCCGCACGGTCCGACGACAATCCGATCCTGGTCGCGGTGGAGGCGGGGCGCGTGATTGGCTACCTCGTCGCGGCGGTCGAGGTGGATCCGAGCGAGGCGCTCATCCGCTACGTCGGCGTGAGGGCTGACGCGCGTGGGCGCGGAGTGGGTCGCGCGCTCCTCGAGACCGCGCTCGCCTGGGCGCTGCAAACAAAAGGTCTCCCGCAGGCCGCCTTGACCGTGCGAGAGACCAATACGAATGCGCGGGCGCTGTACGAAGGACTCGGCTTCCGCCTCGAGCTTTCGGGAATTCACCTCCGTCGAGCTCGATCGGCCTAGCCAGAATCAGAAGATCGCAACCGTCAGACGATCCGCATCCACCCCCAGCGGTCGACTTCGCGGCCAAACTGGATGTCGGTGAGCAGCTTGTAGTAGTTCTTTGCGACCGGCCCGACCTGCCCGCCCTGAATCGGATACTCCGTGCCCTGATGGCAAAGCCAACCGACCGGCGTGATCACCGCGGCAGTGCCGATGCCGAAGGCCTCGGTCACGCGTCCGGTCTTGAGTCCGTCGACGATCTCGTCGATGCCGAGGCGCCGCTCGATGCCGCCGTCGCCACGCTCGCGCGCGAGGGTGAGTACCGCGTCGCGCGTGATTCCCGGCAGAATCGAACCCATCAGCGGAGAGGTCACGATCTTCCCGTCGACGACGAAGGCGATGTTCATCGCGCCGATCTCTTCGATGTAGCGATGCTCGTGGGCGTCGAGCCACAGGACCTGCTCGTACCCCTTCTCCTTCGCGACCGACTGCGCGTAGAGCGAGCCGCCGTAGTTGCCGCCGGTCTTGGCCGCGCCGGTGCCGCCGTCGGCTGCGCGCACGTACTTGCTCTCCACCCAGACGCGGATCGGGGCGAAGCCGTTGGGGAAGTACGGTCCGACCGGCGAGACAATGATGTAGTAGAGATACTCATTCGCCGCGCGAACGCCGAGCGTCGGCTCGATGCCGATCAAGGTCGGGCGGATGTACAGCGTGGACGGCTCTTCCGGCACCCAGTCGGCACACTGCTTCACCAGGGTTGTGACCGCCTCGAGTTGTACATCGCTCGGCACCTCCGGCATGCACATGCGGAGGGCGGAGCGGTTCATGCGCGCGGCATTCTGATCACAGCGGAAGAGGGCGATCCGACCGTCGGCCCAGCGATACGCCTTGTGTCCCTCGAAGATCTCCTGACCGTAGTGCAGCACCTTGGCCGCGGGGTCGAGCTGGAGCGGTCCGTAAGGGACGATCTCCGCCTCGTGCCAACCCTTCTCCTCGGTCCATCGCAGTTTGAACATCTTGTCCGCGAAGTACTTGCCGAAGCCGAGGGGGTTGGGGAATTTGCGTGTCGAGGCAATGGCGGCTGTCTCGGGAGCGGTCCGAACGCCGATATCCATGGGCGAGCCCTTTCTCTATTACTCCGTCGCTCGGCCGGCCCGTCGGGATCGGCATGGGTTTCCGGGTCCCGCGGTCGTCGAGTCGACGCGCGAAGTGCGTGGCACAGGCCTAAGTAACTGGCCCTGGACCATCATGCCTCGCGAGGCGGGAGAACACAAGGCTTGCCTCCCCACGGGGACCTTCGCGCGACCGTATCGGCTGGGGACGCGAGTGCGATCGCGGCGGAACACCCGAAAAGGTGTTCGCCAGGGGTCCAATCAGGCGGCGTGGTCCGCCCGCTGGTCCGCCGCCACCTGCTCGAAGATCGGCAGGAAGGCCGGATCGCCCAGATAGAGGATGGCGTCCTCGGAATCGAACTCGTCGAACAGCTCGCCGTTCTCGTTGAGCTCGATCAGCATCTCCACCACCGAAGGATCGAAGCGCGTCCCGGCCTCGCGTCGCAGCTCCGCGTACACCTCCGGGTGGCTCAGGCCCGGGCGGTAGGGGCGATCGGAGGTCATGGCGTCGAAGGCCGAGACCACCGCGAGGATCCGGCTTCCCAACGGGATCGCGCCGCCAGCCTGGCCGAGCGGCACTCCTTGCCCATCGAAGCGCTCGTTGAGCGCCGCGATGATCCGGGCCGCTTGCTGGAGATGGGGGATTTCCGACAGCAGCTTTGCCGCGATCTGCGCGTGTCCCGCCATCCGATGCCGCTCGTCCGAGTTGAGCGGCCCTGGCTTGCGCGAGGTCTCGAATAACACCAGCTTCTTGCCCAAGTCTTGGAGGAGCGCCGCGTACTCGAGATCGAGCAGCGAAGCCTCGCCCATGCCGGCGTGGCGCCCCACGCAGCAGGCGTACTTCGAGCAGTGGTACGCGCGGCCGTGGGTGAACGGGTCGCCCGCGTCCATCGCGGCGGCCATCAGGCGAGTGAACCGAAGCAGCGAGAGACGGTCAAACTCTGGCACGGCTGGGTCCTCCTGATCTCCGTCATCGGCCGGCCCGTCCGACTCATTCAGGAATTCGAAACGTCAAGGAGCGATTCGGCCCGTCCGACCCAATTGAAGGAAGTGGGGATACTCCCCGGCCGGACTCTCACGCTATTCGGAGAACTGATGCTCCAGCTCACGGTGATTCACCCGGAGCGGCAGGCGACGCAGGCGACCTTCTTCGGTGACGCCGTCACCCTCGGCCGCGCGAGCGACAACCAGCTGCACCTGGACGACGAAGCGGTTTCAAGCCATCACGGCAGACTCGAACGGCGCGGTCGACACCTCATCTATACCGACGTCGGCAGCACCAACGGCAGCATCGTCTACCGCGACGGAAAGGCGCTCGCGATCACCGGGCGTCAGGTGAGGGGGCAAATCATCTCCGACGGCGATCGACTCAAGATTGGGCCCTTCACCATCATGGTGGAGTCGAACGACCCGCTCCTCGGCACGCACAGTCCCGAGGTGCTCGAGACGCAGGCGGTCAACAGCTCGACCGTCGAAGAGAGCGCCACGCTGCGAGGGCTCGATCTCCGCCAGGGGGAGCGCATCCTCGCGATGGTGCTCGACGCCCAGGCCACGCTCGGCTCGCTCGATCGGTTGTGTCAGTGCGTGCGGGAGCATCTCTTCCGCTTCTTCCCGGACGCGTCGCACCTTTCGATCGTGATGCGTGACCAGATCACCGGCAGCCTCAAGGTCGCCTTCCACGACGGACGAGAGACCGCGCGATCGGAGTTCCGCATCAGCCACACCATCGTCCGTCGCGTCATGCGCGAGGCGGTGGGCGTGCTGCTGCTCGACGCCAGCCGCAGCCTGCAGGAGTCTCAGAGCATCGTGCTCGGCGGGATCGAAACGGCGATCTGCGCGCCGCTCCGCAACGCCGACGGCACGTTTGGCGCGATCCAGCTCGACGTGCGCGATCGACGCGACGCGACCTTCAGCAGCGTCGATCTCCGCATGCTCGTGACCCTCGCCGACTTCGTTTCGCTGCTCCTGGACAACCACCGCCACTACGAGAGTTCGCGCCGCGGACTGCGCGTGTCGGTCGAGCAGCTACTGCTCGAGCGGCAGGCCGCCTGCCCCGGGGACGTCTCGCTCGCGCGGCGCGTGAGCACCCTCGCGACCGCGATGGGGCGCGTGCTTCGGCTGTCCGCGCCCGAGCAGGAGCTGCTGCAGATCGCCTGTCTTCTGACTGCCTGGTCGGCGCAGGACCGACCCGCGCTCGTGCTGCCCGATGCCTTCCTCGAGGCGCCCTTCATTGCGTCGTGCCGCGACGAGCAGATGGACGGGAACGGCCCGCTCGGCCTGACCGGCGACCTGCTCAGTCCGGCGGCGCGAATCCTCGCGCTGGCCACGGCCGTGGCGATGGCGTCGGACGCGCCCAACGCGCCGCGCACCGAAGCAATTCTGGGCGAGCTGGAGAAGGCGCGCGGCACCTCCTGGGATCCGGCGTGCCTCGACGCTCTGCGCGTGTTGGTCGGAGAAATCGACCAGCTACTCGACTGGTCGAACCACGACATGGCGGCGTGAGCGCGGGGAGCGCGCGCTCACTGGATCACAGCGCCCATCGAGTCTTCTTCGCGCTCTACGACTCCCGATAGAGCGCCTTCACGCGTCCCCAAGTCCGCGGCGCGCTCGGCACCGGCACGCACGGATTCCACTCGGCGCCTAGGCCGAGGGCTTGCATCGGCCAGATGGCCGACGCATCGATCCATCCGGTCGGAATTCCCAGACCTGGCGCAATGCAAGTGCGAGGGCAGCCGCCGGGTCCGTTGTTGTCGGCGGCCACGAAGTAATCCGCCGCGTCGTTCGGCCAGTCGCCCCACACTCCGACCCACCATGAGCCGCTGACGCAGCAAGCGGTGGCTAGCTGGACCACCGCGCGCGAAACTCCCGGCCAGGCGAGCGGCGAAGGGAGTGTCGTGGTCTTCATGCAGAGCACGTCACCCGGCACACCTCCGGCATCCGCCCACACGAACACGGTCGAGGCCTTCCCGGTCCAGGAGCCGAGCTGCGTGTAGTCAATCACTACCGCGCACACGCCTACGTCGCCGGAATAGCACTCGGCGAACGCTCCGTAGAACGGCGGTACCACCTGCCCATACTGCCAGCTGACGGCATTCTCGTATCCGCCGTCCGCGTTCAACAGGAGAGCGCCGCAGTCGCTCCCGTCGAGCAGGGCGGACGCATGCGCACCTGGGTCGGCGGAGCGAGTGGAGACTTGAGCGGCGCTCGCGTGTAGGGGCGAAGCCAAGACCATGACGGTCAGGACCATGGGAACCGAGCGATTCACGATCGACACGGAGACCTCCTACGTGGCCAAGCCGGGTTTACCCGTAGTGAGGCGGCCTCAATCGGATCGCGGGTACTCTACGCTTAAGGTAGGTGGATCACATCCCATTTCGCGAAGTTTCCGCCGCGAGAGCGATCGGCGCCTTCGAGCTCGAGTGCGCACAGCCCACGGTGGTCGCGTCGACTACTTGGGGCGCGATCAAGGCGAGGTACGAATCGCGCTAGGCGGCGTCGCGCTGCGTCGGCCCGCCAAAGGTGCGGCTCTTGTCGATCGCGTACTCCTGCGCCGTCTCGATCGAGATCTTGCCCGACTGCACCAACTCGACCAGCTGTGAATCCATCGACATCATGCCGAGACGCTTGCCGCTCTGCATGACCGACGCGAGCTGATGCGTCTTGCCGGAACGGATGGTGGCGGAGGCCGCGGGAGTATTGATCAGGATCTCGCGCACTGCCACGCGGCCATCGCCGGTGGCGGTCGGAACGAGCTGCTGCGCGATCACTGCGCGCAAGTTCTCCGCAAGCATGGTGCGGACAAGCTCGTGTCGTTCGGTCGGGAACACGTTCACGATGCGGTCGATGGTGCGGACCGCGCCGTTGGTGTGAAGCGTGCCGAAGACCTGGGCGCCGGTTTCCGCTGCGGTCAGGGCGAGACCCATCGTCTCGAGATCGCGCATCTCGCCGACCAGGATGACGTCGGGATCCTCGTGCAATGCGTTCCTAAGCGCCTCGGCGAAGGTGGGCGCGTGGAGTCCCACCTCGCGTTGGGTCACCACGCACTTCTTGAAGGGATGACGGAACTCGATCGGATCCTCGATCGTCAGGATGTGGCCCCGTCGCGTCGCGTTCAGGTAGTCGATCATGGCGGCAAGGGTGGTCGACTTACCGGAGCCGGTGGGGCCGGTCACAACGGTGAGGCCGCTGGGCTGACGGATGAGCGACGGGATGATAGCCGGCAGGCCGAGGTCCTCGAGCGTGCTCAGCTTGTTCGAGATGGCGCGGAAGGCAGCGGCGGGTCCGCGCGCCTGGCGATAGACGTTCACGCGGAAGCGACCCAGCTCCTCGGTCTCGTAGGCGAAGTCGACCGCGTTCCGCTTCTCGAATTCGGCGCGGTGCCGCTCGCTCATGATCTCGCTCAGCATGCGCTCGAGTTCGTTCGCCTCCAGCACGCGGAAGCGAACCGTCTCGATCACGCCGTGGACGCGGACGCGCGGTTGCTGATCGGACACGAGGTGAAGATCGGAGCCGCGTTGGCGAACGAGCAGCTCGAGGAAGGCATCGATCCGTACACCCATCGCTTATCCCTCCAGGAGCGTGTCGAGTTCGTCGCCCTGCGGCAGAAACGGTCTGAACTGCGCCTTGTCGCGCGCGAGGAGAAAGGCGTGCGCGGGATCGACCTCCTCCGCGCGCACCATGGCGAGGAGGCTCTGGTCCATCAGCTGCATGCCGAGGCGGCGGCCGGTGGCCATCACCGCGGGAATCTGGTGCGTGCGGCCTTCGCGAATGTGCTGGCTGATCGCCGAGTTGATCGTGAGCACCTCGACCGCGGCGCGCCGCCCACGTCCGTCCGAGGCGCGCACCAGCTCCTGGTAGATCACGCAGCGCAGGTTCTCGGCCAGCGTGGTCCGCACCTGGGCGTGCGCCGATTGCGGAAACGCGTCGAGGATGCGATCGATGGCCTGCGCCGCGCCCCGCGTGTGCAGGGTGGCGAAGACGAGGTGGCCGGTCTCCGAGGCCTCGAGGGCGAGGCGGATCGTCTCCTCGTCGCTCATCTCGGCGACCACGATGACGTCGGGATCCTGCCGTAGGGCGGAGCGGAGCCCCTCGGCGAAGGAGCGGCAGTGGGTGCCGACCTCGCGCTGAATGACCAGCGCTTGCTTGCTCTCGTGCAAGAACTCGATCGGGTTCTCCAGCGTGAGTACCGTGACCTTCTGGCGCTCGTTGATCTCGTTGACGATGCCGGCCAGGGTGGACGACTTGCCGGTGCCGGACGCTCCGGAAATGAGCACGAGCCCGGAGACGAGATCGGCGAGCGAGGCGATGAAGGGCGGAAGGCCGAGTCGCGAAAGCGGGACGACCTCATCCGGGATCACTCGGCAGATGGCGGCGGGTCCCGAGTGCTGGCTCAGGACGTTGATGCGGAAGCGCCCGAGCCCTTGCACCGCGTAGGAGATGTCGATCGAACCGCGCTGCTTGAAGTCGCGCTTGTGCGATTCGTCCATCACCTCCGCCAGCATCGAGCGCATCTCATCCTTCTCGAGCGCGCGGAACTGCACCGGCGAGAGTTCGCCGTCGATGCGGACGAGCGGCGGCAGCCCCACCGTGAAGTGAATGTCGGAGCACCCCTGCTGGCGGCCCAGCTCGAGGAAGGCGTCGAGACGAGCCATCAGGCCGCCCTTTCTTCCAGCTCGACCAGGATGTCGTCGGTCGACTGCGGTCGATCGGCGGGATCCTTGGCGAGCGCGGTCTGAATGAGCCACTCGAGCACGTCCGGAATCCCCGGCACCAGCTCGCGAACGCTCGGGATGGGATCGTTGATGTGCATCATCAGAATCTGGACCGGATTGCTCGACATGTACGGGGGGTTGCCGGTCACGCACTCGAAGAGCAGCGCGCCCAGCGCGTAGATGTCGGTGCGGAGATCTATTTCGTTGCCGCGGATCTGCTCGGGCGACATGTAGGGCGGCGTGCCCACCAGGATGCCGCTCTTGGTCACGCGGCTGAGGTTCGTGTCGGAGCGCGCGGCCAGACCAAAGTCCACGATCTTGACGCGGTCCCCTTCGCCGATCAGCACGTTCTGCGGCTTGATGTCGCGGTGCACGATGCCCGAGTCGTGCGCCGCCTTCAGGCCGTGGCAGATTTGGCGCGCCATGGGGATCAGACGAGCGGGATCGATCGTCTTCTCGGTCTCGAGCAGCGTGCCGAGGTCGACGCTCGCGAAGTACTCCATCGAGATGGCGTGGCCCGGATTCAGCTCCAAGAAGTCGTACAAGCGGATGACGTTCGGGTGCACGATGCGGCGGTTGAACTTCAGCTCGTGCACGAAGCGCTTGATCATCGACTCGTCGAGCGAGATCTGCGGCCCGAGGATCTTCAGGATGATCTCCTCGCCGACCGACCGATCTTGCACGAGGTAGACGTACCCGAAGCCGCCCTCGCCGATCTTCCGAATCACGACGTAGCGGTCGAGGAGCAATGTGCCCGGCGGAAGCTTGGGCAGATCGATCAGGGTGATCTTCGTGCTCTCTTCGAGTTCGCTCCGGTCCATGCGCAGGCTCGGCGGTCGTCGCGGTGGTTCGTCGCCCGGCCCCATCCCGCTCGTGTCGCTGGGGAGCCTCGGGTCACGTGGGGTGATCTTGGTCTGACCGTCGGAGACGCGCGGATCGCCAGGCGGTGTGCCGGGCCGTTGGCCGAGATCGGCATCGGGAAGGAGCGCCTCGATCCGCGTCGCGCCCACCGCGTGGAAGGTCATCGACTTCTGTCCAGGCTTGCCCGGGGGCTGCGCGGTGGGGTTCGTGCCTTCGCCGCTGCGGCTGACCGCGCGACCCCATTCCGCTCCCTCGCCTTCTTGGCTGAGCGCGCGGGCCGCGCCCTTCCGAACCTCGAGGTCGGCGGCGCTACGCGCAAGCTCGCGAAGCGCGGAGCGGCCGGCCTCGTGGATCGTGACGTTGCGATTCTGCAGGCACTCGAGCAGCGCCTCCAGCGCTCGCCCCTCTCCGATCTTGACCATCGCGCCCACCACGAGGTTGGCCACCTGGGGATCGGCGCGCATCTGCGTCATGAGAGGATCGACTGCGCGGGAGTCGCGCGTCTTGCCGAGCGCATCGATCGCGCGCTCACGCACCCACCAATCCTGGTCGTTCAATGCATCGATCAACGCCGGCACCGAGCGCTCGCTCGGAATCGAGTTCAGGATTTCGATCGCGTAGCGCCGAACGAAGACGTCATCGCTCTTCACGAGTTGGAGGATTGCCTCGACCACTCGATCGCCGCCGAGGGCAGCCGAGCGCGTCGGCCGCGCGCACCCGCACCCACCAGTTCGTCCTGCAGTGAGTGCACCAGGTCCTGGATCGCCTCGGTGGTCGCGACCTCGTTCAGCACTTCGACCGCCGCGCGCCGCGCGAATTCCGACTCGTCCTTCAGCACCTCGATCAGGTGGCGGACCGCGGCAGGGTCGCCGATCTTGACCAGCGCTTCGATCGCCGCACCGGCGACCTGCAGATCGGGATCGCGCAGCGTCTGGCAGAGCGGTGCGAGAAAGGCGTTGGCCTTGAGCGCGCCCAGCGTGCTCGCTGCGGCGCGACGCACCGCCTGTTCCTTGTCCTTGAGCAGACCCGCCACCGCTTCGGTGGCAGCTTCTCCGCCTCCGCCCTGTAGGAAGCGAAGCGCTTGCAGTCGCGTCCAAGCATCGGGCGCGTCGAGCAACGAGCGCGCGATCTCCACGGCCTGCGGCTCTCTCCGCGCGTCCAGGATGGTGAAGATGATGCGAAGTCGATCCCGCGGCGCGTCACGCAGAAGTTGGCGAATGGACTCCCAGCGCAGCGAGGCGGCGCGCGCACGGAGCACCCGCTCGACTCGCGGGCGCGCCGGACCGGCGGCATCGAGCAGATCGAACAGCTGGCGCGGGTCGTAGGTCGTGGCCTGGGAGAGGGCCCGCTCCAGGAAGTCGGCGGGCGCGCCGTCGAGGGCGGCGAGGTTCTCGATCGCGCGCGGAAGCGACGTGTCGGTCAAGAGGGACACGAGCGTGTCCTGCACCGTCTGGTTCAGGACTCCGTCGGCCACCAGCTGAAGTAGTGAGGGGAGAGCGTCGGCCCCCAGTTCGATCAAGCGGGTGCGAGCCTCGGCCAGCTCCGCGGCGGAGGCCTGTTCGGCGCTCCGGAGCACCTTCAAGTGCTGACGTGCCGCGAATCGCTGAACCAGTCCCATGAACGAATGCGCCTCCTTGGCGTGATCCCGGCCCGACGCTCCGTCGTCGTGGCGGTGAAGTTCAGCCTAGGTCACTGGGCCAGTACGCTGGCGAGCACCATCCCGGCGAGCAAGCCGGCGCCGAAGCCGATCAGAATCCCGACCGCGTGGTGTTGCAGCCAGGCCGCGGTCATGGGGCGAGGCGCACGTTGCGGCCGAGAAGCTGGGAAGTCTCGCCCGGGAATGGCCGCGAGCTGCGGGACGCGGAGGACGTTGCCCTCGGCCACCGGCTCCTGCGGGCGGAAGCGAGTGGCCTGCTCCTCGCCTTCCTTGGTGCGTTCGAGCATGCGCTGGATCTGCGCCGTGTCCATCACCATGGTGCCTTCATGGGCGGCGTTGCGAGGGCGCTGCTCTTCTTCTTCACCCGCGCCGCGCCGGTCTTCGAGCACGCTGAGTTCGAGGAGGAACTTCCCGATCCGCACCTTGTCGCCGTCCTTCACGGCCTCGCGGCGCACCGACTCGTCATTGAGCAGCGTTCCGTTCGCGCTCTCCATGTCTTGCAGCATGACGCGGTCGCCGCGCTTCTCGAGCACCGCGTGCAGGCGAGAGATCCCCGGGTTGTCGAGGAAGATGTTGGACTCGGGATCGCGGCCGATCGTGATCCGGTCCTGCCCGAACCGGTACTCCTTGAGCAGCCGTCCCTTGAGCGTGACCCGGACCGTGATAATGACGTTCGACATGGATAGTCCTCCAGTACTCCACCGTGACATCGGCCCGCCGATCCGACTTCCGAAGTGAGAGTTGCCTTGGCCGCGCCGTCCGCGCGCCGCCGGCGAGACGGAAGGAATTTCCTAGTCGATTCGGCTCAATGCGCTGGATCGGCGAAGGCGTGCGGACCGTGGTTTGCATCCCGTGGTCCGAGTTCGGACAGCAGCACCGCGGCCAAGATGAGCGCGCCGCCGAACCAGCCGAGCGCGGGCAAGCGTTCGCCCGTCAGCCAGAAGGAGAACAGCGCGCCGAAGACCGGTTCGGTCGCGAAGAGGATCGCGGTGCGGTTCGAGCCGACGCGCGGCTGCACGCGGATCTGGATCCAACTGGTCAGCACGGTGGCGAGGAGCGCGGTGAGGAGGAGGCCGACGATCACGTCCCGCGTCCAGGTGATGCGTGGGGTTTCGAGGAAGGGCGATGCAATCCCGCAGAGAAGCGCGATCGAGACGAGCTGCCCGATCAAGAGGCCCGCGGCGTCGATGTGGCCGGCGAAGCGCCCGATCAACGCGATGTGGAGCGCGAAGAGCACCGCGCACACCACGGTCCACGAGTCGCCGGAGTTCCACGCGCCGACCTCTCCGCCGGGAGCGGAGAGCAGCCAGAGTCCAGGAATGGTGAGGAGAAACGCGATCACCTGCGGCCACCCCAGACGCACGCGACTGACCGCGAAGCCCCAAAAGGGAACGAGCGCGACGCTGAGCGCGGTGATGAAGGCCGAGCGCGCGGGAGTGGTGACGGTCAGTCCGACGGTCTGCGCGGCGTAGGCGGCGCCGAAAACCAGGCCGATCGGAATGCCGACGCGAACGCCGCGTGCGAAGCGGGCGCCGAGTCGGATGAGGGGAAGTGCGGCCACCGTGGCCAGCGTGAATCGAACCGCGACGAAGAGGAGCGGCGAGGTCGACGTCACCGCTGCCTTCACCGCGACGAAGGTCGATCCCCAGATCAGCGCCGCCAGGAGCAGCAGCAGGCTGTCGCGAACCTCTCTGCCGCGAGCCGTGCTCACTGGTAGCGGAAGGTCCTCACCGCGAGCAGCAAGAAGACGAGCGTCGCGCCGAGCAGCGCCGCGGCCGCGGGGAGCGCGGCGACGAAGGGATCGCCGAAGCTGATCAACCGGTGGAGCCCGTGCATCGCCCACCCGGTCGGCAGCGCTTGGCCCAGCGTGCGCATTGCCGGCGGGACGATCTCGAGCGGCCACCAGCACCCACCGAGCGCGGAGAGGATGTTGCCGCCCAGCACGCCGAGCCCGACCGCCTGGCCTCGCGAGGTGGCGAGGTTTCCGAACAGCACCGAGAGCGCCGCCCCGGTGGAGCAGAAGAGCACGATCACCGCGAGCACGCCCAGGATCGAACCGCCCCAATCGACATGAAAGAGCAGCGTGCCGACCAGCATGGCGAAGGCGGCCTGCACCACGCCAATCAAGAACCGCGAGAGGATCTTGCCGGCGACGATCTCACCCCGCGCGTAGGGGGAGCTCGCGAGTCGCCGAAGCAGCCCTTGATCGCGATCAATGACGATGAAGGTGCCGCCGGTCGTCAGCATCACCATCAGGATGAACTGCACCATGGTGCCGGGGACCGACTGTTGGAAGCCGCTCGGAATGATGCGGCGCCGTCCAGCTGACCGCACCTCCACCTCGATCGCCTCGGGCTTGGCGGCCAGCGCTCCGAACCCCGCGCGGAAATCGCGCAGTCGCCCTTCGTCGGTCGAGTCGTGCCCCGCGAGGAGGATGGCGTCGCCGAGAACGGCGAAGAGGGCGCGGTTGAGGCGCACTTGATCGAGCTGCGCGCGCAGGTCGCCGCGCTCACGGCGGCGGAAACGGAGCGAGTCGGGCTGGGCCGCGAGCACGTGCGCGCTAAAGCCCGCGGGAATCGTGAGCTGCCGCGCCGCCCTATTCAGCGTTGCCTCGTCCGCCACCACCGCGATCTCGTACTCCATCGTCCGCAGGTGCCGCATCAGGTCCGCCGCCACCGGGCCGCCGTCCTGATCCAGGACCGTAAGCGTGTCGACGGTCGCCGCCTCCTGGCCCGAGCCCATCATGGCGCCGATCACGTACATGAAGAGGACCGGCATCACGAACATCCACATTAGGGTCTCGCGGTGACGCATCATGACCGCGAGGTCCCAACGAGTGAGGAAGAAGATCCGGCGCATCATGGCTCAGCCCTCCGCCAACTGCCGGCGCGCCAGCCGATCGCTCACGAAAAGCAGCAGAAGCCCGACGACAACGCAGAGAAGCGCGCCGCGCAGCCAGTCGCCGTCCGGGGACCGCCCGAGGAAGAGGTCCTTGAGCACGCCGCGCATCCAGCCGTTCGGCGTGTGCAGCGCGACCCAACGAAGCCCCGGCGGCAGCCATTCGATCGGGAAGAAGGAGCCGCCGACCAGGATCAGCGGCATGATGATGAAGCTGGTGAGTACGGTCGCGGCCTGCTCCGTGCGCGCCAGCAGGACGAGGACGTGGAGCGCGCAGAGGATCGCGAAGGCCGATGCGACGCCGAAAACGAAGGCTTGGACGACGCTCGTGATGTGCAGCTGAAAGAGCACGCGGCCGACCGCCATCACGAAGGCGAAGATGGCGGCGAGGATGACCAGCCCGGCCAGGATCTTCCCGAGAAGGAGCGAACCGATCCCCTGGGCGGTGGTCAGGTTGCGACGGAAGGTCCCGCGCCGTCGCTCCACCCAAACATCCTGCGCCAGAGCCTGCGAGACGAAGAGCACCGACATCACGAGCAATCCGGGGAAAAGCAGCGTGAAGTAATCGTCGCGCTGTCCGCGCGTCTCGCTCGGAGCGACCGAGAGCTTGAGCTTCGGAGGAAAGAGATAAGGTGCCGCGCGCCGCGCGATCCCGCTGATCTCGACCGACAGCTCCGAGACCTCGAGGTCGGTCGGACTGGTGCGCTCGCGCATGATGCGATCGAGCGGCCCGCCCAAGATCTCGCGAATGTAGAAGCCGGCTTCCGCCAGGATGTTCACCGTCTGTTCGATGATCGAGGGGAGCACCTGCTCGGATGGATTCTTGTACAAGATCAGGCGCACTGGCTGCTGGTTGAGGAAGCCACGGGTGAAGCCGCGGGGCACGATCAACGCGCCCGACACCTTTCCCTCCTGCGCCAGCGTGACCGCTTGCGCGCTGTCGGCGGTCTCGACGTCGAACAGATTGGCCGCCGGCCCCTGCCGAAACCCTCCGTCCACGAATCGGCTCAGCAGCGTCTGATCGCAGTCGGCCAGGGCGAGACGCGCGCGCGGCGGCGCATCGGATGACCCTCCGAAGGCGAGTCGCACCAGCACCGCGATGACCAGCGGAATCGCCACCCACAGCACGAGGCCGATCGGGTCGCGCAGGCGCCGCCTGAGGTCGCGCTCGGCGACCCAGCGCAGCGACTGCCAGGTGCTGACGCCTCGCGCCATCAGGCGCTGTCCCGAAGCTCGTGGCCGGTCAAGTGAAGGAACAGCCGCTCGAGGCTCGGCTCCGGCTTCGTCTCGCGCTGAATTGCCTCGCCTGCCTGCGCCAGCAGCGTGTCGAGCGTGCCGCGCGCGAGAATGCGGCGGTGATCGACGATCGCGAAGTGATCGCAGAGCGACTCCGCCTCGTTCATGTAGTGCGTGGTGTAGAGCACCGCGACCCCGGCCCGGGCGCGTTCCTCGATGATCTCGAGCACGCGGGCGCGACTCTGCGGGTCGATACCGACGGTCGGTTCGTCCAGTAGCAACACCTTCGGTTCGTGGACCAGGCCGCAGGCGAGGTTGAGCCGTCGCTGCATCCCGCCGCTGAAGCGCTTGATCGGCTCGCGGGCGCGATCGGCCAGCCCGACTCGTTCGAGCAGCGCGGGCACCCTCGTCTTGAGCTCGGCGCGGGATAGCCCCTGGATGCCGCCCCAGTAGGTGAGGTTCTCCGCCGCCGACAGCTCGAGGTAGAGGGCGAGATCTTGCGGCACCACGCCGATCGAGGAAGCGCGCCGCCGCCGGCGTCCTTCTGAATGTCCTTGCCGTCGATGCGAATGGTCCCGGAGGTCGGCTGGATCAGCCCGCAGAGGCAGGAGATGGTAGTGGTCTTGCCCGCGCCGTTCGGTCCGAGCAGGCCGAAGATCTCGCCCGACTTCACCTCGAAGGAAACGTCGTCGACCGCCACCAGCTGGTCGTACATCTTGCGCAGTCGCTCGACCTGGATCATTTCTCTGCCTCCGTCGTCGGAACCGCCGCAGCCGGCGCGCAAACCGCAGGATGGTAGCAGAAGCGCAACGCGCATTCTTCTGTCGCTCGGACGGCGCACCCTGCGTACTCTCACCGCGCGAAGGGGAGGCGTCATGACCTTGAAGGAGCAGGCGGCGATCGCGGCCGCCGATCTGGTCGAGAGCGGCATGAAGCTCGGGCTCGGCACCGGCTCGACGGCGGTGCTGATCGTCCGCGAATTGGGTCGACGTCTGCGGGACGGTCGCCTGCGCGATCTTTCCGGCGTGCCCACCTCCGAAGCGACCGCGAAGGTGGCGCGCGAGGAGAACATCCCGCTCTTCGAACTCGAGGAGACCACGCGCCTGGATCTCGCCTTGGACGGCGCCGACGAGGTCGATCCCGAGTGGCAGCTGATCAAGGGCGCAGGCGGCTCTCTCCTGCGTGAGAAGATCGTGGCCCAGGCGGCGACCCTCTTCGCCGTCGTGGTTGACGAGTCGAAGCTGGTCGATCGACTGGGCAGCCGCATGCCGCTGCCGCTCGAGGTGGTGCCCTTCGGTTGGGCCTCGCAGCTCGCGCCGCTTCGCGCCCAAGGAGGAGAGCCGACACTCCGCCTCGCGAATGGATCGCCCTTCCTCACCGACGAGGGGAACTACACGCTGGACGTTCGCTTCACCGGCGATCGCATCGCGCGTGATCCGCATGGACTCGCGCGGGAGCTTCGTGCGCGTGCCGGCGTCGTCGAAACCGGCCTCTTCCTCGACCTGACGTCGATTCTGGTGGTCGGGAGCTCGCGCGGCGTGGAGACGCGGAAGCGCTAGCGCGCGGGTCGTGTTCCGCTAGGCCGCGGCGCGAAGGTGCCGCGTCAACACCGCCACCAGCTCGCGCGTGTGAAAGGGCTTCACCAAGAAGTCATCCATGCCCGAGTCGCGGCAGTGCTGTTCTTCGTCGCGCGCGTCCGATCCGGTGAGTGCGACGATCGGCAGGTGCTGCCCCGCCCCCTCACGGCGACGCCACTCGCTCGTGGCGGTGAAGCCGTCCATCTCCGGCATCTGGCAGTCCATAAGCACGAGATCGATGCCGCCCGCGGCCGCGACGTCGATCGCCTCGCGTCCGTTCTGCGCCGTCACCACGCGACAGCCGAGCTTTCGCACGTGCAGCTCGCACACCCGGCGACTGACGGCGCTGTCATCGACGATCAGGATGGTCTTCCCCTCGAGTTGCTCGCGTGCGCTGCTCGGCGCAGCCCGCGGCGCGGATCGCGCACGCTGCAACACCAGATGCAGGCGCACTCGCGTGCCGGAGGGACCGTCGGACAGGTCCAACTCGCGTTGCGGGCAGAGCAGCTCCCAGTCATCCGGCAGCTCGACGTTCTCGGTGCAGGAGATCTCGACGCGCAGCGGCAGGGTCTCCGCGATTCCGCCGCCCGCGTCGTCGATGGCGAAGTGGATCGAAACCGCGCCGGTCGTGGCCTGGAGGATGAAGTGACCAGCGAGACTCAGCAAGAGCTGCCCCAGCCGTGAAGGATCACCCCGGACGTAGCGGGGAATCTCGGCGTCGTAGCTGACCTGGAAGGCGAGCTCCTTGGTGGCCGCCCGCGTGTGCAGCATCTTCTCCGTGCGGGCGACGAAGCGCGCGAACTCGAAGTCGATCGGCAGGCGGCACTCGACCTCCATCGCGCGCGACTTGAGGACGCGCCAGGAGGTGGTCTCGCTCGGTGTCGGCGTGGCGGTGCGGGCCAGGGCCATCGCGATCGTGAGCGACTCGGCCAAGGAGCGATACATCGACTTCCTCGCCGGATCCTGCTCGACCGTCGTTCTCGAGCTCACGCCAAAGAGCACCGCATTGGGCGCGCTCAGTCGGATCGCGGTCAGCTTGGGTCCGTGCGCATCTTCCTCGCACTCGGTGTCGCCCGCTTCCAAGCGAAGGGCCACGCCCTCCGCCCACTCCTGTGCATGACGCGGCAGCACGCCGCGGGCGAGGAACACCGAGGTGGGCTCTGCTTCGGGCAGGCAGAGAAACGCCCCCTCCGCGCCGAGGGCGTGGGTCGCCAAGCTGAGCATCGACTCGAACAGGTCGCGGGCAACGCCCGGCGACGCCAGCCCGTCGATGCCAGGGATAGCGGTGGTTCGGGAATGCGGAAGTTCGCTCACGGCACGTCTCCGGACTCTCTTTCGGTCGTCGCGGAGCATTCAGTTAGCGCCTGCTGGGATCTGCGCGCCGTTCTCGCCTGAGGCAGTCTCGGATCTCGACCGGGGCGAACCTCTCGGCTCGCGCCGCCAGGCAATGGTTGCCTAGAGCGTGGAAATTTCTACGCGCAGGTTGGACCAGCGACCTTCCGGGGTGTTGGGCGCGAGCTGCGGATGCTGATTCCCCTTCCCCTCGACCGTGACCTGCTGCGGTCCGATCCCGCCGCGCGACCGGAGGTAGGCCTCCAGGTTCTTGGCGCGCCGGACCGTGGCGAAGAGCGCCGATCCCGCTCCCTCCGCGCCGTCGGCGTGCACGGTGAGGCGCAGGCGGAGTGCCTGATCTTGCCGCAACGCGTCGACCAGCCAGCGGAGCGTCGGTGCCGACTCCGGGCGCAGGGCGTCGCCGCTCCAAGTAAGGCCGTGCACGATCACCGTCGGTTCGACCTTGAGTCGTGCCGCGAGGAGCGGGCGCGAGATCGTCGCGATCCGAAGGGCGCCGAGACGAATCGGGTCGCCTCCGCCCGGATTGATCTGGAAGCGGAGCAGGTTCGTACGCGCGATGTTCGAGTTCGGCACGTCGCACAGCTCGGCACCATCGACCCAGAGCCGCGCTCGCGATCCCTCGACCATGAGCGACACATGATGCGGCTCCGCAGCCGGCGCGAAGCTCCCGCCCTTGGTCGTGCCGTCGCCCAGCAGCAGAGCGCCGCTCGATTCCGTCCAGCGCACCCGCGAACGCGAGGCGTCATCTCCCTCCGCCCCGGCGGAGGCGAGTTCGATCGCGCCCTTGCTCAAGCCGAGATCGAACTCGATCGTGAAGTTCGGGGCGAGCGCCTCGTTCATCCCCACCGCAAGCGCGGCCGATCGCTCGACGCGCAAGACGCGCTCTCCCGACCATGACTCGACCCTGGCTGCTCCCGCGGCGCCGTCGAAGCGAGCGAGCACTGCGGTCGAGTCCGCGCTCGCGAAGTCCTCCGCGAAGACGATGCGATCCCCGGGAACGAAGTTGTACTGCAGCCAGATTCGTTCGAGGAACGGATCATCAGCGGCGCGCGCCACCGCGAACGCAAGCGCCGCGGCGGCGACGACCGCCCAGACTGCTCGCCTCACGGGAAGATGCCGAGGTCGAGATAGCTGGTCGCGATCTTGTCGATCGCGTTGATGAAGGCCGCGGTCCTCAGATCCGGCTTGGCCGCGTGGGTGAGCTTCACCTCGCGAATCTGTCGGTAAGAGGAGATCATCGTCTCCTCCAAGCCGGAGTTGACCAGATCCTCTTCGCTCGGTCCCGCGGTGTACTGCTTGATCTCGTCCTCGCTCAGCTTCTTCCCGGCGAGCGCCTGGCTCGCGTCGAGCAGCTTGCGGTAGGCACTCTCCTCGAAACGCTTCTCCATCCGACCGAAGCGAACGTGCGAGAGGTTCTTCACCCACTCGAAGTACGACACGGTGACGCCGCCCGCGTTCAGGTACATGTCGGGCAGAATGAGCGCGCCGCGCTGATTGAGGATCTCGCCCGCCTCGGCGGTCAGCGGTCCGTTCGCGCCCTCCGCGATGATCTTGGCCTGCACCCGCGGCGCGTTCTCGGGCGTGATCTGGTTCTCGAGCGCCGCCGGCACCAGAATGTCGCAGTCGAGCTCGAGCGCAGCATGCGGTGACGGGAGGTTCTTCGCGCCGGGGAAGTTCAGGATCGACTTCGTCTCGCGCCGGTGGGCCATCACCTTCTCGAGGTCCAAGCCCTTCTCGTTCGCGATCGAGCCTTCGTACTCGGCCAGACCGACCAGCACGGCGCCGGCTTCGGCGAAGAACTTGGCCGCGTGGTAGCCGACGTTGCCCAGCCCCTGCACCACGACGCGCTTGCCCGCGACGCCGGTCGAGAGGCCCAAGGCCTTCATGTCCTCGGCGAAGCTCAACGCCTCGCGCGTCCCGAAGTAGACGCCGCGGCCCGTCGCCTCGGTGCGCCCGCGCACGCCGCCCTGCGGGATCGGCTTCCCGGTGACGCAACCCATCGCGTCCAGCTTGTCGGCCGAGAGCGAGGAGTAGGTATCGGCGATCCAGGACATCTCCTTCGGGCCCGTTCCGTAGTCCGGCGCCGGCACGTCGATGCCCGGGCCGATGAAGTTCTTGCGCAGCAGTTCGTAGGTGTAGCGGCGGGTGATGCGCTCGAGTTCAGCCTGCGAGTAGTCGCGGCGATCGATCTTGATGCCGCCCTTCGCGCCGCCGAACGGCACGTCCACGATCGCGCACTTGTAGGTCATGAGCGCCGCCAGCGCCATCACCTCGTCCTCGTTCACGTCCGGCGCGAAGCGGATGCCGCCCTTGGTTGGCAGCTTGTGCTGGCTGTGCTCGGCGCGCCACGCGTACACCACCTGGATGTCGCCGTTGTCCCGCTCGATCGGGAAGCTCATCCGATAGACGCTGTTGCACTCGCGAATCTGATCGAGCAGTCCCTTCGGGTACTTGGTCAGTCGGGCTGCCTTCTCGAAGTTCTGGTTCACCTGCGCGTAGAAGGAGACTTGGCCGGACATGGGTCGCCTTTCTGGTGAGTCACGAATCGCTCGGGCCACTCGGACCGCGCCGATCTGGATGATCGGCTGCTTGCCGTGCGGGATTGTAGCCGAGGGACAGGGGGGCACCCAGCGTGTTGGGAGTCGGGGCCTTCACGCCGCGCGTCGCGGTAGGTTGTCGGACACAGTCGAAGGATCACTCGACCAGCTCTGGAACGCCCGCGGATCCCCCAACGAAGAAAGGGCAGGCCCACCGATCCGGTGGCCTGCCCTTCCGCGATTCGTTCTTCGAAGCCGGTTTGACGAACCTACGCGCTCTTCCTCCTCCGCGCCGCGATGGCCGCCGCCCCGAGCCCCACGCCCAGCAGCAGGAACGACGCCGGCTCCGGCACCGGTTGCGTCGGCCGCAGCGACGTCTCGATCTCGTCGTTTCCGCAGCCCATCGTCCAGTGCATCTTGTACTCGTCGCTGTCGGCCAAGAGGTCGCGGTCGATCTTGGCCTCGATCGCGTAGCGGCCCTGCCAGGCGCCGTAGCTGAAGGCGGTCGGCGAATCGGTGTGGGTCCACGAAGTCGCGCGAAGCGGATCGCTCGCGCCGCCCCACGGTGACCGCCCATGATCGACGGGTTCTGCAGGTGGAGGTTGCCCGAGCGAAGCGCGCCGCCCGCGTCGACATCCACCGCGTACTCGTAGTGACCGTCACCGCCCAGGTCGAGCATGATGTCGCCGGCCGCGTAGTGATCCGAGTAGAAGTTGCGCCCGGCCAGCGGGAAGCCGGTGATCACGGCCAGGTAGAGATAGTCGCTGTCCAGGCCGATGTAGGCGGCCTCGGCGTCGTACTCGTCGCCACCCCAGCCCGGATCGAGGAAGCCGCTGTTGCCGGTCTTCCAGTCTTCGACCACCCAGCTGATCTGGGAGGGAGCATTCGCGTTGGGGGTCCACTGGTTGTATGCCAGGCCCCACGAATCGACGAACAGGGTGGCACCGTGGACTGGCGCGGCCAGCGCCATGGCGGCGAGACCCAGGAGAAGTGAAACCGAATAGCGACGGTGCATGGTTGGTCCTCCGCAATTCTGTCGTGGAGCAGCTACATCTGCCTTGTGAAGATCGTACGCCACGACCCGGATGAGTCAAAAATAATTGACTATATCGACGGGATCTCCCTGTGATGATTGACAGACTTGCGGGATGGGACCCAGGGGCGCGCCTCGGATGGCTGATCTCGACCGATTTGCGGCGTGATCGTGCGCCGTCATCGGAGGCGGCCCGAATAATCGACCGGGAGGTCAGCGTGATTCGGGTACCTTCGCGCCGCGGCGGAGAGCGCCCCAGGTCGCGCGGACCCTCGCGTGCCGCGCTGCTCGATCCGCTGCCCGACGAGGAGGAGCACCGATGCCCGATGCCCCCGGCTTTCCGCCCCAGCCACCTACGCCTCCGGCGCAGCCACGACAGGGAGTCTGCTTTCGTTACCTGGTGCCGCCGGGCTGGCAGGTCACGGAGGACGGCCACTTCGCGGTGGTGATGGCCTCGCCCAGCTTCGACGCGATCGTCGCGACGGTGGGGAACGCGGGTCTTCCTCTCTACTACGCGCCGGGCCAGTACCTCTTCGACACCCTCGCGCGCATGCAGCTTCAGGGTCTGCGCTTCGGTCAGGAGCGGCCGGTCGCGCCGCTCATCGGCTTTCCCCACGCGGTGCTCTTCGACGTCGACTACATGGTGAACGGCGTGGCGTGCCACGGACTCGCGCGCTGCAGTGTCGCACCGAGCTACGACTGCGCGACGATGGTGATGTCGTGGGTCGCGGCGCAGGCGCAGCTCTGGGCGCAGTACGCATCGTGGCTACCGGCGATCGCCGACCAGATCCAGGTGACGCACCCCGCCGCCTTCGGCGCGTCGGGCATCGCGGCGCAGAATCTACAGAACTCGATTCGACTCGGCGAGCAGGCACGGCAGGATCGCGCCTGGTCGGAGCGGCAGTGGGCCGAGGTCACGCGCGAACGCGAGGCGTCGGCGGCGCGCAACAACTTCGACTTTCGCCAGGCGATGGACGGCGTGCAGCGCTACGACAACCCGTACACCAACCAAACGATCGACCTACCGCTGACCAACGCGGTCTACTGGATCCATCCGCTGACCGGACAGATCCTCGGCGATCCCAATCCCGGCTTCGATCCGCGGAGCGGCGGGGATCCGAACTGGCAGCCGATGCGGCCGACCCAGAGCCCGGATCGCTGAGGCGATGTACGCGTGAGTGGACCCGCGATTCAGCGGCCCGGGCCGCCCCGCCGCATCGAGCGATTGAAGCGCGCGTTGCTCGGCCCACGCGGCGGCCCGGCCGACATGCGCTATCACAAGGTGACGAATCGACTGAGCGCGCTCGTCTACTCGGTGACCAACGGTGCACTGCCGAAGGCGATCGAGCTCGAAACCTTGAGCGCCTGCAACGGCGGCTGTCAGTTCTGCCCGGTGAATCGCTTCGTCGATCCGCGGGCGCGGGTCGAGATGGCGATGCCCTTGATCGAGAAGATCGCGCGCGAGCTGGGGGAGGCGCGGTACGCCGGGCACCTCGCCCTCTTCAGCAACAACGAGCCGCTACTCGACAAGCGATTGGTTGAGATCTGCTCGCTCCTGCGTCAACGCGTCCCGCGCGCGTGGCTCTATCTCTACACCAACGGCACGCCGCTCACGCCGGAGTCGTACGTCGCGCTCGCGCAAGCCGGGCTCGACGAGATGATCATCAACAACTACAGCGATGACCTTACGATCCGAAAGCAGGTGCAGCGCGTGATCGATGAGATCCGCGCTTCACACGACCCAAACGTAGTGCGCCTTGGTGCGCGAACGCTCGTCCACGTGCGACCGGAGAACGAGGTGCTGGGCGCGCGCGGCGGCCTCGCGCCGAACAAGCAGGACGGCCCGCAGGCGCGCTACTTCCACCGCGAGTCGTGCGGCGTCCCCTACATGCAGATGGTGATTCGACCGAGCGGCGCGGTGAGTCTTTGCTGTCAGGACGCGCTCGGGCAGTTCACCCTTGGCGATGTGTCGCGGCAGTCGATTCGCGAGGTGTGGAACGGCGAACCGTACACGACCTTTCGCCGTCGCCTCGAGACGGAGGGCCGTGGCGCGCTCGACCTCTGCCGCGATTGCGATGCGCACCTCTTGTACATCCCGGTCTTGCGGAGAATGGTGGACTCGAAGTAGCGGGTCGACGAGCGTGCTGCGCGCCGGCGACAGTGCCCCGTCTACAGCACCCGCGCGAGAAATGCCCTCGTCCGCTCCTCGCGCGGCGCGCCGAAGAGCTGCTCCGGCGTTCCGGTCTCGACCAACCTGCCTTGATCGAGAAAGCAAACCTGCTGCGCCACCTCGCGGGCGAAGCCCATCTCGTGGGTGACGATCAGCATGGTCATGCCCTCGCGCGCCAGGGCGCGGATGACGTCCAGCACCTCGGAGATCTTCTCCGGATCGAGCGCCGAGGTCGGCTCGTCGAAGAGCATCACCTTGGGCTTCATGCAAAGCGCGCGCGATCGCGACGCGTTGCTGCTCGCCGCCGGAGAGCTGCGCGGGGAAGCGATCCTCCTTGCCGGCCAGGCCAACCTTGGCGAGGAGCGCACGTGCCTCCGGCTCGACCTCGGCGCGCGGGCGGCCACGCACAACCGAGGGCGCGAGGCAGAGGTTGTCGATCACGCGGAGGTGCGCGAACAGGTTGAACTGCTGGAAGACCATTCCGCACTCTGCGCGCACGTCATCGAGATTCTTGGCCGCGTGATCGAGCGGGATGCCATCGAGGAGCACGCGCCCTGAGTCCATCCGCTCGAGGCCGTTGATCATCCGGAGAATCGTCGACTTGCCGGAGCCGGAGGGACCGATCAGCACCGACACGCTCGAGTCGGGTACGTCGAAAGAGACCTCCTGCACCGAGAACTGCGGCGAGTAGCGCTTGGAGAGATGCTCGACCCGCACCATCGGGTCATCGTCGCGTCGCGCGAAGCCGCTCATGCGTGGGTCTCCCGCCCAGGGATGCGTAGGCGACGCTCGAGTGCGCCCGAGAGGCGAGTGAGCGCGAGCGTCATCGCCAGATAGAGCAGCCCGACCACGAACCAAGTCTGGAAGTCGACGAACTTCGCCGAGGCATAGTCACGGCCTGCGCGTGTCAGCTCACGCAGGCCGACCACCGAAACGAGCGACGAGTCTTTGAGGCAGGAGATGAACTCGTTCATGAGCGGTGGAATCACGATGCGGAAGGCCTGCGGCAGGATCACGTAGCGCATCGTCTCCGGCCACGACATCCCGAGCGAGCGCGCCGCCTCCCACTGACCGTTCGGGATCGCCTCGATGCCCGCGCGCACCGACTCGCCGATGTACGCGCTGTAGCAGATGCCGATCGCCAGCACCCCGGCCACGAACTGCGGCAGGTGCAGGATCTTCCCCAGCCCGAAGTAGACGAAGAAGATGATGACGAGGAGCGGCACCCCGCGAATGCAGTCGACGTAGGCGCGGCCGAGCCCGGCGAGGACAGGCTGCTTCTGGATGCGAAGGAGGCCGACGCAGACGCCGAGCGAGAGCGCCAGCGCGTAGGCGACCAACGTGATCTGGATCGTCGCCGGAACGGCGGGAAGAAGGAAGCGCAGGATCTCTACGAACTGCGCGCCGATCGATGCTTGGATCATGGGAGCGAAGGATAGCCACTTCGCATCCCGCTCGTCGACGGTTCGGTGTCGCGGGGCATGCTTCCGCCACGAGAGGAGCGCTCAGCGATATCGGGCGCGGAGCTTGCCCCAGGTCAGGTGCTCGACCGGATAGACCGGATCCGCGATCAGCACGCCGGACGCTTCTCCCTCGGGGTAGGTCTCCGTCGTCACCACGACCGTCGCGAATGGCATCGAGCCGTACGTGCAGAGTTCGGGCGGATAGAAGACCGGGTTTCCGTCTCCCAAGAACTTCGGATTTGGGACCTCAGCGATCAGCGAGTCTGTCTGTGACGCGCGCGGGACGTAGACTCGCATCGTTGCGATGATCGACGAGAACGCTGTGGGGTAGGACAGCCCGACGAACAACGAGTCTCCGACGAAACCGCAGTCACCGCAGAACCAGAATCTCGCAGAGGCACTAATCTGCGCCTCCGACGGGATGTGCGGCTCGATGTTCGCCGCCGAGAGGGTTGCACTCCAGCTGCCGCAGAGCTGAGCGGAACAAGGGCTCGGGTTCAGATGCAGTGCTGCGCAGAGCAGCAACCACGTCCAAAGAAGTCGTCGCGGCATCATGGTGTCCTCCGATTCACGGTCGCGTGGTGTCGCCAGGGAGGTTCCGTTTCTGACCGCTCAATTCTACTCGCCCTGATGCGCCCACCCCAACACCGCAGGGAGTACCGAGGTGGGCGCGGGAATCAGATAGACTGCCTCATGCCCGACTTCACGATTCGTCCCTACACGCCAGCCGACCTCGAGACATTCCGCGCTCTCGTGACACATCACGACATCGCTCCGCAGTTCGACAAGTTTCAAGGCCCGCACGGGCTCGAGTTCAAGCTCTCGGACGAGAACCTCGATCGGGCAGGCATCCGCCTCGCGTTCCTCGGCGATGAGCCAGTGGGCTTTGCCTTCGCCTTCGTGCTGCCGCAGGGAGAAGCCGGCTGGGCGATGCTGCGCGCGGCGGTCGTGCCCGAACATCGCCGTCACGGCATCGGCACCGCGCTCCTTCGCGAGGTTTCGCGCCACTGCGTGAGGCAGACGAGAGTCGCGGACGTGCGCACGATTTCGATGGCGGCGTGGCAGCCCTGTCCGGAGGCGACCGCGCTGGCGGAGAAGCTCGGCTTCGAACACGAGCGCTACTTCTGGATGCTCGAGCGTCCGCGCGGTGCGGCCGTCGAGCCGATCTGGCCGCGCGAGGTTGAGTGTCGGATCTTCGATGGAAGCGACGCGCACCTCGAAGCCTGGAATCATGCCTACAACCGTTCCTTCGCCGAGCATTGGCGCTACGTTCCGAGCACGGTCGAGGACTGCCGCGATCTGGCGCGCGCGCCCGGCTTCCGACCGGACGGCATCGCTCTCGCTTGGCGCGGCGGCGACTGCGTGGGCTTCTGTCGCTGCGCGCTACTCGAGTCGCGCGGCGAAATCGAGGTGCTCGGCACCGACCCTGAGGTGCGCGGCCTCGGCGTCGGCCGCGCGCTCCTGCGTTGGGGCGTGCGCTGGATCGAACACAACAGCGCGTTGCCCGTGACGCTGCTCGTCGATGGCGCCAACGAGAACGCGCTCCGGCTCTATCGCTCCGAGGGATTCGTGCCGGCTCGTGAGCGCCGGGTGTGGGGACTGGACGAAGAGAAGCTCAGGAGGTTAGTCGCACCGTGAACCGTGACGCTGCCGTTCCGCATCGCCATGTCCACCCCTCCGCGTTCATGTTCCTCATCACCCCCTTCGGTGTGATGGGCGGCTACGTCTCCGTCGCGGTGGCGTATTACCTCACGAAGGCCGGGGTGTCGGTGGCGGAGACGGCGGGCGTCGTCGCGCTGGGATTGCTCCCGCACACCTGGAAGTTTCTCTGGTCGCCGGTCGCCGACACTACGCTGCCGCGCAAGGCCTGGTATCAGCTGTCCAACCTGATCAGCGCGCTCGGTATCTTCGCGATGGGCGCGATCCCGCCCACCCGCGCCGCGCTGCCGCTCTTATCGGCGGTGATCTTCATCGCAAACTTCGCGTCGACCATTCAAGGGATGGCGGTCGAGAGCCTGATGGCGTTCAACGCGTCGGATGAGGAGAAGGGGCGCGCGGGCGGTTGGTTTCAAGCGGGCAATCTGGGTGGCGGCGGAGTAGGCGGTGGCGCCGGGCTGTGGCTCGCGCAGCATCTCGCCGCGCCGTGGATGGCGAGCGCGATCCTGGCCGCGGCCTGCCTGCTCTGCTCGCTCGCGCTCCTCGCGATGCCGGAGCCGCCGCGCGCGATCGGTGGGGAAGGATGGAAGGAGAAGGCGCGCGAACTCGGCCATGACCTCTGGAGCGTGGCGCGATCGCGCGCGGGTCTGCTCTCGCTGATCCTGTGCTTCCTGCCGCTGGGATCGGGTGCGGCCGCCGGGCTCTGGTCCGCGGTGGCCGACTCGTGGAAGGCGACGCCGAACACGGTGGCGCTGGTGACGGGAGTATTGGGCGGGGTGGTCTCCGCGCTCGGTTGCCTCGCGGGCGGATGGATCTCCGATCGCATGCACCGCCGCACCGCCTACGCGGCGTACGGAATTCTGCAGGCGCTCTGCGCCATCGCGATGGGAGTGGCCGCGCGCACCGAGACGAACTACATCATCTTCACCATGCTGTATGCCTTCATCACCGGGCTCACCTACGTCGGCTTCACCGCCTTCGTGCTCGAGGCGATGGGGCTGGGAGCGGCCGCGACCAAGTACTCCATCTTCGCCTCGCTCTCGAACACGCCCATCTACTACATGACCCGCGTCGACGGCTGGGCCTTCGGCAAGTGGGGCGCGGGTGGGATGCTCTACGCGGAAGCGGCGGCGGGAGGGATCGGTCTCCTGCTCTTCGGCCTCACGCTGCTCCTCGTGCCGAAGCAGAATACCGCCACGCGGTGAAGCACGAGGGGGCCAGGTCTCCCCGGCCCCCCGTTACGAATTCGACCGCCGTATCGCTCGTCAATCAAGCGCGGTGCGAACGCGATCGATTCGCCCTACGTATCCGCGGCGAGCCGCGGAGAGTTGCTCGTTACTTCTGCAGCACCACCTTCGCTGCGGCGGTGCGGTTGCCCTGCTGCCAGCGGAGGAAGTAGACGCCCGGCGCGACCCGCTCGCCGTTCTTGTCCGCGCCGTCCCAGCGTGCGACGCGCGTGCCGCCGCTTCCCGCCTCGCTCCGGAGCATGCGCAGCGTGCGTCCCTGTGCGTCGAACACGAGAATTCGCTCTTCGCCGCTTCCCGCGTTCGCCAACTCGATCCGGCAGTCGCGCTGCATCGGCGACGGGCTGACCTTGAGCATCTCGGCGCCCGTCGTGAGTTCCGACTCGACCACGCCGGTCGGCGTGAAGCCGTGCGGCCCCGGCCCGGACGGGATGACGCCGTGACAGACGGTGCAGTCGCTCAAGATTCCCGCGTGCCCCTGCAGCGCCACCATGACGGCGTTGTCCCGCGCCTCGCGGCTGGGGAAGTCGGCATGGGTGCTGTTGTGGCAGCCCGAACACATCACGCCGCCATGCCCCTTCGAGAGCTTGTACAGCTGACCGACGGGCTCGCCGTACTGTGCGGTGTGGCAGGTGCGGCACGCCGGTTCATTCGCCCAAGGTACGCGACCCTGCTCGATCGAGTTCGCCACCGCCGCCATGTTGCCGTGGCAATCCTGGCAGATGACTCCATGGTCGTTGTTCATCGTGCCGCGCAAGCAGCGAGTCTGCGGCCCGGGATGGCACTTGTAACAACCGTTGATCCCAGGGCTCGACTGATCCATGAACTTGTGCTGATCGTGCATGCGGAAGGAGAAGTAGCCGGCCTCTCCGATGCCCTGCGTGCCGAGTGCGGGATCGGCGTGGCAGCGGGCGCAGAGGATCGGACGCTGGTTAGGATTGAATCCGCTCACCTGCGGGTGACCGTTGATGATGGAATTCTCGCTAGCGTGACATCCGGAGCCCGCGCAGTGGATCTCGGTCGACACCGGCAGCACCGGAGTGCTGGTTGCCACCACGATACCCTGGCCGTTCTTTGCCTCGAGGCGCGCCTGCTGGAACGGATCCTCCCTGATCAGATTCGCATCGGTCCACGGCGTGATCGGGATTCCCTCGGCGCGGTAGTGATCGCCATTCCAATCGAGCGTGCCGGTGAGCCCCTTGCCGGTCAGCCCGATGTTGTCCGGCAAGTTAACGCCGAAGAGCGGAACGTCGTAGCTCCAGAAGTCAGTCTTGCCGACGGAGTAGGTGTTGCCCGGGATCGAGTACTCGATGCTGAAGCCGCCGGTGATGACCTGCGGCGTGATGCCGGCGCTGCCCTGCTTGATCAGCTGGGCGTCGACGTTGTTGTAGGGGGGAAGGATCGACATGTTCGCATGGATCTTGTTCATGCAGTGCATGCCGAGGTCGTTCCAGGAGAGGAGCACATAGCCGGCGCGCGCGGTGCCGGCGAACGAGAGGGCGAGGGCGGTGAGGGCAATCCACCCTTCACGCCTTCCAGGCGGTCGATGCGACATGGACACCTCCGGTGATCCGGTCGGTGGGCGGACACCGCCTTAGGATCAGCGTCGCACGGGAGAACCAATCCGGGGCGCCACCGAGGGTGACGTTCCGGCGGAACGGCGGTGCCGGGTGCCGCAAGAAGATGTCGAAGGATGGGGGGATGATACGGAGCGCGCCAACAATTCTTGGCGCGCTCCGGGAAAGTTGATGAGTTCCGGTCTCGGGCTAGCTTGCCCCGCCGGATCGGGGGCCTACGGCACCGGCCACACCTGCACCCGCGTGTGAACGCCGTCGGAGTAGCGAAGCTCGATGCGCGAGGCGTCAGTCTCGATCCGCTTCGAGCCGCCGCGAGCGAACCCGAGGCAGACGCCGCGGTCGAGGTCCCGGACCATCACGACCGGCGAGCTGCCGGCGTCCCAGGCGAAGTCGATCCCGTCGCCGGCGCGGGCCAAGGTGGACTGCACCGCCGACTGGCGGAAGCCGAGCTTGGGCGCATCGTGCCGCGCCCGCTCCTGCCCCCACTCGACCACCCGGAGGGTCACGATCTGGTCGTTCAGCTCCGCCGACATCGGGGCGGCGAAGCAGAAGCCGGCCGCGTTCGGGTCGGGCATGTGCGTGATCGGCATGAGGTCGAAGGACTGCGACCAGACCCGCGTGCCGTTCGCGTCCAGACCCTCGATGCGGAAAGGCCCTGGCTCCGGGATCGACGGTCGCGTGTTCACCTGGAAGGACGGCTCGAGGAGGATCTGCCCGTCGCGGCGCAGACCCCACACCAAGAGGCACGGCTCGGGCGCGCTGCTCCCTGAACCCTGGGCCTGGAAGCCGATGCCGCTCGACTCGCGGTAGTTCATCACCGCCTTGTAGGTGTAGTCGCTGACCCACTGGTTCGAGCAGTAGCTCATGACGTCCTTGTAGGTCGTCTTGTCCTTCAGCGTCGACGCCCAGAGGTCGTAGCCGTAGGCGCCGATGATGCCGCCGCCGTAGGGATAGGCGCCGTCGGTCCCTGCCTCTCCGCCGCTGCAGAGCACATGGTATCGACCCCAGTTGTGGCCGAGTTCGTGCGCCATGACCAGGGATGCGCTCGGCAGGTAGTCCCAGCCGATCGCGACCGGATAGCCGATCCAGCCGAGGCCGGCGACGCCGCTGCCGTAGCTCACCTTGACCACGCCGTAGTAGTAGCGACTGCTGCCGTCGGTCGTGCGCTGTGCGGTCACCTCGTCCAACACCGTGTCCCAACCGGTGCCGTTCGATTGCAGCGTCGTGCTGGTGTTCATGGTGGCGTGGACCTGCGCGTCGTAGTCGGGCATCGGGTGCATGCGCCGGGTGTAGTCCATGTACGACGAGGCATTGCCGCCGGTCACGCCGCCCGTGCCGACGCTGTTGTGCACCGGCACCAGCGTCATGTCGAAGACCGGCACGTCATGCACGGTGAGCGTCTGCGCCACGCCGGAGACCGGCCAGGAGTTGTTGCTGTCATTCGTCTCCGAGACCGCGCCGCTCGGATCGACATCGACCAGGAGCTTGTAGCCGGTCTGGATGAGGTTGCCCGGGATCAGCTGATTCCACGAGCTGGAGAGGGTTCCCTCGGTGATCGAGGTCGGGACCGAGCCGCCCGGTGCAGTGATCGTGTAGGTCTGCACGAGCGACGCGCCGTTGTAGATCCGAACCCGCACGTCGGGCGTCGCGCTGTTCGCCTGATTCGCGAGGACGAAGGCGCGGAGCAGACCGTTTCGATCCTGCACCAGCGGGACGTCGAAGGCCTGGGTCTGCGAGGACTGCGTGATGTACACCACCGAGACGGTGAGGTCGAGGCTGGTGGCCGAGATGGTCACCGAGTAGGCGCGGCTGCCGGTGAAGGAATTGGCGTCGGTCGCGGTGATCGTGAAGTTGTAGGTCCCGCCCGCGGACGGGGTGCCGGTGATCCCGCCGCCGCCTGCGAGCGAGAGCCCGGTCGGAAGCGATCCCGAGGTCACCGCAAAGGTGTAAGACGCAGTTCCGCCGCTCGCGGTCACCGTCTGCGAGTAGGCCACGTTGAGCGTGCCGTTGGGCAGCGTGGTCGGGCTGAGCGTGATGGTCGGCGGCGGGCAGGGATTCGGATTGCACACCGTGTCGGCTCCCTGCCAGCTGCTCGTGCCGGTGCACGACGCTTGCGTGGTCACGCTGCACGTTCCGTTGGTTGCACAGCAGGCGCCGGTCGGCTGCGGACAGGGATTCGGTGTGCAATCGGTGCCGGGCCCTTCCCAGCTGCTCGGCGCGGTGCAGGCCGCCTCGGTCGTGACGGTGCAGCTTCCGGAGTGCGCGCAACAGGCGCCGGTCGGCACGCACAGGTTCGGCGTGCAGTTGGTGTCCATGCCCTGCCAGCTCGACGGCGATGCGCAGTTCGCCTGCGTCGTCACCGTGCAGTTGCCGTTGGTCGCGCAGCAGGCGCCGGTCGGCTGCGGGCAGGGATTGGGCGAGCAGTCGTGACGCCTGGGTTGGACCAGCTGGCGGGCGCCTGGCAGTTCGCTTCGGTCGTCACGGTGCACGCGCCCTGCGGAGTGCAGCAGGTGCCGATCGCGACGCAGAGGTTCGGGTTGCAGTTCGTGTCCATTCCCTGCCAGCTGCTCGGCGAGTGGCAGTTGGCCTGCGTGGTCACGGTGCAGGTGCCGTCGAGCGCGCAGCAGGCGCCGGTCGGTTGCGGACAGGGATTGGGCGAGCAGTCGGTACCGGGGCCTTGCCAAGTGCTCGGCTCGGCGCAGGCCGCTTCGGTCGTGACCGTGCAGGTGCCGGCATGTGCGCAGCAAGCGCCGGTCGCGACGCAGAGGTTCGGGCTGCAGTTGCTGTCGGCACCCTGCCAGCTGCTCGGCGAGTGGCAGCTGGCCTGCGTGGTCACGGTGCAGTTGCCGTTGGTCGCGCAGCAGGCGCCGGTCGGCTGCGGGCAGGGATTGGGTGAACAGTCGGTGCCGTCCCCTTGGTAGCTGTTCTGCGAGGAGCAGCCGGTGTCGCTCGTTCGAATGCAGGTCCCAGACGGTGTGCAGCAGGCGCCGGTCGGCACGCAGTCGCTGGGCGAGCAGTCGGTGCCGCTTCCTGCCACGCGCTCGGCGATGTACAGGATGCCTCGGTCGACGGTGCGGGCTGCTCGCGGGCGGCAGCAGGCGCCAGTCGGCTGCGGGCAAGGGATTGGGGGAGCAATCGGTCGCCGCTCCCTGCCAGTTGTTCTGTCCGCTGCACGCTGCTTCGGTCGTTGCGGTGCAACTGCCGGTGTGCAGCAGGCGCCGGTCGGCACGCAGTCGTTGGGCGAGCAGTCGGTGCCGCTTCCCTGCCACGCGCTCGGCGATGTACAGGATGCCTCGGTCGTGACGGTGCAGCTGCCCGCGGGCGCGCAGCAGGCGCCAGTCGGCTGCGGGCAAGGATTGGGGGAGCACTCGGTCGCCGCTCCCTGCCAGCTGTTCTGTCCGCTGCACGCTGCTTCGGTCGTTGCGGTGCAACTGCCGGCTGGAGTGCAGCAGGCGCCGGTCGGCGCGGGGCACGGGTTGGGCGAGCAGCTGGTGTTCGCGCCCTTCCAACTGCTCGGCGACGTGCACGCGCTCTGAATCGTGGTGGTGCAGGTGCCGTCGTTGGCGCAGCAGGCGCCGCTCGGCTGCGAGCAGGGATTGGGCGAGCAGGTGGTGCCTGCGCCCTTCCAGCTGTTGGTCGCCGAGCATCCTGCCTCGCTGGTCACGACGCAGCTGCCCTGCGGGGTGCAGCAGGCGCCGGTCGCCGCGACGCAGGGATTTGGTGAGCAGTCGGTGTCCGGTCCCTTCCAGGTATTGCCGGTGGAGCAGCCGGCCTGCGTCGTGATCACGCAGCTGTTCTGCTGCGTGCAGCAGGCGCCGGTCGGTTGCGGGCAGGGATTGGGCGAGCAGACGGTGGCCGCGCCCTTCCATGTGCCGGTGCACGCCGCCTGCGTCGTCGTGGTGCAGGCGCCGCTTTCCGCGCAGCAGGCGCCGGTCGGAGGCGGACAGGGGCTAGGCGAACAGGTGGTGTGGGCGCCCTCCCAGGTACTCGGGGAAGCGCACGACGCCTCGGTCGTCACCGTGCACGCGCCGGTGTTCGCGCAGCAGGCGCCGGTCGGTTGCGCGCACGGATTGGGATCGCAGTCGGCGAGCGCGGTCCAGGTGCCGCTGCACTGCGCTTGGATCGTGACGGTGCAGCTTCCGTTTTCGAGGCAGCAGGAGCCGTTGGGCGGCGGGCACTCATTGGGATCGCAGTCGCCGAACATGGTCCAGTCGCCGTGGCACTCCGACTGCACGGTGACGGTGCAGCTCCCGTCGCTGGCGCAGCAGGCGCCGCTCGGCTGCGCGCAGGGGTTGGGATCGCAGTCGGCGAAGAGGGTCCACTGTCCGTTGCACTGCGCTTGGGTCGTGACGCTGCAGTTGCCACTCTCGAGGCAGCAGGAACCGGTGGGCGGCGGGCAGTCGTTCGGATCGCAGTCGCCGAACATCGTCCACTCGCCGCGGCACTCCGCGCGCAGGGTGACGGTGCAGGTGCCATCGCTCGCGCAACAGGCGCCACTTGGTTGCGGGCAGGGGTTGGGATCGCAGGTCGCGAACATCGTCCACTGCGCGTTGCACTCGGCTTGGCGCGTCACCGTGCAGGTGCCGTCCGTCGCGCAGCAGCTGCCGGTGGGCTGCTCGCATGGATTGGGCGCGCAGTCGGCGAAGGGGGTCCAGAGGCCGGCGCACTCGCTCCGCAAGGTCACGATGCAGGTGCCGTCCCCCTCGCAGCACGAGCCGGTCGGCTGCACGCAGGGGTTGGGATCGCAGTCGGCGAGCATCGTCCAGCTTCCCTGGCAGTCGCGGGCGAGGGTCACGGTGCAGCTACCGTCGGGTGCGCAGCAGCTGCCGGTCGGCGGCGGGCAGGGATTGGGATCGCAGTTGCCGCCCAGGGTCCAGCTACCGCCGCACTGCGCCTCGATCGTCACGGTGCAGGTGCCGTCGTTCGCGCAGCAAGCACCAGTCGGTTGATCGCAGGGGTTCGGCTCGCAGCTCGCGAACATCGTCCACTCGCCGCTGCACTCCGTTTGCACCGTCACGCGACAGGAGCCGTCGCTCGCGCAGCAGGTGCCGCTCGGCTGGGGGCAGGGATTGGGATCGCAGAGCGTGCTCGCCCCGCTCCAGATGGAGGGCGCCGCGCAGTTGGCCTCGGTGGTGACCGTGCAGGTGCCGGTCGGCGCGCAGCAGGTGCCGGTCGGGACCTCGGCGCCGGTGCCGGTGAGCAGCACGTGGCCGAGCGCGTCGTTGCCGAGCGTCACATTGCAGGTCTTGAGTCCGGCCGAGGTGGGCTGGAAGCGGACCGTCACCTCGTGGGTCTCCGAGCCGCTGATCGCGTAGGCGCCGCCGCCCGAGACGATGCGGAAGTCGGCGCAGTCGATCCTGACCTCGCCCGTCACCACGCCGGCGCCGAGGTTGCGCAGCGTGAAGATGCGCTCCGTGCTCTGCCCGAGCCGCACCGTGCCGAACTCGAGGCTCGACTTGTCGAGATCCGGCAGCGGCGGTGCGGTGGTCTGGTCCTTTGCGCAGCCGCCCAGGCCGGCGATGACGAGCAGGAAGACAGAGAGCACGAGCGCGCTGCGGGAGATCCAGGTCATGATTCGCCCCGACGTTGGGTAGCAAGGGTCAGTCCGATCCGGGCGGATCGGGTTCTTGCCTATCCATCGGGCGATGGGGGGGAGAGCTTCAGGCGGGGTGCGGTCGCAAGGGCGAATCGATCGCGCGATTTGCCCCAATCACGATCGAGGGAGGCGCTACTTGCCCTCGGCGAAGCCCCACTGCACTTCGAGGCGGCCCAGCTCGGCCGCTGGCGCGGGAGCCCGTCGATGCCGCGGTCGAGCGCGGCTTTGAGCGGCGCATCTTCGAGCCGCACCGCGATGCCGTACTCCTCGTGGGTGAGCGCCTCGCCCACCAGCTTGATGGTGCCGTGCTCGCGCTGGAAGATCCGGGCGGTCGGGGTGTCGGCGATGACCGCGGCCACGTTGCCGTTCTCGAGGTCGCGGAAGGCATTTCCGATCGCGTCGAAGGACACGACCTGAGCCTCGGGCACCTTCTTCGCCTCGAGCTCCCCGGTGGTGCCGAGCTGCACGCCGATCTTCTTCGCGCGGAGCGAGGCGAGATCGACGACGGCTGCTTCGTCCACCTTGACCGCGATCGACTGCCCCGCGGCGGAGTAGGGCTTGGTGAAGAGCACCTGCTCCGCGCGCTCGGGCGTGATCGTCATTGCCGAGATGATCGCGTCGTACTTACCGGTCTTGAGCCCGGCGATGATGCCGTCGAAGGGAACGACCACCAGCTCGACCTTGGCGCCCAGCTGCTCCCCCAGCTTGTTCACGAGATCGACATCGAACCCGATCACCTGACGATTCGACGGGTCGACGCTTTCGAAGGGAGGATAGGTCGCGTCGGTCCCCACCCTGAGCAGCTTGGTCGCCTGCACCCGTTCCAGGGTCGAGCGCTCCGGCTTGGCGCAGGCGAATGCGGTCAGGAGCACGAGCAAGGTGACAAGGGCGCGCGAGCGAAGCATGAATCCTCCTCCCAGGGACCGGTAGATCGAGTCGGGGCATGATAGAAGCTCGCGCTCGGGCACGAAAGATGGTCTCTCGAGATCCGCTTGCAGGAGATCGGGCCGCCGAGAAAGCGGTTGCCACCCCCGTGAACGAGGAAGAGACTCGAATCACCCCGGCGATTGAACCTCCAACGGAGGGCCGGTTCATGTTCGGCAAGCATCACATCGACGTCGCGGTGGTGGGAGGCGGACCGATCGGCCTCTTTACCGCCCTGCTACTCAAAGAGCGCGGGCTGGAGGTCGAGGTCTTCGACGAGAACTGGCGCACCGCCGCGCACAGCTACGCACTCGCGCTTCATCCTCGTTCCCTTGCCCTGCTCGACGAGGTCGGGCTCGCCTCGAATCTCGTCGCCCAGGGCCGCAAGATTCACCGCGTCGCCTTCTATGAAGGGGAGCGGCGCGAGGCGGAGATCGCCTTCGAGAGCCTCGGTGGACGCTATCCCTTCGTGCTCGTGCTGCCGCAGAGCAGCTTCGAAGGAGCGCTGGAGGAGCGTCTGGAGCAACGCAAGGTCAAGGTTCACTGGAATCACCGCGTCCACGAGATCAAGCAGGGCGGCGACGGTGTCACCGCCACGATCGGTCGACTGCAGAAGGAGACCCGTGGCTATCCCGTCGCGCACACCGAGTGGGTCATGGGGAAGGAGTTCCAGGTGCACTGCGCCTACGTCATCGGCGCGGACGGGTACAACTCCTTCACGCGGCGCTCGCTCGACCTCGGCTATGCCGACCTCGGCGGCCGTCTGCTCCTTTCGGTTTTCGAGTTCGATACCACGGCCCAGCTGCCGGACGAGGTTCGGGTCATCTTGAACGCCGACACCACCAACGTGGTCTGGCCGATGTCGGACGGACGTTGTCGTTGGAGCTTCCAACTGGCGGCCGATCATCCGGACGCGTTGACCCTGCGCCGGCTGCACTCGCTGCTCGAGACGCGCGCACCCTGGTTCAAGCCGCTGCCGGACGAACTCAACTGGAGTTCGGTGGTGCAGTTCGAGCATCGACTCGCCGAGCGGTTCGGCAAGGACCGGGTCTGGCTCGCCGGTGACTCGGCGCACCTCACCGATCCGGTGGGCGCGCAGAGCATGAACGCCGGCCTCGCCGAGGCGCACGACCTCGCGCGCAGCATCTTCGATCTCCTCCGAAGTGGGGGTAACGAGGAACAGCTCGACGAGTACAACTTCGCCTCGACGCGCGAGTGGCGGCGCATGCTCGGCCTGGGCGCGGCGCTTCCGGCCAGCCCGGGCGCGACCGCCTGGGTAAACGAGCGGCGCATGCGCATCCTCCCATCGGTCCCGGCCACGGGGAAGGATCTGGAGCTACTCCTCGCGCAGATCGGGTTGGCGCTGCACGACTGAGTTCGCGAGCCTGATGAACTGGGCGGCCCGCCGATGACGAGTCGGCGGGCCTTCCTTGCCTCTGTGCGCCGCTCAGCGCTTCTCGCTCCCTCGAGCTTTCCTGGGCAACCTCGGCCCCGTGACGTCGTATCCTCCCCGCGCCGCGGAATCCGGAAGACACAGCCACGAACGGCAGGGGTTGATGGGGCCGACACTTCGCACGATCACTCTGGGGTACTTGATGCCGCTCGGCTCGGCGCGCGCTCTGCGTGGTGCCGGGATCCTCGTGGTGCTGCTCCTCGGGCTGATCTTGACCGGCAAGGCGCTCGGCCTCGTGCACGAAGAGACGCTCTTGGCGCTCCGCGGCGGCCTGGTGGTCCCCGGCATTCCGATCGCGGCGGCTCTCCTCTCCGAGATTTCGCTGCGCGAGGGGATCACGCAACGAACGCTGCTCTATCCGCTCTTCGGGCCGGTGTCGCGGCCGGCGCTGGCGATTGGGCGCACCCTGCTGACCGCGGCGCTTCTCGTCATTGGAGCGATTGCCACCAGCGTGACGCTCCAGATCTTGGCCGGGGTGAAAGCAGAGGGACTTGGACGCGAGATCTTGGGGCTGTGCTTCGGTGGGCTCACCTACGTCGGTCTCTTCGGGCTGCTGCATCTTGTTTCCAATCGAGGCCTCGTGACTGGGCTCGCGCTCTTCTTCACGCTCGATGATCCGCTCGGGCGGCTTCCCTTCTCGCTTCGGCTGCTCGCACCCAGCTTTCATCTGCGCACGGTCAGCGGCGTCGAGGCGGAGTTCAATCTGCCGATCGACATTCATGCCGCAACCAGCACGCCGCTCGCCTCTGGGTTGGCGTTGATCGCGATCGGAGCGCTCTCGATCTACGCGACCGCGCAGCTCTTCGCGCGGAAGCCGCTCGGGGAGCTTTGCTGAGCATGGCCGCGTGGATTGAGGTGGAGGATCTGGTCCTCTCTCGCGGTGGACGATTGGTGCTTCAGTCGATCAGCGTCGCCCTCACCGGGCGCGCGGTCGGGCTGGTCGGCGCCAACGGCGCGGGCAAGTCGACGCTGATCGGCGCGCTCCTGGGTGTGCTCCGCGCCGACCGCGGTCGCGTGCGGGTGCTGGACCTCGCGATTCCAGAGCGGGCGCTCGAGCTGCGCACGCGCGCCGGTGTGATGGCGGAGCAGGCCGGTATCTTCCCGGGCGGCTCAGGGGTCGAGGCGGTGACCTTCGCCGGGATGCTCTCCGGGCTCACGCGGCGCGAATCGCTTCGCCGCGCCCATCGTGCGCTCGACGCGCTGGACGTCGGCGAGGAGCGCTATCGCCCGACCCAAGGCTACTCCACCGGCATGCGGCAGCGCGCGAAGCTGGCGATGGCGCTTGTGCACGATCCCGAGATCCTGATTCTGGATGAGCCGACGGTTGGTCTCGACCCCGACGGTCGCGCGCAGCTCTTGGAGTTGATCCGCGAACTGCGTGACCAGGGCCGCCGGATCCTCCTCTCGACCCATGTGCTGCCGGATGCAGAGGCGGTCTGCGACGAGATGCTCCTGATTGCCGGAGGCGCGGTCGGCTTTCAAGGGCCGCTCCGCTCGATGGTGCGGCCCGGCACGGCGCGGTGGCGCGCCGAAGGATCGGGGCTCGGCGATGACTTCATCGCGCGACTGCGGGCGGCGGGCGTCGCGGCGACCAGCGTCGCGCCGGGCGCATTGGAATTCGATGCCGACGACGAGGCGCTCCGCCAATTCTGGCGCGCCGCGGGGGAGTCGGGGCTCGAGGTGCGCCGCCTCGATCGCGTTGCCGCGCATCTGGAAGACGAGGTCATCAAGGTGATGGGCCATGCTCGCCCTCGATAGCCAACCGACGATCCCGACCGCGCGTTCACGTCGGGCGCCGAGCGCGGCCCAGGTGGTGGGCGCAATCGCGCGGCGGGAGATCGGGCTGGCCGCTCGACGTCAGCTGCCGCGCGCGCTCTTCTTCGCCAGCCTCGTGCCGCCGGTGGTGCTGATCCTCTTCCTGCTGGTGCGCCTCTTCGCGGAACAGACCACAGGGACAAAGCTCCCCTGGGATCCCGTGCTGCGCTTCCTCCTCATTCAGAGCGGCCCGGTCACGCTTCTCGCGCTCAGCCTGGGTACGCCGCTCGTCTCACGCGATCGCGCGGAGGACGTGCTCTTCCTCTACGCCGTGCGACCGGTCTTGCCGTGGCACTACGCGCTGGGCAAGCTGCTCGCGGTGGCGCTCCCTTCGGGGCTTCTCATGCTCACGCCAGGGGCGATGATCGCGATGCTCCGACTGACCGTGACCGGCGATCTCGCCTTCGGACAGGCGAGCGCGCTCGTGGCCAAGCTGACGCTGGTGGCGATCCTCGTCGCTTGCGCCTTCTCCGGGATCACGGTGGGGGCGAGCGCCATCACCAAGAAGGCCCGCTGGTCTCTCCTGATCGCGGTCATGATCTTCGTGGTGCCCGACGCGCTGGCCAAGATGTCGAGCGAGCGGCATGCCTGGCCGATCGGTCCGGCATCGGCGATCGAGGTGCTGATCAAAGCGCTCTTCCACGACGACTACACCGCCCGCGCCGTCGTTGCCGTGTTCGCATTGCTCGGCTACGGGATCCTCGGGTTCCTCCTCACCACCGAGCGAGTGCGAGGGGAGATGATTCCGTGAGCGAGGCGCAGGTCACCGCCGCGCTCCGCGCGGTCAGCGTCTTCTACGGCGAGGTGGTGGGTTTGAGCCAGCTCACCCTCGAGCTCAAGGCCGGCATCACCGGGCTGGTCGGCCCGAACGGCAGCGGCAAGTCGACGCTGATGCGCGTGCTGACCGGGCTGCTCGCGCCGCAGGAGGGAAGCGTCGCGGTGCTGGGCGGCGATCCCTTCCGTGAGGAATCGATCCGCGCGCGCACCGCCTTCGTTCCCGCGACCGAGGCCTTCTTCCGTGAACTGTCGGGGAAGCGGAATCTCGAGGCGGCTTTCCTCATGCGCGGGCTCTCGCTCGCGGACGCGCGGCGCGCGACCGATCGCGCGCTCGAGCTCTCCGGTTTGACCGATGCGTCGCGTCGCGCCTACGGGGCTTGGTCTCGCGGCATGCGCCAGCGTTTGAAGCTCGGCCTCGCGCTCGCGTCGGACGCCCAACTCGTGCTGCTGGACGAGCCATTCCTCGGAGTCGATCCCCCAAGCCGGCGTGACCTGCGCGATCTCATCGTCAAGCTCGGCGAGTCGGGGCGCACCGTGCTCGTCTCCTCGCACGTGCTGCACGAGATCGAATCACTGACCGATCAGGTCGGGGTGTTGGCGCGAGGGCGGCTACTTGGATTCGGCCGGATCGATGCCTTACTGCTCGAGCTGCGCGATCGGCATCCGCACAGGATTGCGATCGATCTGGATGAGCCGCGCCGCCTCGCGGGCGCGCTTCTCGCGCTCTCTCACGTGCGGGAGGTGGCGGTGACGGGCGACACGGGCCTCGAGTTCGTGACCGACGAGCCGTCGCTCGCCTACCGTGAGGTGACCGCAATGATCGGTCGCCTCGGTCTGGTCGCGCGGCGCGTGCAGACGGTCGATGGCAACCTCGAAGCGGTATTCCACCACGTGACCGCGGCGGGCGCGCGGCGGCTCTGAGCGCGAGCCGCTAGCGCGCGATCCGCACGACCCGCGAGCCGGCGCTCCCATCACCCCGCGTGCGGGCGACGTAGGTCCCGGCCGGCAGCAACCGCCCACGACGATCACGTCCATCCCACACGATGGTGCCGCTTCCCTCCAGGGTGCGCAGCAGTCGCTTGTCGATCGCGAAGATGTCAATCGGAGCCTCGGTGCCCTTAACGGCCGAGCGAAGCGCACCGTCGCCGAGGTACCGAGATTCGGCCAGGCGCCCAGGCGCATCGACGACCTTCGGCTCCACCGAGGCCGCGACGGGGAGGTGGCGGAGAGGTCGCCAATCCGTCGATCCGCCCGGTGCCGGAAAAGCACCGCGCGCCGGGAATCTGGTCGATGGGCACGACGCCCTGCTTGATCACCGATCGAACCTGCCACGCCGAAAGCCCCGGATTGAGCGCCCGAATCGGCGCGGCCTGCCCGGCCACGAAGGGAGACGCAAAGGAGGTGCCTGCGCCGATCGCCCATCCACCATCGTAGTAGGGTGCGAGGATGCCATCGCCGGGGGCGGAGACGTTGACGTCGTGGTGGTAGTTCGCGAACGAGGCCTTGATATCGAGCGAGTCGAGCGCGGTCACCGAGACGCACACCTCCTCGCGAGCGGGGTAGAGCAATGACGCGGCGGCCTGGTTGCCAGCCGCTCCCACCACGGTGATTCCGGAGGCGCTGGCGAACTCCACCTCGTGGCGCAATGTGAACACGTGCGAGTCGAGGCCCAAGCTCAGGTTGATCACATCCGCCCCGTGTTCGATGGCGTAGCGGATTCCCTGCGCGACGGTGAAGGTCTCGCCGCGTCCCTCGTCGTTCATCACGCGGATCGGCAGGATCTTCGCGCCCGGCGCCACCAGGTGGACGATCCCGGCGATCATGGTGCCGTGCCCCGCGCCCTCGTCGATCAAGGTGTCGTTGTCGTCGTCGAGGCCGTTCGCGGTGTCCGACGGATCAGCGTCGTTGTCGACGAAGTCCCAACCGTTCGGCAGGATCGCACCCGCGAGCGCAGGATGCGCCGCGTTCACACCGCCGTCGATGACCGCGATGGTCACTCCCTCACCCAGCGTGTGTTGTTGAATCTCCGGGAGGTGGATTCGGCTGACCACGCCCTGATCCTGGTACTGCGTGATCGTCCCGCCGACCACCGCCACGACCATGGCGCGGGTGCCTTCGGGTGTTTCACCCTCCCACGCGTATTCCACCTCCGCGATGTCCGGATCGACCTCCATCAGGGCGATGACTCCGTCCTCGGTGCTGCCCGACGGCACATCGACGAGAGAGAGCGGATCGAGGGCCTTGAGCGTCGTGGTGCCGTAGCGGGCGTTGATCGTCTCGATCGTCACCCCGGGACTCAGCTGCAGCTGCACCTGTCCGATCTCGTAGTCGTCCGCCTTGGCGCCCGCCGAACCGAGGAGCAGGCAGGCAATGGCGCCACTCGCGGCGACGACGCCATGCGGTCGACCCGAGGGGCGACGAAGGGGCGAGCGCGAGGAAGCGACGATCATCGGGGTGTCCTCCGTGGGCGGAATGGAAAAGGGATGTCTTAAGTCTAGCATCGTGCCGTCCCTTCGGGCACCACGCCTCCGAGGCAAGCGAAGGATGCCCAATGCCAGGGGTGAGGTCGGGACTTGAGCGCTCCGCGCATTGCGGCGCCGAGGGCCCGTGGCGTGTCGGTTGACATCGCAAACTCGCGGTAGAAGCTCTGCATCAGTTCTAGGGTCGGTTCGTCTTGAATCGGCCAAAGGCTTGCCACGACAGTCGATGCTCCCGCCGAGAGGAATCCTCGGGCCAGGCCGATCCACTCGTCGCCGGCGGGGCTTATGCCCCGCCCGGATGAACAGGCAGTCAGCACCACGGTCGAGGCAGGCAGCCGGAGCGTGGCGAGGTCGTGTACAAAGAACGGGCCATCGGCCAGCTCGACGAATGAATAGGCCGGATTGTCCCGGCGAAGCAGGCCGTGCGCCGCAAGGTGGATGAGGTCCCGACCCTCGCTCAGGCGGCGCAAGCTCTCGCGGGTGGGAGCGAGGTCGGTCGCGACCCGCCAATCGCGGAGCGCGCCCCCGACATGCTTCACCTCGGACTCGACTGCGGGCAGGGCGGCTGACGGCACGCCCGCGACCAGCGCCTGACCCGCACCGGATGTCGGCGCCGGCAGCGACCACCACACGCGGGCGCTCGGGGCGATCGCGATGTCGGAGGCCTCGACGAGGTAACCGTCCGAGCCGAGCAGGGCGTGACTTGGAATCCGATGGATCGCGCCATGCGGCGAAAGCACCCAGTTCAGTCCCCGCGGGAGCCCCATCTCCAGCAGCGGCTGCCAGAGGAGTGCGTGCAGTTCGCGCAGGGCGCCCTCTGTCGCCGCTTGCAGGAGGCGCATGCGTGTCGCCCCCAAGTCTCCGTTGGAGGAAGCACGGGGCGTGGGCGGTGCCTCGAGATCGACCGCCGAGCGCACGCTCGTCATCGCGGCTGCTCCCCACTGAAAGTCCAAGCGATCGGCCAGCGCCGCGACTCGAGTGGCGAGGTCGTCGTGCAGGCGACGCCAGAGCACACCCGCGCGTGTCACCGCCATCGCAAGGGAGAATCCAGGCCCGAGGTGGAAGGTGAGGAATCCCCAGCCTTCCGGCAGGCCGTGCTGGATGTCGGAGAGGCGCGGGGTCGAGTCGGCCTCACGCGCGCTGAAACCTTGTACATCGGATTGCCTGCGCTCTGCTGCGCCTGCTTCCGCTTGGTCTCGCAGGTGGCGAGTCAAGGCTTGCTCCGCCTCGGCGATTCGACGCTTGAGGACCGGAAGTTGAGCGCGCTCTTCTTCCGTGCCGAGCTCAAGGCGCGACAGACGCGCGTGGAGCCACGCGAGATGGCGCCGCGGATCGGTGCGCGCCGCCTCAGCGGCGGCGCTATCGGACCGATCGTCGTCGCCCAGATATCCAGCCGGAGTGCGCAGGCGATCCCACAGGCTCTGCGCGCGCGAGCGCTCCATCCACTCGAGCAGTCGCTCTGGATTCGGTCGCGGCCGATCCAGCTCCAACCAGAGCAGTCGGTCGTAGAGATGCGCTTTGTCGCCGAGGAACGCGATCTTGGAGTCCTCGGTCGGGATGCGGGTGCGCAGATCTTCCAGCCGCGAGAGCGCCTGACGATAGGAAGCTCGAGCCTCGCGCGACTGACCGGCCGCCTCCTGCATCTCCCCCAGAGTCTCGAGCAGGCGATACGCCGAGAAGGGGTAAAGCCGGGCCGGGACGCGCCGAAGGATTCGCTTGAGTCGAGGCACCTGATGCGCTGGGCCGCGCCGTCGCGCGTCGAGCCGCGCAAGGAGAACTCCGGCGTTCGCCTCCCAGCGCAGCAGCCCGAGCGAGCGGAAGCTCTTGAGCGCCGCCTGGGCGCGCGTTTGAGAAGCGTCTCCCCGCCCGAGTCGATGCAACGCCTCGGCCCAAAGTAGTTCCATAACCGCGGTGCGCGATCTGTTCTTCTCGCGGGAGAAGAGGGCACGGCTTCGACGAATGCGCGCAACCGCGCCTTCCACGTCGGCGAGGGCAAGGCACGAGACCGCCGCCTGGCCCGTGGCGATCGCTTCGTCGTAGGTCAACCCCTCGGCGGCAAACCTCGGGGCCGCGGCCTCTGCGAGGGCGAGCGCGTCGGCATGGAGGTTGAGCTGCTGGTAGATCTCGGCGCGGTTCAACTCGCAGGACGCAAGGAAAGCAGGATGGCTCGTTTCGCGGAAGTAGGCCGTGGCCTTCGCCAGTGAGGAGAGCGCGCGATCGAACTCCGCGCGGAGCGACTGGAGATAGCCGGTGTTCATTCGCACCTGCGCGCGGAGCAGGTCGAATCCGAGGTCGCCACACTCATCTTCGATCCGCTGGAGCAGAGTGACCGCCTCTTCGTGGCGATCGAGTTCCATCAGCGCGACCGCGCGATTGGTCTCGAGGCTGAGCACCGATTGGTCGCGCACGCCGAGCCGAGTCCAGATCTCGGCCGCACGCTCGTACTCGCGGAGCGCCGGCAAGTGATCGTCGCGTTGGAAGTAGGTGTTCCCGAGATTGGTGGCGAGCTTGGCGAGATACCCCTGATCGCCACACGCTTCCAGCAGCTTGCGCGCCTCCGCCGCGGTGCGTGCCGCGTCGGAGTGACGGCCGAGCAGCGAGAGCACGTGGATGCGCCCGACGAGTAGCTGGCCCAAGAGTGCATTCGCTGGATCGCTGCGCGAGCGGCGCAGCACCGCCGCCGCCTTCGCATACGCCTCTTCCGCCTCCTTCATCCGCCCGGAGAAGAGCGACGCCTCGGCGGTGGCGCGGTATCCCCAGCCGATCGCGACCGGACAGGCGATGAGCTGCGCGAGTTCGAGGGCGCGGCGAGCGATACGACGCGCCTCGGCCGCGTTGGTGGAGTAGTGGCTGCTGGCGATGCCGCGCATGGCTTCGACCCAGCGCGCGGGCGACGGGTCGCCCTCGAACGGGGGGAGTCCCTCCGCTACACGGCGCGCCAGCTCCGCACCGGAAAGCTCGAGAAGACCCTCGGGAGTGATGACCCTCGGGCCTTCGCTGCCAACGCGCTTCCCTGCGTTGTCGGGGTGGGTGCTCAAGGGGCCCCGCTCTAGATCTCCGCGCCCGGGGGAAGGTGCATCGGGGCGAGGGTGATCGCGCACCCCGCGGCTTCGACGCGGAGGCGCGCCAGGCCGGAAGGCAGCTGCGTGAGGAGAAACTCGCCGGTCGCCGAGATCTTGGTCTCGAAGGTCTTGCCGTCGAGCGTGAGGGTGGCCAGCGCGTCGTCGCCGATCTCGCCGCTGGCCGGGAGGAACTGACCGCGAACGTCGTGACGCTTCCCGGTCGTGTCCACCTGAAGGAGGATCTGGCCGAGCGGCGACTCGAACAGCAACTGGCGCGGCGCCGCGGTGGCGTTGCCGCGGATGCCGGGCATGAGGGCGCCGGCGTGGCTGTCCAGCACCAGGCCGGCCTCGACCTCCTGGATGAACTGGCGGACGCGCTCCCGAGCCTGCCCGATCCCGCTCTTCACTCGATCGGCGAGGCTCGCCGGTCGGTGCTCGGCCTCGAGCCGCTCGAGCGTCCGGAGTGCGGTGGCGTACCACGCATCCGGAACATCAATCAAGGTTGGGGACCGAAGCGCTTGGAGTACGGTCGAGATCTCGCGGCTGTCGCTCTGGCAGCGATCACAGCGCTCGACGTGCGTGACGACCTCGGGCTTCGGAGCGGCCCCGACGATTTGGGCCTGACAGAGGCCCAGGATCTCGTCGTGCGTCGGATGGCTCTGCATATCTACCTCCCCTTGCTGCCCAGAAGTCGGCGGTGACGCCTCGCTGATACACGGGGAATGTAGTCGGATCGAAGCCTGCGCGGGAGGGGGGCCGGATTGGGTCCCTACACCCACCCCCGGTCGCGGAAGGTCTTGCGTGCCTTGTCCAGGCAGCGTTGCCGGGTCGGTCCGATGCTCCCGACCGGGATCTTCTCCCGCTTCGAGATCTCGGCGTAGTCGGCCGGGGGATCCTGGATGAAGAGCATCTCGAGGAGACGGCGGCAGCGTTCGGGCAGGAGGTCCATCGCCTCGCGGGTCTGCTGCGCCTGCTCGAGCTTGAGGCGATCGGTCGCTGGGAGTGCGTCGTCGCCGGGACCGTTGGTCTGATCGCCGGTCATCATGTCGTCGGAGACCTCTTCCACCAACACCTCGCGGCGACGCGCGCGAATGCGGTTGACCCCCTGACGATGGCTGATCCCCACGATCCAAGAGAGGATCTTGCCCCGATCGCGAAGCCGTGGCAGCTCGCGGTACATCGCGATGACCGAGTTCTGAAAGGCTTCCTCCTGCTCGACGCCGGTCACGCCCACCTTGAGGATCGTCGAGTGGATGAGATTTGCGTAACGCCGCAGGAATTCTTCCCACGCGCCGCGCTCGTGCTCGAGGCAAGCGGAAACCAACTCATCGCTCGTGAGCGTTTGCATCGCGCCCGAGTGGGAGGGCAGCTTGCGAGTTTCCGCGGGGGCCTTATCAGGCATGCGACGAAGCGTAGCACAGCGCGACGCATCGTCTCGCCGCGAGAAGAGGTTCAGGTGCGGCTTCCTTCGCCCGCAAATTGGGAGGGGGCGGCAACGCGCTTGTCCCACCCGGATGCTCCGACTATCATCCGGGCGCGCGAGACACCGCGGAGACACTTCATGGCGATGAACATGCGAGCGGGCCTGCACCTCGGGATGCAGCTGGGGATGAAGTTGACGCCCCAGATGCGGATGAACCTCGAGCTGATCCAGGCGCCGATTCTGGAAGCGATCGAGACCCTCGACCAGAAGGTGGTGGAGAATCCCTACCTCGAGCGGGACGAGACCTCGGTCGATCCGCGGCTGATTCGCGAGTCGGAGCTGCCGACCGAGCCGACCTACACCCCGCGTGAGCAGCTGGAATATGACGAGGCCGAGGCCTGGAACGATCCGGTCGCCTCGACCCCCTTCACGCACGAGGAGGCGCCGGCCGACGAGGGGCAGGGGATGGTCGCCGTGCTGGTGCCGACCCCCTACGAGCAGTTGGAGGCCCAGGCCCGAGAGCTCGACATCCGTCGCCGCACCCAGGAGATCGCGCTGATCCTCCTGCAGAACCTGGACGAGCACGGCTATCTGCCCTACGAAGAAACGGAGCTCTTCCAGAGCCTGGTCGAAACCTGCGAGCTTGATCCGGAGAAGGATCGGGCCTTCTTCGACGAGGCGCTCGAGAACCTGCGCTACCAGCTCGAGCCGCCCGGGATCGGGGCGCGCGACCAGAGTCACAGCTTTCTGATCCAGCTCGAGCGGATGAAGAAGGGGGAGTCCCTTGCTGCCCGGCTGGTGCGCGAAGGGGCGCTCGCGTCCATCAAGCCGCGCAACCTCGCACGCGTGGCGAAGGACCTGGGCGTGCGCGAGGACGAGCTGCACTCGGCACTCGAGGATCTGAATCGCCTCTATCGTCATCCGCTCAGCCTGCTCGATCTGAGCAGCGAGCCGACTCGCTTTCCCGATCTCGTGGCCGAGAAGGTGGACGGTCAGTGGGTGGTGAGCCTCTCGCACCCGTTGCGTGGGCGCTATCGCTTCCGGGACACGCCGGTGCCGAGGAAGAGCACGCTCGTGCGCGAATCGCAGAACGGCGACGATCCGGCCGAAGTGCTGAGCCGGCTTCGCCAGATGCGCTCCGATGCGCGCATGCTGGTCAACGCCACCGAATACCGCGATCGCACGCTCGAAGAGATCGGCCGACAACTGGTGCGCGAGCAGGTCGAGTTCTTGGAGAAGGGGCACGAGGCGCTCAAGCCTCTCCTCCAGAAGGAGCTCGCCAACAAGCTCACGATGAACGAGGCGACGATGTCGCGCATCCTGAAGGAGAAGTACATCCAGACGCCGCGCGGCGTCTTCCCGCTCAAGGACTTCTTCTCGCGCGCAATCGTGAACGACGACACCGGTGAGAAGGTCTCGAATCGCGCGGTCATGGACGAGCTGCAGAAGCTGCTCGAGCAGGACGAGGATCCGGAGCGGCCGTGGAGCGACGCCGAGATCTCGCGAATCCTCACCGAGCGCGGGCACCCCATCAAGCGACGCACGGTGACCAAGTATCGTGACCTAATGGGCATCGGTGCCGCCGGCGATCGGAAGGCGATGCGCCGGATGCGCTAGGCCGTCGGGCCGCGGCGCACTTCACGAATTTTCGCACCACAGTGGTTGACCTTCGTGCGCGCGGGCAATTACTCTTACTCCTGTCGATTTGATAGGAGTTGATGCGGTGCTCTCCAAGAAGGCCAAGTACGCGTTGATCGCCTCCCTCCACCTGGCACGCCGGGTCGGAGAGGGGCCGATCTCGATCGGCGACCTGGCCACGCGGGAGGGCATCCCCCGGAAGTTCCTCGAGCTGATCCTCCTCGAACTCAAGAATCGCGGCATCCTCCACAGCCAGAAGGGGAAGGCCGGCGGTTACAGCCTGGGTCGGACCCCCGCGGAGATCTCCGTCGGGGAGATCGTGCGAGTGATCGAGGGGCCGGTGGCGCTTCTGCCCTGCGTGTCGGTGACCGCCTACCGCCGCTGCGAGGAGTGCCGGGACGAGAAGCTCTGCGGCATCCGGATGATCTTCCAGGAGGTCCGCGACGCGACCGCGACGCTGCTCGACGGGACCTCGCTGGCGGACCTGCTCGAGCGCGAGAACGAGGCCCGGCAGCTCGAACCGGAGGCGCTGACCTACCAGATCTGACGCTGTTTTCTTGCGGTCAATATCTACTAACTAGATGGGAGTAGGAGCCGATGGCTGGATCGAATGGCGGGGCGAGCGGGTTGAGCCCGGATGCGGGTTTGGCGCAGCGGATCCTCGATGCGCTGGCCGGCCTCCACTTCGGATCGGTCGAGATCGTCGTGCACAACTCCCAGGTGGTCCAGATCGAGCGCCGCGAGAAGGTTCGCTTGGACGCGCCGTCGACGCGATCCGCCGGACCGCAGGGTCGATGACATCGCGATAGCCCGCGACCGCGCGGCGGCGGATCCGCCGAGCCCGAAACCGGGCGCCTGAGGGTGCCTGCAATCGCCGACCGGACGACCGGACGCGCTGCTTCTCTTTTGGAGGACGGACGAGATGAAGGCGCTCCGGATCGTGTGGGGGATGGGCCTCGCGGCCCTGGCGATGAGCATGGCGCGTGCCGATGACGATGTGGTCGTGAACGCGGGGAAGGATGGCTTCTCGTTGCAGTCGAGGGGCGGCGCCTTCCTCATCAAGCTTCGAGGCGGCATCCAGGCCGACAGCCGCTGGTTTCTGAGCGATCGCGCCAAGCTGAATACCGACACGTTCGTCGGCCGCCGTGTGCGTCCGATCATCGAGGGGACGGTGCATGAGCGGTACGACTTCCGCGTGATGTTCGATTTGGTGGACGGTCGATCGACCCTGCTCGACGCGTACCTCGATGTGCGTCCCACAGACGCCCTGAAGCTCCGCTTCGGAAAGTACAAGCCGCCCGTCGGCCTCGAGCGACTGCAGTCCTTCCCCGACGTGCGCTTCGTCGAGCGCGCCTATCCGACCAATCTGGCGCCGAACCGCGACTACGGGCTCATGCTGCACGGCGAGCCGCTGAAGGGCGCGGTCACCTACGGCGTTGGTCTGTTCAACGGCGCGCCCGACGGTGGCAACCTCGACGCCGACGTCAGCGATGCGAAGGACCTGGTCGCTCGCGCCTTCGTCCAGCCGTGGAAGAACGACGCGAACTCGAAGTGGAACGGCATCGGTCTCGGGGTGGCTGGAACGCACGGCGACCAGGCAGGCGCACTTCCGAGTTACAAGAGCGCGGGCCAGGCGACCGTCTTCTCCTTCGTCACCGGCGCGACCGCCGATGACGAGCGCACGCGCATCTACCCGCAGCTCTACGCCTACTCCGGCTCGCTCGGCCTAATCGCCGAGTACGTGCAGGGCAAGCAGACGGCGAAGAAGGACGGCAAGAAGACGGAGTTCAAAACCACCGGCGCCGAGGTCGCGGCCACCTACCTGCTGACCGGAGAGAAGGCGTCGTACAAGTCAATCACGCCGAACAGCCCCTTCAATTTCTACGGTGGGAAGGGCGCGATCGAGCTGGCGGCCCGCTTTCAGACCTTCGACGTCGAGGCGAAGGCGTTCGAGAAGGGCGTGGCCGATCCCACCAAGTCGGTGCGTCGCGCCGACACCTGGACCGGCGGCGTCAACTGGTACCTCAACCGGAACGCGCGCTTCACCGTCAACTACGAGCTGACCGAGTTCCGGCGCGGTGCGGCCAATAGCGCGAACCGCCCGACCGAGCGCGTGATCGAATCCCGCTACCAGCTGGCCTGGTGAAAGGAGCCCGAGCAATGAAGAAGAATCTCGTCCTGCTCGCCGGTGTCGGACTCCTGTTCTATGCCTTAGCCTCCCTTCCGCACTCCCCATTCGCGACCGCTGGGGGCAAGGTCACGATCCTGAACGTGTCCTACGATCCGACCCGCGAGTTCTACCAAGAGTTCAACGAAGCGTTCGCCGCGCACTGGAAACGGACCGCCAGCCAAGCCGTCGAAATTCAGCAATCGCACGGCGGGAGCGGCAAGCAGGCTCGCGCCGTGATCGACGGACTCGAAGCCGACGTGGTTACGCTGGCCCTCGCCTACGACATTGACGCGATCGCGAAGAACTCAGGGCTACTTCCGGCGGATTGGCAGAGTCGTCTGCCCAACGGCAGCGCCCCGTACACCTCGACCATCGTGTTCCTGGTGCGGAAAGGGAATCCGAAGGGGATCCGCGACTGGGGCGATTTGATCAAGCCGGGCGTCGAGGTGATCACGCCAAACCCGAAGACCTCGGGCGGCGCGCGTTGGAACTACCTTGCCGCCTGGGCTTGGGCGCTCCGTCAACCCGGCGGCAGCGAGCAGACTGCGCGCGAGTTCGTCTCGCAGCTGTACAAGCATGTGCCGGTGCTCGACTCGGGCGCGCGCGGCTCGACCACCACCTTCACCGAGCGCGGCATCGGCGACGTCCTTCTGGCCTGGGAGAACGAGGCGCTGCTCGCAACAAAGGAGCTAGGCCCGGACAAGTTCGACATCATCGCTCCTTCGATCAGCATCCTGGCCGAGCCGCCGGTGGCCTGGGTCGATCGGGTGGTGAAGCGGCGTGGGACCGGCGAGATCGCGAAGGCTTACCTCGAGTACCTCTACTCCGACGAGGGACAAGAGATCGCGGCCAAGCACTTCTACCGTCCGCGCAACGCGGCGATCGCGGCGAAGTACGCGGCGCAGTTTCCCTCCGTCACCTTGACGACGATCGACGAGCTCTTCGGCGGTTGGAGTAAGGCGCAGCCGACTCACTTCGGCGACGGCGGCGTGTTCGATCAGATCTACCAACCGGGAAAGTAACGACCGAGAGTGGCGAAAGCAGCACGACAGCGGAGCGTTCTGCCCGGTTTCGGGCTTTCGCTCGGCTTTACCCTGACCTACTTGGGACTGATCGTGCTCTTTCCTCTCTCGTTGCTCTTCTTCCGCACGGCGTCGCTGGGGTGGGAGGAATTCTGGAAGGTGGCGACCGCGCCGCGCGCGATGGCCGCCTACCGACTGACGCTCGGTGCGTCGTTCATCGGCGCGCTGATCAACGGCGTTTTCGGTCTGCTCCTCGCCTGGGTTCTGACCCGCTACCGCTTCAAGGGACGGCAGCTGGTCGACGCGCTAGTCGATCTGCCCTTCGCCCTGCCCACCGCGGTTTCGGGCATCGCGCTGACCGCGGTCTACTCCAAGAACGGGTGGCTCGGGAGTCGGCTCGAGCCGCTCGGCATTCACGCCGCCTTCTCGCCGCTCGGCGTGGTGATGGCGCTCACCTTCATTGGTCTTCCCTTCGTGGTGCGCACGGTGCAACCGGTGCTCGAGGACATCGAGCCGGAGATCGAGGAGGCGGCGGCCAGCCTCGGCGCCTCCCGCTTCGAGACCTTTCGTCGCGTGCTCTTGCCGTTGATCTTCCCGGCCACCTTGACCGGCTTCGCCCTCGCCTTCGCTCGCGCCCTCGGCGAGTACGGCTCGGTGGTCTTCATCTCGGGCAACATGCCGATGAAGACCGAGATCGCCTCGCTGCTCATCATGACGAAGCTCGAGCAGTACGACTACGCCGGCGCAACCGCCATCGCGGTGGTGATGCTTGGCGCCTCGTTCTTGCTGCTGCTCTTCATCAACTTCCTGCAGTGGCACTCGCAGCGCCACAGGTTGATGCGATGAACGCGCCGCCTCGCATCTCCACCACCGAGCCGCGTTGGGTTCGGAATCTTCTGATCGCCGCGGCGCTCGGCTACCTCGGGCTGTTCCTCTTCGTGCCGGTCGCGGCGGTCTTCGCTGAAGCATTCAAGAAGGGGCTGGGGCCGTATCTCTCCGCGTTCCGTGACCCGTTCACCCTGCGGGCGGTGCTGCTCACGCTCACCGTCACGGTGCTGGCGGTCCCGCTCAACATCCTCTTCGGGCTGGCGGCGGCGTGGGCGATCACGAAGTACCGCTTCCGCGGCAAGAACCTCCTGATCACCCTGATCGATCTGCCCTTCTCGGTCTCGCCGGTGATCTCTGGGTTGATCTTCGTCCTACTCTTCGGGCTGAACGGTCTCCTGGGTCACTGGCTCCAGGACCATGGCTTGAAAGTGATCTTCGCGCTGCCGGGCATCGTCATCGCGACCATCTTCGTCACCTTCCCCTTCGTCGCGCGCGAGCTGATCGCGCTCATGCAGTCGCAGGGTACGGAAGAGGAGGAGGCCGCGCTCTCGCTGGGCGCGAACGGCAAGCAGACCTTCCTACGCGTGACCCTGCCGAACATCCGCTGGGGGCTGCTCTACGGAGCGATCCTGGCCACGGCGCGCGCGGTGGGAGAGTTCGGCGCCGTCTCGGTGGTATCGGGCCACATCCGCGGCAAGACCAACACGGTGCCGCTTCACATCGAGATCCTCTACAACGAGTACAACTTCGTTGGCGCATTCGCGGTGGCTTCGCTTCTCGTCATGACCGCGCTGGTCACCCTCTTCGTCAAGACGGCGGTGCAGAAGCGGACCCGAATCGAGATGCAGGCGAGCGGCGCCGACGTCGAGATGGGGTAGCCGAGCGGCGAAAGCAACGGGAGCAGCATGAGCATCGAGGTTCGTAATCTGAAGAAGGCGTTTGGCGACTACATCGCCTTAGGCGACGTGAACCTTCACGTCGCGACCGGCGAACTGGTCGCACTGCTCGGACCGTCGGGGGCGGGGAAGACGACGTTGCTCCGCGTGATCGCGGGGCTGGAGCAGGCCGACTCCGGCCAGGTCTACTTTCACGGGCAGGACACGACCGACACGGCCCTGCGCGAACGCGGCGTCGGCTTCGTCTTCCAGCACTACGCGCTCTTCCGCCACATGACCGTGCTCGAGAACGTCGCCTTCGGCCTGCGCGTGCGGCCGCGTCAAACGCGGCCCACCGACGCCGAGATCCGCCGTCGCGTCATGAAGCTGCTCGACCTGGTTCATCTCGGCGGGCTCTCCGATCGGTATCCCTCGCAGCTCTCCGGCGGACAGCGCCAGCGCGTGGCGCTCGCCCGCGCCCTGGCGGTCGAACCCAAGGTGCTGCTGCTCGACGAACCGTTCGGCTCGCTCGACGCGAAGGTGCGGATGGAGCTCAGGCGTTGGCTCCGCCGCCTCCACGACGAACTGCACACCACCAGCGTCTTCGTCACCCACGACCAGGAAGAAGCGATGGAGGTGGCCGATCGCGTGGTGATCATGAACCGCGGCAAGATCGAGCAGGAGGGAACGCCCGAGCAGGTCTACTACCATCCGGCGAATTCCTTCGTGTACAACTTCATCGGCAACGTGAATCTCTTCTCCGGTCGAGTCGAGGGGGGGAAGGCCTACTTCGGGCGACTCTCCGTGCCGCTGCCCGAGGTGATGCCGGACAAGGGAGACTCGGCCAAAATCTACGTCCGGCCGCACCTCTTGGATCTTCAAGCCCAGCCCAACGGCCTCGAGCACTTCACCGCGCGCGTCGAGCACATCCACCCGACCGGTGCGCTGGTCAAGGTCGAGCTGGTCTCGGAATGGGGCGAGCCCTTCCAGGTGGAACTCTCGCACGAACGCTACCGCGCGCTCACCATCGCGCGCGGCTCCGAGGTCTACGTCACCCTGAAGAACGAAACGATGTTCGTCGAGACGGCGAAGGGGGACGGGATGATGTTCGGCGAGGGGATCTAACCCCTCGATCTTTCCGCTAGTGCGGCTTCAGCACCATCAAGCCGAAGGCGATCCAGAGCGTGAGCGTCGCGACGAAGCTGAAGCGATTCCACTGTGCCGAGAGCTTCTGATAGCCCGCCCAATCGAAGCTCGCGCTCCGGGCCAGGCTCAACATCTTCTTCTGCGTCGGCACCACTGAACCCATGAAGACCGCGCCGGAGAAGGAAAGCAGGATGATGGACCAGAAGATCCACGGCAGCCGTATCGGATAGCCTCCCATCCCCTGCGCGCCGAAGCCCCCGATCAAGAGCACGAGAATCGCCGGCATTGTGAACATGCGGTCGGATCGGATGATCCCCTCGAGGGTGTGTGCGATGATCCGCGGATCCTTCGAACGGTCGGCGTGCGCCTTCCAGAAGATGCCGAGGACGACGTTGCCGAGAAAGAGCGCGACGGCGGCAAGGTGAACCAGCTTCATGATCGAGTAGGCCGTGGGCGACATGGCGTGCCTTCCTTCCTGGGTTCTCTGAACGGCGGAGAATCGCGGCTCGAGGCGCGGATAGGCAAGAGCTTCTTGTCGCTTCAGGCCCTTCGATGCGAAGGTGGCCGTCACGCGGCGAGAACGTCATCCCCGGTCGCCGGGGTTCCTAGAGGAGGTTTGCTTGGCGCAGCGCAAGATGCTTCAGACCCGTTCACCGTGGGAGCCGGTGGTCGGGTACAGCCGTGCGGTCAAGGTCGGCCCGTTCATCACGGTGAGCGGCACCACCGCACTCGATCCGAATGGCAACTTGGTGGGCGAGGGAGACCCGGCGGCGCAGACACGTCAGTGCCTCGAGATCCTTCGTGGCGTGCTCGGTCACTTAGGGGCGCGCATGGACCACGTCGTTCGCACGAGAATGTTCGTGACCAACATCGACCACTGGTCCGAGATCGGGAGGATCCACGGGGAGTACTTCGCTGGAATCCGGCCGACCACCACCATGGTGCAGGTCTCTCGTCTCATCGATCCGCGCATGCTGATCGAGATCGAGGCCGATGCGATCGTGAGCGAGGAGATCTAGCGACGAACTCCGAACGGAGCCGCCATCCTCAGTGGAGGCCGAGGACGAAACTCAGGCCGACCGCGGCGATGACGATGGCGACGGTCAGCACCAGATCCCAGTTGCGCCGGCGCGCGTGGATCGCCGCCAGCACGAGCAAGCGGAGGAGCGGCGAGAGACAGAGTAGCAGCAGTCCGAGGTGCAATCGCCCGCGCGCATCCGTCTGCTTCAAGCTGTCGAGCAGCTGCAGGGAAGTGTTGGGGCGTAGTTCCGAGCGCCGGAATGTACGAGGAAGCGGGATGAGCGCGGTCAGCAGCAGCACCGCACTGGGCCAGCACGCCGATGCGAAGCGTGACGCGCTCGGCGCGGGTCGAACCCTCGGCGCTCTCGGCCCTTTGGATCGCCTCACCGAGCTTCGAGAACAAGCTCATCGGATCCAACGTCCGGCGCCGCGCAGCGGCATTTGCGTGGCGGTAATCCAGAGGCACCGCGAAGGTACGGCGGATCTGCCAACCCTCGAGGCGGCGACCGACAGCGAGACCGACGCCCGATCCGAACATCACGCCGATCACTATGGTGCTCGTGACGAGCGGCTCGACTTGCCCGCGGCCGATGTAGAGGAAGACGCTGGCGAGCGCGGTGATGCCGATCATGAAGTTGCTGGTGGCGACCGCGACCTTGGTGGGCACGCCGCAAGTAGGTTGAGCGCAGGCACCTTGAGGATTCCTCCGCCGACGCCCAGCAATCCCGAGATGGCGCCCGCGATGAAGGAAACGCCGAGCCCGCCGGCAAGTTGCGCACGCGATAGGGCGCGACCGTACCGTCCGCGGCGGGCGGAACGGCGGGTCGGCGAGGCGAGCGCCACATCATCGCGCCGATCGGCAGCAGCACCGCGCCGAAGATGCCGATCAGCACGTTCCCCGGCAAGGCGCCGGCGAACATGCCTCCACCGATCGCCCCGACCAACGTGACGAGTTCGAGCACGAGGCCGAGCGGCAAGTTGGGCTTTCCACCAGCGGTGCGAAGCGCGCCGACGGAAACCGACGTGGTCACCACCACGACCAGGCTGGTGCCGACCGCGAAGTGCATGGGCACGTGGAAGAGCAGGACGAGGACAGGTACCAGGAAGACGCCGCCACCCACCCCGAGCAACGATCCGATCAGTCCGGTCAACACACCCGTCGCGAGTAGCCCCGGAAGATTCTGGGTCGTGACGTCTATGGCGCACCCCCGCTGCTCGCGCCGGCCAATCTCGCGGCGAGGCGTTCTGCCCCTTGTCGCGCGCGCGGGGCGTCGTTCCGCAGCGCGAGAACTCGACGGTAGGACGCGAGCGCCTCCGCGTCCCGCCCGGTCGCCTCGTAGGCGGTCGCGAGGTTCATCCAGGTCACGGCGTGCGATGGATCGCGTTTCGTGGCTTGCTCGAAGTACGGAATGCTCTCCGCGATCTTTCCGCTCGAGGCCAAGGCGGCGCCCAAGTCGCGCAGCGGACCGAGATAGTCGGAGTTGAGCGCGAGGGCGGCCCGGTACTCGGTGATCGCATCGGTGAGTTGACCGAGGTTCTTCTCCGCGATGCCTCGCTGGTAGTGCCAGCGCGCGAGGCTCGGCTTGTAACCGGCGAGATCGAGGTGCGCCGCCGCCACCAACACCGCGGCGACTGCGCTCCAGGTGAGTGCACCGCGTCGCGACGAAGCGTCGCCGCCTCGCCACATCGTCGCCAGCTCTCCGGCGAGATACCCGGCGAAGGGAAGCACGAGAGGCAGGAACGGCGCGCGATACCGCGCGGTCACGGCGAAGGGGAGGAAGGAAAGGAGCCACGCGGCCGACAGCAGTCCGAGCAACGACGCGAAGTGAAGCTCCTGCTCTCTCACCACGCCCGCTCGGGCGCGCGCCACGAAGAGCGCCGCTCCCGTCAGCGCGAGGCCGAAGAGCAGCGGAAAGCTCCACGGATTCCACCGGAGCACGGCGGCCGACGCGCGCTCTCCCTCCAGGATCTTGTTGTCCGGCGGCTCGAGCGGTCCCAAGAAGAGCAGCGCCTTTTGCCCGAGGAGCGCGATGGCGCGACCTGGGTGGCTGCCGATGTAGCTCCAGGCTTCGCGTTCGAACCAGCGGGAAGCCTCGGCATGGCTGACCGGGTGCCCCAGCTTGCGCGAGAGGTTCTTCACGATCTCAGGCCAGTCGTAGCAGGTGTCGAGCGTCCCGAGCTCGGTGTTCGCCACCACCAATCCCTCGGCGTTCTGGTTGTTGCCGATGAAGAGGTTGATGCCGCCGTTGGTCGAGATGGGCACGAATTCGCCCCCAGCGGCGAGGTTCCGCAATGTCGCTGGCGCGATGCCTAACGCCGCGGTCGCGGCGGTGATCGCGAGGTGAAGCGCGGTGCGACGCAGCGAGCGGCGACGTGCGATCCAGAACATCCAGGCCAGCGCCGCCGCGCCGAGGAGCAACGCGTTCGGCCGCACCAACCCGGCCACGCCGACCACCAACCCGGCGGTCGCGGCGCGCGGAAAGCTCGGCGCGTCGCCCCAGCGCAGAAGAGCGAGGATGAGCAGGAGCAGAAGGGCGATGAAGAGCGCCGGCTCCTGAAACTCCCCCTCGAAGTAGATGAAGACCCAGGCGGTGGCGAGGAGCCCCGCCCACACCAGTGCCGCGATCGATCCCAGTCGCGCTCGTGCGATCCGATACGCCAGCACGGCGCTCCCCAAGCCCAGCAGCATCTGCGCGAGCTTCGGCCACAGGTATCCCTTGCCACCCAGCTTGTACAAGAGCGCGAGGAAGTAGGGATAGCCGGGAGGTCGGAAGTACGGGGTGGTGCGGATCTCAGGATCGGGATTGCCGTCCTTCGGAGCCCAATCGCCGAAGGCAAGCCCGCGCGCCCAGTAGTTGTGAAGGTCGGCGTCGACGTGCGGCTTGGTGAAGTCGGGGGAACGCATCGCCTCGGTGAGGTAGACGATCCGAAGGGCCGCGCCGAGGAGAACGAGGGCAAGAAGAACCCAAAGCTCCGTCCGCCCCTTGGCGGCGACTCTCTGGGTCGAGCTGTGCTTCGCGCCGGTCACGAGCCGGATCGTACGGAGCCACCGCTCGCCTGGCAACGACTCGATCGATGCGCCACACGACCCGTGTCGAGCGATGGCGCAGCACGCTACACTCCGCGCATGTTCTTCTTCGTCTTCGGAGCAAAGCCGCGCTTCTCGAACGCGGAGCCTCCTGAGCGCCGCGCGCTCTCTTGTCCGCTCTGTCTCGGCACGCGCAGCTTCGACCGCAAGCGCGCGCGAACCTGGCTCGAGTTCTTCTTCCTACCGGTGATTCCCGTGGGAGCGGCGCGCGATGTCTTCGTCTGTGCCTCGTGCGGGATGGCGCTCGATGCGGCCGCCGCGGATGCGCGCTCGACGACCATGCCGCCCCCCGCGGCGGACGACGGCGCGAACGAGCGGCTGCACTGCCTACATTGCGGCGCGGAGCTGCTGCGGCCGCGCCATCCTGGCTGGCGCACGCTGCGCTGCGACGCCTGCGGGCGCAGCTTCGAAGCGAGGGTCGAC
>JAXLXQ010000039.1:0-40607 GCA_046327845.1 Candidatus Eiseniibacteriota bacterium | reverse complement strand
GGCGACCATCGGAGTGACCCAATTCGACATCAAGAAGGTGCTGGCCTATTCGACCGTAAGTCAGCTCGGCTACATGTTCCTCGGGGTCGGGGTGGGCGCCTTCTCCGCCGGCCTCTTCCACGTCGTGACCCACGCCTTCTTCAAGGCACTCCTCTTCCTCGGATCCGGCTCCGTGATCCACGCGCTCTCCGGTGAGCAGGACATTCGTAAGATGGGCGGTCTGCTCAACAAGATCCCGATCACCGGGCGCACCTTCTTGGTCGGTTGGCTCGCCATCTGCGGGATCTTCCCCTTCGCAGGTTTCTTCTCGAAGGACGAGATCCTCTGGCGCACCTTCTCCTGGCAGCACGCGGCGGCACCTTGGCTGGGGAAGGCGCTCTGGTTGGTCGCGTTCCTCGCGGCCGGGGTGACCGCGCTCTACATGACGCGGCTGGTCGCCATGACCTTCTGGGGCAAGAGCCGCGTGTCGCACGATGTGGAGCACCACATTCACGAATCGCCTCCGACCATGACCATTCCGCTCATCGTGCTCGCCGCGGGCTCGATCCTGATCGGATTCCTCGGCACGCCTGACGTGATGCATCTCGGTGGAAACCGCTTCGAACGCTGGCTTGAACCGGTCTTCGCAGCGGGAGAGACCGCAGCGCACGGGGGCGCGGGCCACGCGATGCTGCTCGGCGGAGAACACGCGGTGGGAAGCGAGGGCGCAAACTCCGGTGCGCTGCTCGAGCATGCTTCCGATCCGCACGCGACCACCGGCCACCCAATGGCAGAGGGCGGCCACGCTGCGGCCGAACATGCCGCACACAACCCCGGGCTGGAGTGGGGCCTCATGCTCGCGTCGCTCTCCCTGGCCGCGATCATGATCGGCGTCGGACGTCGGCTTTGGGTGGCAACTCCCGAGGTGCCGGTGCGGATGGCCCAGTCGTTCGGTGGGCTCTACCGTCTGGTGCTCGACAAGTGGCGGGTCGACGAGTTGTACAACGCGGTGGTGGTGCGTCCTCTGGTCGGCACCTCGCGCAAGTTCCTCTGGGGGACCGTCGACGTCAAGGTCATCGACTTCCTGGTCAATCTCGTCGGCATCTTCGCCAAGATCGGGAGCTATGGGCTGCGCTTCTTCCAGACCGGTTACGTGCAGGCCTATGCCTTCGTGCTCCTGCTCGGCTTGACGTTGATCGTCTTTCTCGGCCTCAGGCCGTTCTGATCTCGGACTAGCGAGGGAAATCCCGAGCCTATGAACGCTCTCTTGAGTTGGATCATCTTCCTGCCGGCGGTCACGGTACTGCCGCTCCTCCTGCTTCCAAAGGAGCGCGAGGGGTTGATCCGCACGATCACGCTCCTTTCGATGAGCGTGACCTTTCTGATCTCCCTCGTGGTTCTCGCGAACTTCCGCCCGGTCGGCGAAATGCAGATGCTGGAACAGCACGCTTGGATCCCGTCACTCGGCATCAGCTACCTCCTGGGGATCGACGGCATCTCGCTCTTCCTGGTCCTACTCACGACCCTGCTCACGCCGCTGGTCGTGCTCTCCGCGCGCCACGCCATCAGCGAGAAGGTGAAGGAGTTTCACATCCTGATGCTGGTGCTCCAGACCGGCATGCTGGGCGCGTTCCTGGCGCTCGACCTCTTCCTCTTCTACGTCTTCTGGGAGGTGATGCTCCTCCCGATGTACCTCTTGATCGGCGTGTGGGGCGGCCAGCGACGGATCTACGCCGCGGTGAAGTTCGTCCTCTACACGATCGTCGGCTCACTGCTCATGCTGGTCGCGATCCTCTGCATCGCCTTCGACCACCATGCGCAGACGGGGCAGTTCACGTTCAATTTGCTCGAGCTCTACCGCACCACCTTCGCGCCGGCTCGGCAGATGTGGTACTTCGCCGCGTTCGCGCTGGCCTTCGCGATCAAGGTGCCGGTCTTCCCGCTCCACACGTGGTTGCCCGACGCGCACGTGGAAGCGCCCACCGCCGGTTCGGTGATCCTCGCGGGCGTGCTGCTCAAGCTCGGGACCTACGGATTTCTGCGCTTCGCCCTGCCGCTCTTTCCGGCGGCGGCTCACGCCTTCCAGCCGCTCTTCTTGACCCTCGCCGCGGTCGGCATCGTCTATGGAGCACTGGTTGCAATGGTGCAGACCGACGTCAAGAAGCTGGTGGCCTACTCCTCGGTCAGCCACCTCGGCTACTGCATGCTCGGCCTCTTCAGCTTCAACCTGCAGGGATACGCCGGATCGCTCTACCAGATGTTGAACCACGGCCTCTCGACCGGCGCGCTTTTCCTCTTGGTCGGCGTGATCTACGAACGGCGCCACACGCGGGACATCGCGGAGTTCGGCGGCCTCGCCCAGGTGATCCCTTGGTTCACGGTGGTCTTCGTCTTCGTGACCCTTTCGTCGGTGGGATTGCCGGGTCTGAACGGTTTCGTGGGCGAGTTCCTCGTGCTGATGGGCGCGTTCGGTGAGAACCGGTTGGTGGCGACAATCTCGGCCATCGGGGTGGTGCTGGGTGCGGTCTACATGCTCTGGCTGGTGAAGCGCTTCCTTTTCGGCGAGCTGACCAACGAAAAGAACAAGGGGCTGACCGACCTCACGGCGCGCGAGGGCTGGGTGCTGGCGCCGATCCTGATTCTCTGCGTTTACATGGGCGTTCAACCCAAGCCGATGCTCGCGCTGATGGAGCCGAGCCTCGAACTGAGCCTGCGCGCGGTCGCGAGCGAGAGCCGCGCGCACGGCGGCGCCGGGTTGGTGGGGAGCGAACGGGAGCAGTGGGCGTTGGCGGTGATGGGATCCGGCTATCGGCCGGACGTTCGCTACACCTTTCGCGGCGGAGTGGCGTCCCCGGTAGCGGAGAGGGAATCGCGATGAACTTTCCGAATCTCGATGGAGCTGCCTTCGGGCCGCTGGTCCCCTTCCTCATCCTCGCGCTGGGCGCCTGCGTGGTCGTTCTGCTCGACTCGTTGTTTGCACGCCGGAGCGACGCCGGACAGGGACTGCCCTGGCCGCTCATCGCCGCGCCGATTCCGCTCCTGACCCTCGCCAGCTACGCGGCGCGCTGGCCTGGACTGGGCGGCCCGAGCGCCTTCGGCTCGATGTACGTGGATGATCCCTTCGGCACGTTCGTCGGCATCCTGGTGTCGATCGCGACCCTGCTCGCCATCCTGCTGTCGGGGACCTACCTGAAGAAGGTGGGACGCGTGCGCGGAGATTATTTCGCGCTGCTGCTGTTCTCCGCGTCCGGGATGGTGCTCTTCGCCTCGACCACCGAGTTCCTGACGCTCTTCCTCGGGCTGGAGCTGCTCTCGATCCCGGTCTATATCCTGACCGGCTTCCTGCGGCGTGATCAGAAGAGCCTGGAAGCGGCGTTGAAGTACTTCCTGCTCGGCGCGTTTTCTTCGGCGCTCTTCCTCTTCGGCGGCGCGCTCGTCTACGGCGCAACCGGCACCACCGATCTTGCGCACGCGCTTCGCTCCGGTGCGCAGAGTCCGATGCTGCAAATCGGATTTGTGCTGCTCTTGTCTGGCTTCCTCTTCAAGGCGGCGACGGTTCCGTTCCACATGTGGACCCCTGACGTCTACGAGGGCGCGCCCACCGCCGTCACGGCATTCATGGCCACCTCGATCAAGGCCGCGGCGTTCGGGGCGCTCGGGCGGCTGCTCTACAACGCGGCGCCGGTGGCGCAGATCCTGCCCATTCCCGACATGCTCTGGTGGATCGCGGTGGCCACGATGACGGTGGGCAACCTGGCCGCCCTGACCCAGTCGAATATCAAACGCATGCTGGCCTACTCGTCGATTGCGCACGCCGGCTACATGCTGGTTGGCTTGGTTGCGTTCGCGTCGAGCGGGGACGCCGACGCGCTGGCCGGGGTTCTTTACTATCTCTTGGCCTACACCCTCATGAACATCGGCGCCTTCGGAGTGATCATCCTGTGGGGCGAGCAGGGGCAGGAGCGCCTCGAGATCGGGGAGTACTCCGGATTGGGGTGGCGCACCCCGGCGCTGGGTCTGGCGCTCACGATCTTCATGATCTCGCTCGCGGGGATTCCCCCGACCGCCGGCTTCTTCGGCAAGTACTACCTCTTCCGTAGCGCGATTCAGCACGGGTACGTCTCGCTGGTGGTGCTCGGCGTGCTGAACAGCGCCCTCTCGGTCTACTACTACCTGCGGGTGCTGGTCGCGCTCTACATGCGGCCGGCCACGCGCGAAACCAGTTTCGAACGTTCCACCATCGTGGCGTCCGTGGTGACCGTCTGTGCCCTCGGTCTACTTTGGATCGGCATCGCGCCCGATACCTTCGTGCCCGGCGTGCCCACCCTGGTCGGCTGGGTCCGCGAGTCGGTGCTGACGCTTCGCTAGCTCCGCCGCCACGAACTCGTCGATTCCATCGTGCTCGCGGCGAGGAGGGCCTCTTGATCCGCTGGGTCTTCCTCGACATGGGGAACGTCGTGATGAACGACGATCCCACCATGGGATACCTCTACTGCGCCCTGGATGACGCCTTGAGGGCGCGGGGGATGGAAATCCCGTTCCCGGAGCTGTTGCGCGAACGGGAGGAGCTGATCCGGACCAGCGGCACCGGTCACTGGTCGATCCTGGCGGAGCGCTATCTCGGTCGTGAGGGGCTCAATCGTCTGATGCAAGAGACGGCACGGGAGCTGCGGGCGAACTATCTGGCCTACCACAACGTGCTCCCCGGCATGGCGGAGACACTGGCCGAGCTGGCCGGCCGCTATCGCCTCGCAATCGTTGCGAACCAGATGCGGGAAGCGGAGCGCGCGCTCGAGGAAGTCGATCTGCGTCGGCACTTCGCCTTCCTTGCCCTCTCGGAGGTGCTCGAGCTCTACAAGCCGGATCCCCGGCTATTCCGTTGGGCGCAGCACCAGGCCGACTCCCCTCCGGAGGAGATCGTGATGGTGGGGGACCGGGTCGACAACGACATCGCCCCGGCGCGCGGGCTGGGGCTTCGTACCATCTGGTTTCACCCCCCCGTCACCTCCAAGGGCTACGCGCCCACGGAGCCCCGTCGTCGGCTTTACTTCGAAAGCCAGGAGCGCGCCTCGGTCTCCGAGCTGCGGCCGCGCAGTGAAACCGAACATCCGGACGCGGAGGCGAGGTCGGCCGCCGAGTTGCTGGCGGCGATCCGCTCCCTCGACGCGTAGTCTCCGCCCGGTCTAGACCGCCGCTTCCTTACTTCAGGGTGCGCCGCGCGAAAGCACTTCATTCCCCCGAGCCAATGCCGATGACAAGGACGGAGGGCCCGCCCCGCGCGGGCGAGATTCGGGACTCGTACGGGGAGGGACGACCAGTGGCGCAAACCGACAACGCTCCGCATGCGGGCAACTACACCTTGAGCGCCTGGCAAGTACTTCGCGAGGAGGACGTGGCGAAGTTCCTCGAGCAGCAGGTGATCACCACTGACCGCCTCACGGTGGTGCGCTGCATCTACCGACCCGGCTACGAAGTCCCGGCTCACTTCCATCCCCAGGAGCAGATCACGATCGTCGAGGAGGGCACCCTGTCGATGGTTCTCGACGGCAAGGTGATCGAGGTGAGTGCAGGGCAGGTCATTTCCATTCCCGCGCGCGTGCGTCACGCGACGAAGGTCGCGGGGAAGCAGACGGTGCGGGCGCTGAACCTGTTCCTGCGGCCGGAAGCTGGCCCCCTCCCCCCCAACGATCGCGCCCCCCGCATGTATCGCTAGGTCTGTGCTGCGAAGATTCGTGCGATCGCTCCAATGGAGCGCAGGCGTTCGCGAGTCGGTTCGGATGCTGCGGGCATCGAGTCACCCTTTTCCGGCCCGCTGATTTTGCTGGGCCCGGCGGCTTAGCGCACGCCGCGCTAGAACGCGTAGCGCAAGCGGTGGGTCCGTTGACGTGCTCCGAAGATCGCGGTCTTGATGCGAGCCCAGTAGAAGCTCCAAGTGGGCCCGGGTAGATCGCTTCTTCGTGGGAACCGCCGCGCGAGCACGAACTCGTTCCAGGCGAGTGGCGCTGAGGCGACGCCTGCGAACATCGCGGCCGTGATTCCCGCTTCCTTCTCCTTGCGCGGCTTGACGTCGTTCCTCCAGAGGAGAAAGAGCGCGGCGCGCTCGATCGCGCTCTGGCGTCGCTTGCAGAAAGCGATCGTCTCGCGACGGTGACTTGCGTGCGAATGTCGTAGCAGCAGATCCGCGAGGTTGACGGCGAAAAGTGGGTTGTTGGTCGTGCGGGGGGCCGCACCCGGCGTCACGATGTGCCGCAATCGGTGGCTGGTTTCCCGCGCGTAGCGTTGGATCGCGCGGCGATAGGCAGGGTGATCATCGGTGTGAATCTGACGATGGGGGCCGGTGGGATCCGGTCCTCGGAGGCGGACAGTGGGGCATGGAGGGAAGACGGCGCTCGATGCCGAGGGCAAGGACCTGCGCTCGGCGGCAACGGCGCGAAAGACGAGTTCGAGGAGCGTCGCCATTCCTGTCTCGACGGCCTTGGGATCGGGTCGGCCGAGCTTCTGCTCGAGCTCTGCCCGACGGCGCTTCTGGGCGGCGGTCATGCGTCCCTTCCGACGGAGTGGGCTCTCGGTGAACGCGTAGAGAAACCAGCTCTGCCGTCCGGCTGCGAGGTTCAGGTGGAACGGAAAGAACTGGGAGTACTCGAAGCTCTCGAATCCGTCGAGGGCGAGCGGTTCGCGGGGGACGTGGGCGCGCAGGCGCTCATAGTGGTAGACCAGCGCTTGCCGACCGCCGCGGGCGAGGTGTCGCATGACAGTCGTGTGGTGAGTCACGAGGACACGCGCCATTTGGCGGAGCCCCGGGCCCTCATTCGACCAGGAGAGGATTCGCGGGAACAGATCGCGGCGCCTGAGCCAATAGTCGCCGGCAAACGTTCGAATGGAGAAGCGGCGATGGCACTGCGCGCAGCGGAAGCACTGGAAGCGACGACCGTCACTGGGACGACGGAAGGAGCCGTAGCGTCGCCAGGCGAACGATGGCGAGGGTGAGTACTCGCGACAGCGGCGGTTGGGACAGTGGAGGGGTACGAAGTCGTGACCCTCGACGTCATCTGCGTTCCGCTGGTGTTCACGTCGTGCTTTCGACATCTCTGTCGAGGTAGCAGCCGAATGCGTGCCAGCAGTTTCTTGGTCGCTTCGCCGCGCAAGCCCCGCAGTCACACTTCCCACCGAAGTTCGCACGAATGTTCGAACCACAACCTTGGTAAACTGCGCGGGCGGTTGGTGCCGGGGGACCGTCCGAGGGGGAGAAAGGGGACGCATCATGCCCAGGAGGGGCGCCTCCACCGGCGAGGCACGGGGGCTCGGCCTGCTCCGGAGCGTGGCCTGTGCCGTAGCACTGCTCGTGCCTGGCTGTGCGAGCAACGACACTGGCACGAAACCGCCGGTGATCCGAAACAGCGCTCCCGTCATCGAGCGCGTGTTCACTCAGCCGGTCAGAGTCCACGCGGAAGAGCGTGTCAGCGTGGTCGTAGTCGCCCGGGATCGCGACAACGATCGCCTGCGCTTCGCCTGGAGCGCGACGCGGGGGACTTTTCCCGAGGGCAATGTGCTGGCGGCGACCAGCTGGCAAACCGCGAGCAGCCGGGGACTCGACACCGTGCGCGTGAGAGTCTCGGATGCCGCGGACTCTGCGATCGGAATCCTGCCGGTGGAGCTCGTGCTCCCGGCGCCTCCCGCGCGGCTCACCTTGGTCAATGCCTCCAGCCTGCTCGAGGTCCACTGGGACAAGAGTCTGGACCACGGGATCGAGCACTGGTCGGGCTACGAAGTGTACGTCGCTGATCGCTCGCTGCTCGGGCTTTCGAACGCGGAGATTTCTCCCTACCTGGCCACGCCGACTCCGCTGTCGGGCGACAACCTCGCCTTTCGCGTGCAGCGCTTGCCCGATGGGCGACCGCTGCGCTCGGGGACCAAGTACTACGTGCACCTTCGCGCGATTCGCGAATACGGCGGCATCGTGGAGCGTGGCGAGCCGAGCATCGAGTTGGACATGTCTCCGCGCCCGGAGTGGGTGCTCGCGCAGTTCACCGAGCGCCGCCATGAATTTGGCGCGATCGCGCTCGACCTGAGCGCGGGAAGGGCGCGCGTTCTCGATCCCAACAACGCCACGGGGCGCGCTGACCGCGACCTCTTCTTGGACGGCGGACCGAGCGGACTGGGGCCACTCGAACTGAACAGCGTCTCCTTGCTCGCCGAATTCGATCCGGCCTGGGCCGAGCGCCCGGTGCTGCTCAAGCGACTCGGCACCGACTGGGCCGTCGGCACCACCAGCGACGACGGCTGGGCCTTGACCGTCGCGGTGCGAGCAGGCGACGTCTATGCGATCAAGCTACCCGAAGGCAACTACGCCAAGCTCCGCGTCACCGACGTGGTCGGGAGCGCACCCAATCGCCAGGCGCAGGTCGTTTGGGCCTACCAGACGATCCCCGGCTACCCGAGCTTCTAGTGGGGGCGGGCGATCCAGGCGAGCGCTGGGCGATCCCCTTCGTCAAGGCGCTGATCCGCGCGCCCGCTGCGCCGGTGATTCTCTTGCAGCGGCGAGAGAAGCCGGACCGTTATCGCGGCCGACTCGAGTTGCCCGGCGGACGGGTTCGCATGGACGAGAGTCTCGTCGACGCGGTCGCCCGCGAGGTGCTCGAGGAGTCGGGCCTCACCGTGCGGCGAGTCTTTCCCGAGGGAGTGGAGCGGAGCGACTGCTTCGGCGCGAGCGCCCGTGCCTCGATCCCCTTGGTGGTCGCCGAGGCGATGACGCCGTCGGGTCTGGTCGTCGGGCACTACTTCGCCTGCGAAGCGGAGGGGGAACCGCGCGCCACGGTGGAGGGAAGCGAGCATCAGTGGCTCACGCTCGACGAACTCTATCGACGCGTGACGGAAGCGCCGGAAGACTTCGCCACCTTGGACCGGGCGGCACTCTCCGCGCTCGATCGTCGCCGACTGCGCGATTGGTTGGACGATCCACGCTGAGGATCCAAGGCGCGGAGCGCGCGAGCGGCCCAGGCGGGATCGCGCGCAGGGTCACGCCTCTCCCTCATTTCAGAGGCTGGAGTAGAGGCGAAGCAGCTCCTCCAGTTGCGCCTGGCGCGCGTGCGAGCCAAGGGCGCGCGCGCGGGCGGCAGCGCCCAAGCTGGTGAGCCGGCCCTCCGCCCTCGCGCGTCGCGCGGGCTCGGCCAGAGAGATCATGGCGCGTGCCAGGCCCTCGGTATCGCCGATTGAAGGAGGCACGCCTCGCATCGATCGTCGGCGTACTCCGAGATCCCACCGAGGTTGCTTGCGATCACCGTGCGCCCGGTCGCCATCGCCTCGATCAAGGCGAGCGGAGCTCCTTCCCAGCGCGAGGGGAGGAGAAAGAGATCCATCGCTGAGAGCCACTCGATCGGATTCGATTGAAGCCCCGCCAGCACGACCCGTCCGGAGAGGGCCGAATCGCGCTCGATCATCCCGCGAAGAGCGGGCGCCTCGGGACCGTCTCCCACCATGAGGAGGATCGCATCGCTGGCGGGCTCGAGCTCGAGCATGCGGCGGAAGCTCAGGACCGCTGCCCGTGGGTCCTTCTGCGGCGCGAGCCGACCGAGAAAGCCGACCACCAAGCGATCGCCAAGGCCCAGCCTCGCGCGTTGCGATTCTCCTCTCGCTTGGAGTTCTTCCTCGGAGGCGAACGCCGCCGCGTCGACCGCGGGCGGAAACCGCACCACTCGCGGTGCGGCGAGCGCGGGGGGATCCGGGACCAGGATCTTGCGCGCCCGCGCCTCGGCCAGGTCGGCCGACGACACAAAGACGAGGAGCCGGCTCTGTCGCGCGGCTCGTCGCTCCAGTCGCACGTAGATCTCGCGGGTCAGGCCCGAGGTGTGGGGAGTGAAGCCGAAGCCATGCACCGTGTGCGCCACGCGCGCGAGCCCGATCCGATGTGCCGCCTCGCGACCCAGGATGCCCGCCTTGCTGCTGTGGGTGTGAAGCCAGTGAGGCTGCGTCTCGCGGAGCGCGTGCGCCAGGGTGCGGACGGCCCGAAAATCCCGCCACGGCGACACCGCGCGCACGAGATCGGGGAAGATCCGAAGGGAGATTCCGCGTGCCCGCGCTTCGGGCGCAAGGTCGCCTTCCGGGCCGGTCTCTGGCCCGCTCCACAGCTCGACGTCGTGCCCCCTCTCGCCGAGAAAGGCCGCGGTCTCGATGGCGACGCGTTGGGCGCCGCCCCGAACCAGACGCGTGATGAGCTGCACCACCTTCATGGGATCGACGCGCACTCTACCATCGCGCGTCGCCAGCGGCGCGCGGCAATTGCACCCGCCCTAGCGCCTCATCCTCGCTATACTGCGCGCCCGTGAGCAGAATCACCCTCCCCGGATCCTCCCCGGCACGAAGAACGAGACTCGCCCCACGCGCGGTGAGCGCGTGGAGTGCCGTGCTTTCCGTGCTTCTCACGATTGCCTCGATCGGCTGCGTCGAGAGCCGCCGACCTTGCCTCGTCGTCGTCCGAACGCCGAGCGCGTCGGCGGCGGAGTTCAAGGACCCGGACGGTGTGCTCGGCCGTCGATTCGCAGACCGCGTGCGAGATGCGGGGTGGTTGCTGCGGCCCGAAGAACTCTCCCCATCGGAAGCGACCGCACTCGATGCCTGGACGACGCCGTCACGCGATCTCACGGTCATCGGCGCGGGCAAGGAGGAGCACGCGGTCTACCTCGGGCCGAACGAAGGGGGAGTTTGGGTGCGGGCGCGTGGTCGCTTCGCCGGTGAGTCGGGCACGCCGTGGTCGCGACTGGCGGAGGAGTCACGCGCCTGGGTCGATCGCGGCGAACGCCTCCGTTGGGAAGAGGTGGTGGAGTTCGCCGATCTTCCCCCGGAGGGAAACGAGGCGCTGCGCAATCTGCCCGCCGAGGCGGGCGATTGGGCCGAGGTGAAGCGGGCATTTCTCCGCGACAAGCGGGTCGCGAACCTCGCGCTCTACCTGCTCGCGACGCGCGCCCTCGAGCGATCGCATTCAGCTTGGAATTGCCGGAGGCACGCCGCGGGCTGACGCGCGCTCGGAGCACCTGCTTTCGATCGCGAAGCGCCTCTCACGCTCGCGTCGGACTCCGAAGGGAGGCCTTCGATCGAGAGCCTCGCCCGGTCGCCGATCAGCTGGCCGAGGCGCGTCGCCTCGAGAGTCGGTGCGCGCGGCGGCCGGGCGCGCGGCCGGCCGCTGTGATCGCGTCTACCAGTCGCTGCTGGCCGACGCCGCCATGGGTTCGCTGGTCGATCGACGCGCGAGATTCGGAAGATCCCTTCGTGGCGGTGCTGGAGGTGGGGCGCTCCCTCGGTTCCCCGAGCGCGCGGGGCGAGCGGCTTCTGCGGCAGCTCAGGGCTGCGATGGAGCCGTGACCCGAGAGCTCAGCGAGGGAGCAACGTGATCCGCGCGCCGGCGTCCCCATCGCCGGTCCGCGCGCGCACGAAGTAGATGCCGGGCGGGAGGTGGCGCCCTTGATCGTCACGCCCGTCCCACGTGATCCAGGTGACACCAGCCTCGATCGACCCGTTGAACATGCGCCGGACGCGACGACCGGCGAGATCGAAAAGCGCGACGGCGGCGGGGCCCTGCCTTTGCACGCGAAGGCGAATGTCGGCGGCGCCCGGCGCTGGGTTCGGACTCACCGCGACCAGCACCCGATCGGGACTGTTTGAACGCAGCGGCGCGACCTCGCGCCACAGCGCATAGTCCGCGCCGCTCGACGCGACCCCGAAGCGAGCTCCGAGGAGCGCGGGCATCGCGTCTCCCAGGTCCGCGATGAAGCTCGAGGTCCGGAGAGGCCGTTGGTCCACGGCGCGCAGATCGAGCGCCGCCGGTTCTCCCACCTCGCTCGCGTCGAGGAGCAGGTTCCACTCTCCGGCCTCGGCCGTCTCGAGCATCGCGTCGGGAAGCTCCAGGTACGACCAGCGCAGCGATCCATCCTCCCGCGACCACTTGCCGTCGACGCGATGGGAGACCTCTTCGCCTCGCCGCCAGGTCTCCCGCCAGGCGATCGACTGCGGAGCGAAGCGAAAGTCGAACTCGACGCTCTCCCGCGGGTCTTGCGCGCGACTCGATCCGAGCGGGGTGAAGCGCAGTTCGGACCCGTTCGGGCCCACGAAGTGGATGATGCCGTCCCCGGTCAATCGGAGCGCGCGCGCTTCCACTCCGAGTGCCTGCACCGGCTCGAGCAGCGGCACGGCGCGTTCGCTTCCCGAGGCAAGGCGGGCGCGAATGTGCTGCGGCACCAGACCGCGCTGTGAGAGGCGGAGCTCCACCTGATCGGCATCCAGACCCAGCTTGGTCGCGGCGCGGAGGAGCCCCTCACCGGCCTCGCGAAAGCCGCTGCCCGTGCTCTGCTCCAGGAATCCCGCCAGCGCGAGCCGCTCCGCGTCGACCTCGCCGAGGTCTCCGCGCAGATCCCAAAGGAGCCGGCTCCAGATCGCTCCGTCGTGATGCGCTTGCCCCACGATCCACGTGGGGTAGACCGCGTCCTCATCGACGCGACGTAGGCAGTCGCCGCCGATCGCGGTCGCGTCCCACTCCGCCAGGCAGGGATCCCCGGTCAGCGACGCGGCCCAAAAGTCGGAGAAGCCCTCGCTGATCGCGGGGGTATCGCCCCCGCCGAAACCGGGGACCAGCGCGTCGTGAATCGCGTGTCCCATTTCATGGAGGATGACGTCGGCGTCCTCGGCGTCGTCTACGCCGCCGTCGCCCAGGAGCACCGCGCGCTGAAGTCGGCTGTACCACGAATTGTCGAAGGCGGTCGCGTGCACGATGAGCTCGATCGGTCGAGCGAAGAGTCCGCGGAAGCCGCGGTCTTCGGCTCGCACGATGGCGCGTGCGCCGTGGTAGTACGCCATCGCCTCCTCGAAGCGAGGGTCGAAGCTGGAGTAAGAGAAGACCTCGTTCGGCTCGCGTGCTCGAACCGGGTCGAGCGAAGAGACCGCGACCCGTCGACCCTGAAGCCGCCCGTCGCCGTTCAACTCTTCGAGCTGCGCCATGACCCGGTACGCGTCGACCGGCATCCCGTCGCGAAGGTCTGTCCGACCGCTGGTGCGTACCGGGTTCGGATCGAAGATCAACGCCTCGCCCGTCGCGGTTTGATCGAGCGCGCGAAAGTCGAGGGCGCTTTCGATCCGCCGCCCTTCGAGATCGATTTCCAAACGCACATCGATCGCTCGATCGCTCTGCGGCGCGACGCCCGCCGCGCCTTCAAGCGGAGCGATCGATCCTCGGCCCCGCGCGTTCCCGAGGAGCCGCCGAGTGCGCGCCAGGCCGCCTCGCTCATTCCCGCCGCGGCCGAGGCGGATCGGGTCGCCGACGGGGAGGAGGCGCCCCTCGGTCAGCGCGCGCGCTCCCGGACCCTCGATGACGAGATGCCAACCCGGCTCCTCCGCCTCGGGCAGCATCAGCGAACGCGCGGATCGAACGGCCGCCGCCAATCCCGGCGCGCCCGAGCCCGGGCCAGATCCCAGGCTACTGGGCTCGACTCGACACGAATCTCCGCACCACTTCCCGATCAGCCTCGAAGCCGCGGAGTTCGACCTCGCCGAGCCAGGGGCGCACGCGCCGGTAGCGTCCGATGGGGGTTTCTCCGGCCGCAACCTCGCGCCATGACGCCTGCGTCGCACTCGCCCCCAATTTCCCGCGGACAACCTTGAGATCGGAGGGGGAGAGAGAAGCATCCGCCGGATCGCGTCGGACGAGCGCCAGCGGAATGAGGGAGGCGATGACCGCGATCAGGAGCAGCAGCGTCCAGCGACCCGGCCGATGCGCCGGGTCGCCGCCGCGCCGCCGCGCGCGTCGTGCCTGGGATCCAAACGGTGACAACACCTTCGCCCTCGAGCCTTGAGACCGAACGAGAGGGAGCGCGGGGCCGAGCGGCCGTCACGCAGCGCATAGGGGGTCGGGGAAACTGGCGGGGGCTCCGGTCGGAACCGGAGCCCGTGCACTCGGCGCGCAGCCGAGCAATCACCGCCGGCGGGCCCACGGGCCCACGGTTGAGGGCAATCGGGAACGAGGAAGAGCGTAGCTCGGTCAGCGCCTGACCGACAAGCTCCGATTGCGTGCCCTCTGGGAGACCTCTTCCGGAGCGTGAGGTCAGCCGACTAACTCTTCTTCGTGGAGTAGGCTCGCTCGATCATCTCGACCTCTTCGGCGGATCCGATGTAGAGCGGCACCCGCTGGTGGAGGGAGGTCGGCGCGATGTCGAGCACGCGTTCGCGACCCGTTGAGGCCCGTCCCCCCGCCGCTTCGCAGAGGAAGGCCAGCGGGGCCGCCTCGGAGAGCAGCCGGAGCTTCCCCTCGGGGTGGGACCGGGTCGGGGGATAGAGGAAGAGCCCGCCGTAGAGCAGGTTCCGATGGAAGTCCGCCACCAACGAACCGATGTACCTCGCGCTGTAGGGCTTGCCGCCCGGACCTCTCCCCTCCTTGAAGGCCGAGACCACCTCGTGATCGATCGGTCCCCAGGTGGCGCTGTGCCCTTCGTTCACGCTGTAGATCAAGCCGCAGCGCGGGGTGCGGATGTCGGGGTGCGACAGGAGGTACTCGCCGATCGACGGATCGAGGGTGAAGCCGTGCACGCGCTGGCGGGTCGCATAGACCAGCACGGTGCTCGACCCATAGATCACGTACCCAGCCGCGATCTGGTCGCGTCCGCGCTGGAGGACATCCTCGAGCTGGCCGGGGCCCTCGGGAGATCGTCGGCGGTGGATTCCGAAGATGGTCCCGATCGAGACGTTGGCGTCGATGTTCGAGGATCCGTCCAAGGGATCGAAGGTGAGCACGTACTTGCCTTGGGGATAGCGGTCCGGGATCTCGATCAGATCCTCGTTCTCCTCGGACGACATGGCACAGAGGTGCCCGCTGTGGTGAACGTTCTTGATGATCGTCTGATTGGCGAAGTCGTCCAGGACCTGGACCGCCTCTCCCTGCACGTTCACGCGGCCGGTGAGCCCCAGGGCATCGGCCAGGCCCGCCTTCCGAACCTCGCGCGAGATGATCTTGGTCGCCAGCATCAGCTCCTGCATGAGGGCGGTGAACTCGCCCGAGGCCTCGGGAAAGTCGTGCTGCTCGTCCGCCATGTGCTGGGTGAAGGTCTTCCCCTTCTCCGGGGCGCGGTTCGTCTCGACGCTCATCGCTTCCTCCCGTCGGCCGAGGCCATCGCGGGCATTGCCCGCGGCTTCGTGCGGGCGCCAGTATACGCGCAGCCCGGCTCGCCGCGCGGCCCCGAGCCTCCGCGGTGAAAAAAAGTTGGCGCTATCACTTCATGTTTCCTATATTTCCGCGTCCTTTGACGTCACGTCGCGGATCGGGATGGATCCCGAGGACCCGATTCGCGGACTCTGTCGGCTCGCAAGAGCCGCTCGTGGTGGATGCAGCGACCCGAGAGGGTCCATGTCTCCTGGGCAGGGAGTGCCGGAAACAGGGGAGGGTTCGCTCGTGGTCAAGATTTCTCCTTTGGACATTCGACGCCAAGTCTTTCGCAAGACCATGCGCGGCTGCGATCCCGAAGAGGTGCGCACCTTCCTCGAGATGGTCGCAAGCGAACTCGAGAATGCGCTCCAAGACAAGGCGATGCTCGGCGAACGCTGTCAGATGCAGGAGCAGCGCCTCGAGGAATACCGGCAGCTCGAGCAGTCGATGCGAAACTCGCTCGTGACCGCCGACCGCATCGCCACCGAATCGCGCGACGCGTCGGAGCGCGAGGCGCAGCGCGTGGTGCAGGACGCCCACGCCCGGGCCGAGCGGATCCTCGGAGATGCGCGCGAGCGACTCCAGACCTTGGTCGCGGAGATCGAAGCGCTTCGCAACAAGCGCGAAGTCTTCCTCCAGCGCTTCCGCGGAATGCTCGACAGCCAGATTGCGCTGCTCGATTCGCACGGTGGGGAGCAGGGGGACCTCGAGATCCTGGAGCGGGGCGCCGCGCGCCTCTCGACTCGGCTCGAGGGAGAGCGTGCGCGGGTGAGTGAAGCCCGCGGCGGCGAAGGCGGCCCGGCACGGGACTTCGCGTCGAATCAGAACGTCGGGCATGGCGTTCCCTCGGGCGCGATGGGATCGATGCAGGGCCCGGCACCCACCGGCGCGCAGACGATCGCGAGCCACCTCGGTCCGGGGCAGGCCAACGCCGGGACCCCGATGCCGTCCCACCCCGTCACCTCGTCTGTCAATTCGCCAGAGACGGAGATGTATCGCGGCCCGCGTCCGACCGAACCGCGTCACGAGGATGAGGCGGTCTCCGGCCCCGGCGAGTTCCGCCCGGAAAGTTCGCGTCCTCGCATTCCGGTCCGGCGCGCGGAGCCGGTGGGCGAAGCGCCGGCCAGCGCGCGACCGGCGCCACTCGAGCCGACCGCCGAGGGAATCTCGCGCGGCGTCGGGCGTTTCTTCCGCCGCAACGACGCGGTGGTGCCGCTCCGCTCGATGCGAGCGGGCGATCCGCGCCAGTCGGATCCGAGGCAGGTTGACCCGAGACAGGTCGACCCGAGGCAGGTCGACCCGAGGCAGGTCGACCCTCGTTCAGCTGATGCGAGAACCGCAGAGGCACGGGGCGCGGAGCCCAGGCTTGGCGACTCGCGTACCGCGGGACGTGCGGGAGAGCCGAACCTCTTTGGAGATCCTCGCGGCGATCGAGCGAGCGATCCGCGCCTCGCGCGAAGTGACGCCGACGCCCGACTGCGCGAGCGCAGTGAGGGGGTCTACGAGATCTCCGCGGCGGACGAGGCGGGACGCGAGGATCGCGGCCGCTCGGCCTGATCCCGAGAACCGACCAAACCATCGAACGATCCATTCGAGGTCGGATCGGTAGGAACGACCTCGGGTGATCGATCGACCAGCGACCGATCGAGAGCATGAGCCAAGACCTGAGTGGACGCATCGAAGAAGCGGCGCGCTTCCTCCGCGGTAAGTGGGGGAAGACGCCGCGTGCTGGCGTCATCTTGGGCACGGGGCTCGGTTCCTTCGCCGCGCGCATGCAGGTGGAAGCCCGCGTGCCCTATGAGGAGATCCCACACTTCTCGGTTTCGACCGTCGAGAGCCACGCGGGCGAACTGCTTCTCGGTCGGATCGGCGGGCACGACTGCGTGGTGATGAGCGGCCGGCTCCACTTCTACGAAGGCTACTCGATGGAGCAGGTGACCTTCCCAGTGCGCGTGATGCGCGCGCTGGGCGCGCCGCTTCTGCTGGTGAGCAACGCGGTCGGGGGCCTGAATCCTCTGCTTCGCCTGGGCGACATCTTCGTCACGACTGACCACATCAACTTGATGGGCGCGAATCCGCTGATCGGACCGAACGACGAAAGACTCGGGCCGCGTTTCCCGGACATGTCAGAGCCGTACACCCGCGCTCACGTGGACCGTTTGGAAGCGATCGCGCTCGAGGAGCGTATTCCGATCCAACGCGGCGTGTTCGTGGCGGTGGCGGGCCCGAACCTGGAGACCCGTGCCGAATATCGGTTCCTTCGCGGCATCGGCGCGGACGTCGTCGGGATGTCGCTGATCCCAGAGGTGCTGGTGGCGGTGCACGGGGGAATGGAAGTCGCCGCCCTCTCCGTCGTGACCGACCTCTGCCTGCCGGACGCGCTCGAGGCGGCGAACATCGAGCGAATCCTGAAGGTCGCGGCCGATGCGGAGCCGCGGCTCACTCGACTGGTCGAGCGATTCCTCGGAGACCTCGCTTGAGTTCCAAGGGGCGAAAACCGGCCCCCGCGGCCGCGCGTGCAACGAAGAGCGGCGGATCTGCCTCGCGCAAGCCGGCTGGAGCCACGCGAAAGAACGTGGTTCGCGGCGCCACCAAGAGCACTGCGAAGAAGGCCCCCAAACCGAGCAAGGCTCCCCTCAAGAGCAAGCCGCCGCGCGTGAGCACCGAACCGCGAGGACGGAAGACCGCGCACGTCGCTGGAGCCGCCAAGCCCGCGCCAAGGGAAAAGCTCGCTCGCGTCGAGCCGCGCAAGAAGGACGCGGAAGCCGCGAGAGCATCGCAGTCGCGTGGGGCCAAGACGCCGATTGGACGCGATCAGGGTGCGCGGTCGACGTCGCCCGAGCGGTTGGGGCGCAAGGTCACGCCGCCGAAGCCCGCCATGACGAAGGCCCCGGCGGCCAAGCCGGCCCCTACTAGAACCGAATCGACGCATCACACCCCGAGTCGACCACGACCCGTCACGCCGCGCCCCGCGATGCCAAGGTTCGAGAGTGAACCGCGGATGGCCACGCGGCGCGAGCCGAAAGCGCAGCCGCTCAAGAAGCGCGACCTCGAGTACTTCGACCAACTGCTTCGCGCGGAACTGGAACGTCTCGCGAGCGATCTGGGCAAGCTCGAGAGTGCGGTGCTCAAGCGCACGCAGCGCGATGCGGCCGGCGATCTTTCCGCCTACTCGATCCACATGGCCGACCTCGGCACCGACGCGATGGAGCGGGAGAAGGACCTGCACTTCGCTTCCGCGGAAGGGAAGCGGGTGGGCGAGATCCTAGAAGCGATCAAGAAGGTCCACCTGGGCACGTTTGGCGCCTGCGAGTCGTGCGGCGGCCCGATCGGGCGCAAGCGACTCGAGGCGGTTCCCCACGCTGCGTTCTGCCTCTCCTGTCAGGAGAAGATGGAGCGACACCACTGATCCCGCCCGCCGGGCGACGCGCCCGGACGTCGCTCGCGCCGATCCAGGAGTGCCCCTGATGGAGTGGATCGTTCCGGAGTCGGCGCACGGTCAGCGTCTCGACGTCGCGCTCGCGGCGGGGTTTCCCGACCACTCGCGGACCCGCGTGCAGCAGTGGATCCGCGACGGGCGCGTGACCCAGGCTGGCGCCCCCGTACGCGCGAGCCAGCCCGCCGAGCCGGGCGCGATTCTCACGATCGATCTGCCGCCCGCCGAGTCGAGTCGACTCGAGCCGCTGCCGCTCGCGCTCGATGTTCGCTACGAGGATTCCGATCTGCTCGTGCTGGACAAGCCGGCCGGCCTGCAGATGCACCCGGGCGCGGGGGCGCCGCGACCGACGTTGGTGCAGGCACTCCTCCATCGCTACCCGGATTGGGATGCCCCCGGCTCGCCCAGCCGACCCGGCCTGGTGCATCGCCTCGATCGCGACACCAGTGGGCTTTTGGTCGTGGCGCGAACCGCGCGGGCCTACGCGGATCTGGTCCAGCAGATCCAATCCCGCGAGGTCACGCGTCGCTACATCGCGCTCGCCTGGGGCAACGTCCCGAGTGCCCCGGGGGAGATCGTGGCGCCGATCGCGCGTGATCCGCGCAATCGCCTGCGCATGTCGGTCCAGGCGAAGGGAAGACCGGCCGAAACCCGCTATCGCGTGCTTCACCGATTCGACTGGATGTCGGTCGTCGAGCTCTCTCTTCGCACCGGCCGTACGCACCAGATCCGGGTCCACCTCGAGCACATCGGCCACCCGATCGTGGGGGATCGCACCTACGGGTCGACCCGCGGCTGGCTCGACCGCATCGCGCCTGACCGGCGCCGCGTCCTCGGCGAGAGCCTCCGCCGCTTGAACCGCCAGGCGCTCCATGCGTATCATCTGGCCTGCCGGCACCCCTCGAGCGGTGGACGATTGAGGTTCGAGAGTCCGCTGCCGGCCGATCTAGATCAGGTTCTTCTCCAGTTGCGCGCCGAGGAAGCGAGCGGATGAGAATCAAGCAGGACGTAGTGGGCGGCACCGGTGTGATCCGACTCTCGGGTCAGTTGATGGGGGGACCGGACGCCGACCAAGTTCGCGAGTCGATCGCCACGCTCTTGCAGCAAGGTAAGAAGAGCATCGTGGTCGATCTCAATGACGTGTTGTGGGTCAACTCGACCGGCCTGGGGGTCCTCATTTCCAGCCACATCCTGGCCGAGAATCATGGGGGGACGCTCAAGCTGATGCGGATCTCCAAGCGGATCGAGTCGATCTTTTCCGTGACGCGCCTCGACACGGTGTTCGAGGTGTACGACGACGAGGCCTCCGCCCTTGCCAGCTGCGCGGAGTAGGCCCACACGAATGCCATGATTCGAATCGCCACGATCCGAATCGGAGTGGTCCCGGTCTGATGGCGGCACCAGAGCGACACGGGCCCGCGAGCACGAGCGGGCCACTCGCGGCCGGAAAGGCCGATCCCTCCCGCCAGGTGCTGCTGACCATTCCCAGCCGGCTCGAGATGCTGGCCGTGCTCGACCAACTGGTTCAGGCCCTGGTGCACCAGTACGACTTCGATGAGGACGTGGTCAATGCCGTCGCAACCTCGATCATCGAAGCAGGCACCAACGCGATTCAACACGGGCACCACGAGCGCGCCGAACTTCCGGTGCACTTTCGATTCCTCGTCCAGGCCGACCGATTCGGCATGGGTCGAGGACTCGGGCGTGACTTCGATTTGGGTGCAGTGCTCTCGACTGATCCGACTGGACCGGAAGGGCTGTTGAACTCGCGCGGCCGCGGTATCCACACATGCGGGCGATGATGGATCAGGTCGACTTCGACATCGAGATGGCCAGGGCGTGGTGGTGCATCTCCTAAAGTGGCGGGACTCTTGGCGCTCCGCCCGCCGTCCCTAGACGCGGATGGCGCCGTCGCCCGATCCTCACGCGTTGCAGCCTAACGACTCCCGCGATGGTGTGATTGTCGCCCTGGATTTCGGCCCGCGTCGCACCGGCTTTGCCCGCAGCGATCCACGCCGCGTGGCCTTCCGGACTTCCCTCTGATCGGACCGCGCGAACGCGCGCTTTTCGCGACGAGGCCCGCATCATGCTGGTCAGTATCGCCGCCTCTTCGCCGAGGATCGCCCTGCGCTCGTGTGCTGGGAGATCCCAGGCCGAGTCAGGTGACGCGAGTGCCGGGGCGCGCTCGTCCGCCGGCTCGGCGCATTCCTCGAGTCGGTCTTCGGCGTGTCCGTGGACTGTGGGACGAGTTCGGCACCACGACCGATGCGATCGAACGGCTGGCGGAGGGGCCGCGCGGCGTACGCCGCGATCCGCGCGACGCGATCGCTTGGCCGCTCAGGCGCTCTTACAGTCGTACCTCGACGCGCGCGGATGGACGCGTGCGGACGCCGGCGGTGCCGGGCGCGAGGACGAAGCGTGAGCCGCAAGGCGCAGCGCGGCGTCTCCCTTCGGGTGGGTTTCCTGGCCGCGACCGCCGGCGTGCTCCTTGCGCTCTCGATCTTTGCCATTGTTTGGAGCACGAGCCTCTTTGCTCCCGTGCGAGAGCCGGCGCGCGACTCGGATCTCACCCTGCGGATCGGGCGGGGCGAGAGCTTCCGCGCGGTGGCCGCCGACTTGGTGCGTCTTGGCTGGGTGAGCTCGGCGCTACCCATTCGCTGGGAGGCGCGACGGCGCGGTTGGGATCGGCGCGTGTTTCCCGGCTACTACCGTTGGCGCCGCGGGGAGCGAGTGCACGAACTCCTGGCCCGCTTGGCGCGCGGCGAGGTCGAGGAGACCAAGCTCACCCTTCCCGAAGGGTGGGGCAAAGCGCATCCTCACGCTGCTGGCCGACTCGACCCGCGTGCCCTGGTCGATCTCGTGCGCACCGCCGCCGACACTACGTGGCTCCGCGCGCACGAAGTCCCCGGGCCCGGCATCGAAGGGTATCTGGTCCCCGACACCTATCGACTGCCGAAGGGAAGAGCGCGGATCTGCTGCTGGCACGGCTGGTCTCGCCCGGGGTGGCGTTCTACCGTGACTCGCTCGAGGCGCAGGCGACGCTCCGCGGATTGACGCGCCGACAACTCTGGACGCTGGCGTCAATCGTCGAGGCGGAGGCGGCGCGGGCCGAGGAGCGGCCGCTCATCTCCGCCGTCTTCTGGAATCGACTCAAGCTGGGCATGCGTCTCGAATCGGATCCGACCGTGCTCTATGCGTTGGGGCGCGCGCCTGGTCGCGTCACCTTTGCCGATCTGGCGGTCGATTCGCCGTACAACACCTACCGCAATGCCGGTCTGCCGCCCGGCCCCATCTGCTGTCCGGGACGCGATGCGCTCCGCGCCGCCGCCCGTCCGAACGCCGGGGTGGATGCGCTGTTCTTTGTGGCTCGTGGCGACGGCACGCATGTATTCTCGCGCACGTTTGCGCAGCATGGCGACGCCATCCGCGCCGTGCGCGCGACGCAAGCTGGCTGTCGCGCGGACATCGGAACCGCCACGCACGTCTTGGTTCACGCCCGGGTCGCTAGCGGGAAGGGAGCGGAAGGCATGGCGGATTGGTCGCGGGCTGCGCGCTGGTTCTTGGGTTGGGTTGCTCTGATTCTCTGCGCAGGGAGCCTGGCGGGAAGCGCGGCGGCGAAAAACGAAGGGGCGTGCTCGTCCTTCACTCGGATCTTTCCGTATCGCCCGACACGCCCACCGACCAGATCTGCGGGGCGGCGACGCTCAAGGGACTCGAGGCGGTGAAGACCCGACTGCCGGGCGATGGTCGTCGCGCGGTCATCTTTCTCTATGCGGCCTTTCCGGCCGATTCGGTCGTCGATCTTCGGGCTGTGACGTTCGGGCTGCGCTACACCGCCAACATCAAGGTCTCCCAGTGCGGCCCCTGCAACGGCGGGAGGGCTGGCGAATTCCCGCCAGGCTGGCCCGCGGCCGGCTCAAGGCGTCTCCTTCATCTTTGAACCGGCGGTCGAAACGGCGCTGGTGCCGATCTACTGGTTCATCGTGACCTGCAAGGGGCCCGGTTACTTCGAGGTCACCCCGAACCCGAATCAGGGGATGGGGGGCAACTTCGCCGACTCGCGCGCCCCGGCCTTGACTGCCCCGATCGCCGGCTACGGCGCCGTCGGATTCGACCTCGAAGGACACCGCCCAACGCCGGGCGAGGCTGCCCCCCGTGGTTCCTGCTGCGTGGGCGAGCGCACCTGCCTCACCCTGACCAAAGAAGAGTGCATGTACTACTTCGGCGACTGGCTGGGCACGGAGGTCGACTGCGTGCGTGACGAGCCGTGTCAGCCGGAGTCGGAGATTGGTGCGTGCTGTCTTCCCTCCGGATGTCAGCCGACCACCCGCCGCGAGTGCACCCGGAACGGCGGCGCCTACCTGGGAGACAAGGTGTCGTGCGAGGGAAGCCCCTGTCCGACCCACGACTCGCGGGGCGGGAAGTGAACCAGGCCCCTCCGGCAGCGCTCGAGCGCGCGCGAATTCAACTCGGGGGGGATGGGCACCCACTCGCGCGGAAGCTCGACCTCCTGGCAGGGGAGCTGCGCGGTCTGGGCTCGATGGTCATCGCCTTCTCCGGCGGGGTCGACAGCACGTTTCTCCTCGCGGTCGCGAGCGCGGTCGCGCCTGAGTCGACTCGAGCCGTGCTCGGGGTCTCGCCCTCGCTTTCGGCGGAGGGACACGCGATCGCGCGACGAGCCGCAGCCGAGCTGAGCGTGGAACTGATCGAGGTCGCGACGAACGAGGTCGAAGACCCCGCCTACCTCGCGAACGAACCGGATCGGTGCTTCCACTGCAAGAGCACGCTCTACACTCGCCTTCACGCTCTGCTGGACGAATCACGCTCCCGGTGGGGAAGCGCCACCATCTTGGACGGCACCAACCGCGACGATCTGAGTGACACGCGGCCGGGTCGGGTGGCGGCGGAGCGGCAGGGTGTGCGGAGCCCCCTCGCAGATCTGGGGTGGAGCAAATCCGAAATTCGCCAGGCCAGTCGAGCCCTTGGTCTCTCGACCTGGGATCGCCCCGCGTCCCCGTGCCTCAGTTCCCGAGTGCCGCACGGCACCCGCATCACCGAAGAGGTGCTTCGTCGCGTCGAGAGCGCAGAGGCCGCGCTCCGTGACCTGGGATTCCGCACGGTTCGCGTGCGGCACCACGACGCCTTGGCCCGAATAGAGGTTCCCACGGACGAGGTGACGCGCGTGGCGGCGAGGGCGGACGAGGTTGCCCATGCGCTCCGAGCGGCCGGGTACCGCCAGGTCACCCTGGATCTCGCCGGATATCGCACGGGCGGAGCCGACGGTCCTGACACCAACACCACGCGATCGGCGAGCCATGGACAGCCCCAGCGTTCGACAAAAGGAGCCCCTGATGGCGATTTCGAAGTCTGACCCGAAGGCAGGAGCCAAACGTCCGCGTGCCAAGGCCCAAGACCTGGACGATCTCCAGAGCCTCGACTTCGGCAAGAAGAACTGGATCCTGTTGGGCGCCGGCCTTGCGGCCGTGGTCCTGGGGTTCATCCTGCTTCGGACCGGCGATATCACGCTGGCGCCGATCTTGCTAGTGACCGGCTACCTCGTGCTGATTCCGTGGGCACTGGTCAGCCGTCCTTCCGGCGAGAAACCGTCCGATCCGTCGCGTTCCGAGGGGGCGAATAGCTCAGCTGGTTAGAGCACCTGCCTTACAAGCAGGGGGTCACAGGTTCAAATCCTGTTTCGCCCACCACCCTTCGAGCGCCCAAACCCGCGTGTCGGTTCGCCTGAAGCCCATTTCCGTGCGGCTTATCGAAAAAGCGGGTTGACCATGTCTGAGACGCACTGGTAGAGTTCTTTCCGTGCAAGCCAGTAGTGGGTTCGTCCTGGGCCTTCGGGAGTGGGGCGTACGACCACGTAGATCACAGAGAACCAAGGAAATCCTCGCGTTAGACGGTTACTCGGCAGACTGTGTGCGGAAATCAGTGCTCAGCAACACGGTCCTATCATCTGCATCTGGGAGGTCTGTTCGATGAAGAAGGTTCTTTCCGCGCTCTTCGCGCTCGCGCTGTTCGGCACGATCGCGAAGGCGGATGTTCCTGATCCGGCGCAGTGTTCGGTGACGCCGTCGGACGCGCTGAATGGCGTGATCTGCTGCCCGAACATTCCGTCGGCTCTGACCGAGTCGATCAACACGATCACCGTGAAGAACCAGAACGGCAACGCGATCGCGAACGCGTCGGTCGTGGTTCTGCTCACGGCGAGCAACCCGACCTGTCCGGCGGCCGTTTTGACCGCCACGACCAACGCGTCGGGCGTTGCCACGATCACGATTGCGGCTTCGGGCTGCACCAAGGCAGTTCCGAGCGCGTGCGTGGTTAAGGCCAACGGCGTGACGATCCGTACCTATGTGAACGCGAAGAGCCCGGACTATGACGGTGCGGGTGGCAACGGCACGGTGGCCCTTCCGGACCTGATCGCCTTTGCCAACGAGTTCAACGGCATCACCGCTCCGGGTTGCCATGACTACACCAACGATGGGGCGACGGCTCTTGCGGACCTGATCCCCTTCGGCTCGGCCTTCTCGGCCGCTCGTCACTGCCCCTGATCCGTCCTGCCTTGTGCAGATCGACGTGATCTAGAGCAGCGAAGCGTCTGAAAGAAAGTGTCACTCCCGGCGTCGTGATCGAGTCCCTGCAGGGACCCCGAAACGGCGGACGGGGCAGCCTCCAAACTGGAGATCCTCATACGGGTGGTGGACGGGTGGATCGGGGAGTTCTTTCGAACGGAAGTGCGTTCCCGAGCAGCAGATTTCGTAAGCATCGATGCCTGACAGAAACCTGTTAAGGAGGTTCGAGACAATGAAGAGACTTCTAATGGCTACGATGGCCCTCGCGGTAGCGGGTGGTGCGGCGTACGCCGGTCCGAACGCCGGCGGTACCCTCATCCTCTCCTCGAATCCGTCCATCGTGTACTGCTCCGACAATACGACCTACTGCGGCCAGGCCGGCCTCACGGCCTGCGAGGCGGCGGTCAATCACACCCAGGGCGCGGACCCGGTCGTGTTCTTCGCGATCGCGGCGTTCTCGTCGACGAGCAGCCCGCGCGTTGCGGGTCTGACCTTCGGCGTGAACTACCCGTCGGCGATCACCCTGATCGCCCAGGGTGCCTGCGGTGACTTCGAGCTCGCGACGGCCGGCTGGCCGAACTCGGGCGAAGGCACGGCCATCACCTGGAACACCGCTCGGACGACCCAGCTGGTCGACGCCTACTGGTTCGCCGGGTACAACTACTACTCGCCGGACGCGGCCGTCTTCCAGCTTGGCCCGCACCCGACGCAGGGCGGCAACTTTGCCGATGACTCCGTGCCCGCGACGCTCGACGCGATCGGCGGCTACGGTTCCTTCGGCTTCGACGCCCCCGGCCAGAGCCCGTGCCCCACTGGTGTCGTGCACCAGGGTGCGTGCTGCTTGCCGAACTTCGGTCCGTGCGTGATCGCGAGCCCGGATGACTGCGCGGCTCAGGGCGGCACCTACCAGGGTGACGACTCGCTGTGCGATCCGAATCCGTGCCCGGTCGCGCCGCTCACCGGCGCGTGCTGCGTCGCGGGTGCTGCCTGCTTCGTCACCGACCAGGCTGCCTGCGAGGACCAGGGCGGAACCTACCAGGGCGACAACTCGACCTGCGACCGGATCCGTGCGCTCCGCCGGTTGCGACGATCAAGTCGACCTGGGGTCAGATCAAGGCCAACAATCGCTAATCGCCTAACGGCGACCACGCGAACGAAAGCCTAGTTCGTAGGTGAGGGTGGATCAGAAGATCCACCCTCATCGCAACAGGCCGATGCTCCCGTCGACGCGCATACGGAATTCAGGGTTGCGCCTCGAAGCAGCGAGGTTGCTTTACGCGCGGATCAGGTCCGCATTGGCGAGGAGCTGTTCACCTCAGTCGTTACAAGCTGAGATCGACGTCAAGCAGGGACGCTCGTCGGATGTCATCGCGTATCGGAAGCGATCGGGATCTCGACCCGACTGCCCGATCGCGCGGGTCCGACTGCGCAGGCCGTCTGGTCAAGCAGGGTCGTTCCCGAGGGGCCGGGACTTCCAAGAGCGGAGGATTCGTGCTTTTCGAGGAGGCGAAGATGAATGCCGGAGGGAGGGCAATGAAGGCTCGTCACTGGATTGTAGCTGCGCTCTGCGTGGGCGCCACCGCGCTCAACGCGCACGCCGGCGACAACGCGGGTGGGTACTTGGTGTTCTACACCAACGATGCCACGGTCTATTGCACTGATACCGATTACACCCATCTGTCGGGTGTGACCTGTGAGGAGGCCCCGAACCCGGTGGACCCCTGTCCCGGCGGATCGATCGACTGCAGCGCGCAGAAGGCCAGCGTGCAAAACGGCGCGACCTCCGGATTGACCAGCACGAACGTGATCTTCTGGCTCCTCGCCGGGTGGCCCGAGGAGACCTGCCCGAAGCTCAAGGCGGTCATCTTCGGCATCCAGTACGACGAGACGAAGTTCTCCATCACCGGCTCTGGCACTGACGCGGACTTCGAGCTGACCACGCCGAAGAACGGGCACGATTGGCCGGCCAGCGGAGCGGGCACTGCCCTCACCTGGAACAGCCCGCGGAACAGCCACCTGAAGGAGATCTACTGGTTCACGGGTTACGTGTACGACCAGCAGACCAACTTCACCATCGTGAACCACCCGACGCAGGGATTCCCGAAGTTCGGTGACGCAAACGTCCCGGCGGGTGAGGACGAAATCGGCGTGGGATACGACCCCGCGCATCCAAGCAACAGCTTCCTCCCGTCCCTCGGCCTGGCCGGTGCGGCGGGAAATAACGGCGACATCACCCCGGTCCAGCACGTCAGCTGGGGCACGGTGAAGAGCCGCTATCAGAGATAGGCACGGCCACGTGCGCCGTCTGCCGCGGAACTGCCCGCGGATCGACGGGTTCGAAACTCGGGGTGCGAGCGCTAAACGGCGTTCGCACCCCGCATCGTTTGGTCGAGAAGGAGACCGTCATTGCTGAGTCCGCGGCGCCGCTCGCTCTACTTGATTCTGTTCGTGTCGCTGTCGCTTGCTCTGGGTTGCGGGGGACAGAAGAAACCGCGCGTCGTGGTGATCGGACTGGACGGCGCCACCTGGGACGTCATCGAGCCGTGGATCGAGTCGGGCGAGCTCCCGAACCTGAAGGCGCTGCGGGATCGTTCCGCCTGGGGCACGCTCAACTCGGTCATTCCGTACCTCTCGCCGCCCGCCTGGACGTCGGCGATCACGGGCGTGAACCCGGGGCGTCACGGCATCTTCGATTTTCAGCGGCGCCTGCCTGGTCAAGACAAGATCGTCACCGAGACCGCGAACAGTCGGCGCGTCGAGCCGATTTGGATGTGGCTCAAAGCGCACAAGGGACCGAAGTGCGCGGTGGTCAACGTGCCGATGACCGCTCCCCCCGATGAGGTCGACGGCGTCATGGTCTCCGGCCTGCCGCACCTCGACCAGGCAGCCTTCGCCTATCCCGCCGAATTCCAGGGTGAGCTCGAGTCCGAAGGGTACCGCGGCTACCTCGATCGGATGGAAATGAAGATCCCCGATGGGGAGGAGCAGCAGGTCTTCGACGGACTGATGGGCACGCTGCACAAGCGATGGGAGCTGGTGCGACGCCTCTACGCCGAGGGGAAGTACGACTTCTTCTGGGTGGTCTTCACCGAGACCGATCGCGTGCAGCACATGTTCTGGAAGTTCGACGACCCGGCGAATCCCAACTACAAGTCGGACCGCGCGGCGTTGATGCACGGCTCGATCAAGAAGCTCTGGCTCGAGCAGGACCGCATTCTCGGCGAGTTCTTGAAGATGATCCCGGCCGACACCTGGGTGCTCGTGCTCTCCGATCACGGATTCGGCCCGATGCATCATGAGCTGCGCATGGGCAACTATCTGCGTTCCCCGGAGTCGGGCATCACCGAAGACGAGGCGGGCGAGGTCTTCTGCCTCGATCGGTCGGACGCCGCGCGCCTCTACGTGCGTCGCGCGGGCTCAGACCCGGGCGATCACTTCCTTTCGAAGCAGGAGCGGCGCGCGCTGCGAGATCGCGTGGCGGATGCCTCGCTCCGTGCAGTCGATCCCGCCACGCGCGAGCGGCCGGTCGAGCACGCGTATCCCGACACTGCAGTGTTCGTCGGCACGCAGATCGAGAAGGGACCTTACCTCACGCTCCTGCCGTCGCCCGGCTGGTACATCACGCTCGGGGATCAGGATCTCGGCTTCAAGCTCCCGCCCTACGGCAACATCTCCTCGACCCTGTCCGGCTGGCATCGCATGAACGGGATCTACATGCTGGCCGGACCATCAGTGGTGTCAGGCAGGAGCACGCGCGCCTACAGCTTGCTCGACGTCGTGCCGACCCTGCTCTACTTGATGCGGCAGCCCATCCCGGAAGATGCCGAGGGGGCGGTGATGGAGAAGCTGCTCACTCCGGCCTTCTTCGCCAAGCGCAAGCCAGTCCGGGAAGGGTTCCTCGACGAGGAGTATCGGCAGCTCTCTCCTGAGGAGGAGCAACGCATCAAGAACCTCCCGTACATGGGAGGCTGAGCAGGCCGCGCGCGAGTTGGGCGCGAACTACTTGCTCTTGTTCTCGAGCAACTGCGCGCGAATCGCGGTCAGCGCCTGGACTCGCGCGGGGTCGCTCTCCGCGGCCGCGATGCTCGACTCGACCAGGCGCTCGGCGGCCGATCGATTCCCTGTCTGAAGGTAGAGCGACGCCAGCAGCTGCACGACGGTGGGGCGCCCCGGGGCGAGCTGCTGACAGCGCTCAAGCGCCGCGATGGACTGCGCCACATCTCCCCGTCGTCCGAAGTAGCCCGCCCGGAGCCAGTGGGGCAGCACGATCTCCGGCCGCGTGGTCTCTGCCCAGGTGATCAGGCTGTCCGCCTTCTGCCAGTCCTTCTGCTCCATCGCCATCACGATGACCGGGGTGGCCGCGTCCAGCGGGTCGCCCGGGGCCAACCGCATCTCCGGGGGATAGAGCGAGTCCTCCATCTGCCGCTCATAGCTCTCGATGGCTTCGAGGTTGGTGCGCGCCACCGCATAGTCCGGCTTGAGCGTCAACGCCTGGACGAAGAAGCGTCGAGCATCGCCCATCCGACCCAACTGCGCGAGCAGTTGTCCGAGCTCATTTAGATAGAGCGGATTCCCGGGCCGCTGATTCACGATCTTCGCCATGTATTCGGCGGCCCGCGCGTTCTCGCCGCGCGCCTGCGCGAGCCGCGAGAGGTAGAACAGGGTCGCCACGTGCGTGGAGTCGGTCGCGTACGCCTTGTCCAGCTCCTCCTGGGCGCGATCGTTGAGCTGGTCGCGCTGGTACGCGCTGGCGAGCGCGGTTCGTGACTCCAGATTCGCGGGGTTGGCCCTCAGCGATTCGCCCAGCAGGCTCTGGATCTCTTTGGCGCTGCCTTGCTGCGCGGTCGCGCCAGCGAGCAGCCGGAGATCCTCCGACGGATTCTGCAGCTTGGCCGAGGGGCCAAGCAGTCCGCAGGCGAGCGAGAGCGCGAGGAGCCCGGCCGCGATCGGCAGCGCGCGCCCGATCGAGAACGTCGCGTGATCTCGTGCGCTCTGATCGCGGGCTCCCAGGAACCCGGCCCCGACCAACCCGGCCAGGAGCGCCACGGCCGGCTGTCTCGCGGCGGCAGAGGTTGGTCCCAAGAGGCAGGCGATTCCGATCGCGGCCAGACCCAGCGTGAAGGGGGCAGCCTCCGGGCGTCGGCGAAGCGCGACCCAGGCCGCCAGACCCAGTGCCAGGTACGCGGCGAAATCGAAGCGCGCCCATCCGAGAAGCGGCAGCTGACGCGAGAGGAGGAAGCCAGGCGACAACGCGTCGGGAATCGGCACGGCGCCGAGCGTCCCGACCGCCTTCGTCAGGAACGTGCCGAGCGTCGCGACCGGGTTTTCCACCAGCTGCTGGAAGCCGCGAACCCAGTAGAACCGGAGCAGGTCATCGCTCTGCCCCTCCTTGCCGATTGCCTCCCACACCATCGAGCGCAGGGTCGACGGGTCGAGCACGGACGGGGGACGGAGGAATCGCGGCGTCCCGCCGGTGGCAGGATCGAATGCGCGGGAGAGGGAGACACCGCTACCCCAGCTGAGGGCGGGACCACTGTCCGGCGACGCAGCGTTTCGGGCCAGGAACAGCCCGGCCAGCACCACCACCGGAGCCACCAGGAAGGCGAGTGCCGTCGTTCGGTCCGCAGGCGACCGCCACGCGCGTCGCGCGAGCAGAACCAGGAGCGCGAGGAAGGGAAGCGGCGCCAGCAGCACTCCAATCGCGAGGAGCAACCCCTGGAGTAGACGGGTCGCCGTGGTCGCGCGATCGGTCAAGTGATCGGCCGCGACCAACGTGCCGAGGAAGGCGAGCGTGGTGAGCGCGGTCGGGATGAGGCGCGCGGCGAAGATCCCACCAATCGGATCGGCCGCGAACAACACCCCGGCAAGGAGCGCGGCCTTCGACCCGAATCTTCGCGCCACCCAGTAGGCCAGGAGGAGTGCGCTCATCGCCTCGACGATCGCCTGCACCGTGGGCGCGACGCGGGGGAGACCGGACGCCTTCCCCGGCAGGGCCGCCAACCAGAGTGCGTAGAGCGGGGAGCCCATCGTGAGTTCGGAGCCTAAGCCGCCGGTGTCCTCGATCCGCTGCGCGGCCTCGAGAGCCTGGGCATCGTCCAGCTGTGGTCGGGCGAGGAGCGGGCTCGACGCCACGCCGTGCGCAACCAGGAGCCGGAGCACGAGCGTCAAGGCGAACGCCACCAGCAGGGGGAGGTAGGAGGCGCGAGGCGCGCCCGACTTTCGACCTGACACCTCTACTCCTTTCTCGAACCGATCAGGGCTGACTCTTGAGCTTCGCCTCGAGCGAGGCGAGAAGAGCCGCGTCGGCGCCGGCACCGCGCAGCGAGTCGACCCAAGCTTGGGCCGCGACCACACCCCGCGCGGACCACAGAGCGCTCACCACGGTGTCGGCCGCGTTTTCATCCGGTCGCGCGCGGAAGGCGCGCCGCGCCAGGTGCACCGCTTCCCCGCCCCGACGTCTGTTCTGGGCGAGGAACCAGGCGGCGTCGTTCAACACGTCCGCGTCCTTCGGCGCCGCGCGGGTCAAATCGAGATAGATCGTCTCTGCGCTGTCGGCGGCGCCCGCTTGCCAGAGCGCGTAGGCCCACTGCCGTCGAACCGCCGGGTCGTTGGGGGAGAGGGCCGCCGCATTGTGCCAGGCGCGCGCCGATTCGGGCCAGCGCTCTTGCACCGCGAGCGCCGAAGCCCGACCGATTCGCCAACGGACGTCGTCCTTGCTCGAGACCCGCTCGGCCAGAGCGAAGGCCGATTCCGCCTCCGCTCCGCGCCTGACGCTGACGCAGGCATTCCCCAGCTCCAGTGCCGCCTCGATGTTTCGCGCCCCGATCGGCGGTGCAGTCGCCGCCAGCTTGAGGTGGGGAATCGCCTCCTCCCCGCGATTCAGTCGAAAGAGCACGCTCCCGAGCGCGCCCTCGGCCGGGCGGTATCCCGGGGCGACGGTGAGCGCGGTCCGGGCGGCGGCCAGCGCCTCGTCGTAGCGCTCCAGGCGGATCAAGGTGATGGCGAGGTTGCTGTGCGCCTTGCCCGATCGGGGCGATGTACGCGCCGTGGCGCTGAAGAGGCTGAGGTCGTCCTTCCAGTCGCCGCAGCGAACCGCGGTTCTCGCGCCGAGCGCTACCAGGATCGTGAGGAGCGCGATCAGTCCGGCGCGAGACCAGTGTTCGCCGGATGCACGCCACCTCCACGATGCGATGCGCTGCGCCAGCTCGACCGCGATCCAGATCGACCCGAGAGATGGGAGGTAGGCGAGGCGCTCGCCCATGATGGTGCCGATCGGGATCAGGATGTTCGAGGTCAGAAGCCCGGCGGCGAGAAGGAAGATCACGCCGAAGGTGAGGGGCGCATCCTTCCTCCGCCAGACAACAGTCGCGAAGACCAATGCGCCGACGAGAAACGCCACGCCGGCCAGCTGCCACGCCACCGTCGGTGTCAGCTGCCGAAAGCTGTAGTCGGCCGAGAGCCGAAGCGGGAAGAGGAGACGCTCGAGCAGCAGCCACTGATAGCCCAGGGCGGCCAGGGTGCGGGTACCCGGCGCCACGTGCATCAGGAGGTTGTCCATCTCGCTCACGTTGGAGAGGCCGAAGAGGTGCCCGAGCACACGGAGCCGCGCCGCGAAGAGTGCGACCACCGGCAGAAGCCAGAGTGAGCCGAGGAGGAGGAAGCTCCTCGCCCGGCCCGGCGCCTCCGGTCCTCCCGCGGGAAAGCGATCGCGTCCGGCGAAGAGGGCGTGGACCAAGGGAAGCGCGAGCATTCCGATCGCGCTCTCCTTGGAGAAGAGCCCAACGAAGAAGGCCAGGGTCGAGAGCGCGCTCCAGGCCGCACGCGCGCGCCCGGCGGAGTCGACGGCGTGAAGCAGCGCGAGGTAGGCGCCGACCGCTCCGAGCGCGGCCCACAGCTCTGCTCGCCCCACGATCTGCGTGACCGCCTCGGTGTGGAGCGGGTGCACCGCGAAGAGGAGCGCGGTCGCGAGAGTCGCCCCCTCGCGTCGAGGAAAGAGGCGGAGGAGGAGCAAATAGGCGAGGAGCGTGACCGCCAGGTGGAGCGCAACGTTGGTCGCGTGAAACGCCGGCGGCGAGAGACCAAAGAGTCGATGGTCGAGCCAGTAGCTCATGGTGGTCCAGGGGCGGAAGAGACCCGCCTCGGGCTGCCCGGGCCAGTAGGGGAGGGTCCAGGCCGGGCCCGGCCCGGGGGCCTTCACCGCGGGGCCCGCTTCCAGGAGCCCGTGATCGTCGAAGACGAAGCCGCAGCGGAGCGCGGGCAGGTACGGCAGGAACGCCGCGAACAACACCGCGAACAGCCGCCAGGCGCGGGGTTGAGACGCTTCGGGACTCACCGTGGTTCGACCGATTGAAGCTTCAAGACGCGTGTCATGGAAGAGCGCATCCTAGCGTTGGTCGCGGTGAGCGGCAACCGCCCGCGCGTGTCACTGGCTCAGGGTCGCATCTCGATCCGGGGTAGGCTGTCGATCGACACCCACTGGGCGCGAGGAATCTCGAGCAGCATCCGCTCGCCGGTGACCCAGTCCTGCTGGTACTCCAGGCGGTTCTCAAGCGGACGCAGCCCGATGAGCGCGGCCGCCACCAGGTTGTTCGGGTATTGAAGCTCTCCCGCGCCGAAGGCCCGGCGTTCCGCCGGCGGCTCGGTCGGCCGGCGCGGCCAAGGGGACCGGAGCTTTCGCGCGTTTGCGTCTCGAAGGGCGAGGAGCCAGACGCGATCGATGCCTTGGGCTTCCCAACGTTGGCGAAGTGCGAGCGCGTCGGATTGCCAGGCGGCGAGAGAGTCGGCGGGGCTTGGATAGGTCGCGGCCGGATTCTCGTCGATCCAGGCGGGGAACCCCCCGAACCAGACGACGCGATCCCGCCAACCCTGGCGCTTCGCGTAGTACTCGAGCGTCGGTCGGGTCAGCGAGGCGAGCACCACCGCGTCGCGCGGTCCGAGACTTGGCCGATCCGGGGCCGCGAGGGCGCGGTCGCTCCACTTGGCACGATCGCCGCCCGCGGTCCAACTCGGCCACAGCGCGATCCCGCCGGTGATGAACCAGAGGACCAGCGTCGCCCAACACAGGCGGTGGCTTTGCGTGATGCCGAGCGCGACCAGAAGGAGGAAGGCCGGGAGCGCGGTCGAGTCGGTGCGGCCGAGAACGTAGGCAGGCCCCGTGGCCAAGGTCGCGACGAGTAGACCGAGCAACGGCACGAGCAAAGAGCAGCGTCGCGCGGACCAGGTCGCGCTCCCGCGGAGTGCCCCGCCACGCGCGGGCAGCGCCCAGCGCGAGCGCGGCCGCCGCCAAAGCTGCGAGGGCAATGGTCACCCAGAGGTCGCGGCCCCCGCCGCCCAGGAAGATTGGGCGTGGACTGCGGTCGCGCCACCGTTCACGAAGGCGAGCAGCGAGTAGAAGGGGGCGAGGAGCAGCGGCCGGTGATCCCAGTACCGCGCCATCCAAGCGTTGAGTTCGCGATGGCCACGCCCAGTTGGCCGCCAAGCCGCAACGCCCAGGGAGCGCGCCGAGGAGCACGATGGCCGCCGCCAGCAGCAGCGCTCGCGACGTTCGGGCCCGCGGAGCCGAGGTACTCAGCACCAATGCGGTTGCCAGCACCGGCCAGACCCCGAGGTTGCGGGGTGTAGATCGCGGCGAGGCAGAGTCCGCCGATCATGATCGCGCGCACGAGGCTGAGCTTTCCCGGCCGTGGCGAGGAAGAGGCGGCCGCTTCCAACTGGAGGAGCGAGGCTCCGCGCCTGACGCGCGTGAAAGAGGAGGAGCGCCGATCCCGCGGCGAGCGCCATCACGAGCGCGCTCCGCTCGTTGACGCGCCGGGCGATCGCGCCCAGCAGGAGCACCAGCGCGACTCCCGCGAGCGCCGGCAGAGCGCGGAGCGCCAGCTCCGATCCGCCCAGAAGCGGCGCCGTGATCTTCTCCAAGAAGTAGAAGAACGGCGGGGCATCATCCAGCCGGAGGCGCAGCCACGATCGCGCCGAAGCTCCTCGATCAGTCCACTGGTGTAGGCCTCGTCAACCCACAGCCCTTCGCGGCCCAAGGCCCAGAAGCGCAGGATCGCGGCGAGCGCGATGAGCCCGCTGGCCGTCCATCGCGGCGAGAGGTTGAGCTTCACCTTCGCTTCTCCGCGATCGCGAGGAGAGAGAGCCCGAAGGGGAGCCCGGCGGCGCGAAGCCAGGCCGACTCGAGCGAGAGGATCGTGTAGAGCGACTGATCGAGCCAGGCCGGCAGGGGCCGGACGTCGCTCGGCGGCGGTGCCTGTCCGCTCCCGTCGACCCGCGCGTCCTTTCGGCGCAGCCAGCGTACCGCGGCCAGCGCGGGGAAGAGGAAGGCGTTCCGATAGGTCACGCGCCGCGGTCTATGCCCGGCCTCGCGCAGCTTCTTGACCAGGGGGCCTCGTCGATAGCGCCGCGCGGTGTGAATTGCCACGTCGTGGCTCGAGCGCAGCGACTCGAACGCCGGCAGATGCAGGATCGCGCGACCGCCGGGCTTGAGGCACGGGCGAACTCACGCTGGCTCGATCGCTCTCAACCTCGCGGTGATAGAGAACGTCCAAGGAAACGATCAGATCGAAGCTCCGCGCGCGAAAGGGGAAGCGCCTGACCGAACCGCGCCAGGTGCGCCGCCTGCAGCCGCGCGTGACCAAGGGCGAGAGGGCTCCAATCGAGTCCGATGCGGTTTCGATGGAAGTTCGCGTGTGATCGGCTCCCTTGAGCTGAGCGATCCGCGAGAGCATTCCGCCGGTGCCACATCCCGCGTCGAGCAGGCGGATCGGTTCGGGTCGAGCGCGGCGGAACGCTTCCACTTCACGCGCGATCAACTGGTGGAGCGCGCGGTACCACCAGAAGCGCTCCTCGAGAGCTCGCAGCGTGTCGTACTCGGCACCTTCCATCGCGCCCTAGGAACGGAAGACGAGGTAGACGCCCAAGCAGATGACGAGGGCGCCGAGCCAACGCACCATCGTGACGTGCTCACGCAGGATGAAGGCGGAGATGAGCAGCACGAGCACGTAGCCGAGCGAGAGCATCGGGTAGGCCCAGGACAGGTCAGCCTGCGAGATCACGGCGAGCCAGAAGATGGCGCCGATGCCGAAGCCGGTGAAGCCGAGAAGGATCTTGGGGTGCGTCGCGCAGCGCAGAAGCGTCGGCCAGAGATTGCCGAGGCTCATCACCCCGATCTCGTTCATCCCCATCTTGAGCATCGTTTCGGCCGCTCACGGAGAAGCAGATCGCCACGATCAGGAGGAGGAAGGTTCATCGCTCGGTTTCCTCGGGCGGGTTGGCGGAGTCGAGCGGCCGCGGTCACCGGCGACGACGCGTTCGAACTGTGCTTCGGTCAACTCGGCGAAGAGCGGCAGGCTCACGATCTCTTCCGCGCGGGCCTCGGCCTGGGGAAAGCTCCCGGCGCCGTGGCCGAGCGCGGCGTAGGCCGGTTGTCGGTGGATCAGTACGGGTAATGCACCTCGGCGGCGATGCCCGCGGCGCGCAGCTTCTCGCGAAACGAGTCACGCTCCGCCACCCGAACCACGAAGAGGTGATGGATCGAGCGTTCGCCTTCCCCGTCGGGCGGTGGAAGAACCAGCGGCAGCCCGGCCAGTCGTTCGCGATAGCGGCGCCAGCTGCGCCGCGCGTCGTTCCAGCGCTCGAGGTGCGGCAGCTTCACCCCGAGGATCGCCGCCTGCAGTTCATCGAGCCGGCTGTTGAGGCCGAAGGTGACGTGCTGGTAGCGATCGGCCTGTCCGTAGTTGCGGAGAAGGCGGAGCCGCTCGGCCAGCGTTGGTCGCGCGTGGCCACCGGGGCGCCGCCGTCGCCGAAGGCCCCGAGATTCTTGCTTGGGTAGAAGCTGAAGCAGGAGATCGCGCCTCGTCCTCCCACCATCTGCCCCTCGCCCCGCGCGCCGTGTGCTTGCGCGACATCCTCGATCACGACCGCCCCGTGGCGCTCCGCGAGGCGGAGCAATCGATCGAGCGGTTGCGCGCGGCCGTAGAGATGAACCGGCACGATCGCCTTCACCTGCTTCGCGAGCCAGCGTCCCCTCGACCGCATCGAGATCGAAGAGGCCGCTGGTGCGCTCGACGTCGGCGAAGACCGGACGCGCCCTGACCGCGCTGATCGCGCAGGCGGTGGGATTGGCGGTGCTCGGCGGGATCAGATCCGCGTCGCCCGCGCCCACCCCAACCGCGCGCAGCGCGAGTTGGATCGCGTCGGTACCGTTGGCAACACCGAGGAGGTAAGGGAGCCCGAGATATCGCGCGAAGGCCTCCTCGAATGTGCGGACTTCCTCGCCCAGGATGAACCAGCCGCGGTCGAGCACGCGCGCGATGGCCCGGTCGAGTTCCGGCCGAAGCGCGGCGATCTGCGGCTTCAAGTCAAAGACCAAGATCGGATCGGTCACGATGCGCACTCCGTCCGCGCGCTTCCGCCGCGGGCCTCAATCGAGATAGGCATGAAGGTGCTCGCGATAGTACGCGACGGTGCGGCTGAGCCCCTCGCTCAGAGACACGCGTGGCGACCAGCCGAGCTCGCCCCGGATCTTGTCGAAGCTGCCGAAGTAGTCGCCGATGTCGATGCGCTTCGCTTCCTCGGGGAAGGGGACGAGGCGGTAGGAGCCGGTGCCGGTGGCGGCGAGGAGCGCGCGGGTGAACTCGAGCAGCGAGACCACCTCGTCGTGCCCGAGATTGTAGAGCTGACCGTGGCTCTGCTCGCGGGTCGCGACCAGGAGCATCGCCTCGATCACGTCGTCGACGTAGTTCAAGTCGCGCCGCTGCGCACCGTCGCCGAAGATCGAGATCTCCTCGCCGAGGAGCGCCTTCCGCAAGAACCACGGCACGAATCCTTGGCGGCTGTGCTTGAGCAGCATGCGGGGGCCGTAGGTGTTGGTCAGCCGCAGGCTGGTCGCGGCCAGGCCGTAGACGTGGTCGTAGAGCAGGTGGTACCACTCACCGGCCATCTTGTTGATGCCGTTCACGTCGACCGGCTGGATCAGGTGGTTCTCATCGACCGGCAAGTAGCGCGGCCTTCCGTATTGCTGCCGCGTTCCGGCGAAGACGATCCGAACGGTCGGGTTGTTGTGGCGGCAGGCCTCCAGGATTGAAAGCTGCGCGCGGCAGTTGATCTCGAGGTCGGTCATCGGATCCGTCATCGAGTCGATGTGGCTGACCTGCCCGGCGAGGTTGAAGAGGTACCGCTGATCGCGCACCAGATAGCCCATGGCGTGCGGGTCGCGCACATCGGAAATGTTGATCCTGACCCGGTCCTCGATGCCGCGCACGTTGTGGAGATTGCCGCCGTGGCTCGGGACCAGCGAATCGACGATGGTCACGCGAGCCCCTAGCTCGACCAATCGGTGCGCGAGGTTCGAGCCAATGAAGCCGAGTCCGCCGGTGATCAGAACCGGCGCGCCGGCGTAGGCCTCGAGGCGCGGGCTCACCGCGGCCCCTCCGGCGCCTGGGCTCCGGCCGTCGCCCTTGGCTCCTGCACGAACACCTTCCACCAGAGCCCGACCATGCCGATCAGGACGCGCGCCACCCGTGGGAAGTTGAAGAACTGTGAGCGGCCGTGCATCCGGTGGAAGTGATGCACCGGCACCTGCGCGATGCGAAAGCCGGCGCGGTGGATCCGCGTCATCAACTCGACGCAGATCAGGCCGCTGTCCGATTCGAGCCGGACCCGATCGAATACGACGCGGCGGATCAGTCGAAAGTCGCAGTCGACGTCGCGGACCGGGAGGCGGAAGAGGAGGCGCACGAAGTGATGGTAGGCGCGCCCCACGACCTTGCGATGGAAGGGATCGGAGCGTTTGATCTTGTAGCCATTGACCAGGTCCACATTCTGGCGCTCCGCCCAGAGCAGCGCGATCTCCCGGACGTCGTACTGCGCGTCGCCATCGGTATAGAAGACGAAGTCCTTGGTCGCGGCGGCGAAGCCGCTCTTAAGCGCTCCGCCGTAGCCGCGGTTTTTCTCGTGCTTGACGATGCGGAAGGTGGTCGGGTAGAGCGCGGTGAGTTCGCTCAGGATCAGGTCCACGTGGTCGGGGCTCGCGTCGTTGACCACGATCACTTCGAAGTCGGAGGTGAGCTGACGCGCGGTCTGGTGGGCCAACGTCACCATCGACGCGATCGTGCCCCAGTCGTTGTATGCCGGGAAGAAGATGGAGAGGCTGTCCGAGCGCGCGTCGTTCACGAGCTTCCTTCCGCGATCCCCGTCCCGCGGGAGGCTGGGCCGCTGTGGTTCACTCCGGTCCTTCCAGGTTTACGGCGCGTCGCGGCCGCTTCTTGATTCTTGGCCCCCCCTCCAGGGGTGCCATGTTTGAACGTTCGAGCTATGATGCGCGGCATGACTCGTTCATCGCAAGCTTCCTCACGCGGACGGGGGCAGGGGGTCTGGGCCCCGGTTCTCCTCATCACTTCGGTTCTGCTCACCCTCCTGGCCTGCGGGGCGACGCAAGACCAACCGGCGATCAAAGTCGGCGCCCGCACCGTCGGGCTCCGTGAACTGGAAGAGGGGTTCTGGGACTACGTCGCGGCCGACAGCAGCGCGCGCCCCGACACCGCCAGCCTCCGTCGCTACGTGCAAAAGACGGTCGATCGCGTGTTGAGCGAGATCCTGGCCGAGGCGGCCATCACCGAGCTCGAGCCCGCGCGGTTCGATCGCGTGCAGGAGTTCAACGAGAAGACCTGGGTCGACGTGCTGCGCCAAGAGGAGTTCGGTTCGGCCTACCACCCCACCGACCGCGAACTCAAGGCCGCCTGGGAGAAGCTCGGTCGCCGACTCCACCTGCGCTACATGCTGCTGGCCAGCGAAGCGGAGGCGAATGAAATCCGCGGCGCGCTCGAGCAGGGCGCGGTCTTCGCCAAGATCGCCGAGCAGCGGAGCCAGGACGCGGAGTCGCGCGCGAAGGGCGGCGACATCGGCTTCGTGTCGTACCTCGACGTCGACCCGCTCAGCCGGGACGACATCTTCTCGCTGCCGGTCGGGGGGATCTCGCGGCCGATCCCATGGGGCAATGGCTACCAGATCTTCCAGGTGGTGCAGGAGCAGGCGAACGACGGCCGCGGCACGCTGGCCGAAGAACGGCGTCGGCTGGAGCAGGGGATCGTCACCAAGTCGGTTCGTAACGCCCGCGATCGCTACGAGAAGATGCTGCTCGAGAAGTACCACTTCAAGATGGACCCCGAGCAGGTGGCCTGGATGACCGTGCTGCTGCGCGAGCGGACGAAGAACGTCAACCGAGGGGAGGACCTCAAGGCGCTCGGCGCCCAGGAGGACGGCACCGCGAGCGCGACCTCGAGCCCGCTTCCCTGGACTGGATCGCCGGTCCCTCCGGCCGATACCTCGCGGGTGCTTGCCACCTTCGATCCGCCGCAGGGCCGCGTCACGCCGCTCCTCCTCTTCGACCAGCTCTTCTCGCACCCGATGCCGACCTGGCCGCGCTTCGAGTCCG
>JAXLXQ010000038.1:0-43625 GCA_046327845.1 Candidatus Eiseniibacteriota bacterium | reverse complement strand
CCCCCTTCCGCCTCGCGCGCGACCTCCTCGAGAAAGGCGTGGCGCGACCAGGGATCGATGAAGGAGGCGCGCTCGGCCGCCACCACCTCGTCCACATCGGCCTCGCGCAGGGGCGTGATGGTCCAGCCGGGCGGGATCACGATCGCGGCTCTCGCGGCGAATTCAACCGTTCGCTCGGTCGCTTGGCGTCGGCGGCGCGGAGGTAGAGCGGTTCCAGACGGTCCAGCTCCTCGGGCGCGATGAGCGGCGCCCCTGCTTCGGCGGCGAGGAGCGCGATCGCCGCCGGCCGGCGGGTGGCCAGGAAGGGATCATCGATCGCCGGACCGAGTTCGCGGAGCCCGGGTTCGGCTTCGAATACGGTCCCCACCGCCTCCCCCAGGAAAACAGGATCGCGTACCGCGTCGATCCGCGCGCGCACCTCGTCCAGGCGGACGCAGGCGGCGGGAAGCCACGCGGACCAGCGCGGTCCATCCCAACGCCCTCCTTCCAGCATCACGGTTCCTCTTCGCGCGCCGGTCAGGAGCACGAGCGGACGATCGAGTCCGCGGAACGGTAGGGCCATCGCCTGGTGGCTCGAGATCGCGGCCGCGGGAATGTCGAGCCCGAGGCAGAGCCCCTGCGCCGCCGCGATGCCGACGCGCAAGCCGGTGAAGGAACCCGGTCCGATCGCGATGCCGATGCGCCTTAGGTCGCGCGCCGTGCGCTCGTGGTCACGCAGCACGCGTTCGACCTGCGCCATCAACGTCTCCTGCGCCTTCGCCCGCACATCGAGGCTGCTCTCGGCGATGAGCCGGCCCGCCTCGACCAGCGCCGCGCCGGTCAATCCGCCCGAGGTCTCGAGGCCCAAGACGAGTCCGCGCTCCTCGCTCACGCCTCGACTCCGTGCGATCGGGCCAGCGACTCGAGGCGAAGATCGCCGATCAGGTCGAGGCGGGGATCCCAGCGCAGGCGAATCCAACGCTCTTGATCGCCGAGCGGGTCGAGGGTGATCTCGATCGTTCGGCGCGGGCGCTCCGCCGCGCGTTCGGCCCACTCCACCAGAATCACCGAGCGATCGTCCTCGTCCCAGGACGCAACCAGCTCTTCATCCGGTGCCTCCAGGCGATAGAGATCGAGGTGACGAAGCGGGGCTCGCCCGCGATATCGATTCTCGAGCACGAAGGTCGGACTCCGCACGCGACCTAGATAGCCAAGACCGTGCGCGACTCCCGCGGCCAAGCGCGTCTTCCCCGCGCCCAGCGGTCCGGTCAAGCCGATCCAAACCGGCGGAGCCACCGCCTGGCCCAGCGCGCGCCCGAAGCGCTCGGTCTCCTCCTCCGAGCGACTCAACCAGTCGAAGCGGATCACTCGGCCGACTTGGGCAGAAGCGTCGCGACCGGCAGCACCATCTCCTCGAGCGAGATGCCACCGTGCTGGAAGCTGCCGCGATACTGCCGCTCGTACTTGTGAAAGTTGGTCGGGTAGACGAAGTAGTAGTTCTCCTTCGCCAGAATGTAGTGGGTGAGGAGATTGGCCTTGGGCAGCATGAGCTGCGCCGGATCCTTGATGTGCATCGCTTCCTTGTCGTCACAGACAAGGTTGTCCCCCACCTTGTAGCGCACGCTGGTCGAGGTGTCGCGATTGCCGAGCACGGTCGAGCTGCGCTTGGCCATGACCGCGCCGTGATCGGTCGTCACCACCACCACGGTGTCTTGTCGCGAGAGAACCCGCAGCACCTCGAAGAGCACCGAGTGCTGAAACCAGGTGTAGAGCAGACCGCGCAGCGCCTCCTCGTCCGGCGCCAGCTCCTGCAGGATCTCCGACTCGGCGCGACCGTGGGCCAGCATGTCCAAGAAGTTGAAGACGAAGCCGAGGAAGCGGATCTCGCCCAAGGTGCCGATGCGCTTCCTGAGGTTGTTCCCCTCCATCACCGTGTAGACCTTGGTGAAGCGATAGCTCTCCGGGTCGAGTCCCGCGCGCTTGAGCTGCTCCTCCAGGAGATCCTTCTCGTGACGGTTGCGCCCCGACTCCCGCTCGTCATCCGCCTGCCACCACTGTGGGTGTCGCTTCTGGATTTCGAGCGGATAGAGCCCGCTGAAGATGGCGTTCCGACTGTAGGGGGTCGCGGTCGGCAGGATCGAGTAGTAGAGGTCGGTCTTCACCTCGAAGTACGGCTTGAGCAGCGGCTCCAACACCAACCATTGATCGAGTCGCATGCAATCGATGACCACGATCGCCACCCGCTTGCCCGCCTGGGCGTGGGGCAGCACCCATTCCGGCACGATGTCGATCGAGAGGGGCGGTCGCGCCTCGCGCTTGGCCTTGACCCAACGCGGGTACTGCTCTTCGACGTAGCGACTGAACTCGCGATTGAGCTGCGCCCGCTGATCCTGGTGTGCGAGGGCGAGGCTCTGGTCCTCGATCCCGCGGAGCTCGAGGTCCCACGCGGTGGCGCGACCGAAGAGATCGAGCCAGTCGCGCCACTCGAGATCGCCGTGACGCATCGACACGATCTCGCGAAACTCGGCCACGTAGTCGCGCGTCCGCTGTCGCCGCTGCAGCGTCTCCGACTCGAACACCTTCTTGATCGCGAGGAAGATCTGGCTCGGGTTGACCGGCTTGGTCAGGTAATCCTGGATCTGGCGCCCGATCGCCAGATTCATCAGGTTCTCCTCCTCGCTCTTCGTGATCATGATGACCGGGACCTCGGGGTGCCGCTCCTGTAGCTTCTCCAAGGTGGCGAGGCCGCCCATGCCCGGCATCATCTCGTCGAGGAGGACGATGTCGTAGGCCTCGCGGGCGAGCGACTCGAGCGCGTCCTCGCCGTTCGAGACCGCCTGCACGCTCATGCCCTTCGATTGCAAATAGAGGATGTGCGGCCGAAGCATGTCGATCTCGTCGTCGGCCCAGAGGATCTTCCGTGAGGTCATCCGTCTCCTGCTTGGCTTGGGTTCGCGGCCGCCACTCGGGACAGGTCTGGCCGCCAGTATACCCCGCGGCGCGGAGATCGATCGGCCGGGCGGCTAGGTCGGGAAGGACACCACGATGGTCGAGCCCTTGCCCGGCGCGCTCTTCTCCACATAGATGCGTCCGCCGTGGTAGTCCTCGACGATCCGCTTGGCCAGGGTGAGTCCGAGCCCCCAGCCGCGTTGCTTGGTGGTGTAGCCCGGCTCGAAGACCATCTTGGCCTCGCTCGGGGTCATGCCGCGGCCCGAGTCGGAGATGCGAACCTCGACCGTCTCGGTCTCCTTGCGGCGAACCACGTCGACCTCGATTTGACCCTTGCGGCCGTCGGTGGCATCGACCGCGTTCTTCAAGACGTTCTCCACCACCCACTCGATCAGCTCCTTGTTGATGCTGACCGGCGGGACCAGCTCGTAGCGCTCGCGGATCTCGACGTCCTTGCCGAGATGCGGAATGCGCCGGCGGAAGTAGCGCACCGCCTCGCTCACGATCGGGGCGACGTCCTCCACCTCGAGCTTGGGCAGGCTGCCGACCTGGCCGAACCGCATCGCCACCTTCTGCAGGCGCTCGGCGTCGTTCTCCATCTCGTCCAGCACCTCGCCCAAGAACGCGGCATCCAGTTCGACCTTTCCCTGGCGCCGCGCCGCTTCGACGCTCCCCTCTTCCAGCTGCCGCTCGCGCAGCAGTTCGACCCAACCGAGCAGCGACGAGATCGGCGTGCCGAGCTGGTGCGCCGTCTCCTTGGCCAAGCCAATCCAGATGGCGCGCTGCTCGCTGGTCTTGATCGAGCGGTAGCCGACGTAGCCCAGTCCGATGAAGAGGAAGATCGCCCCGATCTGGACGAAGGGAATCCACTTGAGCTCGCGCACCAGCCCTGGCTCGCCGTAGTGGACGTAGCCGAAGACCTGGTCGGTGCGGGGATTGGTCATGGGGATCGGACGATGGCGGCGATCGAAGCGGCGCACGATGTCGACCAGCTGCTTGATCGGCCCCTCGGGTGGGTTCTTGGGATCGACCGCCGCGATCTCGGCCACGTCGAGCGAGTCGATCTTGACGCCCGGCAGTTTCCAGACGAAGGGGCGCCCTTCCGTGTCGGTCAGGATCATTGGAAAGTCGGCCGGCTTCACCACCTCATCGAAGATGCTTCGCACGTCCGGGTTGTCGAGCGCGGTGAAGGTGGCGAGGGCGCAGAAACGCGCGAACAGGGTCGCGACCGCTTCCGACTGCTTGTTGAGCTGCGAGACGCGGCTGTAGGAGTAGACGACGCCCACGATGACCAGCGCCACCGTCCCCAGGAAGAGGTACGCCTTGAGGAGGAACGGGAGGTTCGATCGTGATGCGCCCATCGTCCGCAGTCGCCCCCGCTAGCGCACGGGCGAGGGGGTGAATTCTTCGAGCCCGCCCAAGTAGGGGCGGAGCACCTTCGGCACCGTGACCGTGCCGCGCTCAGTCTGGTAGTTCTCGAGGATCGCCACGATGATGCGCGGAAGCGCGAGGCCCGACCCGTTCAGGGTGTGCGCGTAGACCAGCTTCCCTTCCGCGTTGCGGAAGCGGAGCCCCATCCGTCGCGCCTGAAACGCCTCGAAGTTGCTGCAGGAGGAAACTTCGAGCCAGCGCCCCTCGGCCGCGGCCCAGGCTTCCAGGTCATAGCACTTGGCAGCCGCGAAGGAGAGATCGCCGCTGGCCAGCGCGAGCACGCGATAGGGCAGCTCGAGCGCGACCAGGATCGCCTCGGCGCACTTCACCAGCGACTCGAGTTCGTCGTAGGACGACTCCGGCGTGACGATCTTGACCAGCTCCACCTTGTCGAACTGGTGCACGCGGACCAGGCCGCGTGTCTCCTTGCCGTAGGTGCCGGCCTCGCGACGGAAGCAGGGCGAGTAGCCCATGCGGTAGATCGGGAGCTCCTCCTGCCGAAGCGACTCATCCTCCCGATAGAGATTCGTGATCGGCACCTCTGCGGTCGGAATGAGGAAGAGGTCGTCCTCGTTGCAGCGGTACATGTCCTCTTCCATCTTCGGAAGTTGACCGGTGCCGAACATTGACTCGCGCCGCACGACGTAGGGGATCGACACCTCGACGAAGCCGTGGTGCTCGCGGTGATAATCGAGGAAGAATTGGATGAGCGCGCGTTGCAGTCGTGCGCCCCAACCGGTGAAGGCGACGAAGCCGGCGCCCGAGATCTTCGCGCCCCGCTTGAAGTCGAGGAGACCGAGCTCTTCGCCGATGTCGTAGTGCGGCTTGACCGAGAAGGCGGGCGTCGGGATTTGCCCCCAGCGGCGCACCTCGACGTTGGCGGAGGAGTCGGGACCGACCGGCACCGACTCGTGCGGGAGGTTCGGCAGCCAGCGGAGCTTCTCCTCGAGTTCCTCCTCCGCTTCCTTGACCCGCGCGTCGAGCGCCCTAATCTCCTCGGCGAGCTGCTTCATCTCCTCGAGGAGCGCGCTCGCGTCCTTGCCTTCCTTTTTGAGGAGCGGGACCTGCGTCCCCTTCTGATTGCGCTCGGCCTTCTTCGCCTCGACCTCTTGGAGCGCGCTGCGATGCGACCGGTCAAGCTCCAGGATCCGCTCGAGGTGGGGCGAGCCGCCCTTGCGTCCCAAGTAGTCGCGGACGCGTTCGGGCTCCTGGCGGATCAACTTCAGGTCGAGCACGGGCCACCCCTCCTCATGCCGGGCGCGAGGCCGCGACCGCGAGCGAGAAGCGCCTTCCTGGCGTGCTTCGCAAGTGCGTCCAGCCCCCGCAAATGGTTGCGATTCGGCACGCTAACACAGCGCCCGAGACCGGTCAACGCGCCCCCCAGCGGAGCGCGGCGAGAAGACCGAGCCCCGCGACCAGGAGAAGCAAGACGAAGACCGGCCGATCCGATCCGAGTCGGCGCGAGAGCACGTGGGTCGAGTGATCACGCCCGCCCTGCCACGGTCGACGTCCCTCTCGCCATCGACGGAGCACGACGAATCCCAGATCGAAGAGCGGCCAGGCGAAGGGAGCGAGCAGCGACCAGCGCGGCGTGGCATCCGTGCGCGCCCAGGCGAAGGTCAAGAAGGCGGGAGCCAGGAGCGCCAGCATCTCGCTCCCTCCATTGCCGAGGAAGGCACGGGCGGGGGCGCATTCCGAGGAGAAATCCGAGCGTCGCGCCGGCGCCGGCGAGCGGCGCCCGCACCACGTCGAGCGGCGCGCCGACCAGCCCCAACGCGAGCAGGCCGGCCAACCCAGTCGAGCCGAGCGCGCCATCCAGGTTGTCCGCGATGTTGAGCGCGAGCTGCAACACCACCCCGGCGAACAGTGCAAGGGCAAGGCGCAGTCGGGGCACGTGCGATGGATCCCCCCTCTCCCCTTGCGCGAGCATCAACCCCAGCACGGTGAGAAGCAGAAGCGCAATCTGAAGACGCCACTTGATCGAAGGACGGAAGAGCCCTGATTCATCGAGCCTTCCGACGACGAAGGCCGCGAGCGATGCCGTGAGCAGCAAGCTGATCACCACCCAATCCGCGAGCGAGTGATTCCGGAAGAGCAGCGCGAGCAAGCCGACGGTGAGGCCAACGAACCAGGCGGGCCCGCCCGCGCGCGAAACAGGGCGATCACTGATGGCGATCGGCGCGGGGCTGATCGATCCAGCCCGGACCGGAGAGTGCGCGGCGCAGCCACGGAAGCGCGGCGGCGCTGGCCAGCGCCGCGAGCAGGAAGGGGATCATCGAGCGGGCCCGACCGGACTACGGTTGGGCGAGGGCGGCGCGGAACTTCGCGGATGGCGCGTCGCTCGCGGCGCTCGCCTCGAGGCCCTCGCTTGCGATCGTCGCCCGCAGGATGCCGTCGAGGTCGGTCTCGGGGCGATAACTCACCAGCGCGCGGATCTTGGAGAGGTTGGGCACGCGGCGCCGAATGTCGGTGAACTCTCCCCCGTAGATCTCGGGGTACGGCACCAGACGAACCGGCGAATCGCTTCCGAGCAGCGCGCGAACCCGCTCCGCCAGCGAGAGCACCGTCGTCTCCTCATCGGAGCCGATGTTGAACACCTCTCCCACCGCGCCTGGATGGGCCGCGAGATCGAGCACGCCGCGCACCACGTCCTTGACGTAGGAGAAGCAGCGAGTCTGGAGCCCATCGCCGTAGACGGTGAGCGGCTCACCGCGACGAGCCTGTTCGACGAAACGCGGCAGCACCATGCCGTAGGTCGGCAGCTGTCGAGGACCGACCGTGTTGAAGCAACGGATGATGGTGACGGGCACTCCCCGCTCCCGGAACGAGGCGAGCGCCAGGAACTCGCCCATCGCCTTGGCCGCGGCGTAGGACCAGCGCGCAACGTGGCTGGGTCCGATGACGAAGTCGTCTCCTTCGCCGAGCGTCGCGGCGGTCGACTTGCCGTACACCTCGCTGCTTGAGAAGACCACGACGCGCTCGAGCGCGCCCGCTTCGGTCCCTCCCGTCCCAGCAAAGCCATCCAGCGCCGCGAAGAGCGACTGGAATCCGCGCACGTTGTTGTGCAGGCACTCGAGCGGGTGGAGGGTAACCGCGCCGACTCCGACCGAAGCGGCCAAGTGGTACACGGTGCGGCAACCGGCGGCCAGATGACGGAGCAGTTCCACGTCCTGGATCGACCCGACGGTGAGGTCGACCCGACCTTCGGCTTCGGCAATGCGGAGATTCTCGCGGCGGCCGGTCGAAAGGTCATCCAGGACCCGGACCAAGTGCCCTCGTTCGACCAGCGCCTCTACCAAGTGGGAGCCGATGAATCCGGCCCCGCCAGTGACGAGGACGGCCCCCCGCGTTGGATCAGCTTTCAGCGTCTGTTCTCCTCTACAAGACTGGACGTCGCGCCGATGGAGACGGGGCACTGATCGAATGGAGTTGTCCAAAGCTCCAGGGCGAACGCTACCGGCCGCGCGCGGACGGCGTCAACGAAGATCTGGCTGGCGTCCTCAAACGAACTTGTAGTTCCGCTTGTAGTACTCGAGAAACTCACCGCTCTTGAGCGGCTTCCACCACTCAGGATGGCTGCGGTACCACTCGACGGTCGCGGCCAAGCCGGCCGCAAACTCGACGCCCGGCTTCCATCCGGTCTTCGCGGTCAGCTTCGAGGAGTCGACCGCGTAGCGGCGATCGTGACCGGGCCGATCGACCACCGGCGCGAGCAGCGACTCGGACAGGCCGAGGTGTGCGAGCAGAGCGCCGCCGATCTCGAGCACGCTGCGCTCGTTACCCGCCCCGATGTTCCACACCTCCCCCTCGACGCCGTCGGCGGCGCAGAGGGCGAGGATGGCGCCGACGTGGTCGAGCACGTGAATCCAATCGCGCGTGTTCCGGCCGTTGCCGTAGACCGGGAGCTTCGTCCCCTCGAGCGCGTTGGTCACGAAGAGCGGGATCAGCTTCTCCGGGTACTGATACGGGCCGTAGTTGTTCGAGCAGCGGGTGATCACGACCGGCAGCTGGTAAGTCGCCCAATAGGAGTAGGCCAGTCGATCTCCCCCGGCCTTGGATGCCGAGTAGGGATTGCGCGGCATGAGCGGCGACAGTTCGGTCGCCGCGCCCTCCAAGATCTCGCCGTACACCTCGTCGGTTGAGATCTGGACGAAGAGGGAGACTGGGTGCTTCCGCACCGCCTCGAGCAGCGTGTACACGCCGAAGACGTCGGTCTTGACGAAGGACGCCGGGTCGCCGATCGAGCGATCGACGTGCGTCTCCGCGGCGAAGTTGATGACGAAGTCGAAGCCCTGGGCGAGGAGCGGCTCGACCACCGCCTCATCGGCGATGTCGCCCTCGACGAAGCGGAAGCGCGACTCGCCGCGCACCGGATCCAGGTTGGCCGGGTTGCCGGCGTAGGTCAGCTTGTCCAGTACCGTGACCTCGGCACGCGGGTAGCGCCGCATCACCTCGTGCACGAAGTTCGCCCCGATGAAACCGGCGCCGCCGGTCACGAGGTAGCGGCCCGTTTCGACCGGCCTCACCTATCCGTCCTTTCGCTCCCAGTCGTAGGGAATGTCGTTGTCATGCGGGTGCACGCGATATTCGTCGGGCGAGGCGTAGTCGTAGTGCTCGGTCGGCACGTTGAGCAGGAGGGCCGGCTCGACGCCGACCCCCTTCATGCCGTGCAGTACGCCATGGGGGATCAGAAGCAGAATCGGGTTCTTCTCCCCCATGAAAAACTCGTTCACCTCTCCCTTGGTCTTGGAGTCATCGCGGCGATCGTAGAGCACCACCTTGGACATCCCCTTGACCACGCAGAAGTGATCGTCTTGCACCTTGTGGTAGTGCCACCCCTTGACCACGCCGGGATAGACGACCGTGAGATAGGCTTGGCCGAACTTCCGGAAGAACGGATCGTCATCGCGGAAGATCTCCATCAGCCATCCCCGCTCGTCCGCAATCACCTTGAGCGGCTTGACCACCACGCCTTCGATCAACGCGTCGCCTCCCTTCGCGCGCGCGGCGACCGGCGCAGCGCGGCCTTCTTGGTGGTGCGAGACTTGGGTGCCTTGGCCGCGCGGCTCGACGCGGTCCGCTTGGGGGCCGCCGCCCGCTTCGCCTTTCGCTCCCGCGGCAGCTTGATCGGCTTCATTCCGGGAAGCGTCTCGTGGTGGGTGCCGCGGCCGACGCCGATGTAGCGGAAGCCGGCACCGACCAGCTTCGCCGGGTCGTAGATGTTGCGGCAGTCGAGGACCACCGGCTGCCGCATCAGCCGCCTGAGCTTATTGAGGTCAAGCATGCGGAACTCGTTCCACTCGGTCGCGATCACCACCGCATCGGCCCCCTTGGCCGCGGCGTAGGCATCGTCGAAGAAGCGAACGTTCTTCACCTCCTCGGCCGCCTTCTCCATCGCCACCGGATCGAAGGCCCGAAGCCGGGCGCCGCGCTTTTGCAGGAGATGAATCAACTCGATCGCGACGGAGTCACGCACGTCGTCGGTCTGCGGCTTGAAGGAGAGGCCGAGCATGGCGATCTCCTTCCCCTTGAAATCGCGCAGCAGCGATTGGAGCTTGTCCATCATGCGGAGACGCTGGCGATAATTGACGTCGATCGTCGCCTCGACGATGCGGCTCGGCATGCCGAATTCGCGACTGAACGAGGCGAGCGCGAGCGTGTCCTTGGGGAAGCAGGAGCCGCCGTAACCGGCCCCGGCGTGGAGGAACTTCGAGCCGATCCGGTTGTCGAGCCCCATGGCCCGCGCCACCACCTTGACGTCGGCGCCCACCACCTCGCAGAGGTTCGCCATTTCGTTGATGAAGGAGATCTTGGTCGCGAGGAAGGCGTTCGAGGCGTACTTGATCAGCTCCGCCGTCTCCACCGTGGTCTTCACCATCGGCGTCTCGTTCAGGTAGAGCGGGCGGTAGATCTCGGAGAGGACCTGCTCCGCCTGCTTCGACCAGGTGCCGATCACGACGCGGTTGGGCCGCATGAAGTCCTCGACCGCCGAGCCTTCGCGTAGGAACTCAGGGTTGCTCGCCACATCGAAGGGGATCCGCTTCTTGAGGCTCTCGGCGATGATCTTCCGCACACGATGCCCCGTCCCCACCGGCACGGTGCTCTTCTGCACGATCACCTTGTAGCCGTTCAGGTGTTCCGCGATGGTGCGGGCCACCGTCCAGACCTGCGAGAGGTCGGCCTGCCCGTCCTTCCCCGGAGGGGTTCCGACCGCGGTGAAGACCACCTTGCTCGAGCGGATCGCCTCGGCCAGATCGGAGCTGAAGAGGAGGCGCCCTTCACGCACGTTGCGCTCGACGATCTCGCCCAGGGAGAACTCATAGAACGGGAGCTTGCCGGCGTTGAGCGCCGCGATCTTGGACTCCACTTGATCGACGCAGATGACCCGATTGCCGAAGTCCGCCAGGCATGCGCCGGTGACGAGACCCACATAGCCGGTACCTACGACCGCGATCTTTTGCATCCCTTGACCTTTCCTGCGGGCGCGGCCTCGCATCGACACCGCGCCTTCGGTTCGTCTGGCGAAAGGAGACACTTCCGGATCCGACTAAGGACCCGCTCCCTCGCAACACTCGTGGCCAGCCGTGGGCGTTCTCACGGCCCGTCCCGAGGGGACGGGCGTCGTTCGGGGCCTTCGGGGCCAAGCCACCCTAGCATCGGAGCGACGTGCGGACCACCCCGCATCGCGTCCGAAAAGCCGCGTGCTCAGGCCGATTCCAGGCGGCGCACCACCTCGCGCGCGGCGGCCGGTCGGTCGGCCGCCTGCGTGATCGGCCGCCCGATGCTGATCCAGTCGGCTCCCCTTGACCGCCTCTTCCGGCGTCCCCACCGCCGCCTGATCGGCGCGGTCGTTTTCCGGCGGTAGTTCCGGGACAGATGAGCGCCGCTGCCGCGCCGTGCGCGCTGCGCAGCAGCGGTCCGGCCGGCGCGGGCGCGATCCAGCCATAGAGCCCGCACTCGACCGCAAGCCCGGCCAGCGCCACCACGTCATCCCAGGGTCGCGACGGATCGAGGGCCGGAAGGCTGGTCAGTCGCGTCACTCCGAGAAGCCCCGGCGCCCGCGCCCCCAGCGCCGCGCGCCGCCTCCCGCCACCGCAAGCAGCGCCTCGCGTCCGCCGACACATGCGCGGTGGTGAGCCCCGCCTCGAGGCGCGCCAAGCTCCGCACCGCCTGCGCCATCGTGTTCGGAATGTCGTGGGCTTGAGGTCGAGGAAGATCTGCTTGTCCCGACGGCGCAGCTCTCGATGAAGGGCGCGCCCTCCGCATAGAAGAGCTCCATCCCGACCTTGTACCAGCGGACCGCGTCACCCAGTTGATCGACCAGGGCCAGCGCTTCGGTCCGCGTCGGAAAGTCGAGCGCCACGATCAGTCGCTCCGCCGCGCTCTTCGGTCGCGCCGGGCGGCCACCCGGCGGTCGTCCGGTCGTCGAGTTCACGAGATCTCCTTTCGCCACGCTCGCGGCGTGGGTCAGGCCTTGGGATCGAGGTAGGAACCGATGAGGGCTTCGAGCTCGACGCCCTCCCCATCGAGGAAGGAGCGAAGCTCGTCGACCAGCTGCGCGGCGAGCCAGGGGCGCGGGAAGCTCGCGGTTCCGACCTGCACCGCCCGCGCGCCGATGATCAAGAACTCGAGCAAGTCATCGCGCGAGGCGATGCCACCCACGCCGATCACCGGCAGCTTGGATGCACGCACCGCTTCGCGCGCGCCTTGGCCAGCGCGAGCGGACGAATCGCCGGTCCGGAGAGCCCGCCGGTGCCGCCCGGGATGATCGGCTTTCGCGTGCGCACGTCCACCGCCAGGGCAACGAAGGTGTTGACCGCGGTGAGCCCGTCGGCGCCCGCCTCTTCACAGGCGCGCGCGAGGGTTCCCGATCGAGGTGACGTTGGGGCGAGCTTCGCCCAAGAGGGAGCGAAGAGACGGCGCGCACCGCGCCGATCACCTCGGCCGCGCGGCGCTCGGCACCTGGCGGACCTGATCCCCCTCCCTTCACGTTTGGGCAGGAGATGTTGATCTCGAGCGCCGCCACCGTGCCCGGCGCGAGGTCGGCAGCGTCGCGCCACCTCCTGGAACTCCTCGCTCCGACGCCCGCCGATCGAGACGATGATCGGCACCTCGAGCGTGCGGAGCTCGGGAGCTTCTCCCGCAGGAAGCGATCGATGCCGACGTTCTGCAGTCCGATCGAGTTGATCATGCCGCCCGGGACGCCGTGAGGCGCGCGGGGGTGGCGTTGCCGGCGCGAGCTCGAGGCGTCACCGTCTTCGTGACGATGCCCCGAGCTTGCGCGCGCAGGTGAGCTCGATCGACTCGTTGCCGTAGCCAAGGTGCGCAACGCCACCAACACCGGATTGGGCAGCGATACCGGCCCGAGCCGGATCGAGCTCGCTCACTCCGCCACCCCTTCCCACTCGACGCGGGTTCCATCCATCACCGGCCCTTCGACGCAGGCAAGCGATGGCGCGCGCGAGGCGTCCTCTCCCTCGCGGGGCTTTGGCGGTACCGCGCAGCCGGCGCAGATTCCGACGCCGCAGCCGAAGTGCGTTTCGAGCGAGACCTGGCAGGGAACGCCGCGCGCTTCGGCCCAGGACGAGAGCGCGGCCAACATGCGATTCGGGCCGCAGGCATAGAGCGCGATCCCTTTTGGATCGAGCTCGCCCCGCGCGACGGCATCGTCGAGGAGCGCGACGAGGTGACCGCGGAAGCCAGCGCTCCCATCCTCGGTCGCGAGGCGAAGCGCGTAGGGGGACTCGTCTACCGGAATGAGGAGCGACGCGCTCCGAGCGCCGTAGAGCAGGAGCCCGTCCGGGTGTCGGTCGTGCCACGCTTCGGCCAAGCCGATCATCGGCGCGACGCCGCGCCCCCCGCCCAGCAGCACCGGCCGTCGATCCGGCAGCGCGGAGAAGCCCCGACCGAGCGGACCGATCAGGTCCAGGGTCGCCCCGCCGTGCATGCGCGCGAGGTTCCGCGTGCGCGTCCCGACCGCGCCGTAGACCAACTCGAGTTCGGGTCCCGCGGCACCGACGCGATACCGCGAGATGCTGAAGGGGCGCCACATCCCGAAGGCCTCGCGCGGCGGACATTCGATCTGCACGAACTGCCCGGGCGAGGGCGGACCCCACCCCGCCGGAAGCGCAAGCACGGCGCGGTAGATCTCTTCGACCATGTGGGTATTCGAGAGGAGCCGCGCCGTGCTGTGCTGGGCCGGTGCGCGATCGGTCACCGAACTCAAGGACGGTCCCCCTTCAGGGTGTCGGCGGGCGCCTCCCCCGTCGTGTCGCTCTCCGCGCCCCCTGAGTCTTCGCGATCGCCCGCGTGCTTCAAGCTGTCGCGAATCGCGCCGGAGTCGGGCGGAGGCGGCGGAACGCGGTCGATCGGCATGCGCCCGCGGAGCAGACTGTCGGGCAGGTCGGGTCGCTCACCCATCGGACCCAGTCGCGGATCGCGTCGCCTCGGATCCCGCGCGAAGCGCCCGCGGATCTCGTCGTCGAGCGGCGAGACCGCCGCGCTGTCGCCGAAGGCACCGAGTCGCGAGACACCCGCGCGCCGAATCTCATCGGGTTCACGCCCGGTGCTGTCACGGCCACTGGGCTCGGGCGGCGGCGCCGCCAAGGTCTCGGGTTTCGCTTCCTGCAGGAGCGCGGTCAGGCCGGTCGTGTCTGCCTTTTCCTGCGCCATGAGATCGAGCGCGGCGTGGGCCTGGCGACTCGCCGGATAGGCACGGATGAGATCGGCAAAGTCGACGAACGCGCTGTCGCGTTGTCCCTCCAGCTGCTTCAGGCGAATCCAGCCGACGCCGTAGGCGGCGCGCGGCGCGACCCGGGTCGCCGGAAATTCGTGCACCACCTCGCGGTACTTCGCCAAGGCGTCGGGCACGCGATTCTGCGAGAAGAGATAGAGCTCGGCGATCTTGAGGCTGGCGTTGGCCTGGTTCTCCTGGTCGGCATTGCTCGAGTCGGAGACCGAGGTGGTGAGCTCCTGCAGCTGATTCAGATCATTCAGGCGATGCTGCGCCTGCTCCTTGAAGACGCTCTTGGCCGACATCTTGGATGCCTGGTCGTACGCCTTCTTCGCCGCATCGAGCGAGTCCATGTACATCTCATAGGTGTAGCCCACCTGGAACTGCGCCTCGGTGGCGTAATTCGACGCGGGATAGAGCGTGACCGCGCCTCGCAGAAGATCGAGCGCCTTCTCGTGACGACCGAGGTCATTTTCCGCGCGCGCCCAGGAGATGCGCAGTCGGGCCGGGAATTCATCCGCAGTGCGCGACTGGCGTTCGTCCTTCGGCAAGAGCGGACGGAGCAGGGTCACCGCGTCTTCCGAGCGTCCGAGCCGGCCCAGGGTTTCGGCCCGTCGAATCTGCGCCTCTTGGTAGTACTTGTCCTTGCGCGTGAGCCGCGCCAATTCCTCGTAGCAGGTTTCGGCCGAGTCGTAGTCGGCCGAGTCGAAGTAGAGCGCGCCGATGTGAAGGAGGGCCTCGTCGCTCTGCTCGCTCCCTCGGTACTGCCGCACGAGCTCGCGATAGCGCCGCACCGCCTCGCCACGATCGCGTGACTTCTCCGCGGCCTGGGCCAACGTGAAGAGGATGTCGTCCTTTCGCTCGAACTTGGGCACGCGCTCCAGCGTCTGCGCGAAGCTCTCCTCCATCGAGGGGTAGTCACGCCGCTCGTAGTAGCAGAGCCCCTTCATGTAGTGCGCCCACGGAGCGAACTTCGAGTCGGGAAAGTTCTCGAGCAGATCGTCGAAGGTCCCGAGCGCCTGCTCGTACTCGCGCTTGCCGTAGAAGCAGGCCCCCATCAGATAGACCGCATCGTCCGCCCAGCGGCTCCGCGGGTGGTCGCGCACCACCTTCTTGCACTGCTCGATCGACTGCTTGTACTTGTCCTCGGCCTCTTGAGGCAGCTTGTCGGTCTCGCTCTTCTTCCGCACCGTTTCCGCTTCGCTGTACCACTTCTTGGCGAAGTAGAAGGTGTTGAAGTACGCGCAGCCCGGCAAGAACAGGAGGAGCACCAAGAGCCACCAGCGCCGCGCGGCGCGTCGATCAAGACGAGAAGACATCATCCGTTGATCATGCCGGTCGGAAGATCGAGCGGCGCTCGATCGGGGCTCAGGAGTTCGGCCGCGAGGTGCGTCGTCCGCCCCTGCGCCAAGGTCAGGAGCACCTTGCCCCGGAGCTTCCACCCCGCGAAGGGGCAGTTGCGACCGAGCGAGGCGAAGCGATTGGGATCGACCATCCACTCCTCGTCCAGGCTCACGATCGTGAGGTCAGCCGGCTTGCCGATCTCGAGCGTGCCGCCCGGCAGGCCGAGGATACGCCTGGGCGCCACCGCCATGCGACGGACCAGATCTTCGAGCGACATCCCCTCCTCGTGCACCAGCGCCTTCAGCGTGACCCCGAGCGAGGTCTCGAGCCCGATCACGCCGAAGGGTGCGAGATCGAGTTCGCCATCCTTGGAGAGCGGGGTGTGCGGCGCGTGATCGGTGGCGATGGCGTCGATCGTGCCGTCGCGCACCGCCGCGCGGAGCGCCTGCACGTCATCCCAGGTGCGAAGCGGCGGATTCATCTTGAAGGAGCTGTCGTAGGTGCGGAGGCACTCGTCGGTCAGCGTCAGGTAGTGCGGCGCGGTTTCGGCGGTCACGTTGAGCCCGCGCGCCTTGGCCTCGCGCACCAGCGTGACGCCGCGCACGGTGCTGACGTGGCAGACGTGGAAGCGCGCGCCGGTCAAGGCAGCCAGGGCCAGGTCGCGCGCGATGCCGATCTCCTCGCAAGCGGCCGGGATGCCGCGGAGTCCGAGCGCAGTCGACCAGTACCCCTCGTGCATCACCCCCTTGCCCTTCAAGGCGCGATCCTCGCAGTGGCCGAGCACGGTCAGTCCGCACATGCGCGCGTACTCCATGCCCCGACGCATCACCTCGCTCGAGTCGACCGGAAAGCCGTCGTCGGAAACCGCGACCGCCCCCGCCTCCTTGAGCTCCATCATCTCGGTCAGCTGTTGGCCTTCGAGGTTCTTGGTAATGGCAGCCACCGGATGGATCGCGGTGCCGCAGGCCTCCCGCGCGCGCCCGAGCACCAGGTCGATCACCGCGCGCTGGTCGATGCGCACCGCGCTGTTCGGCATGCAGGCAACGCCGGTGAAGCCCCCCCGCGCCGCCGCGGCCGCGCCGGTCGCGATCGTCTCCGCGTCCTCGCCGCCGGGCTCACGCAGGTGGACGTGCATGTCGAAGAGGCCGGGCATCACCGCGCAACCGTCGAGGTCGACCTGGTTCACCCCGGGCGCCTCCAACCGAGCGCCGATCCGTTCGAGCACGCCCTCCCGCACCAGGAGGTCGCGCGTGCCGTTCTCCTTTCCCTCCGGGTCGACCACCCGCACGTTGCGCAGCAGGAGGGAGAGACGCTCCGTCTCCAGGCCGCGACCGCTCTTCCCGTTCTCGCTCATGCTCCACTCCTCTCGCTCGACGAGCGTGAAAGTCAGACCGTCCGCCTAGGCGCGAAGCGCCACCTCGGCACCGACCTCGCTGGCGGGCGCGCCGCCCCAGACCAGGAACAGCACCGCCATGCGCACGGCCACGCCGTTGGTGACCTGATCGAGGATGACCGAGTTCGGTCCGTCCGCCACCGCCGGGTCGATCTCGACCCCGCGGTTCATCGGTCCCGGGTGCATGACCATGATCTTGTCCGCCGCCTTCTCGAGGCGCTTCGCATCGACCCCGAAGATGCGCGCGTACTCGCGCAGCGAGGGCAGGAGGCCGCTCGTCATTCGTTCGAGCTGGAGCCTTAGCACGTTCACCACCTGCGCGTTCTCGAGCGCCGCTTCCAGATTAGTGGTGACCCGCTTGACGCCCGTCTTCTCGATCTCCGCCGGGATCAGGGTCTGCGGGCCGACCAGCGTGACCTCCGCGCCCAGCTTGACCAACCCCCAGATGTTGGAGCGAGCGACACGGCTGTGGGCAATGTCACCGACGATCGCCACCCTTAGCCCGTCCAGATTTCCGAAGCGCTCGCGCATGGTGTAGAGGTCGAGGAGTCCTTGCGTCGGATGCTCATGGAATCCATCGCCGGCGTTCAGCACCCTCGCTTCCACGTTTCTCGCCAGGTAGTGCGCCGCGCCGCTCGAACTGTGCCGCAGCACCACCATGTCGACCTTCATCGCCTGGATGTTCTTGATCGTGTCGAGGAGGGTCTCCCCCTTCTGCACCGAAGAGCCCGAGGTCGAGAAGTTGAGCGTGTCAGCGGAGAGACGCTTGGCCGCGAGCTCGAAGGAGAGGCGCGTGCGCGTCGAGGCTTCGTAGAACGCGAGGCAGACGGTCACCCCGCGCAGGCTCGGCACCTTCTTGACCGGCCGCTCCAGCACCTGACGAAAGCTCTTGGCGGTATCGAGGATGTGGAGGATCTCGTTCCGGGAGAGATCTTCGAGCCCCAGGAGGTGGGTGCGACGAAAGGTCATGCCGCACCTCCTTCCGCGGTGCGGCCCGGCTCCGCGTCTTCCTGCAGCTCGTCGATGTCCACCCCGTCGTGGTCGTCGGTTTCGCGCAGCTTCACCTTCACCACCTCGCGGCGCGAAGTCGGAACGTTCTTGCCCACGTAGTCGGCGCGGATCGGAAGCTCGCGATGGCCGCGATCGATCAGGACCGCGAGCTGAATCACCCGCGGCCGCCCGAAGTCCATGACCGCGTCGAGCGCCGCCCGCACCGTGCGCCCGGTGTAGAGCACGTCGTCGATCAGCACGATGACGCGATCGTCGATCCCAAAGGGGATGTCGGTCGGCCGCACCACCGGTTGCGCCGCCAGCATCTGCAGGTCGTCGCGGTAGAGCGAGATGTCGAGCGTGCCGACCGGCACCTTCACCCCTTCGAAGGTCTCGATGTGATCGCGGATTCGCTCGGCCAACGGCACGCCGCGACGGCGGATGCCGATCAGCCCGAGGTCCTTCACCCCTCGATTGCGTTCCACGATTTCGTGCGAGATGCGCACGATCGCGCGCCGCATCTCCTCTTCATTGACGATGTTCGCCTTGTGTTTCAGGCTCATGGCTCCCCCAGCGTTGGACCTTCGGGCGATGGATGGGACGAGGACGGGACGCGTGCTGACCCCGACGCGAAGCAAGCGCGGCTACCGGCGCGGCGCGGTCGAGGCGATTGCAGAGGATCGGCGGCGAGAAGAAGGACGGCGGATTCGAAGAGGACGGGGCGACCGGAGGAGGCGACGCACCTCGCGGTACGCAAGCGGAGATCGAGAAGAGAACTCACCGACGACTCCTTGCCGACCTCGCCGGATCGGCTTAAAGGCGCACCCCTTCGGGGCGTGGTGTACGGCGCGGTCGTCATCGCGAGAGGCTTCACGGAGCCCGATGACCCGCGCACCGGGCGGGACGATAGCACGCACGGCGCCGCTCGAGCCAGTCGCTTTCCACGATCGGGAACTCCGTTCGTCGGAGGTGGGGAGGAGATCCTTTCCTGGTCCCCGCCGGCTTCGCCGGCCGGGCCCGCGGACCAAACCCGGGGGCGGTTCGCGCGGTTCCGGGACTCCTGCTTGAGTCGACCACGCCGCGCGTCTAGGATTACTCGCACTCAATCCCCCCCCAAGACAGCCGCCCTTTCGTTCGGACCCGGCGCCGCGATCCCATGTGCTCGATCGGCGCAAGAAGGAGGATCCCGTGAACAACCGCATCCGACCGCTCCTGGGACTGACGCTCGTCCTTCCTCTCCTCTTCACCCCGACGCCCTCACGCGCCACCTTGACCACCGAGACGGTGGACACGATCGGCGATCTCTTCTCCGGCAGCGCCGCCGGGGTTCGCCTCACACTCGATCACACCGGGGCACCGCACCTCCTGTACCTCTACCTCAACCCCGCGTGTACTCCGTTCACCTCCTATGCGGCTCTGAAGTATGCGGTGCGCGGCCCGAGCGGCTGGACGATCGAGACGGTGATGGATGGGAGCTGCCCCATGCCGTGCAAGACCGTGTGGATCGCCATGGACTCCCTGGATCACCCGCGGGCGCTCGTAACGCGTGTGAGGTTCGTCTCGCCCACCTTCTACGAGGACCTGCTCTACGGCGAGCGCAACGGCGGCAGTTGGACCTGGGAGACCGTGGTGACGACCCCGGACGGTTACCACGACCCACGCTTGGCCTTGGATGCGAACGATCAGCCGCACGTGGTCTACGGCGACAGCGGATTGCACTCCCTTCGCTACGCGACCAAGGTGGCCGGCGTTTGGAGCTTCGAGACCGTCGACGCCACCAACAACGCCGGGGGCTACGTCGATCTCGCGATCGCGCAGAACGGAGACCCCTGCTGCAGCTACTACACCTATGACGGGGTCATCCTGAGATACGCGCGGCGCTCGGGGGGCAGCTGGTCGGTGGAAACCATCGAGTCGAGCATCGACCTCTACGGATGCACTTCGATGGTGATCAACGCGAACGACGAGCCCGAAATCGCCTACGCGCGGCCGAGCGGCTCGATCGTGCACGGCGTGAGGACGGCGGGCAGCTGGAGTCTGCAAAACATCCCGGTGTCGGTCGGGCATCCGGCCGCCGAGGTGCAGTTGGCGCTCGGCCCCGATGCCCACCCCACATCTTGTTCCAAGACCGAAACGTCAACCGCCTGCAATATCTCGTTCGGCAGGGCGCCAAGTGGGCTCTCCTCCCGGTGAATGCTGCGCACGCCGATGATCACAGCACGCTCGTGGTCGATCCCGCGGGGGTGAGCAGGCTGGCCTTCTACGAGACTGACCACTTGATCCTGCGCTACGCCTTCGGCAACGAAGCGGCGACCACGCCCGAACTCGGGAGCGGAATCGCGAGCCCCTGCTCGACTTCTCACCCAATCCGGCCGGCGGATCTTTTCAGTTGTCCGCGCGCTACGGTTCGGCGGCGCAGGCGGCGCAAATCGCGCCGAGCGCGCAGGTGCTGGTGCGCGACGCATCGGGCAGGCTGGTCACCCGCCTTTCCTTGGATCGCGACGGCAGGGCGCAAGCAGGAGGTGGCGACACGAACGCGCCACTTCCCTCCGGCGTCTATTGGTTCTCACTCGTGACCGGAGCGCGCACCTGGGCCACGACGCGAGGGGTGATTCTCAGGTAGCGACGCGGGGCATCGATTCCCCTGCTTTCGCTTGACGGTGCGTGGACCCAGATCGGAACGTCCGGGGGCGCGTGGGGCATTCAATTCACGCGCGGCCCCCAGGGGCCGGTCCGGTCATGTCCGAACGAAAGCAGGAGCGAATCCCATGTCTATCCCCGGCGAAACTCCTCGAGTGTCGAGGCCCACCTGCTTCGCGCGCGCGCGCGTGGCGATGGAACGAATGATCCAAGTCGGCGGTCTCGCACTCGCGCTCACCACGAGCGCGGGGGCGGCCGAGGAGAACTCGGCGAGTGGAGCAGCGCCCCAGGAAAAGAACGCCGCCAAGACCGCGAGCGTGACCGTCCGCGCCGAGTCCCCCGAGGCGAACCTGCTGGCGGTCGGCTCGATCGCGCCCGACTTCACGCTCCGCGATCAGGGCAACCGAGTTGTCACCGCATCGGCGCTCTGGAAGGACGCGCCGGTCGTGCTCTACTTCTACCCCGCCGACTTCACCCCCGGCTGCACGGTCGAGGCGCACGCCTTCGAGGAGGAGCGGCCGAAGATCGAGGCATTGGGCGCGCGGCTCCTGGGCGTCAGCGTGAACGAGGTCCCAAGCCACGCGCGCTTCGCCGAGCACTGCGGCGTGCACTTCGCCATGCTGGCCGACACCAGCGCGGCGGTGGCACAACTCTACGGCACCGCGCTCACGCTGCAGCAGGAACATGGCACGCGCACCATCGCGCGGCGCGTGACCTATCTGATCGGAAATGGCGGCGAGATCTGGCAGCGCTGGATCGTGGGCGAGCCGTCACTCCACCCCGGCGAGGTGCGCGCGGCGCTCGAAGCGAAGCAGCCGGGCGCGAGGGGCGAGTAGCTTCACTGCACGCCGGCGAGGCGATGAAACACGAGTGAGCCGATCGACGACTCGACCGCCCGCGCCATCTCCGGATAGCGCGCGGTCGGGATCACGTAATCGATCTGAAAGGGTGGATCTCCTCTGCCTTGCAGACGAGGCGAAAGTTCGTGTAGCCCTTGCCCGTGACCTTGAGCTGAAGCACCGGCACCGGACCGATTGCGTAGCTGTCGACCTCGATCTTGGCCGAGGGATCGGCGCGAAGGATCTTGCCGCGCGCAGCTGCCTCGTAGCGTTCGCGCCAGGCCGCGCTCATTCCGTCCTCCGGCTTCACGCGAAAGCGCGATAGGAACACCCGCATCTCGCCCGAGGGGTCGGCGTAGATCTCCGTCGGCTCGAGATCGAGGACCGGGTCGGTGACCGGACGCGACTCGACCTCCGTCTGCGCGTTCTTCAAGAAGTCGGTCGGCGCCAAGAGAAGCTGGCGCGGCGCCCGGAAGGTGACGCCGAGTTCGCGATCGACATACGGCTCGCCCAGGACGCTCTGGTCGACCTGAAAGTTCATCGCCTTCGGACTCGACTCGCGGCCGCAGCCGGTCGACGCGACGATCAAGAGCAGCCAAGCAACGCGATTGAACCAGCCGATCACCTCTCACCCCCTCCTCCGCGGGCGCGTCCAAGCTACGAAGACCGCTCCGCGCGGTCAAGCCAAGGGCGCGGGTTCACTTGGATCGAAGCGCAGGCGAAGGCTGCGGAGCCCGCGATACCGCTCGAGGTGGAAGCGCAGGTACTCCTCGACCATTCGGTCGAGGGCGGCGAGCCAGAGGGGCGACGGCGCCTCTTCTCGCGCGCTCGCCTCGCCCGGCGCGGCGTCACGGAGCAGCGAAGCACCGCTCGTCCGGATCGAAGTCTCCGCCGCGTCGCTCAGCTCGCTCGCCTCGCGCCCCTGCACCATCGTGCGAAGGCGACGGAGCGCGCGCGGTCGGATGCGAAGCCCTGAGTCGGCGCTCGCCGCGCAGGCGGGGCAGAGAATGCCTCCCTCGCCCGGCCGAAAGAGCCAGACCTCCTGCGTCGCGTTGTCCGCCAGCGGCCGACCGCAATGGAGGCAGCTCTCGAGGAGCGGCGCGTAGCCCAGGAGCGCCGCCACCCGCAGTTGAAACGCGCGAAACAACTCGTGCAAGCGCGCGCGCGGCGCGACCCGCAGCACCTCGAGCGCGCGCAGGCTCAGCTCGAAGATCGGCGGGGCCGGCTCATCGTCCAAGAGGATGCGATCCAGAAACTCGAGGAGGGCCGATGCGTGGAGAAAGCGATCCGCCTCGGCCCAAAGCGCGCTGCCGTCTCGCTCGGTCCACCCGGTCTTCAGGAACTGGAGGTCGCGCCCGGTGCGGTAGTACAGCACGTAGCTCCCAAGGCAGCAGGGCTCGAGGCTCGCGCCGAACGGGCTCCGCGTCTCGCGCGCTCCCTTGGCCATCGCGCCCACCTTGCCCAGCTCGCGGGTGAAGAGGGTGACGATGCGGCTCGTCTCACCATAGCGGAGCGAGCGGAGCACCAGGCCGCGGCACTCGACGATCTGTGAGTTCACGCCGCCGCCCCGAGCGAGCCGGCGATCGAGCCCTTTACCGCAAGCGCGCCCGGCGCTAGCCTGCCGCTCGTTTCCCTGGAACGATCGCAAGGAAGGACCCGGACATGATCATTCGACTGAGGCAAGGCGCGGGCAGCGCGGAGATCGACGAGGTCGTGCGGCGAATCGAACAGCACGGTCTCAAACCCGACATCAGCCAAGGGGTCGACCGCGTGGTCATCGGCGTGATCGGCGACACGCGGAAGCTCTCGGAAGATCTCTTCCTCGAACTCGAGTCGGTTGATTCGGTCCATCGCGTCACCCGTCCCTACAAGTTGGTCAGCCGTGAATTTCGCGCGGCCTCGCGCAAGGTTCGCATCAATGATCTTACCCTGGGCGATGGCTCGGTGACGATCGTGGCGGGCCCCTGCTCGGTCGAAGGGCGCGACATGATCCTGAAGCTGGCCCAGGAGGTGAAGGAGGCGGGCGCCCAGGCGATTCGGGGCGGCGCCTACAAGCCGCGCACCTCCCCCTACGCCTTTCAAGGACTGGGAGGCGAAGGGCTCGCCTACCTCGCCGAGGCCCGCGCGCGCACCGGGCTTCCCATCATCACGGAAGCGACCGGCACCAATCATCACCCGCGCGAGAACGGCGCGATCGAGGAGGATCCGATCTTGGACCAAGTCGTGCGGCAGGCCGACGTGATCCAGATCGGCGCGCGAAACATGAAGTCGTACGGACTGCTCGAGGAGTGCGCGCGCCTCTCCGGCCCCTTGAAGAAGCCGGTGCTCCTGAAGCGCGGCGAGGCAGCGTCGATCGAAGAGTTCCTGCTCGCGGCGGAGTACCTCGCGGTCTACGGGAACGAGGACATCATCTTTTGCCTGCGCGGCATTCGGACCTTCGAGTCGAAGGAGTACCAGCGCTACACCTCCGACCTCGCGGTCATTCCAATTCTGAAGCGTCAGTCGAATCTGCCGGTGTTCTTCGATCCTTCGCACGCGACCGGTGATCGCCATCTGGTGCACGACGTCGCCCTCGCCGCGGTCGCGGCCGGCGCTGATGGGCTACTGATCGAGACCCACAGTGATCCCGAGAAGGCCTGGAGCGACGGGCAGCAGTGCATCACGCCCAGGGAACTGGAGCGGTTGGTGCGCGCGGTGCGGAAGCTCGAAGCGCTGCGCCGAGAGGCGTAGCGCCGCGCGCTAGCGAATCACCACCACGCGCTGGTTGATCGCGTCGCTCCCCGCCTCGATCCGCAGGAAGTAGACGCCCGAGAGGATGATCGGCAGCCCCAACGATTCGGCGTCGATCGCGAGGATGTGCGGGCCCGCAACCTGCACTCCGCTCTCGACGCCCACGATCCGCCGGCCCGACGCGTCGTAGACGCCGTAGCGCACCGCGAGCGGTTCGGTCAGCGTGTAGCGAACGTCGAGGTAGCCGCGCGCGGGGATCGGGCCGATCGCGTCGAGGCGGATGCGGGAAGCGCGCTCCGAGGTCGACTCGAGGTCCCCGATCCACTCGAGGAGGTAGCTGGGGCGTTCAGTCAGTCGGGAGTAGTTTTCGCCGGCGAGGTAGACGCTGCCATCAGCAAGGGAGATCCCTGTGCGGAGCGCGGAGGAAGTCGCCACGAGTCTCCACTCCCGCCCGTCGTAGCGTGCGATCACCGAGGTCGAGGTGCGGCGTCCCACCAGGAAGCTGCCGAAACCCCAGAGAAACTGCCCCTCCGGGAACACCCAGCGAATGCGAATCGGCTGGATGCCGTCGGGCTCCCCCTGCGCGAAGCGACGCCACGAGGCGCCGTCCCACGCGGCGATGCCACGGCTCTCCACTCCGCCAATCGACTCGAAGGACCCGGCGGCGATCAGCAGCTCGCCGAAGACGGCCAGATCCTCGATCGTCCCGTCAGCCTCCTGGGACAGGCCGCTGCCCAGCGCGTACCAGCGCTCGCCGTCGCAACCCGCGATGCTCCCCGCAGGGACCGATCCAGCGCGACTGAAGCGACCCGCCACGATGAGCTGACCGTAGTAGTTCTCGGCGCACGCAGCGAATCCACCGACGCCATTCGCAAGCGGACGCCAGCTGCTGCCATTCCACGCCGCCACCCTTCGCGCCGACTGGCCGCCCGCCTGCGTGAATCCGCCGACCGCGACCAGCTCGCCGTTCCAATTCACGAGCTCAGAGATGGAGCCACTGGTTGAACCGACGCCGAGTTCCTCCCACCGCGACCCGGACCATGCGAAGACGGTGGAGTCGGGGGTCGCATCCCCGTGATCGGGGCGACCCGCGGCCACGAGCTGCCCGCGATATTCGCGGAGTGAGGCGATCTCGAGCGGCGGCCGTTCGGGGATGGGAAGCCAACTGCCATGGTCGAAGATCGCGACACCGCCACAGGTCTCGTTCCCGACGGCCCGAAGATCTCCCGAGACCGCGAGGCCGTTCCCAAACCTCGCCAGATGCTTCACCTCGTCGTCGATTTCGTTTCCCTCGATCAAAGCCTCGAAGCGATCGCCCCTCCAACGGGCCAGGTTGCGCGCGCCGACCCCGCCGAGGTGCGCGAAGCTGCCCGCCACGTAGAGATCTCCCTGCCACCGCGTCATCGCGCTGAGTGCTCCGGAAGATCGGCCGTACGCGAGCTCCCCGCGATCGACCAGCCCGGCGTCGGTCAGCTCCATCATTCTGCTGGACTCGGCACGATCCACCTCGCTGGCCTGCACGAAGAGTCGATCCTCCAGCGAGACCAGGTTCCGAAACTCCACGCGCGCCGGCTCGACCAGAAGACTCCATCCGCCCGTGGTCAGGGCCCAGACTTCGTAGGTCGTTCGGCCGAACTCGCTCCAACGCTCGCCCGTGACCAACCACTGGCCGTGCCACCAGGCAGCATCGGTGGGATAGCTCGGCCCGCCTTCGGGCACATCGGTCCATCCATCATTCGAGTAGCGCAACACCGACGCGGAGCCCACACGCAGCGAGTCGAATTGCCCCAGCAGCAGCATCTGCCCGGCGGACCCGACTCGCAGATCATGCAGATACTCGGCCTCACCCAGCGTCAGCAGCTCGACCCACTCGCCCGACGTGCGGCGGAAGAGGGTCTCGGCGTAGCGACGGCGATCCGGGGTGCGACGAGAAGCCCACGCGACCAGCGACTCGCCATCGCTAAGGAGCGTCGTCACCCCACCGCCAGGCGGTCCTGGCAGGCGCGACCAGCTCGCCCCATCCCAACGCCAGAGGAGCGTGTCCGTGCCAGCGCCCGGGGGTGCGAAGATGAACTCGCCACGATGGAACGTGCTCGGCGCGGATCCCGCGAGCCCCGCCGGCGCGATGCCGGTGAAGGTCGACCCGTTCCAGGTTGCGACCCACGGGGCGTGGGTCTCGCCGATCTCGTGGAAAGCGCCCGCCAGCACCAGCTCGCCCGCCACCACCCCGAGCGAACCGACCCAGTCGTCCGGCCCAGGCGGAACCAGCCCCTCGAAGTGCCCATGCTCCTCGCGTGACGGGTGCGTCTGCGCCGATGCGCGCGACCGGACCGCACCGTCACCGAGCGCCAGGAGGAGGCAGGCCGTGAGGAAGAGAGTCACGCGGTGCATCATCATCGAATCCGCACCATGCGCGCTTGGTGTCGCCTCGCGCCGTCATCGAGGGTCACGAGGTAGACGCCGCTCGGCAGCCGCTCGAGGACCTCGCGTTCCAGAGAGACGACCCTCGGCGCCCCAACGGAAGGTGGGAGCACGCCGCGCGCGACGCGACGACCTGCCGCGTCGTGGATCTCCCAGCCACCGCCGTTTGGCAGCGGCCGATCGAGCATCAGCCGGAGGTGGTCGCGCGCGGGGTTGGGTTCGAGCAGCAGGCGCGTCTCACGCCCGGCTCCGGGAAACTCACGACCGAGCGGACCACTCCACTCGTCGACCATTCGGCGTCCAGAGGACTCGTAGCGTCGCCAAACGTAAACGTGGTCGTGCAGCAGGGAGAGTTCGGCCACCCCGTCAACGTCGCGATCCTCGCCCAGCTGACGCCAGCGACGACCGTCCCAACTCAAGACTCCCTGGTGCAGTGCTCCCACCGAGTCGACGAAGCCGCTGGCCGCGACCAGGCGTCCGTCGAGGAGCGCGATCCGCTCCATCCGGTAGGGTCGTGGCGCCGACTTCGAGTCGGATTCGAGGGGTCGAAGCCTCCGCCCATCCCAGGCGACGATTCCCGGCGCAAACGTGTCGTTCGCCAGATCGAAGTCGCCGGCGAAGAGCACGAGGTCGCCGAACGCGAGGGCATCCGACGGCCTCTTCCTGTCCCCCGTGTCAAATCGCGAAAATTTGACCGGCGAGATCGACCAGTGCGCGCCGTCCCGCTGTGCGATTCCTTCGATCGCGGCCGCGCCGTTCAGCGAGAAGTTGCCGTAGATGGAGGCACGATCTCCGTCGACCGCACCGACCTGCGCTGTCCCCCGCAACTCGGGATACGCCTCGCCGACACCGTCCTGGTCACAAATCAGAATCGGCGCGTACTGATCGCCCGAGAGCCAGAATGAACCGAGGAGGAAGGTCGCCTGGTCCGCGGTTGCGGTGCCATTGACCGACACGGCTTCGAACCGCGTGCGCGAGAGCAGAGGTACCCAACCATCTCCATCCCAGTAGGCCGCCAGCGTGTCGCCGACCGTGGCCGCTCCCGTCACACGCGTGAGGAGCGGCGCTCCTCGCAGTGAAGTGAGGTATCCGTCGGTCGCCACGGGCGGCGGCGACACCGTCTGCCACCGGTCGCCGTCGAAGCGAGCTAACCCTGGAGACCAGAGTGCTCCCACGGTCGAGAAGGCTCCGCGGACCCACACTTCCTGGTGCGCGACCACTGCCTCGGCGATTCCACCGTCCAGCCCCATGCCGTCGCCGAGTGCATGCCACCCCTCCGCATCGTGCAGGACGATCGACTCCGCTCCCACGTGGGACACCGACTCGAAGTCGCCGGCGATGACGAGTCCTCCGTTCCACTCGGCGACGACTCGCGCGACACGGTCGTCGGGGATCGGTTGGTACTCGACTTGCTCCCAGACGACCGGGTCGCCGGTGCCCCGCGCGAGGCAAGCGCGCTGCTGTGCGTCAAAGTAGGAGAGGTGGCAACCGGTCGAGTCGCCGGAGAGGGCATATGGGTAAGCGCAGTTCGCGGGGACGCCTTCCTCTTCCCAGCCCTCACCGCGCCAGGCGAGCAGCGCTCGCCGGTTCGTTGGCAGGTCCGTGTACGCCAGGACGTGCACGGCTTGGTCCGTCGCGTAGATCGCGGGCTCGTAGTAGAGGGGGAGTGCTGGCGCCACCTGGCGGAGCGAATCACCCTCGATCGCATAGAGGAGGATCTGATCGTCGTGGGTCGCGCGGGCGGCCAGGGTCTGGCCTCGGGCCTCGAGCAGCGTCCAGCTGTAGGTACCCCCCTCGGCGCCTCGGATCCGCCGCGACCCGCCGTCGTCGACCAGTTCCAACGCCCAGGTTCCGTCGAGTAGGTCTTGTCCCCAGACAAGGAGCGCGTGCGGCCCGGCGCTCAACGAAACCTCCGCGAGGGTCGCGCTGATCGATCCCTCCTGCCATGTGGCGCCGTCCCAGAAGAGGGTTACGGGATCGCTGCTTTCGCGGTCGTATACGATCACCCACAGGCGGCCTTGCCAAGCACACGAGTCCCAGACCCAAAAATCGCTATTGAGCGCCGGCAGCCAGCGCACGCCGTCCCACCGAGCCAAACGCGTGAGGTCCCCGAACGCGCCACCGAAGTCGAACTCTCCTTCCGCGAACAGCTCTCCTCCCGCGACGTGGAGCGCGCGAACCCTGCCGTCCAACCCCGGACGTCGGAAGCGATCGGTCCATCCGGTGCTTTGTGCTCGGATCGCGTCCGCTGCGAGACTCAACGCGAGCACGCAGGCGAAGAGATACGCGAACAGGCGGCGCGCAGACGCCAGGTGTGGCGCGAGTGCGAAGTGGGATCGGCGCGCAAAGGAGCGCGCCAGGAGCACGCGGACGGCCATGTCGGAACTCCCTTCGACCGCCCATTCTGTCAAATCGCGCGGGCCGGCGCGAGGTCAGCTTCGCGCGACCGCCTTGCCGCGCAAGAGTTCGACCGTCAGCCAGAGCACGCGCCGGTCGGTCGCCGCCCCGATCTCGAGGCGCGCGCCGGCGAGCGCGACCTCGTCGCCCGCGACCGGAATGCGGCCGAAGCGATCGAGAAAGAGACCGGCCACCGTTTCGTACTCGCCTTCGGGCAGCACCTCGCCGACCGCGTGGTTGAACTCGTCGACGCGGCAGCTTCCCTCGACACGGTAGTTCTGCGACGAGACCTCGACGATGCGGCGGCGCTCGGTCTCGTGCTCGCCGACAAAGTCCCCCACCACCACCTCGATCAGATCTTCGATGGTGAGGCAGCCGGCGAGGCCGCCGAACTCGTCGACCACGAAGGCGGCGGCATCGGTCGAGTCAGCCAGGCGCGGCAGGAGCGCGAGGCAGCGCATGGTCTCGGGGAAGATTGGCACCGGACGCACCAGCTCGCGCACGGGGCGCTCCACGTCGGCCGCGCCGGAGAGGTCGATCATGCGGACCACCCCAAGCGGCTGATCGACGCCATCGCCGTAGACCGGAAAGAGCGCGTGCGGCGCGCGGCGCGCGACCTCGATCGAGTGGCGGACCGAGGCGCGCCCCTCGAGCGCCACCACCTCGGAGCGCGGAATCATCACCTCACCGATGGTGAGCGACGCCAGATCCCGCACGACCTCCTGCGCGGTCGAGGGATCAGCGACCGGAGGAGTCGCCGCCGCGCGATCACTCCCGGTCGCGCGGCTCGCGGCCAAGCGCGCCGCCGCCCGCTGTCGAGCACGACGCGCGCGGTTGAGCCCCAGGAGCCAATGCGCCCACAGCGCCAGTCCGTCGTAGGGCGCAAGCAGCCGCCTAAGTGGCATCGGCGCGACGCGCACGCGCGCCGCCAGGATCGCGGCGCTGAGTGCGAACACGCACACCGCGAGTGCCACGCTCCAAGGCCCGAGGAGCGGCGGCGGCTCGCCCTCACGCCTCGCGCGACGCGGGCCAACGCGGCGAAGAGGCCGAGCCAAGCGATCCAGGAGGCGAGGTGCACGGTGAGCCGCCCGGCGCGCGCGGTCACGCCCGCCCACACCGCCACCCAGAAGAGAAACGCCAGCGCACCGGCCGCCACCAGTGCGAGGATGGAGACGATCGGGTTCATGGCATCGAGTCCCCGCGCTCCTCGCGGCCACGACCGGCGAGGAAGGTCGAGACATCGTGGAGCGTCACCATCCCAAGGGTGCGGCCGAGGGGATCGCTGACCACGCCGAGGTGCACGCGATTGCCGCGAAAGTCCTCGAGCAGCGCCGAGAGGGTGTGGCCGGACGGGACGCGCAGCCAGCGTCTGAGGTGGAGACGGATCGCCTCGCCTCCCGCCCCTCGAGTTGCAGTGGAACGAGGTCCTTGGCGTGGGCTACGCCCAAGATGCGATCAAGGGAGCCTTCGATCACGAGGAGTCGGCTGTGCCCGCTCCTCCGCATCGCGGCCAAGGCCGTCGCGATCGTCTCGTTGCCGGCGAGCGCGACCACCGCCTCGCGCGACACCATCACCTCGTCGACCTGGCGCGAGGCGGTCTCGACGATCCGCTCGCTGAGCTCACGCGCTTCGGTCGTGAGCGGCTCGGGCGCGCGCGCCTCCGTGTCTCCTGGCAGAGCTTCGGCCACGACATCGGTCTCCTCCGTCGACGGCGCTGTTTCGAGCGCGTGCCGCCGACGCGGGAAGAGCAGCACCACCTCCGAATAGAAGAGGCCTATGAGCGTGATCAGCGCAAAGCGACCGGCGCGCTCCACCTCGTCGGGCGCGGCGGGGAGCGCGCTCCAGGCAGCCCATCCGACCCATCCGGCGATCGTGACCACGTGGGTCAACCCGACGAGCCATCGATCGAAGAGACCGCGCCGCCGGTAGAGCACGCGCCCGAGCCAGGGCAGGAGGAGTCCGGGCAGGAGGAAGAACAGACCGCTCATCGCGTCACCTGCGTCGTTCAGCGCGCGGCGCGCGCCCCCAGCATCCGGGGCCCGATGCCATGACGTCTTGCCCAATCGCGGAGCCGCCGCTCCTTCGGCACCATCACCGCGCGGTCCTTGGGCTCGATGTGGTCATGGCCGAGCACGTGGAGCAATCCATGCACCACCAGACGCACCAGTTCCTGCCCCGGCGGCACCGCCTGCTCTCTCGCCTGCCGCAGGCACTGCGGCACCGAGATGATCACCTCTCCGAGCAGTCGCGGCTCGTCCGGATCGAGCGGCTCCGGTCCGTTCGAAAAGGAGAGGACATCGGTGGTCGTGTCCTTGCCGCGAAACTCTCGATTCAGTCGGCGGACCAAGGTGTCGCCGGCCAGCACCAAGCCGAGGCCGTCTCCTGCCGGCGCGCGTTCCAGGTCGAGCCCGTGGTTGATCAAGAGGGTCAGGGCATCACGATCAAGCGCGACCCCGCGGTGTCGTAGCTGAATCGGAACGGGACGCGCGTGGCTCGTCGAAGCGACGCGCGGCTTCTCTCGCTTGCCGCCCATGAAAGGCCCCCGCCAGAAGAGTGGTGAAGACCTCGCGCACCCGGGCGAGGTCGCTCAGGGTCAAGCCGGAGTCGTCGAGATTACCGTTGTCGAGGTTGTCCTGCACGACGCGGTGGACCACGCCTTTGATGCGGCTCGGGGTGGGTTCCTCGAGGCTGCGCGCGGAGGACTCGACCTCGTTGGCCAGGAGGACCAGCGCCGATTCGCGGCTCGAAGGGCGAGGTCCGGGAAAGCGGTAGTCCTCGGGTCGCGCGCTGGCGTCCTTTCCCCGCGCCTTGAGCCAGTACTGGGTGAGCACGCTCTGCCCATGATGCTCTCGGATGCCCTGCGTCACCTCGCGCGGGAGCTTGTATTCCGCGGCCAGCGCCACGCCTTCGCGGAGGTGCGATTCGTGGATCAGGCGGCTCATCGAGGGAGCGAGTTTGTCGTGCGGGTTCTTTCGTCCGATCGCGATGTTCTCGGCGAAGTACTCCGGCTTCGCGATCTTTCCAATGTCGTGGTAGTAGCCGATCACCCGCGCGAGGAGCGGGTTCGCCCCGACCAGCTGGGCCGCGCTCTCGGCCAGCGCGCCGACCATGATCGAGTGATGGTAGGTGCCAGGCGCCGCAAGCATCAGCCGCCTGAGGAGCGGTCGATTGAGGTCGGAGAGCTCCAACAGCGAGAGGTCGGTCGATCGATGGAAGACCGACTCCAGAATCGGCAGGGCGAAGAGCGCGACGGCGGTCGCGAGGAAGGGGCTGCCCGCGGCGGCCAAGGCGTTCCGCACGAAGGTCGAGATCGGCATCACCTCCGCGAGCGAGAGGGCGAAGAGGACGAGGAGGTGAAGACCCGGAACCAGCGCCAGCAGCCAATAGAACTGCCGACGCTGGCGCACGCGCGGGGTGAGAAGCACCGCGCCCAGGCTGCCCAATCCGACGACCGCGAAGAAGGCGGTGCCCCCCTCCGCCACCAATCCCACCAGGAAGACCGGCAAAACCGTCGCCGCCATTCCGAGCCGCTCGTCGAAGAAGAGAGTCGAGAGGATTGAAACCGCCGCCACCGGCACCAGCATCGGCGGGACCTCGAAGAGGTGGATCAAGACCGCGGCCAGGACCAGCACCATCGCCTCGATGAAGGTGAGGAGCCACAGATCGTCCGCGCGCTCCAGCAGCGGCCGCCGATGCACCCAGAGGTAGGCGAAGAACGACGACAGCAGGATCACGATCAAGAGCAGATCGCCGAGTGCCGGGAAGAGGCGCTTGAACCAGGCGGCCGACCCGCGCTGTCCACGCCAGTATTCGTAGGAGAGGAGGAGTCGCAGCTTGTCGGGGGTGATGCGCTCGTGCGCGCCGATGATCTTCTCCCCCTTGAGCACCATCCCGGTCTGGCGATCGACCTGGCTCCGCGCGGCGTCGACCTGCGCATGGGTAGCGGCCCAATCGAACACCAGGTTCGGCACCGCTGCGTAGGCCGCCACCTCGGCCAGGGCATCTTCCGGGAGGCCGCGGCTCTTCGCGCGTTGACGCGCCAGTTCGCGCAGACGCTCCACCGTGAGAAGCGCGCTGGTCGAGAGAGTGGCATCGCCCAGCGGGTCCTTGACCGTCACGCTGCCGTAGCTCGCCAGCGACTCCGCCACCGCCGCCCCGACGTAGCCGCGCTGCATGACCTCGCGGACCAGCTTCTCCGCTTGATCGAGGATCTCCCCGCTCCGTGGGCCGATCAGGAGAGCGATCAGGGTCTCCGAGTCGAAGGCGAGGTCCACCTCCGACTTCTCGCCGTCCTTTCCGTGCGGCTTCCGCAGTGCCGCGACCTTCTGGCGCAGGCTCTCGAGGCGACGCCCGGCGACGGCGCCCGCGCTGTCGGATCGCGCGACCACCGCGGGAACGGCGTTCGCCTTCTCCCGCTGCTCGCGCGCCAGCTGGGTCGGATCCTTGAGCACCGCGTAGTCGAATTCCGCGATGACGGTGGTCGGCTGGATCTTGCCCAGCTCGTAGCGACCTTCGTTCGGTCGGAGCGGCCAGCGCACCAAGGTGAGGGCGGCGAGAAAGACGAGGAGCGCCGCCAGTCGCTGCTGTCGCGCGAGGGTGAGCCACGCCCCGCGTTCAGTGCGTTCTCGCGGGAGCGGGAGTTCAATCGTGCGATCGTCGATCGCGCGGTCATCGCCCCTGCGGTCCTCCGGCCCGCGCTCGCTTCCGCCGCGCGGCTCGTCCGGGCGTTCGTCACCCGACCGAGGATCGTCGGTCACCGGCCTAGGACTCCGGCGCGTCGCCGCCCGCGCGCTTGCGATCGAAGGCCAGGATGATGTCGCGCACCAGCCGATGGCGCACGACGTCCTTCTCGCTGAAGTAGAGGAAGCGAATACCGGCCACCCCCGCGAGAATGTCCTGGATGAGGAGTAGGCCGGACTTCTCCGGATGTTCGAGATCGATCTGGGTCACATCTCCGGTGACGCAGGCCTTGGAGCCGGGGCCGAGGCGGGTCAGGAACATCTTCATCTGAGTCAGCGTGGCGTTCTGCGCCTCATCCAAGATCACGTAGCTCCGCGCGAGGGTGCGCCCGCGCATGTAGGCCAGCGGCACCACCTCGATCACGCCGAGCTGAAGAAAGCGCTGCAGCTTCTCGTAGTGCACCATGTCCTGCATGGCGTCGTAGAGCGGCCGGAGGTAGGGATCGACCTTCTCTTGCAGATCGCCGGGCAGGAAGCCCAGGCTCTCCCCCGCCTCGACCGCGGGCCGGGTCAGCACGATCTTCTCGACCTGCTTCTCCCGCAAAAGACGCAACGCGACCGCGACCGCAAGGTAGGTCTTGCCGGTGCCGGCGGGCCCGATGCCGAAGACGATGTCGTCGGAGAGCAGTCCTTCGACGTACTTCGCCTGCACCGGCGTCCGCACCTTCACCACGCGTTTGTCCCCGAAGAAGACGATGCCGTCCTCGGGCAGACCGGTGACCGGTAGGCTCTCCCCTTCCGACGCGTTCAGGAGGTACTCGAGATCTTCGGAGGTGATGTCCCGCCCGGCGCGCACCCGCTCGATCAACGCACGGAGCACGCTCGAGGCGGAGGCCACCGCCTCGGCCGAGCCCTTGACCATCAAGCGGCCGCCGCGGGCCGCGAGGATGACGTTGAAGCGCTGCTCGAGCGCCCGGAGGTTACCGTCCCCCTGGCCGAGGAGCGGCAGGGCGTCGATCCCCTCGATCGACAACGTCTCCTGAACGATCGGTGGCGCCATCGCGCGTTACTTGGATCCCGCGCCCTTCGCGCCCTTGGGCAGGTTGAGTCGCGTACCCGCCTTGAGCGGGGTCTTGTCGTCGCCCAACATCGCCTTGTTGAGGTCGTAGATCTCCTGCCAGCGTCCGGTGTCGCCGAGCGCCGACTGCGCGATGCTCTTCAGCGTGTCGCCCGGCTTGACCACGTAGGAATTGAGCGCCTTCTCCTTCAACCGGAGTTCGCGCACTTCCTGCTGCAGCTTGACCATCTTGGCCGAGAGATCGATCGAGGCGGTGCGGAGGCTCTCCGCCGCTACGCCCAGGCTGTCCGACATCGCCTTGTACTTGGTGGCCTCACCGCGGTAGAGGGCATAGGAGTTGTTCATGTACTGGCAGTACTGGTCTGCCTGGGGGCCACGCAAGCGGAGCATCTCATCCGCGGTGTAGAACTCTCCCTTGGCGGGATCCTTCACCGCCGGCAACGGGCCTCCGGCGCAGGAGGCAAAACCAACGATGGCGGCGAGGGCGAAGGTGGTCCGTGAAAGCGAAAGCAGCGCGCGCATCACTTGCCTCCCTTGGTGCTGTCGGGCGAGCTGCCGTACTGCGCCTTGAGCTCGTCGCGCTCCTGGGTCAGGGAGACCAGTCGCTCCATCGAGACCTCGTTGTTGCTCCGTTGACGGTCGACGTCGTCCTTCTTCTGGTCGAAGAGGGTCTTGGCCTTATCCCGCTGATCGCGGGCCAATTCGAGCTGCGCCGGAATCAACGTGCAAGGGACCTTTTTTGCGCCGCGCACCCCGAGCCGATCAGCGCGCCCAAGACGAGGCACGTCCCCACTACCAGACCTCTCATGTCGCTCCTCCTCCTTACCCGGCCCCTCGGGGCCCCGCGGAGACCCATCATTCCGATTTCCGGCCGTATACACCCCAAGCGCACCGCCCAGTTCAACCCGAATCGCTCTAGGTGAACCTGACCTCCGTCACCACGTAGGTCCCGCCCGAGCGGTCGTCGCGCGTGATCTTGATGATGCCGCTCCCCGCGGCCTGCTCCAGCAGCTCGCTGAAGGTCCGAAACCCGTAGGCGCTCTCGGAGAAGGTCGGCTTCTTCCGCTTGATCGTGTCTTTGATCATCGAGCTCCAGAGGATTTCCTTGTTTTCACGAAGGAGCGCCTCGATTGCGTCGAGCAGGAGGTCGAACGCCTCCTGACGTTTCGAGGGCGCCGCCTTCTCCGCGCTTCGCGCGCGGCGTTCCTGCCGCTCGTTCGGCTCGATCAGGTCCTCGTAGAAGAGGAACTCGTCGCAGTTCTCGGCGAGGAGATTGGAGGTCGCGTCGCGGAGACCGATGCCGATCACCCGCTTGTTGTTCTCCTTGAGCTTCGAAACCAGGGGCGAGAAGTCGCTGTCACCCGACATCACGACGAAGGTATCGAGGTGCTCCTTCGTGTAGCAGAGGTCGAGCGCGTCAACCACCAACCGAATGTCAGCCGAGTTCTTCCCGGTCTGCACCCGCTTCGGGATCTCGATCAACTCGATCGCCGCCTCGTGCAGGTTGCCCTTGAAATCGGAGTAGCGCGACCAGTCGGCGTAGGCGCGTTTGGCGATGATCCGCCCCTTCTCGAGCAAGCGCTCCAGGATCTTGTGAATGTCGAAGCTCTTGCTCTTCTTGCCGCGAAGTCCAAGCGCGATGTTCTCGAAGTCGATGAAGAGCGCGATCCGCGCCTCTTCGTTCAGCTGTGCTGCCATTCCGGCATCTCCATCCTTCCCGTCCGTATCGATTCGCGGGCGGCGCGGGCCTCTGGCCTTCGCCTACCCCTTGAGCTTGATGTGCAGCTCGTCCAAGTCCCCGAGATCGACCGGCGCCGGGCATCCATCCATCAGGGAGGCCGCGCTGGTGGTCTTGGGGAAGGCGATGGTGTCGCGCAGCGATTGGCGTCCGGCCATCAGCATCACCAAGCGATCGAGCCCCATGCCGATCCCGCCGTGCGGCGGCGCGCCGAACTGGAAGGCCTTGAGCAAGAACCCGAACTTCCGCTCCGCCTCCTCGTGCGACACGCCCACCACCTTCATCACCGCTTCCTGCACGTCGCGACGGTGGATGCGGATCGAACCCGGAGCCCATCTCGAAGCCGTTCAGCACGAGGTCGTAGAGGCGGCCGCGCACCCGCTCGGGGTCGCTCTCCAAGTATTGGAGGTCCTCCTCCATCGGCATCGTGAACATGTGGTGCGCCGGCGTCAGCACGCCGGTCGAGGGGTCACGCTCGAAGAGGGGGAACTCGGTCACCCAGAGGAAGCGCCACTCGGCGGCCTTCTCTGGGTGCGCCTTCAACCACTCGTTGCCGAGGCGCGAGCGGAGCGCCCCGAGAGCGCGACAGGCCACGTCGCGGCGATCGGCCACCATCGCGATCAGGTCGCCGTCTTCCGCCTGGGCCGCGGCGATCAGCGCCTTCTGCGTATCGGCGTTCAGGAACTTCGCGACGCCGCCGTCGAGCGCACCGCTCGTCACCTTCGCCCGCGCAAGCCCCTTCGCCCCGTAGGTCTTGACCAGCGCCTCGAGCTCGTCCTGATCCTTGCGCGAGAGCGAGCCGCCGCCCGGCACGCGGAGCGCCTTGACCGCGCCCCCGGCGGCGAGGGTCTGCTCGAACACCTGGAAGCCCGAGTCGCGCACCGCCTCGGTCGCATCCTCGAGGGGAAACTCGAAGCGAAGGTCGGGCTTGTCGCTCCCGTAGCGATCCATCGCCACGCGATACGGCATCCGCTCGAAGGGGGTCTTGATCTCGATCCCGTGCGCGGTGCGCACGAGCTCGCGCTGCAACCCCTCGACCAGCGCGAAGACCTGCTCCTCCCCGACGAAAGACATCTCGAGGTCGATCTGCGTGTGCTCCGGCTGCCGATCGGCGCGGAGATCCTCGTCGCGCAGACAGCGCGCGATCTGGAAGTAGCGGTCCATGCCGGACACCATCAGGATCTGCTTGTAGAGCTGCGGCGACTGCGGCAACGCGTAGAACGCACCCGGATGGACGCGGCTCGGCACGAGATAGTCGCGCGCGCCTTCCGGGGTCGGCCGCACCAGCATCGGGGTCTCGATCTCCCAGAAGCCCTCGCCATCCAGGTAGCGCCGCACCGCCAAGACCATGCGATGGCGGAGCCCGATCACCTTGGCGAGATCGGGTCGACGGAGGTCCAAGTAGCGATACTCGAGCCTAAGGTCCTCGCTGGCCGAGGTCTCGTCCTCGACCTGGAAGGGTGGCGTCTGCGCGTCGTTCAGAATGCGTAGCTCGCGGGCCAGCACCTCGACCTCGCCGGTCGGCAGGTTGGGATTACGCATGGTATCGGGCCGAAGCGAGACTTCACCGTCGACCGCGACCACGAACTCGGATCGCAGTCCTCGCGCCTTCTCCAGCATCGCCTCACTCACGCTCTCGGGGCGGAAGACGATCTGAATCAGGCCGTACCGGTCCCGCAGATCCACGAAGAGCACGCCGCCGTGATCGCGCGTCCGATGCACCCAGCCGGCGAGGTCGCACGCTGCTTCCGGCGGCGGCTGCGCGCCAATTCGCCGCAGGTGTGGCTGCGGCGCCAGTAGAGATGCTCGAGTTGCATGCCGTTCCCTTCTCGCGTCCTTCATGAGGGGCGCGCAAGCGAGATCCCTCCGCGATCAGCGTGGCGCGTCTAGTCCGACCGCTCCTTTGGGCGCTTCGACCGAGGCGCCGGCCCGGAAGAGCGCGGGCCGCATCGCTCGATTCCTCCGGCGACCAGGGCGCCGGCTAGCCCGCCCGACAGATCGGCCAACCAGTCGGCGCCGAGGAAAAGCGACGAGGGATCTGCCGTTGAAAGATCTCGTCACCGGCCCCAGGAGGAGCGCGACGGCCGGAATCGCACTCAGTGCCGACTCCCTGGTGAGACCGCCGGAAAGGCGTAGCGCGCGGAATAGGAGACCGCCAAGGGCGGCATATTCCCCGAAATGCGCCACCTTGTCCAGATAGGGCACCCCGCTCGGGAGCTGCAGGTTGGGTCGGCTGGAGACGTAGAGCACCAGCGCCTCGAAGAGCAGCACCGGCAGCCAGGCCGATAGCCACGGGCGCGCCTGCGGGCCAGCCTTCCGCGGTGAACGCGAGGACACGGGCTGGAACGAAGGAGGTGTCACCTACTGCCGGAGCTTCTCTTCCTCCTCGGCGATGATCCGTTGGACCTCGTCGGGAGTTTTGGCCAGGAGCAGTCGCTTCTGCAGATCGCCCGTGTAGAGAAGCCTCGAGATGCGAGCCAGGATGCGGATGAAGCCCCGCGTTCCTCCGGCCCCACGATCATGAAGACGAGGCGGACCGGCTTCTCATCCAGCGATTCGAAGGGGATCTCCGTCGCCGGGCGGGCCAGCGACACCGCGAGGCGGGCGACCGCGGGGCTCTGGGCGTGCGGGATAGCGACTCCGCCGCCGATTCGGTGCTCATCACCCGCTCCCGCTCGAGCAGCGCCTGCAGCACCGCGTCGGGATCGGTCACGATCTCCGACTGGGCCAGGCAGTCGACCATGCGACGAATGAGGGCCGACTTATCCTCGGCGGCGACGTCGAGCTGGATGCGGTTAGCACGGATCAGTTCCGTCAGGCTCATCGAACTTCGCGTCATGACCGGCTCCGGCGTGGGAGCTAAGGGTGCGTCCTCTCACGAGGCGTGTCGCTCTTGGCCCCCGCCCCAGGTGATCGCTGCTCCAAACGAAAGGGCCGGCGGGTTGCCGGCCGATCATCTCCCTGCCCTTTGCGACAGGGCTTGCGGAGACTAGCAGACGCGCCGTGACTGTCAACCGTCGGCCGAGAGCGAGCCTCGCTGACGCCGGCGCCGATCGAGCAGGTACCGCTCGATCTTCGCCTTCAGTCCCTTGCGGGAGAGGCCCAGCTCCGCCGCCGCCCGGCTCTTGTTCCAGGCATGACGATCCAGACCGTCGAGGATCACCTCGCGCTCGAACACCCTCGACCCGCTTCTTGAGCGAGCTGCCGACCGGCGCCCGCCCGCCGTCCAGCACCTCGGGCGGCAGGAGCGCCGGAACGAGTCGCATGCCGGGTTCCGCCAGCGTGACCGCCCGTTGGATCGCCTTCTCCAACTGACGGACGTTGCCGGGCCAGGAGAAGGCACGCAGGCGCTCCAGGAAGGCCGGGGTGTAGCGGAATGTCGCGCTTCAGCTCGCCCGCGAAGCGCTCGGCAGCAGCTGGTCCAGAAGCGGGATATCGTCCGCTCGATCTCGGAGCGCGGGAACGACCAGGGCGATATCGTTCAAGCGATAGTACAGGTCCTTGAGGAAGCGCCCTTGTTCCACCTCCGCCTGCAGGTCGGGCAACTGGTCGCGCAGACGATCCGGATGTCGAGCCGGCGGTGGTCGCACCCACCTGACGCACCTCGCCGGTGTCGCAGAGGTGGAGGAGCCGCCGCTGCACCGCCAGCCCGCCTTGTCGATTTCGTCCAAGAAGATGGTGCCGCCATCCGCGTCCTCGAAGTCCGACCCGATCCCGATCCGCGCCGGTGAACGATCCCTTGCGATGTCCGAGCTCGCTCTCGGCGGGCACTCCCGGCAGCGATGCGCAGTCGATGGTCACAAAGGGGGCGATTGCGCCGGTCGGATACGCGGTGCACCGTTTGCGCTAGCACCCGCTTGCCGGTTCCGGTTTCGCCCTGCAAAAGGATCGAGAGGCGACTCGGCGCGACTCGCGCGATCATGGCCACGATCTCGTGCATGCGCGAGTTCTGCGTGATGACGTCGGCGACCCAGATGCCGTGACGCAACCGCTCGAGCTCCGGCCTCCCCACCACGTTGGTCTCGAGTTCGGTATTGGGCAACGTCCGCGAGATCTCCGCCGCGATCATCGAACCATAGATGAGGTCGCTGCGATGGAAGGGTGCCCGAGTACGCCCGCGCCGTTCGAGATAGAAGAGGCAGGGGCGTCCGTGCAGTTCCACCGGAAGGAGCATCGCCGAGTGCGGCAGTCCTTCGAGGCTCACGCCTGTCGCGCCGCGCAGCCCGTCGAAGAGCACCGCGCGCGCGCAGTCGATACCCTCGAGCGCCTGGAGCGGCAACTCGCGGTTGCCGCCCAATCGCGCCATCGAGTGGGTGCTGAGGAGTTCGATCGAACTGGCCTGGGTCCGCCCGACCCAACCACCGTCGGCGTCGAGCGCTTGCCGCAGAACCTGGAAGCACTCCCGCAGTCGCTCGATCGAGGAGAGTTCGAGCGCGCGAAGCTCTTCGAGCTTCCGAAGCACCAACTCTCCATCCAGCTGATTCGCGCTGGCGGCTTCGCGAGCTCGCTCGAGACGGTCCGCCACTTGGTCGAGGGTGGCGCCCAGATCAACCGGGTGAGGAACGATTCCGCCCAGGTGACCCCGCGACTGCGCCAAAAGGACGTTCGCCTCCTCCAGCCGCTTCTGATCGATCAGGAGCTCGGTGATCTCCAAGTCGATCGACACCTCGCGGCGGCGGAGCAGCATGCGGCGCCAGAGGTCGCGTGCTTGCTCGAGGTATCCGATCGCCGCGTCCTGGTCGCCGCGGGCCGCGGCCTCGATCCGAGCCCAGAGTTCGAGCAACTCGGCCAGGGCCGGTAGCTCGCGATCGCGCTCGAGTCGGGACGCGAGCGCGCGGAAATGGGTCTCCGCCTCGGTGTAGTGCCCCATCCCGGCCAGGCATCGGACCCGAGCGATCTCGATCGCCACGAGAACCGCGTGGTGCCGCATCTCGCGACAGGCTTGGTGCGCGTCGGTGAGGAGCGCCTTCGCCTCCTCCCACCGCCCCTCGCGCATCGCGATCTCCGCCGTCAGGAGCTCAACTTCGAGGTCGAGGCTTCCGCCGGTCAGGAGCATGCGGGCCCTCGCTTCCGCATGGCGCGCCGAGTCCAGGTCACCCGCCGCGATGGCCAGCTTCCCCTCTTCCAGCGCGACCAGGCATCCCTCACGGCGAAGTCCCCGCTCGGTCGTCCTCTGCCCGCAGAGCAGAAGCTCCTCTCGAGCGCGCAGGGGATCTCCCGCGTCGCGGTACCACTGCGCGAGGGTCAGGCGAGCACGCGCCTCACGCGTGGGCTGATCCATCTCCACCGCGCGGGCCAAGCTCTGCTCGATGGTGGTGTAGGCCTCGCCGTGACGGCCCAGCTTCATCAGGATCGGCGCGATGTTGAGAGGGATCGACCCACGGGTCTCGGTCTCACCCTCCGACTCTTGCAGGTAGTAGGCCGCGTTCAGGTGATCAAGCGCTCGGGTCCAGTCGCCGTGCTGACTGTGAATCAACCCAAGGTTCTGCTTGCAGAGACCGACCCGGCAGAAGTCACCGATCGCCCCGAAGCGCTGGAGTGCGATCTCGAAGTGATTGCGCGCGACATCGAAGTTGCCGCGCCGGTACGCCACCGCGCCAAGCAGGTTGTGCGCGACCGCGATCGGGAATCGATGACTGACGATCCGATCGTTGAGCTGGCGGAGCATCGTCTGGGCCTGCTGCTCGGCCTCGTCCTTCCGCGAATTTTCGAGGTACGCTTTGCCGAGGACCGCCCGCGCCTCACCCAACTCGGCCAGGTCATCGGGTGACGACAACTCGGCCGAGGCCTCCTCTACGGCGGGGGCAAGCAGGGCGATGGCCACGTCCCGCCGCTCCATTCGTTCCTGGCAGAAGGCGATTCGCCGAAGAATCGCGAGGCGCTCCCGTGTGGTCTGGTCGTCCCGCAGGGCGCCAGAAAGTCGCTGGATGGCGGAGCCGTACTGCTTCGCCCCAATGAGGACGTCCGCCTTCTGGATTTGCGCGAGGTGCGAATCGACATCGAGGGCATCGGCCTCGAGGTACTCGCCCGGCTGCGGTCCGCGATGGTCTTGCGGATGCGGGTCGCCGTTCGATTGACCCGAGTTCAGAGGCGCGGGTCCGCCGGCGTCTGGAAACTCGTTCATGGTGGTGTGTCCCCCTCCAAATCCCAATCCACGTGCGGCAGAGGCTCTGGTCGGTCGTCACGGCCGGCGGGACGGGTGCTTCACCGCCACCCGCTTACCGCTTCCGGGAGTGGAACCCACTTCCGAGGGCGCGGGCGGGCGGTCCGTCGGTCAGAATCCGCCGCGGAGCGACCTCAGGAGCACGTCCAGGGCCTGACGAGCCGTCCAGCTCGTCCAGATCGGAGACTGGCGATCGGTGCGTCCGGTCGGGGATGCCCCACCGGTCGTCGGCGTACCGAAGGTGCCGTCGTTCGCGGGTGGCGCCTTGTAGATACCAAGCTCGTCCGCGTCGCCATCACCGCCGCCCCCGGGAGGCGGTCCACCGGGGTCGGGTTGCACCTGCGGTGCGTTGGGGTCCTGTCGGCTGTCAGGCCCGCGGGCCTGCCCTCGATCGGACATCGTGAGCAGCGCCACGATCCCGAACGCGAAGATCCAGAGGAGGGACTTTCTGGTAGCCGTCATGCGTGTCATTCGACACCTCCTTCTAGAGGAGCGCTGCGAACTCCCATCCGAACCCCGTATGCGGATGGGTCTTCTCGAGCGTTGACGGAGTCTACGCACCTCGCGGGAGGATTGGCAATCCCGGAGGTGTCGCGCTCTCTCTTATTCCTTCGGCCGCCCTCGACCTCTGGATCACCGCCGAGTGCCTCCCGCCGGCCGCTCATTGCTCGGTGCACGGGACGCTGCTACCTTAGAGTGCGAGCTGCTCGTGATGCTGCGGTGTCACTGGCAGGCGCCTGATCGCACACATCCAGTAGTTCACATCACCACGAGCGAACATGGCGGGGCCAGTTGAAGCGCGTATCGATCCCACTCAGCCGCTATTTGCAGGATCTCCTACCGGAATCGGATCTCTCTCCGCGCGAGCTGGGCTTGCTGCGGCAGCTGCGGAGTGCGAACTCCGCGCTCCTCGCCGATAGCCTGCTGCGCGAGCTGCTCGAGTCGCTCCTGACGCGCGGAGTGTTGGCGGTGCTCTCGCGCGTCACGGAGCGCGACGAGGAGCTCCTTACCCTCCGGGACCCGGCGCGACGGCTCCGCTTCAGCTTCCGCCTTCCGCTTCCGTCCTTGGGTCCGAAGCTCCGTCGCCTGCCGCTGCCGCTCGATCCCCCGTCGAACACCGG
>JAXLXQ010000037.1:0-44795 GCA_046327845.1 Candidatus Eiseniibacteriota bacterium | reverse complement strand
CGTTGGACTCGGGCGGCCGTCGCGCCTATGCTCGCCCGCGTCGACCAGGGGGGGGCATGGACCCAAGCAAGTCGGCGCACCCCGAGCCCGAGCGAGAGCCGGGGCGCGCTCCGAACAGCGATCGAGATCACCGCATCCGTTCGGGCGCGGTGGTGCTCTCGCTCCTCACCTCGATCGTCCTCTTGGTCGTGAAGTTCGTCGCCTACCGCATGACTGGTTCGTCGGCGATCCTCTCCGACGCGCTCGAGAGCATCGTAAACGTCCTGGCGGCGGGCTTCGCCCTCGGCGGGATCTTCTTCGCCGGTCGGCCGGCCGACCGCAACCACCCCTACGGCCACGGCAAGGTGGAGTTCTTCTCCGCCGCCTTCGAGGGTGGATTGATCAGCTTCGCGGCCCTCCTGATCGTGGGTGAGGCGGTGCGAGCCTTCTATGTCCGACCCGAGACGCGACAGCTCGACGTCGGTCTCGCGCTGGTCGCGGCCGCGGGCGTGGTCAATTGCTTGCTCGGGCTCTTCCTCATTCGAACCGGACGACGCCACAATTCGCTGACGCTGGTGGCAGACGGCCAGCACGTGCTCTCCGACTTCTGGACCAGCGCCGGCGTGATCGTCGGCTTGGGCCTGGTGCTCGTCACCCACATCTGGTGGCTCGATCCCTTGGTGGCGGCCGCGATCGGCCTCAATCTCTTTCGCACCGGTTTCGGGCTGGTACGCACCGCGGCCGGGGGACTGCTCGATGAGGAGGACCCCGATCTCGTCGCGCGCCTGGTGCGCTCGATCGAGGAGAACGTGGTGCCCGGAATCATCCGCGTGCACAGCCTCCGCGCGATTCGCGCCGGCCGCTTCCACCATGTGGATGCCCACCTGGTGGTGCCGGAGGTCTGGACGGTCGAGCGCGCGCACCACATGGGGGACGTGCTCGAGGCCAAGGTCATCGCGGGGGCCCGGCTCGACGGCGAGATCTCCTTTCACCTCGATCCATGCGAGCGCTCCTACTGTCGCTGGTGCGAGGTGAGCGAATGTCCGGTGCGGGTCGAGCCGTTCCGCACCCGCCCGCCGCTCACCATCGACGAGGCGGTGCAGCCCGATCCGCCGAGCGTGGCGGCGGGGGTGCCGCTCCCACGCTAGCGCCCCTTGCTCTCGGGCGCCGGTCCCTGTGGCGCTTTCGTGGTGTCGACCGGCGTGAAGTAGCGCTCGAGTCGATCGAGCAGCAGCTGCGTGCGGAAGCGGGTTGCGCGCGGCCCCAACACCTCGACCAGCTGCCCGCGGCTCCGCGAGCCCGATCCGGTCAAATAGAAGAACGCGGCGGCGCGCGCGAGCGACGCCTCCTGAGCTGAGTTGAGCGGTTGCTCCGGTTGCCCGATCGAGACCTCCTTCAGATCGGAGCGCAGGCGATCGAGCTGCCCCCCCTGGAGATCGCGCACGTAGTTTGGATAAAAGAAGAGATCGGTGGCGCGCTGCAGCACCAATGTGACCTGGCAGCAGTCGGGGCACTCTTTCTCTCCGCGAATGCCGATCTGGGCCAGGAAGAGGCACTCCTCGAGCGCGCGATGTTCGGCGATGAGAGTTGGCTCCCGGTCCTTCTTGAGCCAGGTGACGTCGGTCAGCTGCAGCTCCTCGGTGCGGAGGCCGCGCACGTAGTCGGACATCGGCACCAATCGGGGGAGGCCGGTCGAGTCCGGCTCCACGATCTCGAGCGCGCGCCCCGCGCGGGATCCGATCGTCGCGTAGCGCTTGAGCACCAGTTCCTGCCGGTTGTCGCGATCGAGGTCGATCGGGTGCGCGAGAGTCACCACATCGAGGCCGCACCCGTTGGGCCAAGGTTGGTTGGGATCCTCGATCAGATTCGGCGCGGCGTCGACCCGCGGGTCATCCGGGGGAAGCACGGTGAGGGTCGTGTTGCTGCTGTGCACCACGTAGCCCAGCGTGCGCCCGCGCGCACCGGCGCCCTCCGGCCGCGTGATCTTGATGCGGGTCTGTCGGAGCGCGCAGGTCACGCCGCCGACCGTGACGCTGCCGGGGTTTCCTCGACGAAGACCAACCAACAGGTCCGGGGATCGATGTGCAGGCTGCTCGAAAGCGTGTGCCAGCAGCGGCGTAGGAACTCGGACCGCGTTGGCCGGGGAAGCTCGGGGCCGGGGCGCTCGCGGGCCTCGAAGTCGAGGCTGTCGGCGACAGTCAGGTCCTGCTCGTCGTCGGCACGCGAACCGACGATCGATGCCGTCGTCGAGAGGAGCGCGGCGAGAAGAAGCGTGCACCATCCTCTTTCGCGCGCGCACGCAGCCATCAGGTCACTTGGGTCACGGGGCCTCCCTGCCCGGGTCGCTGGGCAGGGCAGCCGCTCGCGATCCGGGAATCGAAGGGGATGCTTCAGGCGGCGCGCTGCGCGAGACGCGCTGCCGCCGTTCGACGGCTGGCACCGCTCGCGGCGAGCGGATCAGCACCCAGGCCCGCGCGCCCAGCCCGACGCCCTCGCTCTCCAACCCGAGCGAGCCGCCCATCGCTTGCATCAGCAGACGCGAGAGACCGAGGCCGAGGCCTCGCCCGCTCGACTCTGCGGTCGGTTCGCACCCGGAGCGGAAGAGCGCGAGCAGATCATTCGCCGCCGAGTCCGCGACGGTGTCGGCGATCTCGATGCGGAGCGAGGGCGAGATTTAGCACGATGCGTCCGGTCACGCGAGCGTCCCTCGGTGGTGGCGTCGAGCGCGTTTCGCATCAGGCCATTCAGCACTTCACCCAGTCGGTCGGGGTCGACGACGGCGCGGCCACCCCTCGGCCGGCGGCACCACCAGCAGCGCGAGCCCCTTCGACTCGAGGGTGGGGCGGAAGCGGGTGATGACGCGATCGACCAGCGAGCCGACTTCGATCGGATGCGTGGCCAGGACCACGCCGCTGTCCTCCGAGAGGGAGACCTCGCGCAGGCGTCGCGCCTCGCGCTCGGCGCGCGCGATCGCCTCCGTCGCGGCGTGGACCGCTTCGGCTCTGCTCTCGGTCAGCTCCACGCTCTCGTTCAAGCCGGCGAGCGCGGCGCGGATCGTGGCTAGATCCGGCTCGAGCACGCGCGTCGTTTCGGCCAGTACCTGGAGCTTCCAAAGATTCGCGCGCTCGAGCTCGCGGTTCACCTGTTCGAGTTCGAGTCCGTACGACTCGAGCATCTCCTCGACGAGGAAGGCGGCGGTCAAGCTGCGATCCAGCTCGCGGCGAAGCGAGTGGTGCCGCCAGAAGAGGAGACCGGCGAGGGCCAGGAGCACGACGGTGAGCGCGATGACCGCGATCAGCCCGTGGACCACCTCGTGAAGCGGAATGGCGTAGCTGGCGCGGAGGCGGGCCGAGGCGCGCTGTCCTCGAGCCGCGGCGCGATCCGCCTCCCCCTCCAAGCTCGCGGCGCGGGCGAGCAGGCGGCTTGCCTCCGCGCTATCCCCGATCGAGGTCGCGGCACGCGCATCAAGGCGAAGAAGCACGCACTCGTGCATGAGCGCGAGGGTCGTGTCGGTCATGGCCTGGACCTGCTCGAGCGCTCCCCGCTGCCACCCCTCGGTCAAGGAGATCGCGCGCGCGGTCAGGGCCGCGACCTCGTCGTGTGCGTCGAGCCGCGGCAGGAGACCGGCCCGCGCCCTTTCCTGATCGATGGCGTCCCAGGCATCCAGTGCCTCCATCGAGCGATCCTCGAAGTCCTCGACGATCGACTGCGCGGCGTGGGCCGCCTCGATGTCGGCCGCCTGGCGCTGGAGAAGGAACCCGGTGACCAACGCCCAGACCGACACCAAGAGAAGCAACGCGGCGAGTAGCGCCGAGATCACTTCCTCGCGCTTCAGGTGCTTGCGGGGATCGGCGACGTGACTGCGCGTCGTTCCGCCGGTCGGCAGGTTGGCCATGGAACTCCTCTTCGCCCCCGTTGGGAGCGGTCCGACGAGTGCTCCTTCGTTATCGACCTCGAATGGGGGGGAGCTTTACCGGGGAGCGCCATTGTTCCCTTGCCTGACCGGGGGGCTCTGGCATCATGCGACCGCATGTTTTCCCTCATCCCGAGAGTGGTCGCGCACCTCGATCCGGCCCTGCTCGCCCGGGTGGCGGGCGGGTTGGGTGGGCTCCCCCTGCCGGCGCTCCGCGCGCGCACGCGGCGGCAGGGACGGGCCCGAATCGAGCTGCTGGGGGATGCGCCGACCCGGGAGGCGCTAGAGTCGGATGCGCGGGCCGCGGCCCGTGCCCACGCCGTCTTTCTCGCCGAGACCCTCGCGTGGCTCGGGGGGCGCGAGCCGATCGTCGATGGCATCGATCCGCGACTCCGCCTGCGCGCGCCGCGCGGTCGTCTCTTCGTCACCCTGCATCGCGGCAACTGGCTCGCGGCGGGGGGCGCGCTGGCGGCCGCGACCGGAGAGCTTCACACCGTCGCGGGCGTCCAGCTCCACCGTGCCTTCAGCCGAGCGGTCGTGGAGCGCCTCCGCGCGCAAGGCGTGATCGTGCACCCGGGAGGCGCCGCCCGAGAAACGCTCGGGCGCGTCCTCGAGGAGGGTGGCCAGGTCGTGCTGCACCTGGACGGCGACCCGCGACGTGAGGGGCGCCGCGCTCGGGTCCCGCGCGGACGTTCGAACGGCGCCCTTCGCGGCGTGGCGCGACTGGCCGCGGAGAGTGGCGCCGAGGTGGTCTTTGCGCTCTGTCGCCGCGAAGAACCAGGGCGCTTCCGGCTCGAAGCGCGTTGGCTCACACCGCCCGAACCGGTGACGGGGCGGGAGTGGGAGCGCACGCTGCACGAGCTCCTCCACGCGGAGGTCGCGCGTCATCCCGAGGAGTGGATGATCTTCCGCGGCCCGGCGGAGGTGCGCTGACATGCTACGGGTCGCTCTGGTCTCGCCGTCCTACTATCCCGTGCTCGGCGGCATCAGCGAGCAGATGCACGGCCTGGCCACGGGGCTCGCGCGGCGTGGGCATCGGGTCTCGCTTCTGACCGGCGGAGCGCGCGGTCACGCCTGCGAAGAGCGGCTCGGCGGGGGCGTGCGTCTCTTCCGGATCGGACACACCTTCCGCGTGCCGATCAATGGCGGACGCACCGCCCTGGCGGTGGCGCCGCGTCTGGTCGGTGAGGTGCGAGACGCGCTCCGCGAGCCGCCCGATCTTCTTCATGTCCACGCACCCTATGAATGGGGACTTCCGCTCTCGAGCCTCGCCGCCTTCGATGGGCCGATCGTGGGGACCTTTCACGCCGCCGGCCGGAGCGGCTGGGGCTGGCGACTCCTCGCCGACGCGGCGCGCACGCGGCTCGATCGGTTGACCCTTCGCCTGGCGGTATCGCGCCCGGCGGCGCGTTGGGCCGAGGCACTGTTCGGTGGCACCTATCGGCTGCTGCCGAATGCGATCGATGCCGCACGCTTCGCCGTGCGCCCCACGACCGAGCGGAGCCGCGCCGCGCGCGAGCCGATCAGGTTGCTGGTCGTGGCCCGCCTCGAACCGCGGAAGGGGTTGGAAGGTCTCCTCGACGCGATCGAGCTCCTCTGCCGCGAAAAGTTGCCGCTCCGACTTCGCGTGGTGGGTGAGGGGCCGCTCCGATCGCGACTGGAGCGGCGCGCGCGCACACTCCCCGACGCGATCGAGTTCTTGGGGCGCGTCGAACCGAGCGATCTGCCCCGCGTCTACGCGTCGGCCGATCTCGCGCTGGCGCCCGCGACCTACGGCGAATCCTTCGGGGTGGTCCTGCTCGAGGCGATGGCGGCGGGGCTGCCGATCGTGGCCTCGGACCTGCCCGGGTATCGCGAGGTGCTGGACGGTTCGGGGGCGGGGCTCCTGGCCACGCCGGGAGATCCGACCGCTTGGGCAGAGGCGATTCGGAGCTTCGCGCTCGATCTCGCGGCCTTGCGACAGGCCGCGTGGCGCTCTCGCGAGCACGCGCGTCGCTACGACTGGACCACGATCCTGCCGCGCGTCGAGGCGCTGTACGAAGAGGCAGTCGATCGAGGCGGGAGCGGCGAGCGCGCCCGCCTCGATCCTGTCGATCAGAGCGTGACCTCCGCGCGCGCCGAGAGGGTCATGTCGCTGTCGTCCCCGCTCCGCTCGGTGCTCCGTAGGTCGAGGTCGACGATCCCGCGGACGTTCTTGCCGTAGCTGCGCGCCACCCCGGCAATCGCGCGGGTGAGTGCGTCCTTCTTGCCGTCGGTGTTGGGATCGTAGCTCTCGACGCGACCGAAGAGCCTGAGGCGCTCCGTCACGCGCGCGCTCGCCATGACGCCCAAGAGCTGGGAGTCGGTCGTGAGCTTCTTGATCGGCGTACCGCCGGTCCCGCCCACCACATGCTTGTCCTGCATGCGATCGAACTCGAGCCCGATCATCAAATCATCGCTCTGCCAGTGCGGGAAGAGCATGATGAGCGTGTTCTGATTGTCGCTCGCCTTCGGCTTGTCGGCGTTCACCTGCAGCCCGGCCAACAGGTGGAAGTGCTGCGCCGCGCCCGCCGCGGCGGGGGTGACGGTGACGCGGGCGAGGCCGGTCTTGTACTTGTGCGTCGACTCCTTGTTGTAGGGCCGCTCATTGCCGATCGTCAGGGCCCAGTCGAGCTGGCCGTTGGCGACGGTCGAGCCCACGCCCGCGCCGACGTGCGTCGAGGCCACGCCGAAGTAGTCATCGAGGCCGACCTTCGAGACCGAGCGCAGTCCCCAGATCTTCTCCTGCGGAACCACGAACTGGTGATCGAACTGCCCGAGCCACAGGGTGGAGCCGGCCCAGTGGAACGGGTCCTTCACCTGCAGGTACGCCTTCTTCAAGAAGAGGTCGAGTACGCCCGCCTTGTTATTCGCCTCGAGCGTCGTCACCCACTTCATCCTCTCGTCGACCGCGTAGGCCGCGGAGAAGTAGACCCGGTCGAGGTCGAAGCTGTTGTAGTCGCGCGCCACGTTGGTGGTGTCGGCGTCCTCGAGCCGATAGCGGTAGACCGCCCAGCCGACACCCGACAGCTCGACCTTGCTGTTCTTGCCGACGACCGCCGCCGGCTCATCCGCCCTGACTTCCGATCCGATCAAGAGGGCCGCGCCGAGCAGGAGCGCCAGCGCTGACCCGTTCCGCATCCCGACCACGTACGATCGATGCACCCCGTCCTCCGTTCGTTCGCGCGACGAGCGCGCCGCCTACTGCTGGTTCGAAGTAACCGACCGCTGGATACGGGAGCTTTGGTTCAGGGTCAAACCAAAAGCTCACTCGGTGAGGCTGGCGCGAGATTCCGAATCTCCCGCTCACGAATCCCTAACGGAGGCCGTTGGGCACCCAAGAAAAAAAGCCCCTCGCGGGGAGGGGCTTCTTCTCGCGGTCGATTGCGTGGCCTGCGCCTAGGTGACGTCCCAGACCTCGCCCGCGCCGATCAGCGCGTCGAGATCGGGCCTTCCCTTCGACTGCGCCGCGGTGAGCTGTTCGTGCACCCGCTGGTCACGTAGATCAGTTCGTCGCGATGCCGGAAGATGCCGACCGGCATCGGCCATCCAGGCCGATCGCCGAGGCTCGCGAGCATGAAGGCGAGGGTCGGATCGACGCGACGCTCGTCCCAGACCAGGAGATCGCTCGGAGGCGCGCCCTCGAACTTGACGATCTCGAGCTCGAGGCCCTTCAGCCTGAGGCCGAGGTTGTGCTCCTTGCCGTAGATGAGCGGCTTGCCGTGCTCCAGCATCAAGACGCGATCATCTCGCACCGCCTTCTCGGTCCAGGGCTCCCAGGCGCCATCATTGAAGATGTTGCAGTTCTGCGCGATCTCGATGAAGGCCGAGCCGTGATGCGATGCGGCCCGCGCGATCACGCTCCGCAGGTGCGGCGCGAAGATGTCGACCGACCGCGCGACGAAGCGCGCGTTGGCGCCGAGCGCGAGCGAGATCGGATTGAACGGCTCCTCCGCCGTCCCCATCGGGCTCGACTTGGTCTTCTTGCCGAGCTCGGAGGTTGGGGAGGCCTGTCCCTTGGTCAAGCCATAGATCCGGTTGTTGAACATCAGGATCTTGAGGTTGATGTTCCGCCGGAGCGCGTGAATGATGTGATTCCCACCGATCGACAGGGCATCGCCGTCGCCCGTCACGATCCACACCGAGAGGTCGGGGTTGGCCAGCTTGACGCCGGTCGCGACCGCCGGGGCCCGGCCATGAATCGTGTGAAAGCCGTAGGTGTTCATGTAGTAAAGGGAAGCGGCTGGAACAACCGATCCCCGACACGATCACGAACTTCTCCCGCGGAATGCCAAGAGTGGCGAAGGTGTTCTGCACCGCGTTCAGGATGGCGTAGTCGCCGCAGCCCAGGCACCAGCGAACTTCCTGGTCAGTCTCGAAGTCCTTCTTGGTGAGCGGCTTTTCGATGCCGGTCGTCGGCGTCCTCCTGCTGACTGATTCCGTGCGCGCCCGTGCTAGAGCAGCCCATCGATGGCGCTCCGAATCTCCCGCTCGGTGAAGGGACGTCCCTGCACCTTGTCGAGCTGAACCAGCGGGAGGAGATACTTGGCCCTGAGCACCATCGCGAGCTGTCCGAGGTTGAGCTCCGGCATGGATCTTCTCGAACCGCCTGAGCACCACTTCCAGATTCTTCGAGAGGGTTGAATGGCGAATGTGGCAATGCGAAACCGAGATGCCCGCCTCGCGCGCATGCCGCACCGCTCCTGGATCGCGCCGTGGGTCGAACCCCATCCGACGACGAGGATCTTTCCCTCTTGGTCGCCCATGACCTCTTGATCAGGATGTCGTTCGCCACTAGCTCAACCTTGCGGGCTCAGGTCTTCACCATGTGCTCGTGGTTTCAGCGGATCGTAGGAGACGTTGCCCTTGCCGTCGAAACTTCTCGAGGCCGCCGATGCGATGCTCAGTCCCGGCGTCCCTGGGACTGCCCCGAGCAGCCGAGGGTCTCGGGATTTCGCGCATGGGGAGGAAGTTGTTGGGGTCGGTGTCGGGTGCTTGATCTCGATCTTCGGCAGATCGGCCACGCCAGGCAGGAGCCACGGCTCGGAGCCGTTTGCGATAGCCGTCGAGCAGCATTGACGGGCGTCGTAGCGACGCACTGCGATGCGCGCACCTCGTACATGGTGGAAGCAATCTCGCCCGGCGTGGCCGCGGCCACCACCGGAATCGGTGCCTCGCTGTTTCGTCCGAACACTGGCCACCAGCAGGTCGGCCTGCTCGGTCTTGGTCGGTAGCCCGGTCGAGGGCCCACCCGCGCTGGATGTCAACGATCACGAGCGGCAGCTCAACCATGGTGGCGAGACCCATCGCCTCGCTCTTGAGTGCCATTCCCGGGCCGCTGGTGGTGCGGATGCCAGGCGCGCCGGCGCTTGACGCCGCCGATGGCGGCGCGCCGATCGCGGCGATTTCGTCTTCCGCTTGAAACGGATCGCCGTGGTTCTTGAAGCTCGACAGCTCGTGGAGGATGTCGGCCTCGCCGGCGTGATCAGGTAGAAGCCGAACAGCCGAAGCCCGCTCTGGTGCGCGGCCGCGACCATGCCCAGGGCGAGCGCCGTATTGCCAGAGATGTTGCGGTAACGACCGGCCGGTACTGGCGCGGGCGGAACCACGTAGCTCTCCGCGAAGACCTCGGTCGCCTCGCAGAAGGTGTAGCCCGCCTGCAGCGCGCGGACGTTCGCTTCCAAGATGTCCGGCTTGTTGTGGAACTTCTGCTTGATCTGCGCGAGGGTCGAGTCCATCGGCCGGGTGTAGAGCCAATAGAGCATGCCGAGCGCGAACATGTTCTTGCAGCGGTCGGCGCTCTTCGTGTCGAGGCCGAGACCTTCGACCGCCTTCCGGGTCAGGCGGGTCATGTCGACCTTGATCACCTGATAGCCATCGAGGGCGCGGGTCTCGAGCGGGTTTTCCGCGTAGCCTGCCTTCTCCAGATCGCGAGCCTGAAACGAGTCGGTGTTCACGATCAGAATGCCGTTGGGCTTCAGGTCGGCGAGGTTGGTCTTGAGCGCGGCCGGGTTCATCGCGACCAACACGTCCGGACGATCGCCCGGCGTGTAGATGTCGCTGCTCGAGAAGTGGAGCTGGAATCCGGACACCCCGGGCAAGGAGCCCGCCGGTGCGCGGATCTCTGCCGGAAAGTCGGGAAGGGTGGCGATGTCGTTGCCGACGAGTGCGCTGGTGGAGGTGAACTGGCTTCCGGTCAGCTGCATTCCGTCACCGGAGTCGCCGGTGAAGCGAATGACCACGCTCTCCAGAACCTGCTGCTTGTGTGAACGCTCCTTGGTCGTGTCCGTACTCGACATGGTCGCTCCTGGATTCCGTTAGGTGCGCGGCAAATCCGCGCAAGACGCCGGAGAATAACACTGCGGTTCGGGCCGAATGAAGCGGTTCCTGGTTCGCGCGGGACCACAGCGACCCGCCGCGAGCCAGTCTCAAGGCGAGGAGCGGAGGAGCGAGAATGAGGCACGCGCCGTCCACTCGGGCGCGGCCAGCGAGCGGGCCTCAAGCCAGTAGCAACCACGGGGGAGCTTCGGGATCTCCCAACGCGTGGTGCCGTCGGTGACGCGTGCATCGTGGCTGGCGCGCACCCGGCCGGCGACATCCACGATTCGCAGGCGCCAGACTCCGTTCGCCTCCGCGGGGAGGGCCAGCGAGAGGACCGAGTTCACCGGATTCGGGAAGAGCTCGACGCAGTGAGGCCCTTCCAGCGGCTCAATCGGCCACAAGGTGAGCGCGGGGTCGGCTTCGTCGAACGCCGCCTCGGTCCATCGCGACCAGCCTTCGGGACCGAGCACCGCGAAGTCCGTGCGGTGGGGAGTGGCCCCGTGAACTCGGACCGCACCCTGCAGTCTCCACTTCGACCGCGCTCGACCCGCCGTCCTCTCCTCCGCGCAACGAAGTGGTCTCGCCGCCGAGACGAACTGTGAGGGAAGGGGCGGAAGCTGGTCTGGATCCAATGCGAATGCGACGAGCGCGCTCCCCTCGATCGCACCGGCGAAGCGCAGCTCGAAATCGCCGTCACGATAGCCCAGGGTGCCGCGGGTGGTCGCGAAGGCGAGGTTGGTCGTGGCGCGATTGCCCGCCAAATCGGTCCCGGTCACCGCAAGGTTGACGGCGCCGACTCCTCTCGGCACCGGATAGGTGAGTGGGTAAAGGAAGGGGTCGGCTCCGGCTCGGAGCGTGAACCGTTCGCTGCCGATGGCCACGCGCAGTGAATCTCCCCGCAGCCGTTCGCCGCAGGTGAAGTAGAGGTGGAGCACGTGCGGCAGGAGCGGATGGAACACCCCGTGGAGCGTGAACCGAGGGCCACGCTGGTCTGCGGCATAGCGCCAGAGCCGGGCGCCCCAGCCGCTCAGGCCGCGTTCAGCGCCAGCGAAGGAGAGGGTGAGTAGATCGGCCGAGGGATCGCGCGGCTCGAGTGCCGTGTCGTCCATCTGGAAGGTCCACCCATCGCGCGCGACCGCGAGCGAACCGTGGTCGCCGGAGGCCCAGTGCGTGAATCGATCGGCGCGAGCGAGCGCGCGCCAGCGGCCGGGGCCCGCGCTGGTACCCGGGATCGCTTCCCAGTGCGCGCCGCGATCGCTGCTCCGATAAAGCTCCAACCCGGCGGCGAAGAGCGTGTCTGAGTTCACCCAGAGCAGGTCGGTCAGGCTGTCCTCCGGCGCAGCAACGAGCGTCCAGCTTGCCCCGGCGTCGCTGGTGAGCGCGAGCTCGCGTGCCCGGTTCGCCAATCCGAGTCGCGCGTCCACAAACGCCACGTGGTCGACGGTCGCGGAGCGGCGAGGAGACGGCTTTGAACTGAGGGGCCGCGTCGCTCGCGCGATAGATCCCTCCGCCCGCCGCGCCCCACCACACGCCATCATCGGTTCGCTTCACCTCGCGAAGATCGCGCGGCGCATCGAGCGACGCGCTCCATGCGCGCCCTCGATTGGTCGAGACAAAGAGACTCGGGCCGGTGTCGGCGATCCGCGTGACGAAACCGAACCGACCGAAGGCGCGGAGCGAGGCGAGCTGATCCGCCTCGCCGTCCCAGCTCCAGCGTTCCCACGTCGCCCCGCCGTCGCCGCTCATGAGAAGGCCGCCCGAAAGGGCGGCGGCGGCACCGTCGTCGAAGAGAGCGGTGCGCGCGAAGTCGAGCCCGCTTCGCGCGAGAAAGAGCTCCCCCTCATCCCGCGTCTGGATGACCTCGCGTCCCCCCAGCACCAGCTCGTGCGCGTCGGCGTTCCAAGCGGCCGCGGAGTAGAGCGAGTCTGCGTGGAGCGCCAGGGCCCAGGTGGCGGCCCCGTCGTGCGACGTCCAGATCGCGCTTGGCGCCGCGAGCCAGGCGAAGGTGCCGTCCACGCCAAACGAGAAGGCGCGGTCCAACTCCTCCCTCCACCCCTCGGTGCTGGCGAGATCCGAGGAGAGCCGTTCCCAGTTCGTCCCTCCATCCGTGGATCGCTGGATCGTGTGATCGAATGCGAGAGCGTAAAGGGTCGCCGCGGTCCGGAGGTCGAGGAGTCGCGCGAGGAAGGGAGCAGCGGGGGCGAAGTTGGTCGAGTCTGCGCGCCAGATCTGTCCCACGTCGTCGAGCACGAAAATCGGTCCGGGGTCGAAGGCGCGCAGCAGGTCGACCTGCCCGATGAGGTGCGACAGGGGAATCGCGTTCCAGTTGGCGCCGTCGTCCGTACTTCGATAGAGGCGCTGGTCGGGATCGGCGCTCTCGCGCGCGACCAAGAGCCCATCGTTGGGAAGCGAGGCGACCGCGGAGATCGGGCCCCCGCCTTTCGGTCCGAAGATCTCCCAATCGCTCCTCGACGGCTGGCGACGATAGGCTTGGCTCCCGTTTGTCGTCACGAGCAGATCACCCCAGCTAGCGCGGGTCCGGGCCAGCGAGTGCAGGGCGGTGAAGTGCGCGGCATCGACTGGCGCCGCGCGGCCGAGCTTCAACCAGCTTCCCCGGAGTCGGAGCTCCGGAGCACCGCGGTCGACTCGGCCGCGAACTCGACGGCCAGGTAGCTGGATTGGGATCCGGACTCGCGCGACCAGGCGAGCGACTGTCCGCCCACCTCGGCAAAGCGAGCGACGGTCCAGCTCTCCGCGGCGTGTGCCGGAGAGTGCAGCACGCCGACCAGGCCGAGCAGAAAGGCGATCGCGCGCCGGAGGCTCATGGAAGGAGACGCTCCAAGCGATCGAGCGCCGCGGCGAGCTGCTCCCGCACGTCGATCGCCTCGAGATCGATCGTCAACTCTGGCTCGAGTTCGAGGAGCGCGGCATAGCACTCCGCGTAGCGTCCGAGGTCGTAGAGCGCGATCGCGCGCAGCACCGCGATCGCCCGATCATCGACCCGCGGATCCCAGCGGAAGAGATAGGGGGCGCGGTAACCCCGGTCGAGCGACGCGAGCGCGAGCGAGTCTTCTCCGGCGGCGCCCAGCGCGAAGGCGCGCGCGACCCACGCGTCCTCGCCCGACCCGCGCGCGAGGGCCGAATCCGACTCGGCGACTGCGACCCACGGAGAATCCGATTGGGCCGCCGTCCAGGCGAGGCCGAGACGCGGCTCCCCCGAGCTGTCGAATTCTGCCGCCGTCCGCGCGAACTCCGCCCTGGCCTCTTCGAGATCCCGATCTCGATAGAAGGTCCAGCCCCGAATGAGGCGAGCCTCGAGAGACGGCGGGGGCTGGGGCGGCGTCGGTTTGTCGGCCCCTCCGCCGCACCCGGCGATCAGGATCGATGACGTGAGCAGGGCAAGCAGCCGCCGGCCACCGCGCGGCCGGCCGTGACGCGCCGGCGACGCAGTGTGACATTGGCGGTGCATCGCCCCGGGTCCCCGGCCGATCTTTCCTCTGTGCAATTGCGTCATCCGCATCTCGCGGACCGCATTCTAGCAGTGGGGCGACAGGGGTAAAGCCTGGCCCGTCGGTTGCTGTTGGTGCGGGTGCACAGTAAGATCCGACGCACGCGGTCGCCGCGCACCAGGAAAGGAGCCCATGATGGCCACTCGTTCGCTCTTCGCTCTGCTTCTGACCGGGGCCCTGCTGCTCTCGCCGGGGGCCCTGGGCGCGGGCGCGGCTCGAGCCGAGGAGCCGGCCGCCACAACCAATCCGGTGGTGCTACTCGAGACGACAGCTGGGTCGATCCGCATCGAGCTCGACCCGGAGCGGGCGCCGCGCACCGTCGAGAACTTCCTGCGCTACGTGAAGGCCGACTTCTACGCCGGCACCATCTTCCACCGCGTGCTCTCGGACTTCGTGGTCCAGGGCGGGGGGTACAACGCCAATCTGCGACAGAAGGCGGCGCTCTTCCCTCCCATCCCGCTTGAGGTCAAGGCGGGGGCTCGAAACCTCCGTGGCACCGTCGCCATGGCGCGGACGGACGACCCCGGCAGCGCCACCTGCCAGTTTTTCATCAACGTCGAGGACAACCCAAGCCTCGACTACGACCCGGGCCAGAAGGGGGAGAACGGCTACGCGGTCTTCGGACGAGTGACCTCCGGCATGGACACGCTCGACAAGATCCGGAACGTGCCGGTCGCCCCCGGGTCGATCTCGGAAGCGGTCCCGACCACCCCGGTCGTGATCAAGACGGCCCGCCTCCTGGACGAGGGAAAAGCGCGCTAACCGATTCGGAACCGCGGCATCGGAGACCGAGTAGAGGCCCGGTTCGATCCACGGCCCCAAATGAATGCAGGTGGATGCGAGGGACGTGGCAGCCGATAGTTTCCCAAGCTGCCGCGGGCCCTCGCCTCGTGTATGCTCCGCAGTCGGCTTGTCGGACGGAATTCGAAGAGCCGCCAAATCGATGGTCACTGAACGAAAGGAATAGACGCCAATGAGCAAGAACCTCCGCTTCGGACTCCTCGGCGCCGGACTGGTCATCGCCGGCGTCGCTGCCTTCGTCTGGACGAGCAACGCCGGCAACGGCAGCTGTCCGGCGTCGGCCGGCGCTTGTGGCGCCAAGGCGACCCAGGCCTCGATGGAAAGCTGCTGTGCCGGCAAGGCAACCCAAGCTTCGATGGGGAGCTGCACCGCGCACGGAATGAACACCTCGATGGGAAGCTGCAGCGCGGTCCACGGCATGCAGGCCTCGATGGGCGGCTGCTGTGACGAGCATGGCGCTCGGATGCAAACCGGCTACGACGATGCGAAGAATCTCGGGGGTTGCTCCGCTGGCATGGGTTCCTGCGGCGCTCACGGTGCGTCCGCTGGCATGTGCGCCGATAAGGCGGGAGCCGGCAGCTGCAGCGCGATGGGCATGTCGGCCGGCATGTGCGCCGACAAGGCCGGCGCGGGCAGCTGCAGCGCGATGGGCATGTCGGCTGGAATGTGCGCCGACAAGGCTGGAGCGGGCAGCTGCAGCGCCAAGGGCGCGTCCGCCGGCGGTTGCGAGGGCAAGGAGGCCTGCGCGAACGCCAAGATGACCACCGCCGAGTTCTTCCCTGAGGGCACCTCGGTGACGCGCGTTCAGGTCCCCGGTGGCGTGGACATGGTCATCACGAGCAACAATATCGACGCCGTCTACACTGCGCTCAGCCAGCGTGTGGCGGGCTGCAAGACCGGATGCGGCGCCAAGGGCGACTGCGGCGCGAGCTGCTCCGTTGCTCGTTCTGGCGACACCGTGGTGCTGTCGGTGCGCGGCGGCAACGCGGAGAACTGCTGCGTAGGCAAGATGACGGCGGGCCTGCCGACCACCGGCGCCAACCCGACCACTCACAGCTAAACGCCGCGGCGCATCGCGCCTGGCACTTGAATGCGAGCCCGGGGGAGTTGCATCCTCCGGGCTCGCGCGCGTCTGGCGCACGAGTCGAAGCCACCTGAGCGGGAGCCGATCCATGCCGGATGATGCCGAGCGCGTGGGAGATTGGAGTCCGGATCGCTTCCGGGCCGAGGGGATTCGAGCGATCGAGTGGGTCGCGCGCTACCTGGAAGAAGCGGAGTCGCGTCCGGTGCTCTCGCGGGTGCGACCCGGCCAGATCCGGGCGAGCCTCCCACCACAGCCGCCGCTCGAGCCGGAGTCTTTCGACTCGCTGCTCTCCGATCTCGACGACACCATCCTGCCCGGGGTCACGCACTGGAATCACCCCGGCTTCCTCGCCTACTTCGGCATCACCGGTTCCGGTCCCGGCATCCTCGGGGAGCTAGTCTCCGCGGCGTTCAACACCAACGCCATGCTCTGGCGGACCAACCCGGCCAGCACCGAATTGGAGCAGCAGGTCCTAGGTTGGCTGCTCGAAATGTGTGATCTGCCGCGCGAGTGGTTCGGTCAGATCGTCGACCTGGGATCCACCTCGGCGGTCTTGGCGCTCGCCGCGGCGCGCGAGGCGTGCCCTTATCTCGAAGCTCGCGAGGACGGGCTTGCCCTACACGGCACGCCCAGACTCCGCGTCTACACCTCGGTCGAGGCACACTCCTCGGTCGAGAAGGCGGCGATCCTCCTGGGCCTCGGCCGCGCCGGGGTCAGGAAGATCGCGGTGGACGATCGCTTTCGCATGCGGGCCGATCTGCTGGCCGCCGCGATCGCCGAGGATCGCGAGACAGGGTGGTTGCCGTTGGCGGTGGCCGCCACCATCGGAACCACGTCGACCACCTCGATCGATCCGGTGGAAGAACTGGCCGCGATCTGCCGACGTGAGAAGCTCTGGCTGCACGTCGATGCGGCCTATGCGGGCAGTGCGGCGATTCTCCCCGAGTGTCGACACCACTTCCGTGGCGCCGGCGAGGCCGACTCCTACTACTTCAATCCGCACAAGTGGCTCTTCGTCCCGATCGATTGCTCGGTCTTCTACACTCGCCACCCCGACACCCTGCGGCGCGCCTTTCAGCTCGTTCCCGATTACCTCAAGACCTCGGAAACAGACGCGGTGAACCTGATGGACTACGGCTTCCAACTCGGACGTCGCTTCCGCGCGCTCAAGCTTTGGTGGGTCATCCGGAGCTTCGGCGTGCACGGGCTTCAGGCGAGGCTGCGTCGGGCGATCGAGCTGGCGCGCGCGCTGGCCGAACGGATCGACGCGCACCCGCGGTTTGATCTCCTCGCGCCGGTCGACTTCTCGGTGGTCTGCTTTCACGCGCGTTGGCCCGAACTCTCCGCCGAGGAAGAGGACGCCGCCAACGAGGCGCTCCTCGATCGGCTGAACGCGAGCGGCGATGTCTTCCTCTCGGCCACGCGCATTCGTGGGCGCTATGCGCTACGCGTCGCCATCGGAAACCTCCGCACCGAGGCCCGGCACGTTGATCGGTGCTGGGAGCTCTTGTTGCAGGGCATCTCCGAGTGAGCGAGCTGCTTTCGATCGAGGAGGCACGGGCACGACTCGCGCGCTTCGCGCTCCCCTTGGAGCCAACGAACGCGCGCCGCTGGCCAAGGCGGTCGGGCTGGTCCTCTCGCGTGACGTGCGCGCGGATCGCGATCTTCCCCCCTTCGATCGCGCGGCGGTCGACGGCTACGCGATTCGCCTCCGTGGGCCGTGGGGTGAAGCGAACGAATTCGCGGTGCGCGGCACGGTGGCGGCCGGGTTTCTTGGGGGCGCGCCCTCCGTCCGGGCGAGGCGGTTCGCATCATGACCGGGGCGCCGGTGCCGCGGGGCGCGGACGGCGTCGTGATGGTCGAGAAGTCGACGCCGCTCGAGGGGAGCGCGTCCGATTGGTGGGGCCGTTCGCGACGGAGACAGCGCGCGCCGGGGTGGCGCGCCCCGGGCCTCTCGCCGCGAGGGCAAAGACGCGGCGCGCGGCCGCGTGGTGCTCCCGCGCGGTCGAGCAAGTCGAAAGCGACATCGCGGTGTTGGCGTCGGTCGGGTGCGTCGACGTGCCGGTGTTCGCGCCGGTGTCAGCGGCGGCTCCTGCCACCGGTCCCGAGATCGTGCCGCCCGCGACCCAACCGACCTACGCAGATTCGGAACAGCAATGGTCCTTCCTGCGCGCTGTTCGAGGAGTCGCGCGTGGTGAAGCTGGTTCGCGACTCGAGCGCGCCGGACGATTCACGCCGACTGGCGCGGGCGATCGATCAGAGCCGCCATGCTCGCGTTCTCGTGTTGACGGGCGGCGTGTCGATGGGAGATTTCGACCTCGTTCCCAAAGTGCTCACCGAGGCCGGCTACGTCGTGCGGTTTCATCGCATCGCGATCAGACCGGGAAAGCCGCTGCTCTTCGCCACGCGCGGGCGGGGGAAGGACCAGCAGGTCGCGTTCGGACTGCCTGGGAACCCGGTCTCGGTGCTCGTGACCGCGTGGGAGTTCCTGCTGCCGTATCTTCGCGCGGCTGCGGGTTGCGGGGAGCCAGGACCCTGGGTGGTGCGGGCACGCGCGCTCGAGCGCATCGCTCGGAGGCCCGGGCTCGCGCAGTTCGTGCTCGCCTCGATCGCGGAGGTGGACGGTACCCTCGGCGTTCGGGAGGTGCCGTGGAACGGGTCGGGCGACTTCGTGGCGGCGGCGCGGGCGAATGCGCTCCTGCCGCTCGATCCGACGCGAGGAGTGGTCGAGGAGGGCGAGATCTGCCCGGTTCATCCCCTCGTCCAGATTGGATGGCCGGTGGCTGGGGGAGAGAAGTGATGGCGAAGGCGACAGGCAGGCGGCCTCGACTCTCGCACGTGGGCGCGCGCGGCGAGGCCCGCATGGTCGACGTTTCAGAGAAGGCGGTGACCGCGCGGCGCGCGACCGCCGCCGCGCGAGTCAAGCTCGGTCGTCGCGCGAGCGAGGCGGTCCGGAAGGACCAAGTGGCCAAGGGAAACGTGCTCGAGGTCGCGCGGCTCGCCGGCATTCAGGCGGCCAAGCGCACGGCGGAACTCATTCCGCTTTGCCATCCGCTCGCGCTCGATCACGTTTCGGTGGAGTGTCGCCTCGTCGGCAATGAGGTTCGGATCGAGGCGACCGCCGCGATCACCGCGCGCACCGGCGTCGAGATGGAGGCGATGACCGCCGCCGCCGTCGCCGCGCTCACCGTCTACGACATGCTGAAGGCGGTGGAGAAGGGGATCGAGATCGGGCCGATCTCGCTCCTGGAGAAGCGGGGGGGAAAAAGCGGCACCTACCGCCGCGCGGGACGCGAGGATTGAAGCGCCTGCCGGTTCACGTTTGCTTGGTCGGCGCTTCCGGGTCGGGCAAGACCAGCCTGATCGAACATCTTCTACCTGCGCTCTGCGCGCGCGGTCTCGCCGTTGGATACCTTAAGGCCAACGCACATCGCATCGATCTCGATCGCGAGGGGAAGGACACGGCGCGTGCGCGCCTGGCCGGCGCGCGAGTGGCGCTGGTGCACTCGCGAAGTGAAGCGGCGATCCTGCTCGATCCGCCGGGACCGGAAGTGCCGGGCCACGACCCCGTCGATCTCGAAGCCGACCGCGAGGCGCTCGACCACGCGGTCCGAGCGCGGCTCTGGAATCTCGCGTCGGTTTTCCACGCCTGCGATCTCGTGCTGGTTGAGGGGATGAAGGCTTCGTCTCTGCCCAAGATCGTGCTCGAGTCGGAGGATGGGCTTCGCGCTCGACCCGAGCACGGGACGACTCCGCTGCGCCTCGAGGCGCTGCGCGGGGTTGCCGCGCGAATCACGCTGCCGCGGCCGGCTACCGAGGACGACTGGCGGCGGGCGTCGCAGGCTTCGCTCCGTGTGATCGAGGCGTTGCTCGAGGACCGACGGCAGGCGGAGGGCGTGATCGGCGCGGTGCTGGCCGGCGGCGCCTCGCGACGCATGGGGCGGGACAAGGCGCAGCTGCCGATCGAGGCGCATCTTTCCGATCAGGCGGCCGGCACCTGGCTCGAGCGGGCGTTTCTGCTGCTCGCGGAGCGGCTCCCCGAAACGTGGATCGTGGGGCGAGTGGTCGGAGCCGGATCGCCGACGCTTCCGCTGCTCACGCGCGAGCCTTGGTGTCACCTCGATCTCGTGGCGCAGGTCGGACCGCTCGGCGGATTGTTCACGGCGCTCACCCTGGCCGGGGACCGGGATCTCGTCGCGATTCCCTGCGACCTCCCGTACCTCTCGCCGCGCGTGCTCGAGCTGTTGCTCGCCGAGGACCAGGAGGCGGCTCCGCCCCACCGGCCGGGCAGGGCGAAGGCGCGAGCATTTCGCCACGCCGATGGGCGCACCGAGCCGGCGGTGCTCCTGCTCTCTGCATCCGCCCGCGAACCGCTGCAGCGTTTTCTCGATCAAGGCGGTCGGAAGCTCGAGGCGTTTTTGCGGGAGATCGGGGTGGAATGGATCGATCTTCCGGCCGATCTCTCCCCAGGGTTTCGGAACATGAATCGACCGGACGATCTCCGCGCCTGAGCCCCCGCCGGAGCCTCGCGCCGGGCGGTCGAATCGGCACTCGCCTCCAGAAGGGACAGCAATGCGCGATGTGATCGAGCCGCTCATCCTCTCCGTCTCCGGCCGCGATCGGCCCGGCGTGCTCGCCGCGCTGGCGGCGGTGCTCGCGCGCGAAGAGATCGAGCTGGTCGACATCGAGCAGGCGACGCTGCAGGAGTTTCTCGCGCTGTCCTTCTTGGTCGACCTGAACGGCCGAGCGGAAGGGGCGCGCGCCGTCCTCGAGCGCTTCTTCCCGGCGGCGACCGAGCTGGGCCTCGCGGTCGAAGCGCGGCCGGTTTCCCCCGAAGAGCTGCGTACCCTCTCGGAGAAGGACCTGTGGGCGCTGACCCTGCTCGGTCCCGCCGCCACCGCGGAGATGGTCGCGACCATCGCCGGCGTGACCGCGCGCCACGGCGCCAACATCGTGAGCGTGCGCCGTCTCGCCGAAGATGACATCCGGGCCGCTGAGTTCATCGTAGACGCCAGTCGATGCAGCGCGGTCGACGCGCTCCGCCGCGATCTCTTCCGCGAGGCCGAGACGGTCGGTGTCGACGTCGGCCTCTCGCGCGCCGCGGTCTATCGCCAGAGCAAGCGCGTGGTGGTGCTCGACGCTGACTCGACCCTCGTGGCGGGCGAGGTGATCGATGAGCTCGCGCGCCTCGCCGGGGTGGAAGACCGCGTGAAGGAGATCACGCGTCGCGCGATGGAAGGCCGCCTCGACTTCGGCGCCGCGCTTCGCGAGCGGGTGTCGCTCTTGCGCGGCCTCTCGGTCGAACGTCTGCGCGAGGTGGAGGAGCGGTTGCCTCTGACTCCCGGTGCCGAGGAGATGATCGCCGCGCTGCGCGCTCTCGGCTACAAGGTCGGCGTGATCAGCGGCGGATTCACTTTCTTCACCGACGGCCTCAAGCGGCGGCTCAAGCTCGACTACGCCTTCGCCAACGAACTCGAGATCGAAGACGGCAAGCTCACCGGCCACGTCGTGCCGCCGATCGTCGATGCCGAGGGGAAGGCCGAGCGCCTTCGCACCATCGCCCAGTGGGAGCGGGTGTCGCTCTCGCAGGTGGTCGGCGTGGGGGACGGCGCGAACGACATTCCGATGCTGCAGGCGGCCGGACTCGGCGTCGCCTTCCGCGCCAAGGAAGCGGCGAAGCGCGCGGCCGATGGCGCGATTCACCGCTATCTGCTCGGCCGCTTTACCTGCTGGGTGTTGCAGCGCGATCTCTGCGAACTTGGCGCGGGGGTGGAGCCTCGCTGAACCGCGCTCCAGGCCGCTAGCGCCGGACCTGGCTTGCCGCGCGCCAGTTCGCACGGGTCCGACCGCATTGGCGCAGCTGGTGCCCTTACCGATGTCGCCCGGCCCCAGTCACGATAGCTCCAGCGAAAGACGCCACCGGAATATGGCATGGCACCGCCAGATGTCGCAGGAGAGATGGCGCGTCCACTCGGATCCAAGCTGCTGGGGAGAGGATCGCCGGGAGGTCGTAATTTTCACGGTGAACTCCGCCTTCGATCGGTCCGGCCCAGAGCTTGGCCGCGTGGGTGAGATATCGAAAGCGGTTGCTCCAGTTTCCGCTTCGCCGGCCCCGTGCCGGTACCCTGCACGCGATAGTCGATCGAGAGGTGCGTGCTGTCGCGCGGTTCGAGCGAAACGGTGAAGACGGGCATCGGGTCCGGGCGCGACCAGGCCATCGGATTTCGGTACTGCTTCCACTCGGGTAGAGTCATGGCCTGCCGCACGGCTAGCGGTCGACCTTCCTGGTGCTGACGCGAATCGAGGTGACTGTAGGTCCTGCTCGTCGTCCAGGGTGACTGGAGTTGCGGGGTCGGTGACGAAGGATGATCTCGAAGTGCAGCGACCTCGAGAGACGCAGCACGTAGGTGCACCGAACGACGCCCTGCATCGACGCTGACCTCGATCTCGGCGATCACCTTCCAGCGCGAGCTGCATCGCCGGCCGATCGCAGCGGGAGTTGATGGTCTCGCCATCGCGTCCGATCTCCGGCCATTCGCACGAGCCAGCGGGGTGAGGAGTCAGTGCGACGATGCAAACGAGCAGTTTCGACGGCATGACGTTATTCTTCAATGGAATCGCGAGTACGGCCTGGGCGGCTAACGGGCCTCGCCCGCTTCCCCTGCGCCTGGGGGAGACTACCGCAGCTCGTTCGGTTCGAGGAGAAGGAGGAGGCGTGGATCCCCCGCGCGAAGCGTCTTCTCGGCGGCCACCGAAGTGCCGAAGCTACACCGCTTGCGTCTACTGTGGCCGCCATCGGGATCGTCTACTGGCGCCGACGGGGCGCACGGCTTCGATGCAACGAGCCAGTGATCGATCGGGGTCGGCACCACCTGAACATCGACCCGCATGGCCTGCTGACCCACTCATCCAACCCGGCAGCGTCTACGCACAGGACCTGCTGTTCCAGGCGCCTGCAGGGTGATCGAGTCGACCAGCGAACCTTAGCCTGAAGGCGGAGCACTTCCGCCCGGGCGCCACCTTGAGGTGCGCGATCGGCAAGCGGGCGAAGCCTGACCGAATCGCCAGCGCCTGCGCGGCGGCGGAGTCTCCATCGCGATGGGAACGGCTCGCTCGTTCCACCGAAGCAGGGGGCGGCTCGGACGAATTGGCTGTCTGCTTCGGTCGGAGGAAAGCTCAGGAGCCCCGCGAGGCGAATCTTCCGTCGTGTTCAGGAATCGATCACCGTGACCTCGAGCATGCTGTCGACGTCGAGGGAAGCGCGCGGATTCGATTCGTCGCGAGCGGAAGGCCACCGCGGTGAAATCGATGGGGAAGGGCCAGTCGAGAGCTGGAAGCGCGGCATGTTGGTGTGGTTCATCTCCCGCGGCGCGCGGGTGCCCGGGGTTTCTGCTCGGCGCCAGGGCCGACGCGAAGGCGGCCGCGAAACCGCCGTCAACGTCACCGCGGCAAGGCTGGTGACGATCGAGCGATTCGTGCACCACGCAGGAACGGTCCACCAGCGGTACGCTGGGAAGGTTCCCGAAGGCCGCGTCACCGAGCGCAGTCCATCGCGACGTGGGCAAGCTGCGCCCGCGCCGCCTTCGCGATCTTCGAGCGCGCGCGGGCCGACCGGTGACGATCGCCGCGGTCCGCTCGCGCGTCGGTCACAACCTCGATCGCCGCTCGCACACCGATCGCCAGCATCGAGGTCGCGGCCTCCTCGCGCCAGCGCGATGCGCCCGGGGCAGTGCCGTTCTGCCCAGGAGGCGAAGAGGCCGAAGAGCGCGGTGAAGCCGCGCTCCGTCATCGCCATGCCGCCCATCGGATCGTCCTTCCAAGTGTCGAAGCCGGCGGAGACGAGCACTAGCTGCGGCTGCCATTGATCGACGATCGGCTCAACCACGTCGCGATAGAGATGAAGGAACTCCGCGTCGCCCATGCCGGCGTTCATCGGCAGGTTGACGGTGAAGCCCTCGCCCGCGCTGCCGCCGATGTCGTCGACCGCGCCCGATCCGGGATAGAAGGGGTAGCGATGACTCGAGACGTACATCACGTCGGAGCGCTCCCAGAACATGTTCTCGGTGCCGTTGCCGTGGTGGACGTCAGGGTCGAGCACCAGCACGCGCGAGAGGCCCAGCTCGCGCACCGCGAAGTCGGCCGCGATCGCCACGTTGTTGAAGAGGCAGAAGCCCATCGCGCGGTTGGCCTCGGCGTGGTGGCCCGGCGGCCGCACCAGCGCGAAGCCGCCGCGCGCATCGCCCGCGACCACTTCCCGTGTGACGGCGAGGGTCGCGCCCACCGCGCGAAGCGCCGCTTCATAGGAACCCGCCGAGGTCGCGGTGTCGGCGTCCAGCTGCACGCCCGGTTTCCCCGAGGTACCCGCCACGACGCGCAGGTACCCGCTGTCGTGGAGGTGCGTCAGCTCACTCGGATCCACCGCAACGGGTGTGAGATTACGCGTGCCCGCGATCGGCGAGGCGTCGAGGTCACGGTAGATCGCCGAAAGCCGCCCCGAGTGCTCCGGATGCCCCGGCCCCGGGTCGTGATCGAGGAAGCGAGAGGTGCGATAGATCGAGAAGGGCGCGTGGCTCATCCGCTCTTTCCTCCGTTCCGGGCCATCCGACCCACCGCTCGACGATCTCGAGAACTCCCGCTCGGGAGATGGAGCGCCTGAGCCGTACTCTACGGTAAGCGCGGCCGAGGCGACCTTCGTCCTTTTGCCCGACACCGGGGACCGACGGGGACCGCAATATGCAGGACACAAGCTCGGATCTGGAACTGGCCAGGCAAGCCGCCCAGGGCGACGAGGCCTCCTTCCGGCGCATCTACGAGTCGACCTGCGACCGCCTCTTCTCCCTCCTGCGCTATCAGGTGGGGGACCGCGACCACGCCCGCGATCTGCTCCAGGACACCTACGTGCAAGCCTGGAAGCGGATCGGCGACTACCGCGGCGAGGCGCCGCTTACGGCCTGGCTTCGGATGATTGCGATTCGGAAGGCGATCGATTGGAAGCGCTCAGCGCTTCTGCGCCTGAAACGAACGGTGGAGATCCACGAACGGACCGCGGCGGTCGAACCCGATCATCGCGGCCTGCAGTTCGACTCCGAGAAGGCCACCTTCGAACGGGCGCTCCAGAAGCTCTCACCGATGCAACGAGGCGCGCTCCTCCTCCGCGAGTGGGAAGAGTGGGACTTCGCCGCCATCGCCGAGACCCTGGGTTGCAAGGAGAGCACCGCGCGCGTCCACCACACCCGGGCGCGCGAGAAGATGCGGGAGCTGCTCCGCCATGTTCCTTCCGTCCGAGCCGAGAGTCTGAAAGGGCAGATCGTATGAAGGACACCTTCGATCGCTATCAAGATCGCCTTGCCCCGGAAGAGAAGGCCGAGCTTTGGGACGAGATCGCGGCGCGTGCGCCGGGGCAGACGCTGGATTCGTCGACTACCGCTGACGATCCCGCCGGACTCGATCGGGCAAGGCGCGCGGTTCGCACTTCACAGTGGTGGCGCCGTCCGTGGGGTTGGTCGATCGCCGCGACCCTCGCGGCCGCCGCGGTCCTGGCCGTCGCGCTCCATCGCGGCGCGCCGGTCTTCGAGCGGCCCGACGTCGCGCACCTGAAGGCGCTCGAGCCGAGCATCACTCGGCAAATGCTGAACGGGCCCCGTGAAGAGTCGAACGACGCGCTCGCTGCCAAGCCGGAAGGGACCGTCGAAGTCGATCTGCCGTCTGCTCCGCCCGCCGAGCCCCCCGCGGCGAAGCAGAAGTCGCCCGCGGCGCCGGGAGGCGAGGAGGGCCAGGCCTCCGTCACCGCCCCGGTGATTGATGCCTCCCGCGCCGCCGCGGGTGCGGCAGCATCGCGGGACCTCGCTGCGCAGTCGAACGTCCTCACGAAGAAGGTCGAATCGATCGGCGGTGTCATCGAAGGCACGGTCACCGACACAACCGGTGCGCCGCTCGCCTACGCGAACGTCGTGTTGCTCGGAACCTCGTGGGGCACCATGACCGATGTCCGCGGGCACTACCGCATCGAGCGCATTCCGGCAGGCAGCTACACGCTGACCGCGATGCTGCTGGGATTCGAGCCCGCGAGCGACGACTCCGTGGCGATTGGTGGTGACCTGGCGGCGGCGCTCGACTTCCGCCTCCATGAGAAGCCCCTAGGGACCCTGCCGGAGGTGGAGGTGACCGCCGCGCGCGAAGTGATTCAGAAGCGGCTGACCTCGACCTCCCACAGCATCAGTTCGAAGGACCTCGAGAGCCTGCCGGTCAACGAGATCTCCGAAGCGATCGGACTGAAGTCAGGCGTGATCGCGAAAGGGGAGGAGATCCACTTCCGCGGCGGGCGGAGCGGCGATGTGAAATACCAAGTCGACGGCCTCGCCGTGCGCGATCCGCTCGCCGGCGGTGGTGGTTCCACGGCCGACGCTTCGGGCTCGGCCAGTCCGAGCGAGGGGAAGATCGAGAGGGACACCTGGGGCGGCGTGAAGTCCAAGCAGGTCGTTGCGAAGAAAGCGATACCCGCGGAGCAGGGCCGCAGTCTCTCCGTCCCGGTCGGGGGCGCTCAGCCCCCCGCCGCCGCGCCGGTCCCGCCCGCGCCGAGCGTGAACATCTACGGCGGCACCACGCTGCCGAACGACGAGAAGGTCGACGCCATGTTCTTCCAGCATGCCGGCGTCAACCCGCTCATCCCGACGGAGGAGGATCGCTTCTCGACCTTCGCGGTCGATGTCGACAACGCGGCCTACACCATGGCGCGGCTCTACCTTCAGCAGGGAAGTCTCCCGCCTGAAGAAGCAGTGCGAGTCGAGGAGTGCGTCAACTTCTTCAAGCAGGACTACCCGACCGTGCGCGACGACGACTTCCGCATCTTCATGGACGCGGCGCCGGCGCCCTTCGCCGACGGCTACCAGCTCCTCCGCGTCGGCATCGCCGCGCGCGCGATCGATCCGGCGGAGCGGAAGCCGGCCGACCTGGTCTTCGTGGTCGACGTCTCGGGTTCGATGCAGCGCGAAGATCGCCTCGAGGCAGTGAAGCAGGCGCTGGGCTATCTGCTCGATCACCTGCGTGAAGGGGATCGGGTGGCGATCGTCGCCTTCGGGACGACCGCTTCGGTGATCTTGCAGCCGACCGATGCGTCCGACCGGAGCACCATCCGGCGCGGCATCGACGCGCTCTACTCCAACGGCTCGACCAATGCGGAGCAGGGATTGAACCTCGGTTACGATCTTGCGCGGCAGATGCGCCGGGAAGGCCGCATCACGCGCATCCTGCTCTGCTCCGACGGCGTGGCCAACGTCGGCGCCACGGGCCCCGAGTCGATCCTCTCGCGCATTCGCGAAGAGGCCGACAAGGGAATCCAGCTCTCGACCATCGGCTTCGGCATGGGCAACTACAACGACATCCTGATGGAGCGCCTGGCCGACGACGGCGACGGCGGCTACTACTACGTCGACAACCTGAAGGAAGCGCAGCGGGTCTTCGTCGAGAACCTGACCGGCACGCTCCAGACCTTGGGACGCGACGCCAAGATCCAGGTCGAGTTCGATCCGAAGCAGGTGCAGTACTACCGCCTGCTCGGCTTCGAGAATCGCGACGTGAAGGACGAGGACTTCCGCAACGATGCGATCGATGCCGGCGAGATCGGCGCGGGTCACGTGGTGACGGCGCTCTACGAACTGAAGCTCGACAACGGCGCTCATTGGGGACCGATCGCGACGGTGCGCTTCCGCTATGACCGGCCCGACTCGCCCGCGGGGCAGCCCGACGTGCGCGAGATCGCCTCGACCTTCGACGTGCAGGACCTCGCACCCAGCTTCGAGCGGGCGAGCGCTCGGCTCAGGCTCGACGCGGCGGTGGCGGAGTACGCCGAGATCCTCCGTCACAGCTTCTACGCGAAGGAGGGGAGCTTCGAGCAGGTGCTGCCGATCGCGCGTGACTGCGCGCGCGACCTTCCCGGAGACGAGCACGTGGCGGAGTTCGTGACCCTGGTCGAGAAGGCGCGGGGCCTTTGGAAGACGCGGCCGACTCCGGAGCCAGGGGGACCGCCGGCGGTCAATCGATAGCGGCAAGCGCCTCACCGCGGCCGCGGATCAGGAAGAGGGCCGGCGTCGGGAAGACGTCGGCCCTACTTGCTTGGGATCACCTATCGCGCTGTGACGTCGAAGGTAATCCTCTGCACCTCATCCAGCTTCATCACCAGGAACTGCGGCCGCGCGATCTGATAATCCGAGAGCTTCACCTGGAAGTTCGCCACCACGTGGAGCGATTTCTCCGCCTGATCCCAGGTCACCTCCACCGGCACCTCGATCCTCCGCGCGACACCGTGCAGATCGAAGGTCCCCGCGATGTTCAGGGACGCCGTCTGCCCGCTCGTAAGCGAACCGGGATGTCCCGCGAGCAGAGTCGCGCCGGTGAAGCGGATCTTGGGGTACTTCTTCGGCTCGAGATGATTTTCACGCATGTGCGTGTTGCGGAGTGCCAAGCCCGTGTCGAGCGTCATGACGTCGACCTCTACCGACACGGTGATGCTGTCGCCGAGAGCAGTCGGATCGATGTCGATCGAACCAGCGATCTGCTTCGACTTTCCTTCGAAGCTTTCGGCCGGAGCCTTCGAGAGGAACTTGACCAGGTTGCCGTCGGCCTTGGGGTCGATGGTGAAATGCGCGGCGCGCGCCGGCGCGACCGACACGCCCAGCATCGCGGCCACACAGAGCGCCGCGGCCAAGCAGAGCGATGACGCGCCGAGATGGAAGCGTCCAGCCAGGGATTGCGTTCGCATTGGGTCTCCTTCGAGCGCCCGGCGGTTCGCGCTCAGCCGTGGTCTTAGTAGTAGAGGTGGAGCTGCACCTCGAGTTGATCGTACTCGTCGCCGAGAAACGGCGCGGGCGCGTCGCCCGAACCCTTGGCGTCACCGTGGCGGAAGACATTCCACATCGCCTTGATGCCGACCGAGGGAATGGGGAGCGCTTCGTAGCCCACGCCGAGGCGTGAGCGACTGCCGCTCTCTCGATCGATGTCGGGGTCTTTGAAGTCGTAGGTGACCTTGAAGTACATGCCGCGAAGGTACTCGTAGGTCAGTTCGTGCGAGCTCAGGAGCTCGGTGTGCGTGTCGTTCTCCGCCTCGACGCGCGACCAGTCGGTCTCGGCCATCCAGATCACCGGGCCGAGCTTGAGGTAGGTGTGCGGTCCGCCGGTCGAGCGCGTGCCGCCCGCTCCCTGGTTGTGCCAGTAGCCGGCGCCCAAGCCGACGCCGACCTTGGGCATGCCGATCGAGGCGAGGCCGAGTCGATAGGTCGCGTTCACGCTTTGCGAGAGGCGCTTGTCGTCGTCGGAGCTGGCGCCGAGCGCGCCGTTGAGCACGCCGACTTGCATCTCGAGCCGGCCGGGCGCGATCCCGACTTCGACGCCTTGATCGCTGTCGCCGGGCGGGAAGAGTCCGATCTCCTGCCTGACGAAGGCGGTGTGATCGTCGAAGCGCCAACCGAAGGACGGCGTGAAGCGACCGACCTTGACGTAGCCGGTCCAGGGGAGGAAGTAGCCGATGCCGAACGCCTCGGTGCTCCGCGACATCCCCTTGTCGAAGTAGAGGAGCACGCGATCATCGGCCTGAAACTGCGCGTAGAAGTCCCCCTGCATCGTGAAAGCTGGGTACTCGGTGTGATCCTTCGAGTAGTGGAACATCTGCCGGAAGTCGGCGCCGATCAGCAGGCTCTTCGAGATCTGCGGATCGATGCGCGAGAGCGCCTCGGGCTTGTACGGCTTGAGCGTCAGCTCGACTGGCGCGAGGTACTGCGTAGCGTAGGCGGTGCGGAGGCCGCCGCCCGACGGATTGACGTGGCAAAGCGCGCAGTTCTGCTCGTAGCGCGCGGAGTAGCGCGGGATCGCGGCGGCGGTGCGCGCGTCGAGCGATGCGCAGAGTCCGAAGAGTGAAAGCACCGGCAGGACCGATGCGAGACGCATCCCTTTCGTCATCGAGATCCTCTTGCAAGCCCACGCGGCGGGCCGGTTGGAGTGGGAGTGAACGAGGCGTGGTTGCCGGCGCGTGGCCTCGTTTCCATCGCGGACGCGGGAGTCCTTCGCGTCCGCCGAACTGTCACTATCCGCCGCTCAGCGCGGCGACGATCTGCACCTCGTCGTTCGGCTCGAGCGGCTGCGAGAGCATCGCACACCGCTCGGCGTTGACGAAGATCTTGATGTGCGGGCGAATTTCGTCCTTGCTCGTCGATCATGCGGAAGCGGATGCCGGGGTAGCGATCGTCGAGATCGGCGAGGAGCTCGGCCACGCTTCGCCCTCGGCCACCACCACCGAGCGGCCGAGGTGTAGCGGTGGAGCGGCGAGGGGATGAGCACCTTCATCCCTTCAAGTACCCGAAGGTGACGCTGAAGATCTCGGGCAGGCCGGCGTGGATCCGTGACCAGGTCGCGCCCTCGTTACGGCTGGCCCAGAGTTCGCCCTGCGTCGTGCCGAGATAGAGACCGAACGGCTGGTGCTGATCGCCGCACATCGCCTGGCGCATCACGGTCCACCAGGCGTGCTGCGTCGGGAGTCCTTGTCCTGCCGCTTCCAGCTCTTGCCGGCGTCGCGCGTCACGTAGAAGCCGGGCTTGCCGCCCGGGCTGGTGCGCGGCCAGACATCGGTGCCGTCCATCGGGAAGACCCACGCGACATCGGCGTTCGTCGGATGCGCCACGATCGGGAATCCGATGTCGCCGATCTTCTTCGGCATGTTGTCGCCGATTCGCACCCAGCGGTCGCTCGGCCGATCGAGGCGATAGATGCCGCAGTGATTCTGCTGGTAGAGCCGATCCGGATTGCTCGGGCAGAACACGACGGTGTGCGGGTCGTGCCCGTACTCCGCGTTCGGATCCGGAAGAAAGTCGGCCGCGACGCCGCGATTGAGCGGGACCCAATTGCCGCCGGCGTCGAAGCTCTCGAAGGTGCCGGCGGTGGAGAACGAGAGAAGCATGTGCTCGCGGTTCCGCGGGTCGATCAGGATCGAGTGGGTGAACACGCCGTCGGGAGTGCCACCCTCGCCGATCCACTTCGGGAGCTCTGGATTGTCGTTCAGTCCGGCCACGCCGCTCCAGGTTGCGCCGCCGTCCTCGCTGCGGAAGAGTCCCTCGGGCGAGGTGCCGGCGTACCACACGCCCGGCTCGCTCGCATGACCCGGCGTCAGCCAGATCACCTTCTTCACGCTCCGCCCCTTCTCTCCTTCCGGCACCTTGGGGAAGGCCGGCGGCTGGGTCGCTTCCTTCCAGCTCTTGCCACGATCGGTGGAGCGGAAGACGGTTGGCCCGAGATGGCCGGTCGATGCAGCCATCAAGATCGTTCGGCCGTCGCGCGGATCGAGCACCAGGTGCTGCACGATCGAGCCGAGGAAGTGCGGTCCCTCGAGCTTCCAACTGCGGCGCGTTGCATCGCCGTGAAAGAGGAAGGCGCCCTTCCGCGTGCCGACCAGAATCACCGGGCGCCCGCTCGGGGTGCCGCCGGTGCGCCGAACCGGGGCGCGGCGCGTCTGGGTCTTGCCCGCCTTGCCCGCCGTCGATTTGGTCGTGCTCTTTCCCTTCGTCGTCGCCCCGCGCGCCTTGGCCACCGCCATCTCCTCCTCCTCCTTCGCTTGCCCTTGCCGGCAACTGCCCGATTCAGGTGTCGGGGATGCTAAGGGGGGCGGGGAGCACGCCGCAAGCGGTCCCGCGTGCTTCTTGAGTTGCGCCCCGAGGGGAGGACAGGGTTTCCTGCGACATGCGAAGTTTGGGACCTCGCCTGCTGCTTCTCCTCCTCGTCGCGCTCGCGGCGGTGCTGCCGTATGCCGGCGCGCATCGGAATGGCTTCGTTTACGACGACGTGGTGGCGGTGCGGGACAACCCGCGCGTGCACGGCCTCGCCCACGCCCGGGAGCTCTTCACCACCGAGTACTGGAATCGACCTGAGTTGCCCTCGCGCCTCTACCGGCCGCTCACCCTGCTCGCGATCGCAGCGGAGTGGGCCTGGCTCGGCTCGGAGCCGGGACACTTCCACGTCACGAACCTGGTTCTCCATGGGCTAGTCAGCGTCGCGGTGACGCTTCTGGTGCTGGGAGCGCTGGCGCGTCGCGGTCCTCCCAGCGACGATGAGGAGGAGGAGGCGCGCGACCGACGGAGCAGCGCTGGCCGCCGGCGCGGCCGGACTGCTCTTCGCGATGCACCGCTCCACAGCGAGGCAGTGCTCGATCGTGGGGCGCGCCGAACTCCTGGCGGCGCTCTTCACCTCCCGGACACTGCTTGCTCTGATTCGTGGCGGGAGGCTTCGCGTCGTCGCTGCGGTGACGGCGCTCCCCGCTCTCCTCGCCAAGGAGAGCGCGATCCTGGTGGCGCCTTGTCGCGCTCTCGCCTGGCTCGGCTTGAGCGCGGCGAGCGATGAGCGGGCCGAGGGCGGATCGGCGCGGCGTGCGGTGCGTGGCGAGACCTACCGTGATTGCGCCTGGCGCGTTGCTCGCGCTCCTCGTCCGCACGATCGTGTTGGCAAAGGTGCCGTCGCCCACCTTGGCCTACGCGGACAATCCGCTGGTCGAGGCGGGACCGATCGAACGTGCTCACCGCCGCCTTTCTTCTCGAAGGCGACCTTCCCACCTCCTCCGCGCCGGAGCTGCTCTCACCCGACTACTCGATTCGTTCGATCGCGGTGCAGCGACTGGGCGGGTTGGGGGGCGCGCTCGGCCTGGCCACCTGGGGCTTCTTCGCGGTGGTGACTTGGTACCTTGCTCCTCTGGATCCGCCGTATGACGAGCGCGTGGCCGATCGCCGCGGACTCGCCTTCGCCGCGCTCGGCTTCGCCTGGTTCGGCATCGGCACGCTCCTTTCGACCAACCTTCGTGCTGATCGGGACCCTTCGCGGAGCGACTGACCTATCTGCCGGGGATCGGGCCTTCCTCGTGTTCGCTGCCTTGGTCAAGGGGGCGCTCGAGCTGCGCTCCGCGCTCCCCGCAGTACGTGGCGGTGAGCTTCCTCCTCGCGCTCTTGGCGGGGGCACCGTCGGCCAGATCGCACCGCTCGCGCGACGCGGCACCGCGGCCTGGCAGAGCAACCTCACGCTCTGCTTCGCCAGGCCACGCGTGATCAGCCGCAGAGCTTCCGCGTCTGGTGCGGACTCGGCGAGGCGTTGATGAATGAGGGAAGACCGCAGGAGGCGGAGCTGGCGCTCCTTCGATCGCTCTCGATCTACCCCGACTTTGGGGCGACCCACGCCTGCTTGATGTCGATCTACCACGACCAGGGGAAGAACGACCTTGCGATGCAGCACGCGCGCGAACTCAAACGCTTGGTGCCGGTCGATGCGCGCCCGTATTTCGTGCTTTCGGAGGCGGCGCGCGCGGTGGAGACGCGGAGGGTGCGGGCCCGCCAGGCGGAGGAGGGGCTCGCGCTCGACGCAAGCTACCTCCCGCTCCACCTTGCCGCCGGTCGCGGCATACGCCGCGCTCCATCGCGACGACGAGGCGATCGCCCTGTTCCGTCACGTGATCAGCGCGCAGCCGCAGCTGATCGCCGCCAAACGAGAGCTGGGCTCCATCCTCATCCGCGATGCGCGGTGCGATGCGATCGCGCTCTTCCGTGAAGTAGTGGCGGCGGAGCCGGAGTGGAGCGGGCAGAACTCCCTCGCCTGGTCGCTGCCCGGAGTCTCGACGACGGACGGTGGGATGGGTTGCCGGTCGATCATCCCGAGCTCGCGGCCCGCCTGGAGGAGGCCGAGCGAGTGGCGAACTCGAGCGTGCGCGCCGGCCGCACGCGTCGCCAGCTGCGCTCGACACGCTGGCCGCGGTGCAGTGGGCGATGGGCCAGCGCTCCTTGGCCATCGCGACCGCGGAGCGCTTGCGACCGAGTTTCGACGACGCGAACGCCCGCGCGGCGCTCACCGCGCCGCGCGGGGCGATGAACGAAGCGCTTCCAGATTCGATCCCACCAGCGGTCGTCGTCGCGTCGATCGTCCCACCCGCCGCCCATCCTCTGGCGGATCTGCTCGAGATCCCAACTGGTCAGCGAAGCCAGCTCTTCCGCTTGTCGCTCGCGATCGCGGAGATCGCGACGGTACTCGCGCGCCGCCTCGCAGTCGTAGCTGCCGGTCCACGGGTGGCGCAGCACGTACCGACCCTGGAAATTCTCGCGATCACCTGTCTCCTGGAAGACCAGATCCTCGGGGAAGTGATCGAAGTCGTAGCGCAGGTGGAGGCGCGACGAAGACATCCTGCGGGCCGCTCGGCGGCATGGACGGCGCGGGGCGACCCCAACGTTGATCGAAGGGGGTCGGCGGGCTAAGCCAGAAGACGCCTTCCAGCTCAGCTCGTCGTTCGCGAGCGGATCGGCGGCACGGATCACCAACCCATGTCCAGGCGTACCAGAGGAAGACGGCGCGCATGTCCTCGCGCTCTACCTGATGCTGGAACATCGCGCGGTAGAAGTCCGAGAACTCCTCCTTCACGTAGAGCGGGACCTCGTTGCCGGACGGCAGCCGCACCGTGCGGTAGTTGGTGGTCTCGACGCGACCGGTCCGGGTGAGGGCGTAGACGAAGAGCTCCTGTGGACCGTTCGCGTTGGCCATGCCGAGGCGGATTGGGGAGCATGAACTTCGCGTTCTCGCAGGCGATCTGGATCGGCGAAGGTGGGTGAAGCCGAGTGCCGACTGCTCCTTCAAGTTGACCTTGGCGACGAAGAACTTCATCCCGAGCTTCAAGTAGGTGCCGAGCACTCGCGCCGCGCCCGGTGGTACGCGGTAATCGTTCTCGCGTAGCCAGGTCTCGAGCCCGTCGCTCTCGCGCGCGGAGAGGATCAGGATGTCGTACTCGCCGACTGTGTACTGCGCCTCGATCGTGACGCCGAGCGCCTTGGCGCGCTCGACCGCACGCGACGCGCCGATCCCGCTGCCATCGGCGCTACATCTTCTCCCAACGCGCCACGCAGGGATCCTGGTCGAAGTATTTCCGACCACCGTGGCGGTGTAGGCATCGAGGTGCTCGATGAGGACGCGTTCGCCACGTGGATCTGCCCGCGCCGAGCACGGTCGGCACTGGACCACCAGCAACTCGGTCAGCTCACCCTTGTAGTCGTTGGCCATGGTCAGCATGGTGCGATCGCCGTCGCGCACCAGCACGACTTGCGAGGCGGAGTTGTAGAGCCGGTGTCGCCCGCGCGACGAAGCCGCAGAAGCGCCCTGCGCCGGTCGACCAGTTGAGGGCGGCCATCGACGAACAGCGCGATCGAACGGACGAGGCTGCGTTTCATCGAACACCTCCGGAGGGGGCGAGTGGTCGTGGCGTGGCGAGTCTGGGCAAGTTGAGGCGTGACGTTTCCGTGTCCCCCTTCGATTGGCCGGGCCACCGCGGTAGCGCCCCGGAAGCCAATGATCGAAGAGCGGGACAAGCGGCGAGCAGACGACGAGGACCAGAGAAGGCCGTTGGTGCGGTACAGCACGAAGGGGACAAAGGCGGCGCCGGCCGCGACCAGCGCCGCGAAGAGCAGCCGCCCGGCGCGTGAATCGGGCGTCGTCTTTGGGTCCGAGATCATGAAGAAGGCGAAGAGGAGGAGGGCGCCGTGTGCTCGAGCCGGCGGATCGGACGCTCGCGCAGGCCACCGATAGAGGGCCCGCCTCGAGGATGGCGCAAGGTAGGCGACGAGGAATCCTAGGGTCACATCGGCGCGCGATGAGCGAGTCACGACCAGGCCGCCGAGGCATGCGATGAGAAAGCCCAGGGTCGGTCCGAAGCCCCACTGCGCGGGCGAGACCCAAGCGTGATCGGTGAGCAGCAGCGTCGACGCGATCCCCAGGTTGGTGGGATTCCAGATGTAGCTTGCCGTCAGCTTCGGAGCACGAACTTGCTGCCGATCGAGATCACCGCGGCGACCGCGCCCCAGAGCGGATCGTGCGTGCGGAGGAGCAGGCAGAGCGAGAGACTCGAGATCCAGGGGCTTCTTAGATCGATGCGGGTGCGGGTGAGCTTGGCGCCCAACACCTGGGTGAGCAGCGCGGTCGCGAGGATCGCGATCACGTTCGGAAGGCGCACATCGAAGTGGAGCCGGGTGACGCCGTAGAGGAGCAGGCAGCTCAGGACGGCGATCTGATAATGCCGTGGTTCTCGGAACAACGAGCGTAGGATGTGGTTTCGCCATGGCGCTCCTCGAGTCGCGGCCGACCGTGCATCAGGACGAGGAGGGGAGGCGGTGCGCTTACGCCTCGTTTCGCGCGGCGCTTACCAGCCGGGATCCCAGCGACCGGCCGCCTCGTGCGCGGTCACCAGATCCACCATGCGTCCGTAGCTTCGCGTTCCTCGCGCTGCGCGTTGGCTTCAAGTAGGCGTCGTTCACGTTGATCGGCCATCTGCGTTCCGGCTCCCTCGTAGCGTTGCCAGAAGGCGTAGATGATCCTCCGATCGAGCGCGGGCCCGGGCTCGAGCAGGCCGCGGTTGAGCGCTCGCGCCGAGTCGGGCGCCACGCTCGCGAGTGCCGAGAGGAAGGTGCCGTAGGCCGCGAGATCAGCGCCAGGCGCGCGGCGGCGTGACCGCCTCGCGACAGGCCAGCCAACTGGTGAAGTTCGCCTCGTCCTCGCGCGCGATTCCGCGCTGGTGCGCCATCTCGTGCGCCATCACGAAGGGTTGCTCCGGCTCGGGAGGAGCGCACACTGCCGCCTCGCCGGTGAAGGGGATGTAGATGCCGTTGATGCCGCAGCGACTCAAGAGCTCGCCCAGCGGCTGGGGGAACTTCGGGCGCGGCAGATCGACCCGCGCCATCCGCGCATTGTGGAGGCCATGTGCATCGGAGAGCGATTGCGCGAGGTCGTGCGCGAAAGCAGGAGTCGCGAACCGAGGGTCGAATCGCCGGGCGCGAGTTCGCCTTCGTCTTGAGCGCGAGGCGATAGGAGTAGTTGGCGTCGGCGGCGAGACGACGGTCACGCGCGCCAGGGTCGGCCGCTTGGATCGGCTGCGTGGCGAGGCCGTAGCGCGCGGCCGCCGGCGGACGCGCGTAGTTGAGCCCCCAGACCAGGTGGAAGGTCCAAACCATGAAGGCGGCGAAGCCCAACCAGCCGGAAGGTGGGCGAAGAAGGCGCCGAGCGAGCGCTTCTTCCGCGCCCGTCCTACCGCGTGGAGCAGGGAGGCCACCACCGCGAGCGCGAAGACCAGAAGGAGAGACTGTGCCAGGCCCACCTCGACGCGCCTGGCCGGCACGATCAGAAGCTCCATCAAGTTTGGGAAGAGCTTGTCGGCGTACTCGCGCTCGACCAGATCGGGAGCGAACCTCGCGAGGCGCGGCAGGAAGAGTCCGGCCGCGAGCAGAGTGGCCGCGAGGAACCAACCGCGTGGACGCGGGCGGCTCACCGCGGGTGGTACTCCTTCATCGCCTCCGGTATCCACCCCTCAAGGTTCTTCACGCGATTGCCGGGCGCGGGGTGTGTCGAGAGCCACTCCGGGGGAGACTCGCCCGCGCCTGCCTGCATCCGCTGCCAGAAGAGCGGCGCCTCATGCGGGTCGTAGCCGGCTCGCGCCATGTAGACCAAGCCGATGTGATCCGCCTCGCTTTCCTGCCCGCGGCTCCAGGGAAGAAGCACGCCGACCTGACCGCCGACTCCGTAGGCGGTCAAGACCAGTTGGCGCGTCGCCGCGCTCTTCTCGCTGAGCAGCGCGTCCAAGCCGGCGCCGCCGATCTGGAAGGCGAGGTTGTTGGTCATGCGCTCCGAACCGTGGCGCGCCACCGCGTGCGCGATCTCGTGTCCCATCACCACGGCGAGCCCGGCCTCGTTCTGCGCGATCGGTAGGATGCCCGAGTAGACCGCGACCTTTCCGCCGGGAAGGCAGAAGGCGTTCACCGTCTTCGGATCATCGATGAGGTTGAACTCCCATTGGAACGACCTCTCGTCGCAGATCGCGGCGAGGGCGCGCCCCACCCGCACCACGCGATCGTAGTCGGGGCCTGAGGTGATGATCCTGTTTTCGGAGAGCACCTGCCGGTAGGCGTCGGCGCCCAGCGAGGCGGCCTGCGAGTCGGGAATCAGATTGAGCGTGTGCCGCCCGGTCACCGGCACGGTCGCGCAGGACGAGAGGATGAGGAGCGGCAGCAGCGCGAGCAACGCACGGAGCGCCGACCCTGGCCGGGTCGAGATGGGGCGGGGCATCCTTACCTCCTTGTTGCGGGAGCGACTTCCGACTAGTAGATCACACAGGGTGGCGGAGAACACAAGCAGCCAGTGTCGCCCTTGACAGCTTCGCCGCGGTGCGCGTATTGATCGCGCCGCAGTACGGGCGCATCGGTGCCGTCACCTCCGCCGGAGGCGACGCTTAATTTGGGAAGACGGTGAAAGTCCGTCGCGGGCCCGCCGCTGTGATCGGGGACCGACTCCGCAGTTCGGCCACTGCTTCGTCGATCGCGAGGAGCGACGACGAGGTGGGAAGGCGCGGAGATCGGGATGATCCGAGAGCCAGAAGACCTGCCGATGCGCATGAAGCAGAGGAATCCCTTTCGTGGACAGGAGGGACCCGGCGCATGCGCTCGGCGCACTATTTCGTTCCCCCTTGGTTGTTCTTCGGCCTGGCGGTCACGACCCATGCCGCGACCGAGGCGGTGCCATTCTGGCCCGCGCCCGCAGATCCCACGCCCATCGATCGCGCACCGATCAATCCCACGCCGATCGACACGGTCAGTGTCGAGGCGCCGCGACCGAGCGGCGTGGACGCGCTGACCGCGCGCGGTGGCTGCGTCACGGTGATTCCGTTGGGCGCGAGCGCACCCGCGACGCGCGATCTTGCTGACCTGCTCGATCGCACCGTCGGCATCGACGTGCGGCGAATCGGCGGACCGCTCTCGTTCGCAACCGCGAGCGTTCGCGGGAGCAGCGCGGCCCAGGTCAAGGTCTGCCTGGACGGCGTACCGCTCGCGACCGCGTCGAGCGGCGCGGTCAATCTTGCGTTCTTGCCGGTGGCCTGCCTCGCACAGGCCGAGGTGTATCGCGGCGCGGAGACGGCGTTGGTTCCGGGGGCGCCGGCCGCGGGCGTGGTCCAACTGCGCTCGGCCGGCACGCTCCGCGCACCGGTGGCGCTCTCCTTCGGTGGCGGGAGCTTCGGTTACCGCACGGCGCGCGCGCAGGGTGGATGGGCGCGCGGAGCCTGGGGTCTCTTCGCGGCGGGTTCGCTCGCGCGCACCGAGGGCGACTTTCCCTACCTGGACCGAAACGGCACCCTGCGAGGCAACACCACCGACGATCGCACGGTGCGCCGCAGCAACAACGACGCGCACGAAGGGGCGCTCCTCGCGAAGGGATCGCGCGCATTCCGCCAGGGCCGGGTCGAGTACACCGCGCAAAGGTATGGGCGCGAAGGCGGCGTGCCCGGCACGGAGAACCTGCAGACCGAAGAGGTGCGACTGTCGCGGCGCGAGTGGCGTCATCAACTCGCGCTCTTGTCGACGCACCTCGAAGCGAACGCCGCGATCGACCAGGCCCGCGAACGGTTCGACAATCGGAGCGGGGAGGTGGGGCTCGGCCGAGCGTGGACGGAGCAGCACACACGGACGATCGGCGGGAGCGTCACCTGGAAGAGCGACCTGCCGGGCCTGGCGCCGCCCTTCCGTCTGTTCCACGCGGAGGAGGAGGAGCGACTCGAGCCCCGCGATCTGCTGACGGGAACCGAGGCGGGGGCCAGTCGTCGCCACACCCTCACGAGCAGCGCGTCGCTCGAGCCGAGTTTCGGTCGCGTGCAAGCGCAGGTGCTCTACCGTTGGGTGAGAGCCCGCGATCGTCGCGCGAGCGCGACCACGCTCGTGACCGGTGCTCCGGTGCTCGGGCACTCGAGTCAGAACGGCGACGGGCTCACCCTCGGCGCGCGCCTCGATCTCGGACGCGGGTTCAGCCTCAAATCAACGCGCGGCGCGGTCGTGCGCTTCCCGACCTTCGCCGAGCTGTTCGGACAGGGCGGGATCCAAAGCGGCAACCCGGAGCTCGAGCCGGAGCGTGGCCTCGAGTGGGATGTGGCGCTCGCGGCGGCCCCGCGCTCCGGGCTGCAGGCGGAGCTGACCTACTTCGAGCGCATCATGCGCGACGAGATCTCCCTGCTGCAGAACAGCCAGCGCACGGTCAAGGCCTGGAACTTAGATCGCGCCTGGGTCCGCGGCTCCGAGCTTCGCCTCTTCGGCGCGCGAGATCTGCCGGCGCGTGTTCGCGTCGAGCTGCAGGCGCACGGCACTTCGGAGCTCGGTCGCGACGTGGGAGCGAGCCACACCTATCCGCGGCAAGCGCCTGCCTTCCCCTTCGTGAGGGGTACGCCGAGGAAACTGCGCCTCGGCCGCGGTGCTCACCTCATCGCGTGGGAGATCACCGCGCGATCCGCCACCTTCCGGGATCGATACAACACCCGCGCGAAACGGACGCCGGGCGCGACGCTGCACGACGCGCGACTCGAGGTCGCTCTTCGTCCGTCGCGCGCGGCTTCGCGGGCGTGGACAACCTTTTCGATCGGCGCGGAAGACCTGGACGGCTTCCGCTTCCCGGCAGGGCATTCAGGGCGGAGGTGAGCTTCACATGGCGATGATCCGAATCCACTCTTTCGAGGCCGCGCGGTTGGCGGCGAGCCTCATGCTGATCTTGGCGCTCGAGCCGAGCGCGACGCGCGCGGCCGAGGACATTCTGGTCGTGACCACCGACTTCTCGAGCGGCGCGCTCTCGACCCTGCCGGTCTCCCAGCCGTGCAATCCGACGATCGACCGCGCCAGCGTCTGCGGCGACGCGGTCGCGCGCACCTGGGGCGATCGGTTACGTGGTCAACCGCTTCGGCTGCGACTCGATCCAGCTGATCGATCCCTTCCACGGCTACGCCACGGTGGGAGAGTGCTCGGTCGGCAACGGAAGCAATCCGCAGGATGTCGCGGTGGTGTCTCCGACGCGTGTGTACGTCAGCCGCTACGAGTCGAACTGGCTTCTCGAGATCAACCCACAGACCTGCGCGCGCACCGACTCGATCTCGCTCGCCGCGTTCGCGGACGCGGACGGCACGGTGGAGATGCACCGCATGCTGCTGCGCGGCTCCCGCCTCTACGTGGAGCTCCAGCGACTCGATCGGAGCAGCTTCCCTATGTTCCGGTGGCTCGATCCTACGTCGCGGTGATCGATGTGACGACGAAGCAGCTGGTCGACGTCGATCCGGTCGCGCCGGGCGTGCAGGCGATCGCGCTCCAGGAGCAGATCCGGTCGCGCGACGCGAATCGAACTGACGAGAGCGGACTCCTTCTGGTGCCCGAGGCGGGGGAGTACGGCGTGATGAACGACGGCGGCATCGAGCAGGTCGACCTCCGCACCAATCGGGCGTCGGTTTCGCGCTCAGCGGCCAGGCCCTGCGAGAGCGACATGATCGACTTCGCTCAGGGGTTGGGAGCGCGCGGCTACGTCGCTTCGCTCCGATGCCTCGTTCAACACCAGCCTGATGCGCTACGACTCGATCAGCGGCACGCTGGGAAGCGCGCTTTACGCCCCCGGTGGCTACGTGCTGAGCGACTGCCTCGCGTACAACGGCAAGCTCTACCTGACCGATTGAGACTTCTTCGGCCAGGGGTCCGCATTTTCGATCTCGGTACCGAAGCACCCCTCTGCGGCGGCGTTGTGCCGACCGGCCTTCCCCCCTTTGAACTGCTGGTACGGCCGGACTCGCCCTCTTCGGTAGAGGATGCCGCACTGCTCTCGGGGGAGCCCTGGCCCAATCCCTCGCGCGACGAGGTCCACCTCGCGCTGACCGTCGGCCGTGCGCTGGCGCCCGAGAGCGAAGCGGTGGTGCTTCGGGTCGTGGCCCCGGACGGGCGGCTGGTGCGGCGTCTCACGCCTGAAGGCGGCGGGGGCGAGGTGGTGTGGGACGGACGGGACGGGGCGTCGCACCCCGTGTCGAGCGGCGTTTACCTCCTCGAGGCGGTGGATCCCCACGGCCGGCGCGAGTCGCGCACCGTCCGCATCCTCCGCTAAGCCGCCGCGCGAATCTTCGCACCACCCCCCAAGGATAAGCGGAGGTCATGCCGGGGAGGGCCAGATCGCGATTGAATCGGGCCTCGCGGAGGTCGATGTTCGAAGTGGTTTCTCGCCCTTCGGCGTCTCATGCCCGCGCCTCCCCGGCGAAGGGTCGAGCGCGAGAGGAGGCAAGCCATGGCATTCACGCGACCCTCGCCTCACCTGCGCGCGCCGCGCCCGCTGCTCCACCCAGCGGCCGGTGCGTCGCACCAGAACCTGATCGAACGCCACCTGACGTTGATCCTGCTCTTGCTCGCCGCGATCCTCCTGGCGCTGGGCCTGGCGGCCACGCCGGCGGGAGCGAAGGGGTGCGAGGCCAACGCGCCCTCCGAGATCCTGCGATGCTGGACGAGCAGCGTGAACGGCGCGGATCTTCCGGCGATCCGAGAGATGCTGGCGAGCGACTTCGAGGCTCGTCGCGTCTCGAGCGCGGGAAGCGCGGAGTCGCGCGATCGCGCCGGGTACCTCGAGGAGTTGGGCCGGCTATTCGATCCTAAACAGACGGTGCGCTACGAGGTGGCGTTCGGCGACTCGACCGTCGTGACCGAGCGGAGCTTGACGCGTTGGAAGATCGACACCATCTATCTTCTGGCGTACACGCCGCGCGGTGAGGATGGTCGCGGCGCGGCGGAGACTCGGATCCGCCATCGGGTCTCGCTCTACGTGCAGCGCGCAATCGAGCCGTCGCCGCACTACGAGATCTACCGCTGGGAGGAGTTCGGCCCTACGCCGATGCCGACGCTCTGAAGTCGGCGGACTCAACCGCCGAGCGAGAACTCCGGGATCGGCACGGTGAGGTGAAGGCGAATCTCTCGCACCTTCTCCTGATACTTCGAGGTGCCGTGCACGAGCCAGCCGGCCGCCTCGCGCGGGAAGAACATCCCGCCGCGCAGGCTCAAGGTCGCATCGTGGTCGAGGTGCCAATCGAAGCGCCCGTCGATTTCACTTCCGAGTTCGGTTGAGACCCGCGAGCCGAACTCGCTCGCGTCGATCGCGCCGTCGCCGTTGGCGTCGGCCCAGGAGCGGATCCCTTTGGACGCGCGGATCAGCGAGAAGGTCCCGGTCACGCGCAGCCGCTGGCTCGCCTGGAGCGCGGCATGTCCCTGCAGGATTCGCGTGTTCTCGAGGCCGCGGTAGCCGCGGACGAACGGCGAGCCGAGCCCGCCCGGCGCGACGCCATCCTCGTCGAGCGCGACGGTGTCTTCCCACACCTCGGTGATGTAGAACCAACCGGTCTCCCGGATGGAGTTGATGTTCCCCTCGCCAGCGCGCGGATCGTCGTCGCCCGAGCCCTGGGCGAAGGTGCCCCCTAACTCGATTCGCGACCCTGCGAGCGCCAGGCGCGCATAGAGGTTCGATCCCTTGAGATCGCCGTTGTTGACGTCGTGCATCTCGAACTGGCCTGAGTTCGCGTTCTTGACTCGATCGGTGCCGGTCAGCTGATCGAATTCCGCGTCGAGGTGAAGCACGCCGCGCTGGAGTGCGAGGCTCGCGCCGAAGGCCTTGGCCGAAGAGATCTGCGGTCGGAAGCGCGCGCTCACGTCATCCAATCCGTCGGGGAAGAGCGTGATCCCGTCGGCGTTCCCGCGGTCGACGTAGGAGACGAAGAAGGGGGAGAAGGCGAACCCGCCGCTCGCGGGGCGATAGTCCCAGTTCAAGAACCAGAGATCGGCGTCGCGCCCGTCCGCCCCGAGCTGCGGCGTGCGATTCTGATCGGTCAGCCCGTCGGTCCCCTCCGACATCTTGGCGAAGCCCAGAATCAAGTTCGAGGCGAGTCCTGGCAGCTCGCGATGGATCTGGAGCCCGTCGCCATTCGTGTCCAGTACCAGCTTGTGTCCGAGGCTCCAGCGTTGGCGGCCGATGTACCAGCGGGTCTTGGTCGGCGCGTGGCGATAGGCGAGGAAGGCCCAGTTGAGGTGGAAGGGAACGAAGGTCCCCTTGTGACTCAACCCCGAGAGACCGCTGCCGCTGTTTGGATCGAGGTCGAGCCCCCACACTCCCTGGCCGAGGGTCCAGCCCAGATTGATGTTCAGGTTGTCGCTCAGGATCAGTCGCGGGTAGAGCTTGAGTTCTTGTTGCCAGAAGGCGTCGAAGTCGCTCGCGCTGCCCGGCGCGGCCGTGTCGGTGGTGCGCCCCAGATCGAAGTTCTTCTGGGTGGTGGTCTCGACATTCCACTCGCCGGTCAAGGTGAGGCGAGAGCGCGGTCCGCGAGTGCTCGGCCCATCGGACGGAGCACCATGGGTCTCGTCCGCCCAAGCGACCGCCCCGAACCCGACGAGGGGAAGACCGATCGCGGCCAACGCGAGCGCGGACCGGAACGATCGCGGGGTGGACGCCTTGGAGTTCGGTCGGATGGTCCTACGGCTCTTGTGGGTCGCGAACATACCCTCTTGCACCTCCCTGTGCGAAAACGGCCTCGGCGATCATACCCTTGGGGATCGGCCGGTCTAGCCTTTCCTTCCAGCCGGGATCCCTTTCCCACGCCGATTTCCCGCGGGTGGGCCGGGCGGCGGCAGGAGTCGGCGGAATCGCCGCGCCAGACGCGGGACCGCGGATCGCACCGCGGGGGAGAGCGGAGCGCCGAAGCTGAGCGACCCGGGTTGCACGCCGAGCAAGCGAATCCGAACAGCAGCCATCTCGGGGCAGCCGAGGCGCAGCCAGCGGAGGCACTCGGGCAAGCTCAGGTGATGCGCGTGATCGTGGCGCTGCGGCAACCGCAGGATCTCGGCCTCGGTCAGCAGGCGGCTCCGGCCGGGCTCCATCCCGAAGTCGACCGCGTCAATCAGCCACACCTCTTCCTCGCCTTGCCAGAGATTCCGGAGGTTGGAGGCATCGCCGCGCTCGACCTCGATCCGGCAGTTCACGCCGGCGGCGGGGGCGAGGGCGCGCGCCAGGGCCGCGCCCACGCCGTCATCCGCGGCGAAGGGATTGCCGAGCGCCACGATCAGCGCCCGCGTCATGCCGGCGCCTCGCGTCCACCGCGAGCCCGGGTCACGTGCACCGAGCAGGAGATGCACGGGTCGTAGGCCCGCGCGACCATCTCGAGCGAGGCCTCCAGTTCTCGATCGGTCGCGCCCGCAGGCAGGAGCAGTTCGGTCGCCGCGCGCAGATCTCCCTCGATGTTCGCGAGGTTCTGCGCGGTCGGCGTGATCACGTTGGCGTGCTCGACCCGTCCCTCCGAGTTGACCACGTA
>JAXLXQ010000036.1:0-45458 GCA_046327845.1 Candidatus Eiseniibacteriota bacterium | reverse complement strand
CCTCGATCCGCTTCGACCGCGCGGCGCTGGCCTCGCCCGCGGCCGCGATCTACGACGCACGTGGGGCCGAGGTGCGTCGGCTCGCCGGGCAGGTGCTCGAGGACGGCCGCGTCTCGCTGGTGTGGGATGGTCGGGATCAGGGTGGCCGCGAGACCGCGCCCGGGATCTACTTCGTTCGGGCGGGAGAGGGGCCTAGCGCGCGCGTGGTCCGTCTACGCTAGGAAGCAGAGGGCAGCGGCGGCAATGGGGTCGGCTCGCGCAGCGGAGGCTCAAGTTCAGCGGCGAAACTCCCGAATCCTGAACAGGAGAAGGGGGGCCCGGCCGTGGACGACCACCGATTCTCGAAGCAGCCCCTGCCAGTCGACTCGACCGACCCCGCCGGGCAGGCGGGCACCGCGACTTCTGGTGCGGAGACACCGGCGCATCCTCTAGTGCCGCCGGAACGCTGGCGGCAGATCTTCGACGCGCTTGGCGTTGGCCTCGCCCTCGGATCTCCCGACGGCAAGACGTTGGACGCGGTCAACGAAGCATTCGCCGCGATGCACGGCTCGACCGTCGAGGAGTTGGAAGGCTCGCCCATCCTGGACGTATTCGCTCCCCATGCCCGTCTCAACGCGGTCGCGAGCATCCGCCTGTCGAGGGAGACCGGCGAGATCGAGTTCGACTCGATCCATCGGAGAAGGGACGCCTCGACCTTTCCGGTACGGGTGATCTCCCGCATTCTTCGGGACCAGAAGGGTCGCCCGGTCCAACGGGTCACCTGCGTGCTCGACATGAGCGAAGAGCGCGAACGCGAGCGCGCGCTCAGGGCGACCAGCGTGCCGCAGACCGTCCTCGAGCACCTATTCGACGGTTGTCAGCTCATCGACTTCGGCTGCCGCTACCTCTACCTCAACGAAGAAGCAGAGCGCCATGCCGGTCGAAGCCGGGAAACGCTGCTTGGCAAGACGATGATGGAGTGCTTTCCGGGGATCGAAGAGACCGCAATGTTTCAAACGCTGCGCGAGGTGCTTCGCGACCGGACGCAGCGCGAGATGCTGAACGAGTTCGTCTACCCGGATGGCTCCCGCCGTACGTTCCACCTTCAGATGGTGCCGGTCCCGCAGGGAGTCTGCGTGCTTTCCTGGGATCGCGGCTCGCACGGGGCGGAAGAGGGAGGGGACGGGTCGGCCTGAGCTCCCCGTCCCCCCGAGCGCCCACCGCGTTGGGCGGCTAGCGCAACGTGCCGGTCTGCTTCGGCGTGTTCGGGTCGGCATTCCACTCCGCCCACGAACCGTCGTAGTGCGTGACGGTGAAGCCCAGCAGACGGAAGCAGAAGTACTCCTGGGACGAACGGTAGCCCACGTAGCAGTGTGTGATGACCGTCTTGTCGCGGGTGAGTCCCTTGGCCGAGAGCATCGCCTCCAACTCGACCGAGGTCTTCATGGTGAAGTCGGTGTTGAGGAAGTCACCCACCAGCACGTTCACCGCGTGCGGGATGCGCGAGGCGATGAAGTCGTTGGTGTTCCGGCCGTCGACGATCACGAAGTGCGCGGTGTCGTTGTAGTCGGCGAGCACGTCCGCCTTCGAGACCAGGCGGGCCGGTACGACCGTCGCCGTGAACGTGCGCGCGGTCAGGGTGGCGGCGGTGGTGCTGGTGGCGCGGCCATCCGCGGTCCACTTGGCAAAGCCGCCGTCCAACATGCGCACGTCGGTGGCGCCGACATACTCGAGCATCCAGAACATGCGCCCGACCAGCCAGTCGATGTCGGAACCGTACACCACGATGGTCTGCGTGCTGGACACGCCCGCCGCCCCGAGCGCGGTGGCGATCTCATTGGCCGGCTTGAGATCGGTGGCGTCGGTGCCGACGCCGCCGATGTCGAACAGGCCGCTTCCCGGGCTGATCGGAAGGCTGATCGCACCCGGAATGTGGCCGGCGGCGTAGTCGTCCGCCTTTCGCGTATCGATGATGACCTGGTTCGACGCCTGGAGGTTGCCGGCCAAGCTCGACCCCGAGACGAGGAGTCGTGAGTTGACGTACGGATCGGTTACCTTCGGTTTGGTCGACGAGTCGCTGCAACCGGCGACCAGAACCGCGGTCGCGGCGCACATCAGGGCGAGACTAGCGAGTGACTTCATGCTGCTCCTCTCGGCGCGTCCTCTGCCGCGCGCCATCGTTGACTGCGTTCGATCGGACCCGCCCGACCACGAGCCGATTGCTCATGGCGTGCGCTTCCACTCTTCCATGCCGCCCTCGTAATTGCGGGCGGGCGGCAGCCCAGACAGCTGATGCACCAACCAGGTGTAGGCGGAGCGAATGCCGCCGGCGCAGTAGTAGACGACCGGCCGCTCCGGGTTGACGCCGCTCTCCGCGAGGAGCGCGGAGAGCGCCGTGGGGGAGAGCGGCCGTCGATCCTCACCCTCATGAAAGCGATCCCACGCGATGTGCTTCGCGCCGGGGATGCGATCGACCAACCACTCCGCGTCGGAACGCACGTCGACCAGCGCGAAGCTCTCGGGCGCGGCGCGGAGATCGTGCGTCGTGATGTCGAGTTCGGGCCTCGCTCCTGGCCGATAGGTGAGCGGCGCCGGCTTGGCCTCGTCGGTCACGAGCGGCAGCTTGGCCTCGCGCCACGCCGCGATGCCCCCGTCGAGAAGTCGGATCGGGCCCTGATGCCCCATCCAGGCGAGGAGCCACGCGGTCCAACCTTCGCCACCCCAGCTCTGGTCGGCGTCGCCATAGACCAGGACCGCGCTTCCCTCGGTCAGGCCGAGCTCGCCGAACGCCTTCGCCAGCTCTTCCCGCGGCCAGGGTTGATAGGGAACGCCGCTCGCATCGGTGCGGGTGTAGGTCTCCCAGGAGAGCGAGTGAGCCGAGGGGATGTGCCCCTGGTGAAAGGCTGCGGGCGGCCGCGCGTCGAGGATCACCCAGGATCCCGGCGCGGTGCGGAGCGCGTCGATCGAGAGCAGGGCCAGGTCGGGACCCGTGCCCGCGGTTACGTGCGACGGAACGAACGCGAGCAAGAGAAGCACCGCGAGCGCGCGGCCAAGCGAGCGGAGCGGCCGAATCATCGCGCCGATCCGATGCGACCGGTCCAGGCCAAGGCGACATTCACGGTCGAGCCGGCGGTGGTGGTGCGGCCGTAGAGCGCCGTGGTGTAGCCCGCCTCGACCGCCAAGCGCGTACCGAGCTTCAGGCCGGCGGTGAGATCGAGGGCGCCGACATCCGAGCTCCCACGCAAGGTCGGGTTGAGGTTGGAGTCGTAGATGGTCTCGGTGCGCTGGCCACGAATGCCGTCGAGCTTGGCGCGGACGTAGCTGCCGCCGCCGAGATCGCTGCCGCACTCGGCGAGGTAGCGCAGCTCGTTCGCCGGCTTGCCGCCGCGAAAACGATAGCCGACTTCGAGCCCGCAGTAGCCCGGGATGACCGGCCAGAGCGAGCGGCCGTACTGCCCGCGGAGATCGAGCTCACCTTCCCCGTTGCCGATCGGCAGCTCGACCTTTGGGTCGTAGCCCGAGGGGATCTTGACCAGCGCTTGCACGGCGGTGACGCCGTACGTGCCGCGCGCCAACGCGGTGCGCAGTGCGAGTTCGACGTCGCTCAGCCCCTTGGTCTCGACCACCTTCACCAGGTTCTCGCTCCGAATGCTCTTGATCGAGGTGGCGGCGATCGCGGTCAGGCGATCGGTCAGCCCGTACTCGAAGTAGGTCGAGAGGTTGAGGTCGCGAAACTCCCCCTCGAGGGCGAGGTCGCGGCGGTCGCCTCGGCCATCGAACTCGCGATCGGCCTGGTAGCGATTGGCCGCGGTGCGGCTGTAGAAGGTGCCCCGCTCGCGAGTCCAGCCGCCGGCCTGGCTCGATCCCGCCAGGGCCAGGGCGACCAGTCCCGCCAGAATGGATGCTCCCGCCGGCCTGATCGAACCCCACGCCGTGAATCCAGAAGAGCTCACCCTGCCTCGCCTCCCTATGCCGTTGTGTAGAAAGGAAATTTGACGCGAAGCTAGGGTGGATGGTCAAATTGGTAATTCGGAAACAGCGATCTTATCCATCGGGAACGGCGATCAGGGGGAGGCATGAATCTAAGGCAGATCGAGATCTTTCTCTCGGTCGTGGAGCACGGCGGCTTCTCCGCCGCGGCGCGTGGATCTCTGCTCACGCAGTCGACGATCAGCCAGCACATCGCGTCGCTCGAGCAGGAGCTGGGCGTGCAGCTTCTCGAGCGGTCGCGCAACGGCGTGATCCTCACGGAATCGGGGCGGCTGTTGCAGCGCCACGCGCGGCGGTTGATGGGGGAGCTGCACGCGACCGAGGCCGCCTTCCGCCGCCACCGTGGCTTGGAAGACGCGGAGCTGCGCTTGGGCGCGAGCTCGATCCCCGCCGGCTATCTGGTGCCGCCGGTCCTTGCGCGTCTTTGCGAGCGCTTTCCCAACCTTCGCGTCGCCCTGCTCCACGGCGACTCGCAGGAGACGCTGGAGCGCGTAAGCAATCGCGACATCGAGGTGGGCGTGGTCGGCACGCGGCTCGAGGAGAAGAACTTCGCCTACGCCAACGCGGGCGAAGATCACATCGTGCTGGTGGCGCGTCCCGATCATGCGTGGGCGGGGCACGGCCCGATCGCGAAGTCGGCGTTGGCCGAGGCGGTCTTCCTCGGACGCGAGTCGGGATCGGGCACCGGTCGCGCGGTGCGGGAGGCGCTGCGCGAAGCGGGCGTCGATCCCCGGCACGTGCGCCTGCGCGCCGAGTTGGGTAGCGCGGAGGCGATGAAGGCCGGCGTGCTCGCGGGACTGGGCGTCGCCTTCCTCTCCGATCTCTCGGTGCGAAGGGAGCTCGATCGCGGCGACCTCGTGGTCATTCCGATCGCGGAGCTCGAGATCGCGCGGCGCTTCTATCTGGTGAAGCTGGGCGGGCGCGAGTTGTCGCCGGCCTCGACCGCCTTCTGGGAGCTGATGGCGCAGACGAGCACGGGAACGGTCTGAGGGTGCCGGCTCCTCCGTGGTTCGCTCTCCTCTCGTGGGGGCGCACCGCGGCTGGCTCGCGCTGGTCGGCTTCGGTCTCCATCGACTCTCGCTGCTTTGGGCCTGGAAGCATGGTCGGTACGCGGTCGAGCCCACGCAGGGTCTCGCGCTCGGGCTCGACGCGCCGTTCGTCACGGTGCAGCTGCCGATCTACAACGAGCGCTTCGTGGCGGCGCGACTGATCGACGCGGCGGCCGCGCTCGGCCGGCGCGACTTCCGGCTCGAAGATCCAACTGCTCGGTGACTCCAGATGACGACACCGCGGCGATCGTCGATGCGCGGGTGAAGCACTGGCGCGGCCAGGGCCTCGCGATCAGCGTCGTGCGCCGCGCGCGCGCCGGCTACAAGGCAGGCGCCCTCGCCTGGGCTCAGGTCAAGCCCGCGGCGAACTGCTCGCGATTTTCGACGCCGACTTCTTACCGCCGCGCGACTTTTTCTGCAGGACCGTGGCCTCCTTCGCCCGATCCGCGAGTCGGAATGGTCCAGGCGCGCTGGGGCTTCGTCAATGCACGGGCACTCCTGGCTCACGCGCGCGCAGTCGGTCTCGCTCGGCGCTCACTTTCCGGATCAGCCACGAGGTGCGCTACGCGACCTTCTTCAACTTCAACGGCACTGCCGGCGTCTGGCGTCGGCGGGCGATCGAAGAGGAAGCCGGCGGCTGGCAAGCCAGCACCGTGACCGAGGACCTCGACCTCTCGACTACCGTGCGCAGATGGCGGGCTGGCGCTTCGTCTACCTCGGCGACGTGGCGGCGGTGCCGTCGGAGCTGCCGGTGACGCCGCGCTCCGCACGCAGCAGCGCCGCTGGGCCAGGAGCTCGGTGCAAACAGGGCGCAGATCCTGCCGCGGCTCCTTGGTGCGCGCCTGCCGCTTCGCATCAAGCTCGAGGCGACGCTGCACCTCGCGCGAATCTCGGATGGCTTCTCGAGGCTGATCTTGTTCATCACCCTCTATCCGGCGATCGTGGTGCACACCGGACGCGGCTGGCGCGAGTTCCTCCGCGCCGACCTGCCCTTGGTGCTGAGTTCGAGCGGTGCGTACCTGCTCTATGCCGCGGCGGCGCGCCGAGCAGGGCGGACGCAGGTGGCGTTCGCGCTGCTCCTGCCGGTGCTCTGGCTCGGCATCGCTCCGGTGGTCTGCCGCTCAGGTTGCTCGAAGGGCTCCTCCGTCGCGGCGGCTCGTTCGATCGCGCACCCCAAGTACGGCGTGCGTGGGCGCGAGGCCTTGCCCCGGCTCGCCTCGCTCTATCGGCGGAGCGCGTGCGGGCCTGCTCTGGAACTCACTGCTTCTCGGACCCGCGCTCCTTCCCGCGCTCGCGCTCGCGCTCGGCGCGAGAAGTTGGGCGGCGGTGCCTTTCTCCCTCTTCGTGCCGCGCTCCCGGTGGTGGCGCTGCGTCAGGAGCTGCGCGATCGGGCGCGGCTCGCTCCGATCCCACGCCGTGACGCGCCGCGAAGCTCAACGCCATCGTCGTCGCGACGATGCTCTGCGCATGGGGCTGCGCGGAGGAGGTCCGCGGCGCCACACCGTGGCCGACGCGCGCGCCTTCTACCGAGACGCTTCCAGCTTCTATCCTTGGCCGACTACTCCGGGTGCCGGAGGACTGAAGGACCTCCGCGCGGTACGGGCGATGCCACGTCGAGATCTATCGCGAGTGGCGCATCTCGACCCACGCCCGCGCCTGGCGATCCGCAATTCCTGGAAGAGCTCAAGAAGGGGACCGCGGTCAAGGACGTGACGGCACCTGGGTCTGCGCCGAACTCCATCACACACCGGTCGAGGCGCAGCTCCGCGACTCTGGTCGGCCTCAAGCACGGCGATCGCGGCCTGCCATGCGATCGAGAATCCCGCGTTCGATCCGGTGCTGGGATGAGGCGATCACCTGCGCGACCTGCCACGTGCGCGACGGCGCTGATCATGGCCACATCCACGGCGACACCGAAGATACCCCGTGGCGAAGTCGGAGCGGCTCCTGACCGCCGAGGTGTGCACGCAGTGTGCCCAGGCCGAAGAAGTGATCGAGGACGCGGACACCGCCTGCGCGCTCGACACCGGGAAGAGCTTTGCGGCCAGGCCGGACGCTGGCGGGGAAGATCTGCCAGTCCTGCCACATGCCGGCGCTGGAACGGCCGCACTCCCCCGAGCCAGGGAACGGCGGTGCGCATGACGCGCGTCGGCATTGGTTCGGCGGTTCGCGCCTGGCGAAGCGGCCCGAGTTCACCGCGGAGCTGGCTGCGTGCTCGCGGCCTTTCCGAACGGCGCGCAGCTCCAGGTGGATAGTCTCCCGACGGCGCTCCCGCCCGCGACGCCGCGCCTCACCTTCGCGGTGACGAATGCCGGGCCAGGCCACACCTTCCCGACCGGCGACGTCGAGCGCTTCCTGCTCTTGACCGCGGAGGTTGCCGACTCGACCGGCCGGCTCCTGGCGACCCGCACCGAGCGGATCGGCACGCGCTACCAATGGTCGCCCACGGTGGAGAAGCTCGCGGACAACCGCCTCGCCCCGCGCGAATCGCGGCGCTACGTGCTGGAGTTCGACACGCCGGCGCGCAGGAGATCACGCTCGGCTTCGCCGGCGAGCATCACCCGGATCAACCAGGAGAATTTCGACGCGATGATGCTCGACGGAAAGACGGTCGAGCCGCGAGTTCTTTCGCGCGGAGACGCGATTGTGGGTGCGCTGACGCGACAACGCGTGAAGTGCACCGGGCTCCCGAGCAGCAGCAGCGCTGGACTACTGGGAGCGTGCGACCCACCGGACTATCCGATGACATTCTCGCCCGATGAAACGCCGCTGGAACGGCGCGTCGCCGTCCTCTGCCATCCCAGGGTCATGATCCAGGGTGCTGCGCTTGCATCCACAACTGCGGCGCTCGGATTCTCCTACACCAGGATCATGGAGATGTCGGCCATGGAGCCTGGTGATGCCACCTCGCGCCTGGACTCGACGCCGCGCGGCGCGTTCGGCCGCTCCCGTCAGATCACCGACACCCGTCCCCGACGCTCGCCGACAGGCGACTTGTCCTCGGCGCCAGCAGGAGATATGTGGAGGTGCTCAGCCACGGTCGTCGGTCAGGCGTGCCCGCCGCTCGTCCGGTAACGGGAAGCGATGCCCGGGGCCTCGTGCAGCAACTATCCGTCGCCTGGGACGACCTGCTGAAGAAGTCTGGACCTGCTGTCGAGAACCGCAGGCGCTGCAGCAGGAACCGAGCTTGTTGCAGTGCTGTGCTGTGTGAAAGCCATTATCTGTGTTGGACTTAGGCAGCGATCTGTGATAAACAGGTGGGCATAGAGTCTGCTGGCGTCGGGCGATTGCCGGCGGCAACAACCAGCCGATGTAGCGAGCGTACCGGCGTCTGGACGTCATAGGCGATGGAAGTTGAATGGTGAATCGCCGCCACCTGAGTTGGAGCGGTCGGATCCGATACGTCGACGATGGCGAGCCCGCCGCTGGCGGCCGCGAGGTAGACATAGGGGTAGTTGAAGTCGAGGCTCCACGCCCGATCGCCGACGGGCATGCGGCCGACGATCACGGGGCTGCTGGCGCGCGACACATCCACGACGGTAAGCCCGGCGAGTTGGTCGGCGAGGTACGCAACCCCTCCCTTAACCAGGAGCCCGGCTGGCGAACCAGGTGTGTCCGCGACTCCGACAAGTGTGGGTTGCGCTGGATTGGAGAAGTCATAGATCTCCAAACCGGCTTGCGAACTTGCCGCGTAGAGCCACGACTCGTCGAAGGCGACCGAGAGGGCGTCCGCGCCCGTTTCCACGCCTCCTATCCTTACCGGATGCGCAGGGTTTGAGACGTCGACGATGCGAACGCCGCCGGGTCCGTCCGCGATGGCGGCATAGTGATCCAGTACAGCCAGATTCCAGATACGACCGTTGGTGTCCACGTGACCTACCAAGGGGCTTACCGGGTTGGCAAGGTCGACGGTAACCACTTCTCCGAAATTGCCGCGGATGTTTCCGATCCCAAAGACCGCATCGTCCCCATCGAAAGCGGCGCTGTTGCATGGCTGAGGGAAAGTCTTGGCGCCCAGGACGAAAGGATCGGTCGGATCACTGCAATCGATGATTCGGCCGCCGAGCAGACCGTCAACTACGATCGCCCGGCCGCCTTGGACCGCGATTTGGTAGTTGTACTCGGGAAGTTGAACGAATCCGACCTGGCCGGGCTCCGACATGTCGGCGATGTCGGCGATGTAGAGCCCTCGGCTGAAGTCCGTGTAGTACGCGAACTCACCCTGAATGGCCAGGCCCCATCCTGGATGGGGAACATCGATGTGCCCCAAGACCGTCGGCTGCGCTGGGTCTTGCACGTCGAGAGTATAGAGGCCTTCGTACTGATCGACGGCGCAGACCCTGACTCCATCTGACGTGACCCGCACCGCTGACAGCCCCGGGATGGCGCCGGTTAGGGTTGGTTGCGATGGATCACTGATGTCCAATACGAAGATGCCCAACATGGAGTCGGCCACGAGCAATGAGTTGCCGTGGAACGCAACCCCGATGGCGGCGCCGCCGCTGACCCACTCGGAGATGAAATTCGGATGAGCGGGATCCGACACATCGAACAGCTCGACGCCGTCGAAGTTGACGGCGACCGCGACCAAGTTGCCGCTCAATGCGATTCCCTCGCATGCGTCCGGCGTCGATCGCGCAGCCAGGAGCGTCGGATTCTGCGGATTCGTCAGGTCGAAGATTTGCAGCCCACCCCAGTAGCACGCGGCGTACGCGACGTGATCCCGAACTTCGATCATGTATGCGGCGCCATCGGTGTTGAGTTCGCCTAGCGTGCGTAGGTAATTCTCGTAGGTCGCGCACTCGGCCCCGCACAGCTTCGGCAAGAGAACCAGTGCGAGACTACCAAGTGTGGCGCCGATCCAGGCGCGGCGACGTTGCGGCTCATGCTGACTCATCGATTGCCCCCTTTGGGTGTCACGCTCCTTGGGATCCGGTTTGGCGGGGGATCCTCTCAGACGCCGGCCCGGTTCCCGGACGTCCATGCGGTGGCGACCTGCGCATCAATCGTGGTCGGTCTCGCCCACCCAGTCAAGGCGACATTCCCCGACGAGCCCGCCCGATGGCTGCGGGGACAGTCATCGACTATGATGCGACGCATGCGCAGTGCATCTCAGTCTCCAAACCTCGCGCTCAGATCGACGCCGTACGTGATGTGGGTGCCGTTTGTCCTGGCCTTGATCGCCTATGCCCCGTCGCTTCGGTGCGGTCTGGTGTGGGACGACGTGTCCTACATTGTTCAGAATCCGGCGGTTCACAGCCTTGATTCGCTGCCCTCAACTCTCGCGAGGGGCTTCGGCTGGGTCCCCGGGAGCAACGAGGCGGCCAACGCATCGTTGCTCTACTTCCGCCCAGTGGTCACCGCGATGAATACTCTGCAGTGGTCCGCGAGCGGCGGCAGTGCCTGGGCCTATCACCTCGCGAATGTGCTCTTCCATGCGGCGGCGGCGGGGGCCCTCGGCGCACTCGGAGTACTACTTGGGCTGGCGCCCTCCTGTGCGCTTCTGATCGCGGGCGTGTTCGCGGTACACCCGGCGTACTCGGAGGCGATCGTGTGGGTCTCCGCAAGGACGGATCTCCTCGCGACCCTCTTCGGACTTGCAAGTCTGGCAGCGTGCGCGCGCTCGCTCGGTGGAAACGACAGCGCAGACGGGACAAGGAGGCCCCGCTCCATCACTCGAATCGCGCCGCTCCTTTGGGTCGCGGGCCTTCTGCTCCTGTCACTCGGATCGAAGGAGTCGGCGGCGGCGATCGTCCCGACGTGCGTACTCCTGCTGCTGTTGGGGCAAGGCCCAGGACTCCGGGTGACTGGAAGAATCGTCGCCGTCGGCGCAGCCTCTGCTCTCTACCTCGCGTCCCGTTTCCGGGTGCTAGGCGAGCATGCACTAGGCGCCGGAGCCGCCCACGAGCACGCCGCACTACCCGGTCGCCTCCTCCAGACCGGAGTGCTTTTCTTCACGCACATCGGTCGACTGTTCGTGCCCTGGCCGTCGACCACCGAGCCGCCGCTTGCGGCGCAAGTAGCCAGCCTTTCTGCGGGCAAGGCCGCCGTTGGTCTGCTCCTCCTTGCCATCGTGGCGTTGGGGGGCGTTCTCCTGGTTCGGCGTGCTTTCGCGTCGCGCACTCCTCGCGATGTCGCAATGGCGTTGGGTATCACCCTCTTCCTGTTTGCGATCGTTCCGGTGCTGCAGCTCATTCCGACCGGGGACCTGTACGGAGAACGCTTTCTTTATCTGCCGGCGGCGGGTGTGTTCTTGGTGGCCGGTGGAGCGGTGGAGCCGTGGTTTCGGAGTGTTCGGCGGTCCTCGATCCTGCTCGTGTTCATTTCCGCTGCAGCCATCGTCCCGATCTACTCGCGGCTGAAGGACTGGCACGACGATATCTCCCTCTTTGGTGCTTCCGTGCGCGTGTCTCCCCAGAGCGCCCGCGCGCATGCCGCCCTCGGGGCAGCGCTCATGAATGCGGGAAATCTCACCGAAGCGGAGGTGCATCTCCGAAAGGGAGTCGAGCTCGACCCGAATGACACGCTGAAGCACGCTCAGATCGGATCCCTCCTCCTGAAGACCGGGCGGAACGAGGAGGGGGTGAAGGAACTCGAGGCGGCGTATGCGGGGGGGCTCCGCTCGGCAACGGTGCTCACAAATCTCGGTGTAGGTCGGATTCGGCAGGGGCGGGCGGAAGACGCCACAGCTGTGCTGAGAGAAGCGACAGAGCTGCAACCCGAGAATCTCACACTCCTCGAGGTGTTGGCGATCGCGCGGGATAAGGCGGGGGATGCCGCCGAAGCAGTCGGCTTGCTCCAACGTGTATTGGAGCGCGACCCTTCACGAAAGAGTGCGCTCCTGACTCTCATCGACGTGGTAACCCGCGCGAGCGGGCGGGACGCGGCGCGCCCAATGGTTCAGCAGTTCCTGGAGCGGTTTCCTGATGCGCCCGAGGCGCAACGTCTGCGTGATTCATAGCCGAAACACACGGTAGCTTCGGCTATGAATCACGCACAAACTCCGCCGCACTGGTACGCGGCCCCGAAAACTCCTACTTCAGCACGATCACCTTGGTCGAGGTCGACCCGAGCCGCCCGGCATCGAGCCGCGCGAAGTAGATCCCCGGTCCCGCGCTGCCACGGCCGTCGAGTCGACCGTCCCAGGTGACGTGGTGATCGCCCGCGGGGAGCGCGCCGTCGATCAGGTCTCGCACCCGACGGCCGCCCGCGTCGAAGAGGGAGAGGCGCACGAAGCCAGCGCCGCGCGGCAGCGAGAAGGCGATGTCGGTCGCGCCCGCGGTCGGATTGGGCACCGGCGCGTGCAGCTCCAGTCGCGGAGCGGCCAGGCCGTGATCCGCCACATCCACGACCGGGCCGTAGGTCACGTAGAAGGGAGCCGACCAGATGCGCTGATTGTCCGCCTCTCGCACCCGCAGGTAGTAGTGAACGGTCGTCCCCTCCGGGAAGCTCCTGAGCTCGCGCCACTGGAAGTCGGCGCTCCCCACGCTCGACGCGAGGAGGGTCGCGTTGGTCTGGCCAGTGACTCCGGCGTAGAGCTCATAGGTCGCGACCGACTCGCCGGCATCGGGGTCGCTCAAGTGCGCGGCGATGCGGATGCCGTTGGGCGTGGTGAAGGACTCGCCCATGGCGTGGCCGTCGGCCGAGACGTCGAGCCGCGCGTTGTGGTCCTGGGTCGCGAAGTTCCGCCCTTGGCTCAGCGCGGTCAGGATGCCGAGCTTGGTCTTCGCGCTGGCGAACACGCCGGTGCGGCTCTGCGTCGACATGCCCCAGGTCGCGTGATGGTTGTCCTGGTCGCCGGTGGGCGAGACGTGGAAGCCCTTCTTGAGCGCCGCCTGGAAGACGTCGTCGTAGCCGGTATTGCCGATGTCGGTCTCGTCGGTCTTGGTGGAGAAAGCGGGACCGTTGACCAGGCACATCAGGTGCACCACCGCGAGCGCGTCGGGGCTCATCTGGTAGTTCGAGAAGTCGGAGCTGGCCGGATGGCACCACAGCATCACCGGCGGATAGTTCGGCGAGGGATGGTTCCGCACCGCGGTGTAGAGCGAGGGGTAGTCTCCCTCCGCCACGAAGACATCGTAGTTGCCGGCGTCCCAGCCGAAGAGCACCGGCGCCTCGAAGATGTTGGTGTGGCCGTTCGAGGAGAGGCCCCACTCCTGCCCGTAGATCGCGACGAAGTTGCCGTCGTCGTTGGCCGCCGCCGCCTGCGAAAGCCCGAGCGCGTAGTTCGGCAGCTGCATTCCGGCGCTCACGTGGTTGTGGTCGCTCACCGCGAGGAAGTCGAGGCCGTGCGAGCGCGCGAAGGCATAGGCGTCGGCCGGGGTCTGCTCGCCATCCGAGTAGGAGGTGTGCGAGTGGAGGTTGCCATAGTAGACGTTGTAGCCGAGGTTCGCGCCGAGCAGCGAGCCGGACTGCGCGCCGGCGTTCGGCACGTTGGAGATGGCCCCGACGTTCGATGCGTCGTCGATCGCCTTGAGCGCGAAGTAGCGCACGACTCCCGGATCGAAGCCGAAGACGTAAAGCGTCTCGGGCGTCGCGGCCGCGTGCGGCAGCGGCTCGTTCGTCCAGAAGTTGATATCGGGCGCCGCGGCGAAGGTGACGTTGTCGATCGGGCTCAGGCTGGTCTTGATGACGTAGGCGCTGGCCGTGCCGTTCGCGCCGTCGTCGCCCGGGGCGGTCCAGGTCAGGCGAATCTCGCCGGGGAATGCGCCGGGCGCGGCCGCGAGGTCGGAAACCGCTGACGGCGGAATGAAGTCGCCCGCGCCGCCGTTGGTCGCGCAAAAGGTCTTGGCTCGCCAGTCGAAGTTGTCGGAGCCATTCGGGATCGCGGCGTACGACTGATCGACGTGACCCGAGGCGTCGCCATAGGTGACCACGTCGGCGATCGGCGGAGTCAGCGTGCGGTTCTTCACGTAGATGTCGTCGCCCGAGTTGTTCATGAAGGCGGCGGTGGTCGTCCCCCTTCACCACGCGGAATTCGCCCGGTTGAAGGATGGGGCTGGTGGAGCAGGAGGCCGCGTCGAAATCCTCGGGCAAGCGACAGCGCACGGTGGTCTGGTCGATGGTAGCCGCGTCGTCGATCGCCCAGCCGGTCACGTCGATGGCGGTGGGGCCAGCGTTCACGATCTCGATCCGCTCGGTGCCGACATCGTCCCCCGCGGGGTTCGGCAGCAGTTCGTTCAAGACGACCTGGGCGCGCGCGCTTCCGATCGTGAGGGTGAGGGTGAAGCCGAGTGCGAGCAGATCGAGGCCAACTCGCGCGGCTCGGAATGGCAGGCGCGTGCCCATGACTTTGGTTCCTCCTGGTGTGCGTGGACCCTGGTGCAAAGATGCCTCGCAATTGTACCAGAGGCCGTTTGCGCGAGGCGACCCACGACCGGGGTGTAAGATCCAGCCGCCCCAACCTTCGACCGACCGCCAAACCCCTGTCCGAGGAGGTCCGATGTATACCCAAGCTGCCCTGATCGACGTGTACACCCGCGCCCAGCGCGCGCTGGTCAAGCTGCTCAACCACTGTCGCGGGTTGTCCGCCGAGGAGCTCGTCCGGCCGCTGGACGGCTTCGGCGATCCCACCGTGCGCGAGCAGCTCTGGCACGTGATCAGCGCGGAGGAGTACTGGGTGGGGGTGATCCTGGGGAAGATGCTGGTCGAGGAGAATGGCGATCGCTACCCCGACATCGCCGCGCTGGAGGCCTACCGCGAGAAGGTGGCGGCGGCCACGGCGTCGTATCTGCAATCGGCCTCGGATGCGGAGCTGAGCGGGCGGCGGGAGATGACGACCTGGGGCGGGAACGTGAACGCGCTCGTGCCCGCGCACATCTTGGTTCGCATCACGACGCACATCTTCCAGCACCAGGGCCAGGTGCTCGCGATGTGTCGGTTGATGGGGAAGCCGGGTCCGGGCCGCACCGACTTCCCCTTGGACTAGCGGTTACTGCTTCTCGCCCATCAGCGGTGCGCTCGGCGGGAGCGGCTGCGGCACCTCGTTCGCGATCGCCGGGATCGTCCGGAGGTAGCTGTAGACCGCGTGCAGGTCGTCGTCCGTCATCTGTCCGTAGGCGGTCCAGGGCATCGGCGGGAGGATCGGACGGCCTCCACCCATGTGCTTTCCGCTCCGAAGCGCCTGCTTGAACATCGGCTCGTCCATCACGAGGCCGGTTGCCGGATCGGGCGTCAAGTTCGCCGCGAAGCTCACGCCCCACGGGCCCGAAAAACTGGTGTTGGTCGCGCTGCTCGCCGCGATCCACGGGCCCGGCTCGAGCTTGGCGGGGGTCACGTGGAAGTTCTGGGGATGGCCGGAGAGCATGCGCGTCATGTCGGGCTCGGGACCGTGTTCGCCCATCTTCCAGGGGGTGTGGCAATCGTTGCATCCGCCGACGCGAACCAGGTAGTCGCCGCGCTCGATCACCGCCTGGTCGCTGTTCTTCGCGTCGCTCTGGGTGGCGCAGCCCTGAAGGTCAAGAGTGGTGAGGACGGCGAGGGTGGCCGCGCCGCTCAGGATCCAACCGAGGATGGCGGGCGAGTGCGCTTGGGTCTTCATGATCGATCTCCTTCGTCTACGGGGGTTGAAGTTGCCTGTCGCGGGAACGGAGCGCGCGACGGAGATCGCGTCACAAGGAAAGTGCGGAAAGTGCGGAGCGCCGATCGGGCGCTCAGTCGCCGGTCGCGACGAAGGCGCCCCAGTAGAAGGGATGGGTCGATGCCCCCGCGGCGCGTCGGCTGGCGAGGAGCGCGCGCTCGGTCGCGCGAAGGGCGCCCGAGCTCGAGTGCTCCGACGCCTGCGCGTAGAAGCTCGTCATGAAGTCGCGCGTGGCGCGATCATCGATCGACCAGAGCGCGGTGACGAGGCTTTCGACGCCCGCGACCTTGAAGGCGCGGCGCAAGCCCAGCACGCCTTCTCCCGCCATGACCTCACCGACACCGGTTTCGCAGGCGGAGAGCACCGCAACCTCGACATGGTCCAGATCAAGCACCCCGACCTCGGCGGCGGTCAGGAGACCCTCGCCGGGGCGATCGCGGCGATTGGCGCCGGCGAGTGCCACGCCCGAGCGGAGCAGCGGACTGGTCTCGTCGTTCGCGCAGTCGAGGTAGTAGGCGTGGGTCGCGAGGTGGAGCGCGCTGGCCTGGCCGGCGCGGGCCAGGAAGCTCGCCTTGCTCGCCTCGGTGCCGGTGCGAAGTTCGACCCGACGATCACGCCGCTCGAAGAGGCGGGTCACCTCCTGCAACTCTTGTCGCGCACCCGGCAGCGCGGAGAAGCGAAGCGCCTCGCCGGTGCGGCAGTCTTGCTCGGGTCCCCGCTCTAGCGCGATGGCCGAAGCCAAGGAGGAGAAGATGGAGGGAAGTCCGCGCGTGTCGGGCGCGTGATCGAAGTCGGGATCGCCGAGCGCGAGGAGCGGTCCGCTTCGGTCCGCGTGATCCTCCTTCGCGCGCGTCGTGACCAGATCGCGCTCCGCGTTCAGCAGGTGGAGAAGCGGCGCATCCTCGAAGAGGTAGCGCACGGAACCGCCCGGTTCGAGATCGAGCGGGAGCGCGCCGAAGTTGACGAGGAGCAACTGGCCGTCTGGAACGAGATAGAGGTCCGAGGCGCTCGCGATGATCTCTTGCGCGTGCCAGCGATCCCACACCAGGCGACGGAGCGCGAGCCCCGCTTGCGCCGCGTCCAATTCAGCGAGCGGTCCTTCCGGGGCGCGCCCCACCTCGTCGCGCCAGGCCCGAACCGCCGCGTCGATCGAGTCGGCCGGCGCGAGCGCGGTGAAGTGCGGCTCACGCTCTTCCGCGCGCACGGTGTAGACCGCGTACCACGGCCCGGTCGGCGCGCCGTCGATCGGCTCGCGCTCGAAGCGCACGAAGGCGGCGAGGGTCGCGCCGGCCGGTAGCGCCCGCACCACCGCGTCGAACCCGGACGCGGTCGTGTCTGCGGAGTGCGCCGAGTTCAATCGCGCCACCAGCGCCCGCTCCAATCGGTCAGCCTCCGCCGGATCTTCCGCGCGCGCCTCCGCGATGTCGGCGCGGAGCGAGTCGACGAGCAGAGGATCGAGCCCCGCCTGCGCGCGGAGCTCATGGAGCAGCTCATCCTCGATGAGCGCGCGACCTCGCACGCAGGCATCGGCCACCTGCACTGCGCGATCCGGAAGCGAAGCAGGCCGGGCAAGCAGCAGCGACAACGCCGCCGGCAGGCCGCGCGGTCGAGAGCGCGCATAGGCCAGCGCCTCGCGCTCGCTCAAGGTTCGCGCAGTCGAGCGGAGCTGTTCGCGGCCCACTTCTTCCGCGCGCAGTGCTTCCGCCATCGCGTTCACGCTTCGTGCCGGGGTGCGCGCGAGGATGCGCGAGAGGATGAGCGCGCCGCCCGCCACCGCTGGTCCTCGGGCGCCGGTCCCCGCCTCCATCACCGCGAGCGCGCCCCGTGCCTCCTGCTCCGCCTCGTCCAGTCGCCCCAGGTCGCGGAGCGAGATCGCGAGGTTGAGCCGTGCGAACTGCGCTCGATCGGACTCCGGCCCTTCCGCCTTCCGCACGAGGTCGAGCGCGCGCAGGCGACCCTGGTAGGCGGCCTCGGCGTCGCCGAGCCGCTCCTCGCAGTCGGCCAGTCCCGAGACCGCACCCAGGAGCTTCGGGTGGTCGGCCCCGCCGGCCGCGGTGAAGAGCTCGATTCCCTGCTCGTAAATCGCCTTCGCTTCTTGGGTTCGCTGCGCCTCCTTCAAGCAATGGGCGAGCTCGATCAAGGGGGGATAGAGGCGCGCGTGGCGGGGCCCGAGCCCCTTCTCCATGCGCGCGAGGCCGGCTCGGATTCGCTCCTCCGCACGGGCGTAGTCGCCCCGCTCGCGGGCCACGCCGCCCAGGTCGACCTCGAGCTGGCCCACGTTCGGGGACTCGGGCCCCTCGAGGGCGCGGAGGAGTTCGGCGGCCGCCTCGTACTGGCGTTCCGCCTCGGCGAAGTCTCCGGCCGCGCGGGCGATGTAGCCGATCCGCTGTCGACAGACCGCCTGCGCGTAGCGTGCCGCGGGGCCGGCCGCCTCGAGAATGCGGAGCGCTTCTTCCGAGTGACGACGCGCGGCGCGCGCGCTGCCGAAGGCCCACTCCGCATCGGCGAGCGCGGAGAGCGCCGCGCCGGTCTCTCTCGCGTTCGCACCGAGCAGGCGCTTCCGACCCTCGACCAAATCGCGATAGAGCGGGAGCGCCTCCTTCGGACGGCCCGCGGCGGCCAGCGCGCTCGCGACGTTGCTCAGCGATTGCAGCGTCTCGAGGTCGAGCGGTCCGAAGGCGCGGCGCCGGAGTTCGAGCGCGACGGTGTAGGCGCTCTCCGCCGCCGCGAACTGGCGCGCCGCTTCGAGCGCGACGCCCAGCCGATTCCAGTGCCGTGCCCGCAGCGTGTCGCTGGTCGAGGAGAGGGGATCGATCACCGCCTTCGCGTGGCGGATGGCCTGCACGCCCTCCTCGACATTGCCGAGGTCGATGAGCGCCGCGCCCAGGTTGCTCTCGCTCCACGCTGCGTCGATCGCGTCGTTGGGCAGGCGGCGGCGCAGGTCGAAGACGCGACGCGCCATCTCGAGGGCGTCCTTCGCGCGAACGCGACCGAAGCAGCGGGTGGCCTCGACCTTGGCGTCCCAGGCGAGCGCGAGCGCGATCGAGTCGGAGGCGGCGCGCGTGATCATGAGGTCAGCGAGCGAGTCAGCGGCGGCGCAGTTCTTCCGCAGGATCAGTGCCCGAATCTCCTCGAGCCGCGCGCGCTCGCCCGAGCTCGCCTGCACGGGACGCGCGGCGAGCGCCAAGAGCGAGAGAACGAGCGGCAGAATCCAGCTCACGGAGCGGGCAGTTCCTCCAAGCGGGAGACGGCGAGGCGGCCCTGCGCCCCTTGGGCGGCCACCTGCCAGTAGACCGCGTCGCGCAGCGCCTCGCGATCGCTTCGCGAGAGAAGGTAACGCGTGCCCCCATCCACCTCGATCGCGCGCGCCGCGTGCAAGGAGCGATCGAGGAGGCGGAGTTCGTAGCTCTTGGCGTTGGCGAAGGGGGTCCAACGGAACTCGATCCCGTCGGGCAGCACGCGAGCCGACTCGACCAGGACGCGCGGGCCATCCTCGTGGTCCTGTCCGCGCAGCGTGTCGCTCGGGCGCTGGATCAGCACGATCGCGAGTGCCGCCGCGGCGAAGCCGGCGGCCGCCGAAAGGCCGAGCGGCGAGCGGAGCCAAGAGAGGAATCGCGCGAGGTGACCCGGCTGGTGCGCGACCGATCGCGTCGGGAGCGGAGCTCGTCCTGGCGGCCCCGGCGCGGCCCCGGAGAGCGCCTGCTCGCGCGCGCGTCGAAGCTGCTCTCGCACCTCAACCAGCCCAGCGGCCGCGACCAGCTCCGGATGGCGTTCGGTCGACTCCGCGGTGAACTCCAGATAGGACGCGAGGAGCGCGCCACACCGCGGGCACTCGCGCGCGTGTCGCTTCTCCTCGGAGTCTTCCGGCGCGCGGCGCACCGTCGATCTCGAGCTCGTCGAAGCAAAGCTTGGTCACCGCATGCCTCCTCGGGTCCCGCGTCCCTTGCGTTCCAGCGCCGCGCGGAGCTTTCGCTGGCGGTTTGGAGAAGCCCGCGCGCGCCAGAGCGGCCATCGAGTCCCAGTTCGCGCGTGATCTCCTCGACCGGCAGATCTTCGAAGCAACGGAGCCAGACGGCGCGTTGCTCGAGTGGATCCAACTCCTCCTGCACCAGCCGCACCGTCTCCTCGTAGCCGCGCACCATGTCGGTCCAGTTGTCGGGCTGCGGCCCCTCGTCGACCAGGCGTTCGAGCGGCAGCTCTTCGTAGCCCAGCCGGGCCGTCGCCTTGCCGGAGCGGATGCACCGGTTGCGCGTCACCACGAAGGCCCAGGCGGAGAAGGGTGCGTCACCTCGGTACCCCTCGAGCGATCGCGCGATGGAGAGGAGCACGTCCTGGGTCGCGTCCAACGCGCGGTCGCGATCGCGCAGCCTTCGGAAGCACCACAGGTAGATCTTCTCCTGATACCGCTCGAGCAGGGTGTTGAGCGCGTCGCGCCCCCCCTCGGCTCCGGCCCGCACCCGAGCGACCAGATCGTCGTCGGAGAGAGCCTCGAGCCTTTCCGTCGTGGTGGAGTCCACCCCGCCTCCGCGCGTCACAGGAAAAGTTGTCGGGTCGGGACCGAGCGTCCCACATGCATGAATCGGCGAACGCGGGAAGGTCCCACATCCGCCGATTCGCTGTCGAGATGGAAGCGCGCTCTGCGCTCCTCAGGTGCGCCCTAGCTAGTGCACGAGGTAGATCCGGGTGCTCGGCTGCGCCGGTCTCCCCTCGGCGTCGCCGTACCGCGCGCGGGCGAAGTAGACGCCGGCGGGCGCCGCGCCTCCATCAGTGCCTCCACCCCAGGTCCAGCCGCTGGTCGCGCTCGCCTCGTGATGTGAGGCCAGGAGGCGTCCGGCCAGGTCGAAGATCTCGAAGGTGACCGGGCCGCGCGCGCTCGCTGAGAGTGCAAGCCGCACGCTCCGCGAGGCCGGATTGGGGCGCGCGGTCAACGCGTGCGTCACGAGCGAAGCGTCCTCCGCGCCGGCCGCCGGCGGCAGGATGGTCCAGCGGATCTTCTGCGTGTCGTTGTGCGAGGCGGAGTCCTGCACCTTGACGCGGAAGGCGTAGCTGCCGGTCGTGGTTGGGGTGCCGAAGAGCACCCCGGTCGACGGATTGAGCCCGATGCCCGGCGGGAGCGCATCCACCGCGCTCCAGGTGTAGGGAACGGTTCCGCCCTTCGCCACCAACGGGATCGAGACGGAGGTGCCGACGTTGGTCGGGGCGAGGTCGGTCGTGATGAGGTTGAGCCCGTAGGTGCCGCTCGAGACGGTGCGGAGAATCCAGTTGTCCGGATCGACCGAGATCGAGGTGGGCGCGGTCGGCAGATCGACCACCAGGTCTTCGTGGTCGGGATCGTTTTCCAGCACCAGGTCATTCTGTCCGCCTGCCTGCACGCGGATCCTGACCGGCATGGTGAAGAAGCCGCCGGTCGACTGCGTCTGCTGCAGGTGAACGTAGAGGCGGACGCCGCCGGAGATCGTCTCGGTCAAGGACGAGACCTTGTACTTCGGTCGGTCGACGCCGTAGACCCACTCGTTGAAGAAGGGGGTAAGGTCACGCCCCGTGCTCTTGAGCAGTGACGCCTGGAGCTCCGCGGTGGTGACGCTCCGCCCGTGATAACCGGCACGGTAGTCGGCGAGCGCGCCGAAGAAGGCCGCATCGCCGAGCACGCCGCGCAGCATGTGCACGACCCACGCTCCCTTGTTGTAGATGGTGTTGCCGTCGAAGGGATCGGGGTAGTTGTAGACCGGTCCGCTCGGATCGCTCACCGCCTGGCTGTTGGTCATGTAGCTGCGGTAGGCGCTGGCGCCGCCTTGATGTTCCGCCCAGATCGCCTCGCTGTAGGAAGCGAAGCCCTCGTTCAGCCAACTGTCGGCCCAGGTGGCACAGGTCACGTCGTCGCCCCACCACTGGTGGCTCAACTCGTGCACGTAGATCCAGTCGTAGGAGTGGAAACCGTCGATGAGGAACCAGCCGTAGGAGGTGTTGGTCTGGTGCTCCATCCCGCCGCCCCAGCCGAACACGCTGATGCCGTACTTCTCCCTGAGGAAGGGATACTCCCCGTAGCGCGCGGCGAAGGCGTCGATCGCGTCGGACGCGATGTTGAAGTCCTCGGTGCCATCGGCCACCTGGTCGGGAAACACATAGTGCCAGAGCGGCATGTTGCCGCCCCCCGGCTTCGGATACGACGAGTCGAGCCGCACGAAGTTGCCGGCCGTGCAGGAGACGAGATAGGGAGCGATCGGATACGAGACATGCCAGAGATAGGCGCGCTTGTTCCCCGGCAGATTGGTGGTCGAGACCAGCGTGCCGTTCGACGTCGCGACCAATGTGTTGGGCACGGTGATGCGGATGTCCATCGAGTCGGCCTTCTCGTCGGGACGATCGTTGGTCGGCCACCAGTAGCGGCACCCGTCCGGCTCGGAGAGATTCCAGATGAAGGGGGAGCCACTGTGCGTCTCGAACTGGAGGCCGAAGCCGAGCTGCTGCGGTTGCCCGTGGTAGACGATGCGGATCATGGCGAGCTGATTCTCGAGGAGCGGCGTCGGCAGCGTGATGAGCAGCTGCTGCCCGCCGCGCGAGAAGGCGGCCGGGGTCCCGTTCACCTTGACCGAGTCGACCGTCATCTCGGTGCGGAGATCCATCGAGAGGAAGGCGAGGCTGCTCACCCGGCTCCACACCGCGTGGTTGACCGCGCCGTAGATCCGCCGATTCGCCGTGTCGCTCACATCGACGTCGAGATAGGAGTAGCCGATGTCGTACCCGGTGGCGGTGAGGGGCAGTGTCTCGACCGGCGGCGCCGGGCGCGAACGCGCCTCTTGCTTGGCCAGGAGGCGAAGCCGAGCCGCGGGCTCCGGGAAGGGACCGGCGGCCGGGTTGCGATCGGCGTGGGCCGGCAGCGCGACTCCGAGCAGGAAGAGAAGCGACGCGAGCGGTGCGCGCCAACACCGCGCGAATCGGTGCGCGGAGGAGTAGATCGAGGACAGCATCGATGGTCTCCCGTGTTCAGTCGGTGCGGAACGAAGGCCGGGCTAGAACGATGGTAGCGCCGCGTGGCGCGTCGGGCCTAGTGCCGGAGCGTCGAGACCTAGTCGCGGCGCGAGAGCCCGCGGCCCAGGCCGAGGGTGACGAAGAAGAGGGCAGAGAGGACGAGCACGATGGCGCCGCCGCTCGGCACCCGCCAGCGCGCGGAGACGAAGAGGCCGAGCTCCGCGCTGACCGTGGCGATCAGCACGCTCCAGACGATGTAGCTCCGCGTGCTCCGCGCCAGATTGCGCGCGGCGGCCGCCGGCACCACCACCAGCGCCTCGACCAGGAGGGCTCCCACGATCTTCAGGCTGAGCACGATGGCCAGGGTGAGGGTGAGGACGAAGACGTACTCGGTGCGCATGGTGTCGATGCCGCGGGCCTCCGCCAGGTTCGGGCTCAGGCTGTCCTGGTAGAGGTCGTTGTACGGGCGCGCCAGCACCACGGCGACGATCGCGCCGCCGACCAGGAGCAGAGCCAGGTCGAGATCGCTCACGGTGAGCAGGCTGCCGAACATCACCGCCTCGATCTGGTGAATGTTGAAGCGCTTGGTCACCGCGACCAGAAGGCAGATGCCGAGGCCCAAGGTGAGGGCGAGAAAGACTCCGATCAGGGTGTCGGGCGGCAGCGCCGCGCGTCGCTTGACGTAGACCATGGCGAGGCCGGAGAGAAGACAGATGCCGAAGATGCCGGCGTAGGGGCCGCTGATCGGTTCGCCGAGGAGGAGCCCCAGGCTCACGCCGGTCAGGGCGGCGTGGCCGAGCGCGGTGCTGAAGAAGGCGAGGCGGCGCGCCACCACCAGGTGGCTCATGCCGCCCAAGAGAGGCGCGACGATCAACCCCGCGATCATGCCGCGCAGCATGAAGGGGTACTGGAAGGCTTGAGGTAGGTGCGCGGACTTGGCCAGCGCGGCGAGCCAGGCGTAGACCGACTCCATCAGCGCTGGTCCCCTACCCGCTCGCTGCCCAGGGCATGGAGTCCGGCCGCGGTCAGCACCGGATCGATTGCGCCGGTCTCGATCACCGTCTGATCGAGGAAGGTCACGGTGTCGGCGATGCGTCGCACCTGCGCGAGGTCGTGCGAGATCATGAAGATGGTCGTCCCCTCGCGCGCGCGGAGCTGAAGGAGCAGGGCGTCGAGCGCGGCCACTGCCGCGGCGTCGAGGCCGGTGGCCGGCTCGTCCAGGATCAAGAGCTCCGGCGCGGGCGAGATCGCGTTGGCGATCAGCACGCGCCGCAACTCTCCGCCCGAGAGCACCCCGAGGCGGCGCGACTCCGTGCCTTCCATGCCGACCAAGGATAGAAGCCGCGCCACCTCGCGCCGCGTCTCGGGGCGAAGGCCGAAGCAAACCGGCCAGCTCTGGCGCGAGAGCGCGAGGAACTCGGCCACCGTGATCGGGAGGGTGCGATCGGCGTGAAAGCTTTGCGGCACGAAGCCGACCCGCCGGTTGCCGCGCCAGTGGAGTCGAATCGTTCCGCTGAAGGGAAGTCGTCCGAGCAGTGCCGAGACCAGCGTGCTCTTCCCCGCGCCGTTCGGACCGAGCAGCAGGTGGATGGAACCGGCGCGCACCGCGAGGTCGACCTCGCGCAGCAGGACCGAGCCGTCCAGCTTCACGCCAAGCTTCGCGATCTCGATCGCGAGCGGAGTCGTCGATTCGTTCGTCACCGCGAAGGATCGGTGACCAGCGCCTCGACCAGGGTGTCGGCGTTGGTCTTCATCTGTGCTTCGAACTCGTCGGGGGAGTAGGCGCCGGTCGCGATGTGGCTGATGATGTAGACCTTCACGCCGGCCTCATCGCGCAGCACCTGGAGGAGCTTGTCGGGGAAGCTCGCCTCGCTCAGGACCACCCGGACCTTCTCCCGCCTCACCAACTCGACCATCTCCTCCATCTCCTTGGCCGAGGGGATGAGGCCGTGCGCCGGCTCGATCACGCCGGCCAGCTCGATCCCGAATTCCTGGAGCAGATAGCTGTAGCCGTCGTGCACCGTGACCACGCGGCTGATCTTGGGGTCGGCCAGCTTCGTCGCGGCCTCGGCCTTGATCGCGCGGAGGCGCTTGGCGTAGGCGGCCGCGTTCGCCTCGAAGGTCACCTCGTCCGCCGGACGCAGCTTGCCCAGCTCGCGCGCGATCGCGTAGGTCTGCTGGATCGCGTTGGTGAACGAAATGAAGGTGTGCGAGTTCGCCGCCTCCCCGTGGGCGCCGCGAATCTGGGGCGTCGCGTCGTTCGGGCGGATGATCACGACCTTGTCGTTGCCCGAGGCGCGAAGCATATCGAGGATGAAGTCGTCGTGGCCGAGTCCGTTGATCACGATGGCATCGAGGTCGGCCAGCTGCGCGATCTCCTTCGGCGTCGGCTGATAGTCGCCCGCGTCCACCTCGGCCGGGATAACGCCGCGCACTTCGACCTCGGGCACACCAGCGACCACGTTGGCAGTCCACGAGTAGTACGGGTGCAGCGTCACGCCGATCTTGAGCGGCGTGGCTTGCGCCTTTCCGGTCGAGATGCAGGCGACGAGGAACGGGATCAGGAGTCGAAGCGCCGAGCGCGGCGAAATCATCGATCGAGTCCTTTCTAGCGGCGCGCCGCCGGCGCACCCCGCGTGATCCGCGACCAACTCGGCTCGTACTCGAACCAGGTGATCGGCCGATCGAAGCTCTTCGGGTTCGGTCCCATCCAGGTGGTCACGTGGAGGAATGTACCATCGGCCAACTGGTGGTGGATCTCGTCCGCCTGCGCCCCGGGATCGGGCGGCGCGTTGGGCTCCGGCTCGAGGATCAAGACGATGAAGGCGGGGCGCTCCGGCGCGGTGGGAAAGCCGGCGTAGTTGATCGCCGTCCGATCGCGCGCCAGTTGCCAGCGGTACCCGTCGTGATCGATCGGGTCGGGCGCGAAGGGGGGAATGCCGTCCCTGGCCAGCTCCTCGATCGAAGGCCACGCGCCGCTGCGCGCGCGACGGCGCTCGGCCTCGGCGATCCCCTCCTCCAGTTCGCGCACGATGCGTTGGTCCTTGGGGGCAAGGTCGGCGAAGAGCGCCTCGCTCCGCGCGCGCACCTCGAACGATGGAGAGGCTGCGCCGCTCGGACGCGAGCGCTCGAAGGCGAGGAGCGCGGCCGCGAGGAGCAGCACCTGCACCGCCAAGCGCGCGACGAACGCGGTCTCGCGCCGCGCGGAGGGAGGCGCGACCAGGACGCTTTCCGCGCTCGGTCCGCCGGCACCGGCCTCCACGCTCTCTCGATCGGTCGACATCGGGGCAGTATAGCTCGGGCCGCGATCAGTGGGCGGTCAAGGAGTCGACCGGCTTGAGCTCGCGGATCGCGTCCCACTCTTCGGGGGTGAGCGTCACCTTCCGCTCCATCTTGACCAAGCTCTCTTCCCACCGGGCGCGCGAGAGGGCGCGAAGATCGGGGAGCGCGTGGCAGGACTGGCATCGCCGCTTCATCAGACGCCAGGCCGCCGCCGTCTCTGGATCGCTGAGGTCGACCGGCGGGGGCGCCGAGGCGCAGGCGGCCAGGAGCAGACCGCAGACCACCAACCCGCCGACCAGCAGCGTGCCGAGCGCCGCGTTCCGCTTCATAGATCGATGCCGAGGATCATCCGCACGCGGGTTCGTTCGAACTCGCTCAGGTTGAGATGGCCGGAGGTGGCTGGACTCCCCGAGATCTGCGGCAGGATGCCGAGCGAGAGCTGCACGCTTCCCTTCTGCAGATTGAGCGTGGGCCCGAGCGAGAACATCGAAGCCTCCTTCTCCTCCATGTTCACGTACTCCGCCACGTAGCGCGCCTCGAGCGCGAGCGAGGCGATCGAAGAGAACTCGTAGGCGAGCCCGGCGCTCACCGCCGGCTCCCACTCGCGCTCGATCACCTCGCCGTCCTCCTCGCGCTCATCGTCGTTGTGGCGAAAGGCGAGTTCGCTGACCAGGTTCGCCGCCGCCACCCAACGATCGACGCGGCGACCCAGGAGCAGCTTGGGTTCGAGCTCCAGCTCCTCGCCGCTTTCGCTCACCTCGAGGTAAAAGGCTGGATCGACCGGCAGCCGCCCCGGCTCGACCGGCGCGTAAATCAGCTCCAGGGATGGGGAGACGAAGCGGAGGGCGCCGCCCGCCTCCTGCGAGAAGTTGAGGTAGAGCGCGCCGGTCAGCCGCTCGCTCAGGCCGCACTCGAGTTCGCTCCTTAGATCCCAGGCGGTGCGGGTGTCGGGGGACGGCTTGCCGCTCTTCGAGGTCAGCCAGCTCTCGTACTCGAGCTTCCCCTCGCCCGCGAGGTAGGGGGTGTAGGTCTCGACGAAGTACTTGCGGTCGGCCGCGGCGGGCGCGGCCCAGAGGACCACACCGAGCGTTGCACAGAGAAGTGCTCCGCGGAGAATCGAACTCGAGTTGCGCGCGCCCACTGAACGGAACATGTCACCTCCATCCTTGTCCCTTGGTCGAGCGGCAGCCAGCGCTGCCGAGCCAGGCAAGGTAGGGGTGGTCTCAACATGCACCAAACGAAAGTTGTGCCCGCGCGCGTCTACTCGAGCGCGTACAGATTGCCGTCGAGACTTCCGACGTAGACCACGCCGTGCTCGACCGTCGGCGAGGAGACGATGCCGCCGACCGAGATGTAGCGATAGACGTCCAGCACCATGTCCTGATAGTCGCCGAAGAGGGGCGCGAAGGCCTCTTGGCGAAAGGTGCCGTCGTCGTTCAACACGTCGAGTCGGTCGGCCTTCGATGCTTCGGTCTGGAAGGTCCAGACCAAGCCGCCGGTCGCGGCGTCGAGCGCGTAGAGCCTTCCATTGTGACAACCGATGAGCAGGAGGTTTGCCGCCAGAGCGGGGGAGGAGAAGGTGTACCCCTTGGCGTCGAAGTTCCAGCGCAGGCGTCCCGTCTTCGCGTCGAGCGAGAAGACCCGGGCGCCGTCGGAGGTGCCGGCGAAGACCTGTCCGTCGCGCACGGCCGGAGTGCCGATCACCCACCCCTTCGAGGTCGGGTAGTCCCAGCGCTTCTTTCCCGAGCCCGCGTCGATCGCGTAGAGGTGCGCGTCGCGACAGCCGACGTACACGACGCCGTTCATCACCGCGGCCGAGGACTGGAAGCCCTCCTGGTTGTGGATCGCTGGGTCGAGCCCCGCCTGGTACGACCAGCGGAGTTGTCCGCTCTCCGCGTCGATCGCGTAGAGGCGACTGTCCCAGCTGCCGGCGTAGACCAGGCCGTTCGCGATCGCGGGCGAGCTGTGCACGACGTTCTCGGTCGAGAACTTCCACAGGAGGAGTCCGCTGGTCGCGTCGGCGCAGTAGATGCCGCCGTCCCCCGCGCCGAAGTAAACCTTCCCTCCGTTCAACGCAGGAGACGATGTGAAGAGGTCATAGGAATCGGCGATGGTTTGCGCCGCCGATGGGTAGCCGTGCAGGTTCTTCGCCTCGAAGCGCCGCTCGTACTCGACCGGCAGCACCCAGCGCGGCGTGCCGGTCGCGAGGTCGAGCGCGGCGAGCGATCCGGCGGAGGAGACGAAGTAGAGCGTGCTGTCCCCGAGCGCCGGGGTCGAGGCGATCGGCATCCGCGACTTGAAATTCCACTTCTCGGTGCCGGTCGCCTGATCGATCGCGTAGAGGTGGCCGCCGAGACAGGCGATGTAGACCACGCCGTCGCGTGCCACCGCCGAGCCCACGATCGGGCCGCTGGTCTTGAAGCTCCACTTCACGCGGGGAGCGGAGCCGGGTGCCGCGCTCGCGAAGACGCCGGTGCGCGCGACGTCGCCGTGGAAGGTGTCCTGGGCGTGAGCGGGGAGGGCGCAGGAGAAGGCCAGCGCCAGGAGCGAGGACGTCTGCCTCATTTCGTGCTCCCAAGGTGCGCGTCGCGGGGACGCGGGCCTCTGGTCTCTTGCGCGGAGGAAGTGCGGCCGGGGACATCATGCCACGGCCCCGCTCGTTTGTCGTGGACGGAAGCGGCCGGCGCGCTATTCCAGACGCTCGGGAATCACGAGCCCCATTTGCGCGAAGCAGAACGCGTACTGGTCGGCGATCTCCTCGATCTGCTTCTGGATCGGCAGGCCGCCGCCGTGGCCCGCCTCGGTCTCCACGCGAAGGAGGATCGGCGGGCCGCCCGCGGCCTGCGCCGCCTGCAGCCTCGCCGCGAATTTGAAGCTGTGCCCCGGCATCACGCGATCATCCGTGTCCGCGGTGGTCACGAGGGTCGCGGGATAGCGCACGCCCGGCTTGATGTTGTGATAGGGGCTGTAGGCGAAGAGCGCCCGCCACTCCGCCGGATCCTCCGGATTGCCGTAGTCCCCCTCCCACGAGGCGCCGTACCCCCAGAGGTGAAAGCGCAGCATGTCCATCACCCCGACGTCGGGCAGGCAGACGCCGAAGAGATCGGGCCGCTGCATCTCGACCGCGCCGACCAGGAGGCCGCCGTTGCTCCCGCCGTTGATCGCGAGGTGCGGCGTGTCGGTGTATCCCTCGTCGATCAGGAACTGCGCCGCGGCGATGAAGTCGTCGAAGGCGACCTGTCGATGCTCCTTGATCGCCGCCTCGTGCCACCTCTCTCCGTACTCGCCGCCGCCGCGGATGCAGGCCTCGGCGTAGATCCCGCCCAGGTCGAGCCAGATCGCTCGCATCGCGCTGAAGTAGGGTTGCGAGGAGACCTGAAATCCACCATAGGCGTAGAGCAGGGTCGGGGTGTGCCCATCGCGCTCGAGGCCGCGCCGCTCCGTGATGAAGATCGGCACCGCCGTTCCGTCCGGAGCGCGATAGAAGTAGCGCCGACTCTCGTAGCGGGAGAGGTCGATCGGGATCTCGGGCGCGTGCAGAACCTCGCTCCGCCGCGAGCCGAGGTCGTAGCGATAGACGCTCGCCGGAGTGACGAAGTCGGTGTAGACGTAGAAGGTCTCCGTGTCTTCCTCGCGTCCTTGAAAGCCGTAGGCGGTTCCCTGTCCCGGCATCGCGACCTCTTCCATTCGGGTGCCGTCCGGGCCGTAGCGCACCACCTGAGCGCAGACGTCTTTCATGTAGCTCGCCCAGAGCGAGCCGCCGGCGCTGGTCACGCTGCCCAGTGAATTCGCCCCTTCCGGGATGATCACGGTCCAGTGATCGGGTGTGGGGTTCGCGGCATCGAAGGCGATGACCCGGCCGCGCGGCGCGTCCTGGTTGGTCCAGAACCAGTATCGATCGTGATCTTCGCGCAGGAAGTTGTACTGGCCGTTCCGCTCGGGCAGGAGCCAACGCACGCGCCACTCCGGTTGGTCGAGTTCGATCACCCCTTCGGTGTTGTCGTAGCTCCCCGGCTCGCCGGTGGCCAAGATCATGCGGGTCCGGGCCTCGTTGAGCGTCGCGCCGATCCACCAGTCCGGGTGCTCCGGAATCGAGTAGACCAGGCGGTCCTTCGACTGCGCGGTGCCGAGGCGATGGAAGTAGATCGACGAGTTGAACGCGGCCGCGGTGTAGGTCTCCTCCTTGGCCGGTTGCGGGTAGCGCTGGTAGAAGAAGCCGGTCGCGTCGCGATTCCACGCCGCCCACTCCTTGCTCCACTCGATCCGATCCTTGAGTTCCTTCCCGGTGTCGACGTTCAGCACGTGCCAGTCGATCCAATCGCTGCCCGAGCGACTGACGCCGTAAAGCAGCAAGTGCCCATCGTCGGAAACGTCGGTCGAGCCCAAGGCCGCGGTGCCGTCCTGGGTCCACCCGTTCGGATCGAGCAGCACGCGCTTCTCGCCGTGCAGTCCCTCCGACCAGCACAAGACGTACTGGGGCTGGAGGCCGCTGTTCTCCTGCCAGAAGTAGCGTCCCGCGACCCGCTGCGGGATTCGATAGCGCGCGTAGTTGATCACCGCTCGGAGTCGATCGCGCACGCGGTCGCGGCCGGGCACCGCATCGAGCACCGCGCGGCTGAGGGCGTTTTCCTGACCGACCCAGCTCTTCACCTCGGGCGAGGTGAGGTTCTCGAGCCAGCGATAGGGATCGGCGACCGCCGTGCCGAAGTGGTCGTCCACCACGTCGACCGTCCGGGTCGCCGGATAGTCGAGGGCCCCGGTTCGCGCTGCGGCCAGCGCCGAGGCGGCGAAGCAGAGGACGAGGCCTTGGGTGACGCGCTGGTTTCTTGGCGACATGGGAACGCTCCCTCCTTGCTCATGCTTCGACGCGCGGACGGCGATCTCCGCCCGCGCCGCGCGCCAGTCGGAAGCCCAGGCCGAGGAGCAGCAGACAGAAGCTCCCCGTGACGATCGTGCCGCGCGCGTACCAGTCGCCGAGGTTGGGCGTCCACACGGTGGCGGCGGCGGCCGAGTAACAAAGTTGGAAGACGATGCCGGTGAGGAGACCGAAGCGCGACACCGAAATCACCATCAGCGCGACCATCAGCGCGGTGCTTGTCAGCACCGGCCAGCTCCGCGCGAAGGCGGAATAGAAGAGCACCACGATGATGAACCAGAGGGCCAGTGCCGCCACCTTCTCGCGGCGGAACCACCGGGTGGCGAGGGCGAGGAGCAGGAGGATGCCGAGCTGGATCGCCAACGCGGTGACGACGCGATCGCAGAGCATCGCGAGGAGCGGGCTCAGACCTGCGAGCGAGCGGAGGTCGGCGAAGCGGTTGGGCGGTACCGGGTGCCCCGTCCACTCCTTGAGCCAGCCCGCGAAGGTTTGCCCCGCCGCGGCGGCGAGTCCCAGCGTTGTGCCGATCAGGAGGTCTCGGCCGACCATCGGATCGCGCCAACGACCGGTCAAGAGGCGGGTCCACCCGACCAGGAGCTCGGGGCGTCGCCGCCGCACCACCGGTTCGAGCGCAAGGTAGAGCATCCAGACGATGCCGGCCGACGTCGCGGCGCTGGCAAGTGCCGAGTACAGAAGCTCGCTCAGGCTTCTCAAGTTGAACGAGGTGCGCGCGGAGAGGAACGGCGTGGCGGCGCCCACCACCGCGGCCACGCGCGCCAGCCGCGCCGCCGCCGTGCGATCGCCTCGCCCTTCGCTGAGGTTGATTCGAATGAGCCAGATCGCGCCGCCTACCACCACGAGGACCAGCGCCATCCCGCCCACGACCGCGACGGACTCGCCGGCCATCGCTCCACCGACGTCACCCGCCGGCGGCGAGTCCCACGGCGCGACCACGCGAAAGTAGACAGCTCGCCCACGCCACGCCGCGCCCTCCACGCGGAGCGGGAGATCGGGGTGATCGGTGAATCGTCCGCGCCAGGCGGCCCTTTGATCGGCGAAGACCGGAGGGGTCCAGGTCGCTACATCCGGCGTGAGCGCGCTCGCGTCGAGGCCGGCCGCCTCGATGAAGGGGCGCCAGTCGACCGCGCGCGTTGAGTCGGGCGTGGTGGCGTCGATCGCCGCGGGTACGCGCACGAGCTCGATCAAGCGCCCGCGCAAATCTAGCTTCACGCGCGCCGCGCCCTCCTGGTTGAGCGGCGGATTGACATCGTTCGCAACCAGCGCGTTCCGAACGGCGGAGGGAATGATCGGAACGGCGTCCTCTCGATACCAAAAGTAGTAGCCGAGCGGTTGCCCGGTCGCGAGCCGCTTCCAACGCGCCGGTGGTTTCAGCGGGTCGTCGTACTTGAGGTAGAGCTGGTCGAGGTCGATCCCTGCAGGTGATGGTTCGGACGAGGACCCTCCCTCGCGCGATCGAGCACGGCGCGCGCTCGGTCCGCCAGCACCTCGGGCGGCATGTCGAGCGGACCGCGATGGACCAGGCTCACCGAATCGCCCACCACGACCGCCAACAACAGGAGAACGCCCGCGACGAGGAGACCGAGCGCCACGCGAGATGACAGCGCTCCGCGGGTGGGAGCGGCCGCGACCATTTCCGGCGAGGGGGTCTCGCCCGCGCGGAGCGCCGCCTGCAGCGGATCTCCGCCCGGCAGCGCCGCCGCGACCTGGAGCGCCGAGTCCGGCCGCTCCGAGGGATCGCTGGCCAGGCAACGCGCGATGACCGCATCGATCAGAGGATCGAGATCGCGCACCAGCGTCGAAGGACTCTCCGGCGTCCGGTCCTCGTGCTGGCGCCTCAGCTCCGGCAGGGTCTTCGCATCGAACACGCGTCGACCGGTGAAGAGCTCCGAGAGCAGGAGGCCGAGCGAGTAGATTTCGCTTCGTCGCGTGACCTCCTTGCCCGCGAGCTGCTCGGGCGACATGTAGGCGGGAGTACCCGCGAAGATCTCGGCGGCGCCCGCTTCGAGTTCGATGCCGGCCAGTCCGAAGTCGGTGATGCGCGCGCGGCCCCGGCCGTCGATCATCACGTTGGCCGGTTTGAGATCGCGGTGGAGGATTCCGACCTCGTGGGCCGCGGCCAGGCCGGCGCACAGCTGCCGCGCCAGCTCGACCGCCTTCGCCTCGGGCAGACGACCGATGCGTCGAAGGAGCGAGGCCAGATCCTCGCCGTCGATGTACTCCATGGTAAGGAAGGGCTGCCCCTCTGCTTCACCGATGTCGAACACGCGGCAGACGTTCGGGTGGGAGATCTGCCGCGCCACCCGCACCTCGCGATGGAATCGCGCCAGCGCGCCCGGGTCACGCGCGAGCGCTGGGGGGAGGAACTTGAGCGCGACCTGTTGGCCGAGCTTCAGGTCGTCGGCGCGGATCACCTCGCCCATACCGCCTTGACCCAAGAGCGCGATCACCCGATAGCGCGCCGCCAGAAGCGTCCCGGGCACGAAGCGCCCGCCGCCCGAAGGAAGAGAAGAGGGAGGCAGTGAAGGACTCGCATCGCCGCCGGTCGTCCGTGTCACGTCCAGCTCGCTGATCACACGATCCGGCTCAGCACCGAACGGCCGCCCGCAGCGCGCGCAGAATCGCGCGTCGTTACTCGATTGGAATCCGCACTCGTTGCAGCGACCCATCCCGCCCCCAGAACCTCTCGCGTCACGCCAGGTGGAGTTTCGGGGCGGGAAGTTAGCACGATCCCCGCCGCGAGGCACGGCGGGGATCGTGTGAGGTGGGGACTTGCTCGATGTCCGTCGGGAAGGGCTGGCTACTGCACGCGCAGCACCTTCTGCTCGATGTGGAGCGTGCGCCCGCTCACTCGCACGAAGTAGAGACCATTCGGTACGAGGCGTCCCTGCGCGTCGCGCGCGTCCCACGAGAGAACGTGATCGCCGGACTCGAGCGCGCCCGCGTGGAGTTCGCGCACGCGACGTCCACCAGCGTCGAACACCTCGGCCTCGATCCCGCCGTCACGCTGCGGCAAGAAGAGGTGAAGCGTGGTCCGCCCCTGGAACGGATTGGGGAGTGCCATGAGCGTTGCCGGTCGGTTCAGGAAGGAAGCACTCGGTTCCGGCGTCGGGGCGTCGCTCGGCGCGTAGAGCCCGGTCGAGAAGATGCTGCAGAGGGTCAGGTCCTCCATCTGACCGTCGCCGTCGAGATCGGCCGAGAGCATGACCTCGTGCGGATTCTCCGGCTGGAACTGATCGAGCTGCACCCCGACGGTGATCACCCCGAAGGACTCCGGCGCGATGGAGAGGGTGCCGATGACCGGCTCGCCCGGCGGTAGTCCGTTCAGCCTGACCACGGCATTGTCCGGATCGTCGTCGGAGGAGCGATCGCTCACCGTGTAGTTCAGGCTGAGCGGGCCCGGGCCGTCGTTCACCACCGTGAACTGGACGTTGCCGACGCCTCCCTCGTGCAGCGTGAGCTGCGTCGGGTTGGTCCCCGGGTCGATCGGGAACGACTTCCGCACGCGTCCGCGCGTCGTGCAGCAACGACCGGTTCCCTGGTTCAGCACCGAGATCTGATAGCAAGCGAGGTCGAGCCAGTTCATCCCACCCGGCAGTTGGATCGTGATCGGAATCGTGACGCAGGCGGGGCCGCCGGTCGCGCCGGGCACGGTCACGGTGCCGGCGGGCGGTAGGAAGACCGGCGGTCCGGTGCGGTTGCAGTGCGCGCCCGCGATCGGAGCCGCGGTCCAGGTGTAGGTCTGAGGGATGGTGGAGTAGTTGCAGAGGGTGAGCGTGGTGCTCACCGCGTTGTTCACCGTCGACAGAATCGACGGCACGTAGCAGGCGTCGGTGCAGTACTCGGAGGTCGCGCCGATGTCCTGGATCTGCGCCGGGGTCAGGCAGCACTTGAAGAGGAGCACGTCGTCGATGTCGCCACGGAAGGGACGGCCGACGAGGAAGCCCGGGCACTGATCGCCGAAGCGGAGATTCGCGCCATTGGTCAGGCTTCCGGTCGGAACGAAGGCGCTGCCGAAGGTGTCGACGTGGTTGTCGACCACCACCCGCGCCACATTGGTGCTCGGGTTCTGCGGATTGCGGCAGACGCTGACCGCGATGTGATGCCAGGCGCCGTCGCTCACCCCGGAGGAGGTCGAGGCGAGGGTGATGTAGCTGCTCGAGCCGTCGTTGTACTGGAAGTAGACCTGGCTGCCGTAGAGGTAGATCGCGTATCCGGTCGGGCTGCCGAAGGGCACCACCCGCTTGTCGATCACGGTGCGGACGCTGTTGGTGTTGTCGGTGGTGCGCACCCAGGCCGAGATCGTGAAGCTGTTCTTGCCGAAGTTGAGTTCGGGGGCGTCGGGCACCTCGACCCGCGAGTCGTTGGTCGCGCTGAAGCGAAGCCCGCATCCGCTCGAGGTGCGCCCGGTCACCCAGACGGGCGGAATCGTGCCCGTGAGCGTGCCGTCGCGGTTGGCCATCGTCTCGTTGGCGATCGATCCGCCGCACTCGGAGAAGAGCCACTGCGCGGAGAGGCACTTCGGCGGGAAGACGCAGCTCGACTGCGCGCCGCACTCATGGTTCGCGAAGGTCACGGCGTAGTCCTCGCCGCAGGTGACGACGAAGCTCTGCTGTCCGCCGATCGGTGAGGTCACGACCCAACCGGGCTGCGGCACCTCACTCACGGTGTAGTTGCCCGGCACCAGGCAACCAAAGTCGGCGATGCCGTTGGCGTTCGACGTGGCGGAGCCGCCGCTCGGCCCGAAGAGGTTGAAGGTCCAACCCGCGAGCGGCGGTTCGTTCTGCTGCTGCACTCCGTCGCCGTTTAAGTCGTTGAACTTGTAGACCAGGAAGTGCGGGCACGGGAGCGGCGTATTCACTGTGATTTTCGCACTCAAGATGACGCCGCTCACGCCGCACCCTAAGTCGCGTTGGTAGACGTAGAGCCAGTTCTGTCCGGTCACGACCGGCACGTTGAACTGGGTGTGGCAGAACTGCTGCGCGTACGAGCCGCCCGCATAGGCGGGATCGAGTGCTGAGCCGTTCAAGTAGAGCCCGACCGAGTTCGGTCCCGACGGGTCGCCCAGCGCGTCGTCCACCAGCCAGCAGACCTCGACGGTGGCGGTGAGCCCGCAGGTGGTGGCCTGGGTCGTCACGTTGAACGGGCAGGCGTAGAGAGCCGACGTGCTCGAGCCCATGCAGGTGCCGGGGATCAGGATCGGATTGATCCAGCGAGCGAGGGGATCGTAGGGGAGGCTCGCAGTCCAAGCGGGGTGCGCCTGGAGCACGGTCGACTTCGGACCTATCGTGGCGGCTGCGAAATCGGCCGCGGTGAATGCCGTCGGGCGAAGAGGCTGCGGGCAGGACGGCACCGCCACCGGGTTGTAGCGGAAGGAGTCGTCGAGCGAGCAGGGCGCTCCCGGGACTCCGCCGCTCTGTCCCGTTCGGACTTGAATGACCTCGAGGGCGTGGGCCGCGCTCGAGGCGATCGCCACCAAGAACAGGGTGGCAAGTGTGGTGCGGACGAGGCGCGAAGCAGACATGCTTCCTCCTGGAAGGCTCTACGGTCACCGGGCGGACCACGGCACGGCTGTCTCTTTCCGCGCGCTCGACCCACCGCGAATTGCGTTGCGGGATTCGATCGCCTCTTCCTCGACCCTCGGGGCTTCTAACAAAGCGATCGTGCTGGGAGCGGAGTGGGCTACTCTTCTCGGGTGCACGATGCACCCCCGCATGACGCGCGTTGGCCCGACGAGCTTCGACGCCTCCAGGCCGCGCTCCTGGCCGCTCCCGGCGGCCCAGCGCGGCAAGCTTTGCGCGGTTCGCTCTGGCGCCTGCTCTTCGAGGCGCTCTCAGTCAAGCTGCACTTTCAGTCGCGGAGTTGGAGCGGCGTGGACCGCGCGGTCCTCGATGACATCGCGGCGGAGAAGGCGTTAGAACTGCTCGAGCGCGCGGAAAGGGGGGCGTGGGACCTGTCTGGTCGCTCCGCGTCCGAGATCTCGGGCTATCTGGGGAACGTGGCGCGGAACGGCTGGGCCGATCACGAGAAGCGACGGCGGCGCGAGCGCGCCAGCCCCGATCCGCACGCCACGCGGCAGGCGGTGCGCGGCGACGCGCTCGAGGGGGTCGAAGCGAACGACGCCCCCTTGGCCGAGGCGCTGCTGGTCGATTTCGTCGCGTGCGTGGAGGCGCTGCCGCCGCGCGGTCGACTCGCCTGGTTCTTGCGGGCGCATCACGGGCTGAGCGGGCGCGAGATCGCGGCGCACCCGGCGCTTCGACTCAACGTCGGCCATGTCGATGTGCTGGTGCAGCGCACGCGCACCGCGCTCAAGGAGTGCCTGAGGGGTAAGGGGCACACCGTGGAGCGGCTGCCGGCCGGCGCCTTCGTGGCGCTCTGGGAGCTCTTCGAGGCGCTGGCCCTGCGCGAGGCGGAGCGCGCGGAGAAGGAGGGGTCGCATGACGAGCGATAGCCATCCGAGCGAGGATCGGCTTCTCGACCTGGTGCTCCGCCTGCTGACGGCGGCGGAGCGCGAGGAGCTGCTGGTCCATCTAAGAGACTGTTCGCCCTGCGCGGAGAAGCTCCGCGCCATCTCCGCGACCCACGAGCGGGCGAACATCCGCGCCGAGTCGATCGCCGATCGATCCGACGCGGGGCCGCGGATGCTGCGTCCACGGCCGCGGCGCTTCGCCTCGATTCCGCGGCGCTGGATGGCGCTCGCCGCGATGCTCTTGGTCATCTTTGTGAGCGCGCGGCTGCTCGAGCTGGCGCGACGCGACGACCGGGTGACGAACGAGGCGAGCTGGATGCCGATGCCCGAGCCCACGGTTTTCCTCCGCGGCGCGCCTGCGCTCGACGAGAGGACGGTGACGGGTCTTCGCGCCTATGCCGATCACGACCTCGCACGTGCGCGGCGCCTGCTCGCCTCCGCGCGCGAGACCGGCGCGGGCGAGGCGTGCCCGGCTGCTCTATCTCGGCTCGACCGAACTGGCGGCGGGCTCGGCCAGGCGCGCGCGCGAGTGCTTGGCCGCGGTCGACACCTCGCTGGTGCCGGAGCCGTGGCGCGGAGAGGCGCGCTGGTCGCTGGCGCTGGCGCATCGCTCGCTGGGAGAGACCGCAACCGCAGACTCTCTCCTCCGTCGCCTCGCGGTTCGCTCCGACGCGATCGGCGCGCGGGCTCGCGCGCTCCTCCAAGCGGGCGCCGCCACGCGGTGAGGCAACGCGCCCGGCAATGGCTCGCGTGCTTCCTCACGGCCGGCCTGGTCCTGGCCTGCGATCGATCGACGCGCGACGCCGGCAGTGGGGCGCGCCAGCTCTCGCACGCTGACTCAGAGAAGCTGGCGCACGCGGACCTCCTTAGAAGTCGCGCCGACTCGCTCGATCAGGCCGGAGATCTCGCGGCCGCGATCGCGATCCGCACCGGCGAGATCGAGCTTCGTCGTCGCGTTCTGGGGGACCGTGACCTCGAGGTCGCGGCGAGCTTGGCGGCGGCGGCCGCTCTTCATCTCCGGGCCGGCGAGGTGGAGCAGGCGCGCGCGATGGACCAGGAGGCGCTCTCCATTCGGGAAGCGCGGCTCGGCCCGCACCATCCGCTGGTGGCGGAGAGCCTCACCGCGCTCGCCTGGGACCACAAGGATGTGACCGATCGCCGGGTCGCGACGCAGCTCTTCCGTCGTGCGCTTCGGGTGCAGCGTGCCGCGCTCGGCCCGAACTCGGAAGGCGAGCTCGACATCTTGACCGGCCTCGCGAACCTCTATCGCGTCGCGCACCGCGCCGACTCGGCCCTCGTGTTGTTCGAGCAGGTGGAAAGCGCGCGGCGCGCTCGCCAGGTCGAGGAAGATCACGCGCTCGGCGTGCTCCTCTTCGACATCGCGATCACGCTGATGCCGCTCGAGCGATGGAGCGAGGCACTGCCGCGATTGGAGGAAGCGATCGCGCGCGAGCGCCGTCTTGGTCCGGGCGCCGATCTGGAACTCGCGCGAAGCCTCGGTGCCTACGGCACGGTGCTGCGCCACCTCGGTCGTTCCGATCAAGCCCTCGCGCCGCTCGCGGAGTCGGCTCGCATCTTCGAGCGACTGCGCCGAGGCGCGCCACCCGGGCCGCGACGCGGCGGCACCTACTCGCTCGTGAGCTACACCCTCCTGGCCGCGGCCGAGCTCGAGTGCGGTGAGGAGGCGAGCGCCTGGCGTTCGCTCGAGCGACCCCTGGCCCGCGGCATGGTCGAGCAGATGGCGGCCCGCGGCGTGGTCGACACGACCGGTTGGTGCATCGAGCCGCTCGCGCGCGTGCAGGCGGCGATTGCCGCGGACGAGGCTCTCGTCGGTTGGCTGGCGGTACGGCCGGGCGCGGCGCGGGAAGAGTATCCCTACTGGGGCTACGTCGTCCGCGATCACGGACCAGTGCGATGGGTCAGGTTCGATCGGCCGAAGGAAGGCGCGGTTGCGGCCGATGTCGCGCTCGACGAATCCCGTCGAGAACTGAGCCGCGCCGCCACCTGGCCTCTGCGCGTGACCGACGCGACCGAGCTACGCGCGCGAAACCGCGCGGCCTACGAAGCTCGCCTCGCCCCGCTCGAACCGCTGCTCGACGGTGTGCGCCAACTCGTGGTGGTCGCGCCCGACCTGGCGCACGGAACGCCGGTGGCCGCCTGGGTCGATCGGGAGGGACGCTGGTTGGCTGAACGCTTTTCCGTCCGCTACTCCCCCTCCGCCCTCCTCTTCGCGGCGGCGCGCGCGGCGCAGGAGGTCTCGCCGTCCCGCTGGCGCGCGCTCCTGGTCGAGGGAGATCCGCGCGGTGACGGTTCGCTCGCGCCGCTGGCCGAGCTTCCGGAGGAGATCGAGGCGGTGGCCGCGGAGTTTCCCGCGCGTGCGTCGCGGATCGATGCGCGCGCGGCGGTGCCGCGAATGCGCGCGCTGGCCGCGAGCGACTCACTCGCGCGCTACGAACTGATCCACTTCGCCGCTCACTCCGCGGTCGACGCCGAGGTGCACGGGGAGAGCGCGCTCCTCTTCGCCCACTCCGACTCGGAGGGGGGCGCGCCTCGGATCGCCCGCGACGGGGCGCCGGCGCGCGATCCGCTCGAGCTCGAGGAACTGAAGTCGATGCATCTCGGCGCGCGACTCGTCACGCTCTCGGCTTGCGAGAGCGCGCTCGGCGGATTCTGGATGAACGATGGTTACTTCGGTCTGCCCTATGCCTGCCTGGTGGCGGGCGCCGAGAGTGTGCTCGCCAGCATCTGGCCGGTCGATGATCGCGCCACCGCGCTCCTCATGGGGCGCTTCTACCATCTCTTCTTCGCGCCCGACTTTCATCCGGAGGAGCGCTTGCCCGAGCGCGAGGCGGCGGCGCTGCGGGAGGCGAGCCTCTGGCTGGCCGCGTGGCGCGCGGAGGACGGCACCACACCCTTTGCCCATCCGGTCTACTGGGCGGGGTTCGTGCTGATGGGCGGAGGCCCGGGTCTCTCCGCCAACTAACGGAGGAGCGCGATCGGCGCGGTCGAAACGCGGGTCCCGCTCGCGACCCGCGCGAAGAAGCGGCCGGCCGGAAGCAGGCGCCCCTGCTCGTCGCGGCCATCCCAGATCACCCGCTGACGTCCGGATGGGAGCAGGAGCCCGGGCCACGCGCGAACGCGTCGCCCGCTCGAATCGAAGATCGTGATCGCCAGCGGTGCGCCGTCGCTTGCGGTGAAGCTGATCTCGACGCGACCTTCGCCCGGATTGGGCGCGATCGCGAGATCGAAGGGCGCGCGGCGCGGCGTCGCGGCCAATCCACTCGTTTCGTCGCCGACCGGGGACTGCATCGCGCTCTGCACCTCGGCCGCGGTCAGCGCGCGGCTCCAGATGCGAAGGTCATCGAGCCGTCCGTTCATGAACTGCTGGTAGGCGCCGTCGACCCCCAGGCGCAGCGTCTGGTGCCGCGCGGTGAGCGCGCTGGTCACGCCGGTCGAGAGCTGGAGCACGCCGTCGAGATACCCCTTGACCGTCGTGCCGTCGTAGCTCCAGGCGACGTGGGTCCACGCCCCCGCGGTTGCGGGAAGGCGGAAGGGGCCGTGCAAGCCGCCGGTCGCGTCACCGAAGAAGAAGTCGACCGTCTTGTTGCCGCTGTTCGAGTACTCGACCCCGTACTGATAGAAGGGGCTCGGCATGGAGGAGCCGAGCCACGGCTTTCCCACCAGCACGTAGTCGACGCCGTTGGTCGTCGAGTTGATGCGGGTCCAGAAGGCGATGGTGATGCCGGCGCCGGCGATGTCGAGCGAAGGGCTGTTGGGTGTCTCGACGTAGCCGCTGACACCGGAGAAGGCGATGGCGCTTCCGCTGTGCCCGGCGGCGAAGGAGGCGCCGTGCAGCGTCCCGGTGTTGCCGTTGCCCGAGCCGTCCGCGATCGAAGAGCCGCTCCCTTCATCGAAGGAATAGGCGAGCGCGAGGTGGTCGGTCGGCGGAGGCGGCACCAGGTTCTGCACCGTCACCGTCGCCTGGTCCTCGCCCCGATTGCCGGCGAGATCCCGCGCGACCGCGCGCACCACGTGCGGGCCGTTGGTCGCGCCGCGGCTGTCCCAGTCGATTGCGTAGGGCGGGGTGAAGCGCTCCGATCCGAGATTCGCGCCGTCGATCTGAAACTGCACCCCGATCACACCGACGTTGTCGCTCGCGGTCGCCAGGAGCGCAACGGTGTCGCTCACGATCGCGCCATCGACCGGCGTCACCAGCGTGACCGCGGGCGGGATCGTCTCGGGCGGCTGGGTCTCGAGCACCAGCACCCACCCTCCATCGCCATCCGCATTGGGGCCCGGAGGTGTGAACTGGCGGAGACCACTGTTCGCGAAGGGGGAGCCGGCGATCGTGGTGTAGAGCCCGCTCGCCGGATCGAACCAGCGGGTGTGTGCCGGCGCGTTCAGCTTCGAGAGGTCGACGGTGAAGGTTCGAAGGATCGGCGTATAGGCCACGACCAGCGAACCGTCGGCACTGCGGGCGGCGGTCAGAAAGTCGTTGTCCGCGACATACCCGCCGTCCGAGTAGGTGCCGTAGCCGCTCGTGATCACGGTGTGCGTCGTGTCGGGTACGAGCGTGGTCCAAGGACGCGGATCGAAGAAGGTCTTGAGGTAGCCCACCTGGGTCGCACCGGGCGTGTCGAGGTGCTCCTGCCAGCCGCTCACGAAGGGCCAGGTGTAGCCGTTGCCGTAGAGCTGACCGGCAGCGCCGCTCGTCATGGTCCAATACTCCTGCTTCCGCAGGATCGGCGCGGTCGTGATCGGCCCTTGCAAGCTCTCGAATTCGTAGTTCGCTTCGACCATGAAGTTGGGGAGGTGGTAGGGCCGGTTGTAGTCGCGGCGCAGGCGGGCGTAGGTCGGGTGGTAGGTGTAGGTGGCATTGAGGGTGAGGAGCGAGAGCCATCGCGTGTCGTCGAGCGAGCTGCTCTCGAGATAATCGAGCTCGATCGTTTGCAGGTGCCGCGTGTCCAGGTCGCGGATGCCGAGGGCGACCTCGCGCACCAACGCGTCGCTCGACTCGTTTCGCCAATCTTGAAAGTCGTTCCCGCTCATCCAAACGAGGTTGTCGACGCTCGCGTAACGCGCGCCGAGGAAGCGGCCGTAGTTGCGGCAGCGGGCGGCGCCGTTGTCGATCATCGTTTGGAGGAAGCCGCCGGTCTCGATCGGATCGAGGATGACTTGGATTCCGTAGGCCGCGGCGGTTTGCAGCACGCGATCGACGCGCGCGAAGTACGCCTCGTTCGGCGTGCCGAGGTCGTAAGAGGAGGCGCCGGGGAGTAGCGCGAGGAAGGGGAGGATGCCGTCGTAGGTGCTGGCGTCCGGCCGTCCGCCGGTGTAGGTGGTGCAGAGCAGATTCACCCAGGCGCTGTTGAATCCGTGGGCCGCGCGATCGGCGAAGAAGTCCTCCGCCTCCGCCTCGCTCACGTTCACCAGCATGGCCTGCGGCGAGTCCCCCAGCAGCAGGAAAGGCGCGCCGGTCTGGTCGACGAGAAATCGTTGGTTCGCGCTCGCCTCGATTGGATACTCCACCGCGCGAGCGGCGGGGGCGAGGACCAACCCGCCGAGTAGAAAGAGCCAGGCGACGCCTATGCCACGCGCCAGTCGTCGCAGTCGTCGGTGCGGATCGCCCACTGGAATGCGGTGCATGGTGGATTCCTTCTCGAAGCCCCGAGGATGATCGCGCGAAGAGCCTAGCAGAGCAGAGGAGATCGGGATGACGACGAAAGAGCGCTGCCCCTGGGCGGGTTCGGATCCGCGCTACCAGGCGTACCACGATGAGGAGTGGGGCGTGCCCTGCCACGACGATCGCGTGCTGTTCGAGTTCTTGGTGTTGGAAGGCGCGCAGGCCGGCCTGTCGTGGAGCACCATCCTGAACAAGCGCGAGAACTACCGTCGCCTCCTCCATGACTTCGATCCGGTGCGCGTCGCGCGCTTCACCGCGCGGGACGAGGCGCGCCTCCTCGGCGATGCCGGGATCGTGCGGAACAGACTCAAGGTGGCCTCACTCCGCACGAACGCGCGGGCCTTCCTCGAGGTGCAAGCGGAACACGGCAGCTTCGCCGCGTATCTCTGGAGCTTCGTCGGCGGCTCCCCGATTCAGAATCGTTGGACTACCCTCAAGCAGATCCCGGCGATCACGCCGGAAGCGAAGGCGCTGAGCAAGGCGCTCCTCGGTCGCGGCTTCCGCTTCGTCGGGCCGACCATCTGCTACGCCTACATGCAGGCGATGGGGTTGGTGAACGATCACCTTACCGGCTGCTTTCGACGCGGGCCGGTCGAGCGTCTCGCGCGCGGAGGCCAGGTCCGCTAGGTCAGCTCCATGATTCGCTCGACTGCTTCCAGGTCCTTGGCCAGGAAGTGGGGACGGTAGGCGTAGCGCTCGAGATCAACCTCGCGGCTCACGCCGGTCAAGACGAGCACGGTGCGAAGCCCCGACTGAATGCCGGCGATGATGTCGGTCTCCATGTTGTCGCCCAGCATCCAGGTGTTCTCGGAGTGGGCGGAGAGGGCGCGGAGCGCGGCGCGCATCATGTATGCGTTCGGCTTCCCGACGTAGAAGGGGCGGCGGCCGGTAATGCGTTCGATCGGCGCGGCCAGGGCGCCGCAGGCGGGGCGCCCGCTCGGACCGGCGATGTCGGCATTGGTCGCGATGAAGCGAGCGCCGCGCAGGATCTCCGCCGACGCGCGCTGGATCAATTCAAAGTTGTAGCCGCGGGTCTCGCCCAGCACGACGAAGTCGGCGTCGCTCTCCGCCAGGATGAAGCCGGCCTGGTAGAGCTCGTGGCTGAGCGCTCCCTCGCCGAGCACGAAGACGCGGCGGCGCTCTCCCGCCTGCTCGCGCAGGAACTCCGCCGTCGCCATGGCCGAGGTGTAGAAGCGCGTCGGTTCGACTTCGATCCCCGCGCGCGAGAGGCGGGCGGCGAGATCGCTCGGCGTCTGCGATGGGTAGTTGGTGAGAAAGAGAAACGGCACCTGTCGTTCGGTGAGGCGGCGGACGAATTCGACCGCGCCCGGCAGCGGCCGATCGTCGTGCAAGATCACCCCGTCGATGTCACAGAGCAGCGCCATTCCGCGTGGTCTCCTTCCGCGCGGCAGCATAGGCGATGGAGGAGATCAGCGCAGGAGCTGAATCGGAAGGGCGCCGCCCCGGCCCTCGAGCGCGAGCCAGTAGGAGCCGGCCGCGAGGCCGCGCGGCAGTTCGAGGGTCCAGCGCTCGTTCGATTGCGCGATCAGTGCCGGCCGATCGATCACCCGACCGGTTGCGTCGACCAGCAGGGCCGCGGGCGCGGCGCTCGACGCCGGCAGGTCGGCGCGTGCCGCCAGGGTGAGCTGGACCCCGCGCGGCGCCGGATTGGGATAGACGGCGAAGCTCGCACGGAGCGCCTCGATCGACGCCACCGAGGAGGGGTCGCTGAGCGCGGCAATTTCGAGGAAGAAGGCGCGGACGCCCGGAGTGTCGGCCGGCAGACCGATCTCTGGATTCTCGACCCGCCCATCGCCGCGCGCGAGTTCGCCGCCGAAGAGCACGCGGAAGTCCTCGGCGAAGAGCTCGTGCGGGCGGAAGGCATGGGGCGCGTCGGCGGAGTAGCGGGCGTCTCCGTCGACGGAGTGCAGCGCGAGGAAGCGCCTCCATCCGGCGGTGTCGGCGTCGGGCAGAAAGCGATCGTGCACCAGGTGTCCGAGTTCGTGGGTCAAGAGCATCGCGGCCTCAGCGCCGCTTGCGCTCGCGGCCACGCCCGGGCTCAAGTAGATGGCGTGTCCGTCGGCCGAGGAGCGGAGGCAGTTCGCGCGCGGGTACGGCAGGAGGTAGATGTCGACGTCGAGCTCGCCCTGAAAGCCGCTGGGAATCGAAGCGAGCGCTGCCTCCACCTCACGCGCCTCGATCGGGTGGAAGCGTCCGTCGCCGCGGTTGCTGATGCTCGGGTCGTCGATCGAGGTGATCAGGCGGACGAGCGACCCGCTCGCCTCGCGGAAGAGAAGATCGCCGGTGAGGGCGCGGGTGGTCGAGTACAGGAGCACGTCCTCGGCGTCGTGAACACGGATCTCCCCGCGCGCCGCGGTCGCGACGAGAAGGGAAATCAGGGCGGCCAAGCCGCGAATCGAGCGGGGTATCTGCATCTCTCCTCCGCCTCTCGGTGGAGCAACCGCCATGCCCGGAAGTGAAGCCACGGTGGTGCACCGGCTTGCGTGCGCCGCGGCCAGGATCGCGCACCGAGCTTCGGGTGAGGCCGCGCAGGCGAAGCTCCCCAC
>JAXLXQ010000035.1:0-46705 GCA_046327845.1 Candidatus Eiseniibacteriota bacterium | reverse complement strand
ACCACGCTCCAGGCCGCCTTCCCGCTGAGCGAAGGAAGTCCGGGCTGCGGTTTGAACGAGATCTGCCGCTCCTGTTCGCTGCCGCCGGAGCTGCGCACGGCAGGCGCGGTCACTCGGCCGCAGCGTCTTCGCCTACGCTCCCGGTTCGAAGCCGAGAAGAAGAGCCCGACCAGCCCCGCGATCCCGCCCACCGACCCAAAGGTCGCACTGGTGTGGAGCGGCGGCGTCTTTCGCGGGGTCTTTCAGATCGGCGCGATGGCCGGCCTGAGCGTGCTACGGAAACCGCCGAAGGGCGCGGATGGAGTCTGGCCTCACCTCATCGCCGGCGCTTCGGTCGGATCGATCACCGCGGCGATGAACTACGCGCTCTTCCGTGGAGCCGAGGCGCATCGCCCCACCTTCATCCAGCGATTGGCGACCGCGTTCATCGTGATCGACCGCCTGGTGGTCACCGATCGCTTCGCCGACTTCATCCGCGGCACCGCGCTTCGCGCGTCGGATGTGAGGTTCTCGATTCGAGAAGCGGACCGCGTGTTCCGTCGCTTCGACGACGCCGCGGGCGAGCAGTGGAGCGAGGAGGCGCGCGAAGTGCTGGCCGGAATCGAGCGTCTCTTCCGCGTCAGTCCCTTCGAAACCAAGGCGCTGGTCGAGGCGCTGCGCGCAGGGGACAACGGCCGCGCGACGAAGCTATGCGGCGACTACTTCCAGTGGTGGCTCGATCGCGCGGGGGTGGGCCGCGAGGTCCTGGGCGCGGAGCCGCTCGAACACTTGATTCAAGACTATGTGCTGGCCCCGCTGGCCGAAACGTTGCAGCTCCGGGATCAAGCCGCGGCGGCATCGTATCCCGTCTGCGATCTCAGCCGCACCGGCCCTGCGTTTCTCGCGACCGCCACCAATCTGACCGCGGGTCGACTCGAGCTTCTCGGCGCGCCCGGGCCCTACAAGCACGCGGCGCTCTTGCCGAGTCTGCTCGCGAGCAGTGCGTTCCCCGGCGTCTTCCGACCGCGATGGGCGTGGGAGGTCTTGGCCGGCGCGCAGCAGGCAGTGCAGTTCACCGACGGTGGGGTGATGGACAATCTCCCGCTCGACGCCGCTTGCTCTCGTTTGGCGAAGGAGGCTGAGGCCGGAACGGTCGCGTGGTGTCCGACCGCGAAGGGGCGCGCGGTCCCTCATCTGCTGTTCACGGTTTCGCTCGAGCCCGAGGTCGAGCGACTCGAAGGAGAGGCGCTCACGCGTGTCGCGTCGACCTGGATCGATGTGCAGAAGCGCGCGGGGCAGTTCGGCTACAACCACAAGATCCACGCCTACGCCGCCGCGCAGACTGCGATTCGAGAGATCCGCGCGGCCAGGCGCGCGGAGGCTCCCGCACCAGCCTCGGACGATGTCGCGCGAGAGCGCGCCCAGGCGAACGCAGAGGGCCTTCGCGATCTCTTGGATGTCGAGGTGCTCGCAATCACGCCGCTCTGGACCTGCGGCACCTTCGGCTTTCACCCGATGCTCGGCTTCCGTCAGGAGCGACAGGTCGAGAACATCGCGCACGGCTGCAAGCGCACCCTCGAGACCTTCCGCGAGTTCGATCAGATGACGGAGGGACAGTCGCGAGTTCACGAAGGCTGGATGGATGCGTGGGGCCTCAACGCGTCGACCCTCTCCAACTGGAGCCAGAAGGCCGACCCAACACGAGCGAAGGGTGGCTGCTGGTACTCGCCCGACATCCAGTGCCCCTTCGCGCTCGCGACCGAGCAGGATCATCCGGCGAGTGCCGAGGTTCGGAATGCGGCGAATCGAGTCTATCTGGCCTGCAAGAAGGACACGACGCACATGCCGCCGGAGAAAAGAAGGCGGAAGTGAACCACTGAGCTCGCAAGCGAACGGGCGCCCACGCAGCGCGACCCGCTGTCGTGAGCGCCCGTCTTTCGGGACCCGCGGTCTCGGCCCCCCGTCGCTACTCCATCATCGACTCGCGCGCTCTGCTCCTCCTTACCCGCGCGCGCAGTAGGTACCCGCGGCGAGTTGCCCGCGCCGAAGTGTGAACTCCTGCTCTCCCGCCGTGCGCCGCTCGCGCGGGAAGGAGAGCACCTCGCGACCGACGACGTCGTACACGCGCAGGTCGACCTCGGACGGTGCGCCGAGTCGGAACCGGACTCGGGCGATGTCGCGGATCGGGTTGCCGAGCACACGCAGCTCGTCGAGGGCGCGCAGGGGGTGGGCGTCCGCGACTTCACTCACCGGATCGGTGCCCGACACCTCGCGCTTCCAGATGCCGCGCCCGTAGGTGGCGGCGACGACCCAGAAGGTGCCGTCGACCGCGGTGCGATCGATCGAGCCCATCTCGGTCACGATGGTGGCCTCGGGCATGCCGTTGTTCCAGCGCTCCCAGTGCGCGCCGCCGTCGATCGTGCGATAGCAGCCGAACTCGGTGCCGACCCAGAGGCGATTGCTGTCTGAGGGGTGCACGACGAGGTCACCCATCGGCACGTTCGGGAGGTTGCCGCTGATGTTGATCCAGCTGATGCCGCGGTTTGACGTGCGGTACACCTTGGCGGCGGCGGTGAAGCCCTTCATCACCGCGTAGGCGACGTTGGTGTCCTGCGGATGCGGCTCGACGGTGCGCACCTCGACCTCGGTGGAGAGGCCGGTCGAGCGCTCGGTCCACGAGGTGCCGTCGTACACCCGCAGCACCGCCCCCACAATAGGTTGATCGCTATACGGCCGATCGAGGCAGGCGTACACCACGCTGTAGCCGCCGGAGTAGCGACTGACCGTCACGTCGCCCACGGGAAGCGGAAACGCGACGGTGTTCATCTTGGTCCAGTTCAGGCCGTCGTTGGTCGAGCGGTAGACGTAGGTATCGGACTCGGTGTACAGCCACACTGGCGGCGTGCGATCGGTGCGAACCTTGGTGTACCACTGCCCGCTCGCGTCGATGCCACTGCCGTAGTCAAACCAGCTCCAGCCCGCGTCGGTCGAACGATGCATGTGCCAAGCGTCCGTGTCGGTGTAGAAACCGGAGGTGGCCCAGACGCGATCGCTTGAGCCGGGATCGATCGAGATGCCGCCGCCGTCACCGTTCGCGGTGAAGTACCAGCTGTAGCCGGCGCCGAAGGTGACCGAGAGGCCGTTATCCTGCGATCCGCCTACGATCACGTCGGGGTTGATGGTCCCGATGTCGAAGTTGACGTACTGCGTGATCGGGAGCGCGTTCGCGTCGGTCGACCAGTTGGTGCCGTTGTCGTTGGTCCAGGCCAGGCCGCCGTCGCTTGCGTCGTACAAGATCGACCCGATCCAAAGGAAGCGATGGTGATCGGGGTGCACATTGACGTCGGCCACCTTGTTCCAGTTGGCGCCGCCGTCCAGCGTCCGCCACAAGTCGACCCCGCCGACGAAGGCGATGTTGCCATTGCTCGGATGCACCGTGACGACGTTGTCGTACCACCCCTGGCCCTTCATGTAGTCCTCGGGCGGTGAGACGCTCCAGAAGCTCTGCGCGCCATCGATCGAACGATAGACCCCGAGCAACTTGTCGTCGTTGTTGCGCTCGTACGAGACCCAGAGCTCGCTCGAGTTGGGGCGCAGCGCGACCGCGCCGCGGCCGACGTTGGCGGTGGGAAGCCCGGGCACGATGACCTGGCTCCACGAGTTGCCGCCATTCCACGACTGCCAGAGGCCCGAACCCCAGAGCGTCGCCCAGATGTAGCGCACCGTGAATTGCCCGGCGACGTCGACCGCGATATCGGTCACGTTGCCGGCCAGTCGGCGCGTCCAGGTGTAGCCTCCGTCGTCGCTCCGGAAGTAGCCGACGTCGGTCGCGCAGTGAAGCTGGTTCGCGTTGTCGGGTGAGAAGACGAGTCGATAGATGACGCCCGGATCGTAGCCGGCGAGATTCACGTGGACCCAGGTCGCACCCTGATCGGTCGAACGCCAGAGGCCGGTGCCGGTGCGAATCAGGGCTTCGCCGGTGCCGGCGTAGATCTCCCAGCTGCCGGGGCGCGTGGCCATGGCGCTCACCGCGAGCGTGTTCAAGCCATCCGAGATCGGATACCAGGGGACGCCGTTCTCGGTGCGCCAGATTCCGCCGCTCGCCGCCGCGACGCGGAAGGAGAAGACCACGCTCTCGATGTCCAAGATGCGGCCGCTGTACTTCGTATTGGGTGCCGATCGGTGCTGCATGCCGTAGGGGCCAATCGACTGCCATGAGTTAACCGCGAGTCCGGCGCCGGGCGGCGGCTCCGACGGCACCGACTCGATCTCCTTCCAGGTGTCGCTCATGACCTGCGGCGGAAGCGTCGCGCCGTAGGTGCCGTGCCAGTCGTCGAAGTAGAGGCGTTCGCCTTCAGGGCCGGGTTCGGCGAACTCCTCGTCCTCTTCGCGCTCGCCGGATGCGTCGAGTTGCTCGCGCGCTTCGCGCGACTCATGCCGCTCGTGCCGTTCGTGGTTCAACCAGGCCGCGCCGCTCGCGGTGACCACGAGCAGGGCCGCTCCGATTCCGAAGAGTGATCGCATTGGGTCCTCGCCTCCTCCGGCCCGCCGTTGGGCCGTACCTGGGAGAGACGGAGGCGCGGGCGGAACCGCACGAAAAAAGTGCCGCCAGGCGACCGGCTCCGCGTGGCAACATCGACGGCACTCCATGCGATGGCCAACCTGGACAGCCGGCGCCGCGCTCGTGGCGCTGCTCATGCGGTCGGCGCTGGGCGATAGCGTGCGTGACGAGGCGCGCGCGGCCTTCGCCGCCGGTGAGTTCGCGCGGGCCGACTCCCTGCTGCGAGAGGCCACGGATCGAGAGGGGCGCGCGCTTTGGGTGCGGGCCGAGTTGGAGCTGGGGCGCGGAGCGAACGAGTCGGTGCTCGCGACGGCGCGCTCGCTCGCTTGGGAGGCGGCTCGCGCGAACGATGCGCCGGCTCTCGCGGCGGCCTTGGTCGACTTGGGTCGCGTGGAGCTGGACGCGGTGGCGCCCGACTCCGCGCTCGTTCATTTCCGCGCGGCGCGCGAGCTGGTCCTGCACGGCGAGGGCGCGGATGGCGAGACGCCGCGCACGGTGGCGGCGGCCGATCTGGTCGCCCGGATCGCAGCGACGGAGAGCGCGCTTTCAAATCCCGCGGCCGCGGAGTCGCTGCTCACCGTAGCGATCCCGGTGCTGGAGCGCGAGGCTCCAGAGGGCGCGGAGCTGCCCCGCGCGCTTGCCGCGCTGGGCTATGCCCACAGCCTGATCTCGCGCTTCGGCGAGGCCGAGTCGGAGTATCGCCGCTCGCTCGCCCTGCGCGAGGCGCGGTACGGGCCGGCGCATCTCGAGGTGGCGCGATCGCTGGTGGCGTTGGGTGGCGTGCTGCGCCAGTCGGCGCGCTTCGGCGAAGCCTGGGCGCTCTTCGATCGCACGCTGGCCTTGCCCGAGGCGAAGGTGCCGGCGAACCACCCGCTCCGCGCCAACGTGCATGCGCAGATGGCGGGGATCCTGTGGGAGCTGGGCGCCTACGACGACGCCGCCCGCCACATGGAACGCGCGATCGAGATCCAGCGTGTGAACTTGGGTGAGGAGCACCCGGCGGTCATCCTCTCGCACCTGCAGCTGGGAACACTGCTTGAGCAGGCGGGGCATGCGGCCGCGGCGTTGCCAGAGTACGAATTCGCGCTCCGCGCCTATGAGCATCGATTCGGTCCGAATCACCCGAATGTCGGTTCGACGCTCTATCGCATGGCCGATGTGCTCCGCGCATTAGGCCGCGATCGCGAAGCGTGGCAGCTCTCCACGCGCGCGCTCGCAATCGGTGAGGCGACCTTCTGGGGAGAGCACCCGGAGTACGCTGAGGTGCTTCAGGGACATGCGGCGCTCCAGGCAGCTCGGGGCGATTGCGTCGCCGCGGCCGCCACCCTCGCCCGCGCCGACGCTCTCTACCGGCGCGTTTTCGGCATCGATCATCCGCACACGGCGGCGAGCACGGCCACACGCGCCGCGATCCTGCCGCTGGCGGGAGAGCCCGACTCGGCGCTCGTCCTCGCGCTCGACGTCGAGGCGCGCGGTCGCGAGCAGCTTCGCGTCGTCGCCCGCTCGCTCCCGGAATCCGAGGCCCTCGAGTACGCGGACGAGCGCGCCAACGGGCTCGATCTCGCGCTCTCACTGCTCGAACAGGGCGTGAGCGACCAGGTCGAGGCGGTGTGGGATGCGGCGATTCGCTCGCGTCTGGTGGTGCTCGACGAGACGACGCACCTGCTCCACGCGCTCGCCACGCGCGAGGGCGCGGCGCTGCCGGAGCGAACGCGCCGCGATCGCGCGATGGAGAAGCTGGCGGAGCGGCTCCTGCGCCTCGAGGACGCGAGCGAGGAGGCGGGCATCGACTCGGCGCGCTGGGAGTTCGAGGCGGCGGAGCGGGCGCTCCTCGCGGTGAGCGGTGAGGATCGCGCGACCTCCGAGCGTGCGCGGATCGGCTTTGACGCGGTCGCTCGCGCGCTGCCGCCGGGTGCTGCTTTGGTTCGTTACCTCCGCTTCCAGTCGATCGATGTCTCTCACTGTCCGCCGAGCGCGCCGCGCGATGTGTACGGCGCTCTGATGCTCACGAACGATGCCCCGCGCTTCTACGTGATCGGTGAGGCCGCCATGGTCGATTCGCTGGTCGAAGCCTGGCGCCGCGATATCGCGGGCACCACGCACGGCGACGGCAGTCGCGCGGCGGAGGCGCTGGGCGCGGCGATCGCGGCTCCTCTCCTCGACGCGATCGAAGGCGTCGCGGGGTCCGACGCGCATCCCGACGTGTACGTGGTGCCGGACGGGGCGCTTCACCTGATCAACTTCGCGGCGTTGCCGACGGCGCCTCAGCAGCAGCTGATCGATCGCGGCGCGGTGCTCCGCATGCTGGCGGCGGAGCGCGACCTGGTCCGCGACGAGACGCGGGCACCGCGCGGCGACGACGCGTCGTTACTGGTGATGGGCGACCCCGACTTCGACGCCGCCCTCGCGGGCGATGCGGGCGCACCGCGCGCGATGCGCCGAGGGGACGCGGGTCGATGCCTCGAGTTCGGCGCGCTCCACTGGTCCCCGCTCGCCGCCGCGCGCCTCGAGGTCGACGAGACGGTGGACGCGTGGAGCCGCTCACACCGCGAGCGCTCGATGCGCGGCCTCGGCTTCCCGGTGCCACGTCCGTCCCGCCGCTTGACCGGCCGCGACGCGACCGAGGCCGCACTCCGTCGAGAGGCGCCTCGCTGCACCGAGCTGCACCTCGCGACCCACGGCTTCTTCCTCGATCCTCGCTGCGTCAACGACGCGGGCGCGCTCCCCGATTCACGTGGCGTTGGCGGATACGTCGAGGTGGCAGGCGACTCACTCCCGCTTTCGCCGATCGGGCCCGCCTCGCCGCTCCTCCTCGCCGGGTTGGCGTTCGCCGGCGCCAATCGCAATGCTTCGAACCCAGAGAACGACGGGATCCTCACGGCCGAGGAAATCGCGGCGCTCGATCTCCATCGGGTCGAGAGCGTGGTGCTCTCGGCATGTGACACCGGCGTCGGGCGTGTTCAGGTGAACGAAGGAGTGCTCGGACTACGCCGAGCTTTCGCGGCGGCCGGGGTGGACGACGTGATCATGAGCCTGTGGCCGGTCGGCGACGCGGCGGCGCGCGAGTGGATGCGGGCCTACTATCACGCGCGGTGGATCGAGCACCTAGACTGCGCCGGCGCGGCTTGGCGCGCGACCGGTGAAGTCCGAGCTGCGCGCCGCGCGCGGGGCGAGAGCGACGCACCCTTCTACTGGGCTCCCTTCATCGCAGTCGCTGCCGCGCCGTGATCAGTGCGGCGGATTGGCGAGGTCGAGGCGACGGATCCAAACACCATCGCAGGCTTCTTCCTCATTGCTCAAGGGGGTGGCCTTCGTCGGCAGCTCGCTTGGAATCCGCGGGCCGGTGCCGGGAGCATCGGTCGCCACTCCGCCGACGCCGCGCAGCAGCTCCGCCAGCGTGTCGTCCACGCGCGGCGCGATCGGAGCACGATTCTCCTCCGGCGTCTCCAGCGCGACGAGCTGGCGCTCGAACGCCTCGAGCCGATGCGGGCTCGCGACAAAGAAGAAGCTCTCCTTGCCGCCGGCGCTCGTCACTTGCCAGTAGAGGGCGCGACCGCCGCGCGAGCCAGGCAGGGCCAGCCGCTCCGCCGCCGGCAGCGGGTTCGCGAGGGGAAACGCGCGCGCCGGAAAGAGCAGGTACGCCTCGCCTCGCTCATCTTGATCGATCACGTAGAGGTAGAGCGGGCGCGAGGTCGAAAGCAGAAGCGAGAGGGAGTCGCCGGGCGCGATCGCATCCCCCGTATGGAGCGCCCTTCGTTGTGCACGCCCGGCGTGGAGCGAGGCGCGGATCGTGTAGCGATCGCCGATCGCCGCGCTGGTTGCACTCGGCGTCGTGTTGCTTGTCTCCTCCGTCCGCGGCGGGCGTGCCCGCGCGATGATCACGATCGTGACCACGACTGCCGCCAGCGCCAAGCCCGCGAGCGGCGCACGCCAACGCGTCGAGACGCTCGGCGCGCGGAGCGCCCGCTCCAGCTCCTGTTCCAGCTGCGCCGCGGTCGAGGGACGCTCGGACGGAGAAAGCACCCGCTCGATCAACTGTGTAAGCGCGCGCGGCAGCTCCGGCCTCAAGTCGGCGAGGCGAGTGCGTCGGCCCGCCGCGTGGGACGCCGCGATCTCGCCCAGCGTGGCGCCCTCGACCGGATAGCGCCCGCTCGCGAGGTAGAAGAGCAGCACGCCGATCGCGTACAGATCGTCGGCCGCGGTGGCGTGGTGTGCGCCGGGTGAACGAAACGACTCAGGCGACATGGTGAGCGGCGTACCGCCGTGGGGCCGAAGTCCATCAGGACGATGCGGCCTCCCTCCGCGCGCATCACGTTCTGCGGTTTGATGTCGCGGTGAACGAGGCCGACCGCGCACCGCGGCGGCGGCGCGGCACAGCTCGATCCCGAGCACCACCACCTCGCGCGGCCCCAGGCGACCATGCGCACGCGCCCAATCGAGGAGGTCTCGCCGCGGATGTGCTCCATGACCAGCATCGCCGCGACGTGACCGTTCGGAAGCGTGAGCACATCGGCCTGGTGGATCGAGACCACCTGCGCACTCTTGACCCGCGCGAGGCGCGCCTCCTCGAGGTAGCGCGGGGCCCAGGCGAGTCGTCGCGCCAGCGCGTCGTCGATCAGCTTGATCGCGACCTCACGTTCGAGACGGCGATCCCACGCCAGATAGACGTCGCCGTAGCTTCCGCGGCCGAGCAGCTGACGCAGCTCGTAGTCGCCGAGCCTCGTGCCCGCGTCGAGCACCGGACGATCCCACTCCGCCGGGTCGCGATGGAAGCGCGCGATCTCGTCCACCACCCGCAGCGAGCGGAGGAACGCTCGCTCGTCTCGGCGAACGCCTCAAGCTCCGCGCTCCAGTCGACACGATCCTCGTCGGCAACGGAGGCGAGCAGGCGATTCAGCGCGGCGTCGTCCATCGAATCGTCTCCTCAGTTCTGACCACGCGGGTGTCGCGTCATCGCGCGCGCCAGCTTCTCGAGCGCGCGAACGACCGCCATGCGCGCGGCGTTCGCGCTCGGTCGGTCGAGCGCCTCCGCGATCTCGGCGAAGCTCATGCCCAGCTCGACGCGCGCGACGATCGCCTCGCGCTCGTCCTCGTCCAGGGCTGCCAGCGCCGACTCGTACGCCTCGAGATCCTGGAGCCCGATCGTCGATTCGAGCGGGCTCGGCCCAGGATCGGGGAGCGTCGCGTCTTCGGCCGTCTGTTCGAGACCGCCGCGGCGCAGCTCGTCGTGAATGCGGTTTCGGAGCGCTTGGCGGAGATAGGCGTGAAAGGCACGCGGCGCTTCCCCCTGTTCCAATCGTTTCACCGTGCGCGCCAGCACCTCTTGCGCAACATCGTCCGTGTCGAGCATGCCACGGGCGCGTCGCGGCAGGCGCCCGTGCGCCCACCGCCTGAGGCGCGGCAGGTACCGGGCGCAGAGTCGACTCCACGCCTCCGCCTCTCCCGACTGCGCGCGCGCTAGGAGATCGATCGTGCTCTCGACCCGCTCGCGATCGTTCGGATCAAGCATTGGCGCGTGTCGCTCGGTTCATGCTCCGGCATCCTCCTCGGCCTACGAGAGTGCCGGTTTCGGAGCCGGTGCGGCAAGTGCCTCGCGCCTCGCTCATGTAGACGTAGGAATGGGGGGATCCGCACAAGCTTTGTGCCGTCTCTCCTTGGATTCAACCGACGATCGAAACCCCTGTGCTACCCTAGGGTCGTTCGGACTTGGAAGGGAGGTTAGATGGTCCACCTAAGGGTGCAACGCGTCGGAAGGTCGCTGGGAGTGCGGCTCCCAGCAAAGGCGGCCGAGGCGCTCGGAGTAAAGGAAGGGGACACCCTCTACCTGACCCCGGCTCCTGGTGGCTACCAGCTGACCGCTTTCGATCCGGATTTCGACGACGCGATGAAAGCAGCCGAGGGCTTCCTCGCTAGGTATCGAAACGCCCTGCGCGAATTGGCCAAGTGAGCGCTGAACCGCGCTGGGTCTCGAAGAGCGCCGTGCTCGCGATTCACGCGACCTTGCTCGCAATCCATGGCGGTCCATCCGGAGTGCGAGACGAGGCGCTTCTCGACTCCGCGCTGGCGGCACCGAAGAATGCGCACGCCTACGGCGAGCCGGACCTCTTTGATCTCGCGGCGAACTACGCGCACGCAATCACGCGAAATCACCCCTTTGCGGATGGGAACAAACGGTTGGCCCTCACCATCGCCGGCGTGTTCCTAGAACTGAACGGGTACAGATTGGCGGCAAGCGAGCCGGAGGCTGTTGCGGCAACGGTTGCGCTGTCCTCCCGTCGTCTGACCGTCGACGCGTATGCCGCTTGGCTGCGCGACTCCTCCAAGCGCAAGCGAAGCGCAGCTCGCCGCCCCTCGGGACGTCCGAAGCGGTCAAAGTAGCGTCGGGGCCTGCGATCTACCGCAGGGTCGCGGTTCCTTCCCATCTCTCGACCCCCGCTCCCTCCCCCGCTACAATCGCGCGTCCTCTCGACCAGCCGAGATCACCCCGGGGGGCCGGTGAATTCAGGCGACACACAGGCGCGGCGGCTCGGCCGCTATCGCATCCTTGGCGAGCTTGGCCGTGGCGGCATGGGCGTCGTCCTCCTGGGCGAGGACCCAACGCTCGCGCGCAAGGTGGCGATCAAGATGCTCCCGCGCGAGCTGGCCGAGAACCCTGAGGCCTACACGCGCTTCGAGCGCGAGGCGCGGCTGCTCGCGGCCCTCAATCATCCGAACGTTGCCACCATCCATTCGCTCGAGTCGATCGACGGCGTGCCGATCCTCACGATGGAGCACATCGAGGGACGAACGCTGGCGGCGCGGCTTAGGGTCGGTCCGCTGCCGGTCGAGGAGCTGCTGCGCGTCGGGACCAAGGTGGCGCGCGCGATCGAGGCGGCGCACGAGCGTGGCGTGATCCACCGCGATCTGAAGCCGGGGAACGTCATGCTGCGCGACGACGGCGAGGTCAAGGTGCTGGACTTCGGCCTCGCGATCGAGGCGCCGCTCAACGATCCATCTGCGCCGAATTCCAACGCGGTCGCGACGAGCGAGTTCGCGGCGACGCTCGCGATCGAAACCCCCGCGACGGACCGCGCCGCGAAGCTCGATCACTCCGCCGCCGATGCAGCCTCCGTCGATGCGTTGGTCGACGCGACCCAGGTCGACGTGACGAGCGCATCGCCCGGTGCGAGCGGCGAGATCTCCGGCACCTTCGGCTACATGAGCCCAGAGCAGATCACGGGCGGGCCGGTCGACGCGCGGAGCGATCTCTTCGGGCTGGGCTGCGTCTTCTTCGAGTGCGCGACCGGCGCCCGCGCCTTCCGCGGCGACACGATGATGGCGCGCGCGCGATCGACCTTGTCGGATGCGCCGAGCGCGGCGTCCCTTCCGCGCGCGGTCCCCGCGCCGATTCGCGAGGTGATCCTCGCCTGCCTCTCGAAGTCGCCGGAGGGGCGCCCGGCCCACGCGCAGGCGGTGCGCAAGATCTTTGAGGATCAGCTCGAGAGCTTCCTCTTCACCTTGCGCGCCGAGACGCTGGTGAGCGGCATCTCCGCGCCGGCGGAGTCGGGCACGCACAATCTGCCGAACCAACTCAGCTCCTTCGTCGGCCGCGCCCAGGAGCTGGCCGCGGTCTCCGCGTTGGTCGAATCCCACCCGCTCGTGACCTTGACCGGCGCGGGCGGCTCCGGCAAGACGCGCCTCGCGATCGAGGTGGCCCGCACGCTCCTTTCGCGCGGTTGGCCCGGCGACGTGTGGTGGATCGAACTGGCTTCGCTCGGCCAGGCATCGCTGCTCGAGAAGACGATCATGACGGTGATCGGCCTTAAGGAGTCGACCGATCGCCCCGCGCGCGACACGATCCTCGAGCACCTCGCGCGGAAGAACGCGCTGCTCCTGTTCGACAACTGCGAGCACCTGCTCGACGCCACCGCGTCGCTCGCACGCGCTCTCGTGCAGCGCTGTCCCGGGCTTCGCATCCTGGTCACGAGCCGCGAGGCGTTGGGGCTGGACGGCGAGGTGCGTCACGCGGTGCCTCCCCTCTCGATCGAGGAACTCGCCGAGGGGCGCTCGCCCGAGCAGCTGCGCGAGTCGGAGGCGGTGCGTCTCTTCGTCGAGCGCGCGCGTCTGGCGCAGCCGAGCTTCGAACTCAACGAGGCGAACCTGCCGGCGGTGGTCGGCATTTGCCGTCGACTGGACGGCCTGCCGCTCGCGCTCGAGTTGGCGGCGTCGCGCGTGCGCGCGCTCGATCCTGCCTCGCTCCTCGCGCGGCTGGACGATCGCTTCCGCCTCTTGACCGGTGGTTCGCGCGAGAAGCTGCCGCATCAGCGCACGCTCCTCGCCTCGATCGAGTGGAGTCACGAGCAACTGAGCGAACCCGAGCGCGCGCTCTTCCGCCGCCTCGGCGTCTTCGCCGGCAGCTTCACCTTGGAGTCGGTCGAGGCAGTCTGCGTCGACGACACGCTCGAATCGTGGGACGTGCTCGACGCGATGACCTCGCTGCTCGACAAATCGATGATCGAGCCGGCGATGGCGGCGAGCTATCCGAACAGCGGAGGAAGCGGGGTCAACTCAGGGGACGGTTCGCATTCCGGATCCGACGCGGCGAGCAACGCCGATTCCCCCGCCGCCGCGAGCGATTCCGCGGTCAACGCCATCACGAGCACTCGGGTGCCAATGGCCAAGCTGATCGCGGCCCCGCGGTATCGCATGCTCGAGACTTTCCGGCAGTACGCCGACGCCAAGCTCGCCGAGGCCGGAGAGCGCGCGGCGCAGCGCGAGCGGTTCGCCCGCCACTGGAAGGAGCAGATCGCCGGATACGTGCGCCGCCTTTCCGGACCCGAGGGCAACGCGGTGCTGAAACGGATCGACCGCGAGCTCGGCAACTTCCGCGAGGCGCTCACGATCGCGCTCGAGGAGATGAACGACTCCGAAGTGGCGCTGCGCCTCGCCGCCAACATGCTCGGGTACTGGCTCCGCCGCGCGCATTGGTCGGAGGGCAAGGAGACGATGCGCCGCGCGCTCTCCCTGCCGGGCGCGGAGCGGCCGACGCAAGGCCGCGCGGTCGCGCTCAACTCTTTCGGCGTGATGATGTACTACACCGGCCGCTACGAGGAGGCGGTCACCTACCTGGTCGAGGCGATCGAACTCTTCGAGCAGCAAAACATGCGCATCGAGGCGGCAGGCGGTCATCTCAATCTCGGCAACGCCTACGCGTTCCTCGGGCGAGTGGAGGAGGGACTCCGCGCACAGGAGCGTGTGCTGGCGCTCGCGCGTGAACTCAATCACGACTGGTTGGTCGCCGCCGCGCTGGTCAACATCTGCAACGCCGCGGAGGCGCTCGGCGACATTGACCGCGTGGAGACGACGGCCGAGGAGGCGGTGGCGCACATGACCCGCACCGGGGATCGCGGGAGTCTGATCATGGCGCTCTACTTCCGCGGCGCCGTGGCCTACCGCCGCGGCCGCTTCGAAGATGGCGTCCGGATCATGAGCGAGAACCTGGCCCTCGCCCTCGAGTTGGGCGATCGCTACCAGGAGGCGCATCAGAGAATCCACCGCGGCATGTGCCTCGCCGCTCTCGGCCGCGACCGGGAGGCGCTTGAGGACTACATCGCCGGTCTCGAGATCGCGCACGAGTACGACGACCCCAACCTGCTTAACACCGCCCTCGAATCGCTCGCGCAGCGAGAGCGTGTCCGAGGAGATCTCGTCACCGCGGCGCGCTGGCTCAGCCTGAGCGACTTCATCAGAAAGTCCCGCGCGGTGCCCGAGCGAAGGAGCAACGCCGCCGGAACCGCGGAGGCGCGGGCTTCGCTGCGCGCGGCGTTGGGCGACGCGGCTTACGAGAAGTGCGTCGAGGCAGGCGCGGTGGAGACGGTGGAGGCGGTGTTGGCGCGGGTTCGGATGGAGCGAGACGCAGCCACGGCGTGAGCGCGTTGCTCCGCGCGGCACCCATCCGGCATTTTCACCGAAGCGACGTCCGGGGCCGCGCGGGGATGGCGCCTGTTTACTTCGCGACTCCGACCCGCTTCAGGATCTGCGGGAACTCGTTCACGTCCGCGACAGGATGCACGTTGGGGTAGGACTTGACGACGCGCCAAGTCGCGTGGAGAGCTTCCAGGAACGCGTCCTCATTGCTCGCCTCGAGGATCACGGTGACCGAGCGCCGCGTTAGCGAGAAGTACATACCGATCGGCTTGTGCGCTTGCCACTTCCCGATCATCTCCTGAATCAGCTGCGGATTGTCTTCGATCGTAACTCCGGCCTGCGGATCGATCTCCACCTGGACCATGTACTTCATGTTTGCTCCTTCGTGGGTTACCACCCCTCGTTTGATGGACAGAAGACCCTACACCTGGAGCACGCTTCCCGCCAGCAACCCTCTTCTGTTCAGGTGGAGTGCAGTCCGGGATCCGCGGGCACGATGTAGTCCGCCATGATCTCGAGCGCAACCTCCGGCAGACTCTCGGCGATCGCCGCGCGCATGGCGGCGCCGGCATCGGGATCGACCGAGCCCGCGGCAAAGGCCCTCTCGCGCGCCTCGGCACTTGGCCACTGCGCGTAGCCGTACCAAAGCCCATCGGCTCCGCGATGCAGCCGCGACCCGCGAGATCCTCGGTGGCGCAGCAAGAGCTCCGTGATGCGCGACCACGCGATGACGAACGACGCCTCCATCCCCGGGTGCAGGCGCCAGCGATAGAGCACCGTGAAGCGCGACTCTCCCAACTGCATGTCTCCTCCTCGCTCGCGCCGCCGAACGGGAACGCCGCGAGCTTACGACGTCATGGATAGACGGCCGTTCCCTGCTCGCGACGGAAGCGCAGCTCGGCGAGCATCTCCTTCTCCGACAGCTCCCGCGCCCACGCCGGACGCAGCTGGAAGTGCGGTTGATCGACGATCGTCTTCCAGTTGCCGCCCCACTCGAGGCCCAGGTCCACGCCCAGCACGCCGACCGCGTTGTACTTCGGCGAGTCGCTCAGGTACTTGCTCCCCTCGAAGACGCCCACGTCGAAGGCGATGCCGAAATTGTGATTCGAATAGCCGCCGCGTGCGTTGGTGACCTTCGCCCCCGGAGCGGTGCGTCCTTGAGCGTAGAGCGCGTCCTGCTCTAAGTAGGTTCTGAGGCCGCTGATCAGCTTGATCTTTACCCCGGATGCCTCCGCCTTCTGTACTAGCGCGCGCGCGATCGGGCGAACCTCCTCGAGCAGCGTGGCGATCGTCTTCTCGCTTCGGCTGTCGACCTCCGCGATCGCATCGGAAGGAGCCATCCCATCGATCTTCTTCTGGACCAGACGCGAGTAGATCGCGCCCCACGTCTCCGGGCCGGCCTTGCCGTCGACAGTCACACCGAGTGCATCCTGCACCGCGGCGATCATCTCTTCGATTCGCATGACGACCTCCTGATGAGTCGATTGCATCGATCGAGACACACGGTCGCTCGGAGAAGGTAGCGCTCGTTCCGCTCGATCGCATTCTTCGAGTGCTCCGGCGATGAATTCGGAGTATCGGCGCCCGCCCGGTGCGGCCTACAATCGTCCGTTCCAATCCCGAGCCAGAATTGCGGTGCCGCCCTCCTGGAGGTGATTCGATGGCCCGGTTTGCGCGAGCGATGTTGGCCACCGTGCTCTGCCTGCCGCTCTCGACCGCGTTGGCCGGCCCGAACGCCGGCGGGACGCTCTTGCTTCACGCAGATCCATCCCTGGTCTACACGACCGGAGGCCCCGGCTACTGCGCGCTCCCCAGCTTGACGAACTGCGAGGATGCCGTGGTGAGTGTGGCCGGTTCGGCCACCCACGTGATTCAGGTCATCGCTGCCTTTCCCGAAGGCTCGCTGCCGCGCCTCACCGGCATCACCTTCGGCGTGCAGTACGATGAGGGCGTCACGATCGTCGAGCATGGAACGTGCGGCGACTTTCTCTTGCCGGATCCCAACTGGCCGGCGACCGGCACCGGCGCCGCGATCACCTGGTCGATTCCGGAGCTGACACAGCTCGTGCCGGTCTACTGGTTCGCGGCGTACAACTATGGTGCGCCTGCCGCCGCTCACCTCGAACTCACCCCGCATCCAACCCAGGGCGGTTCATTCGGTGACGTTCGCGTGCCCTCCATTCTCGATCCGATCACCGGGTTCGGATCGCTCGGCTTCGACGCGCCCGGAGTGCTCGCATGCCCCGCGCCCGTGACCGACATCGGCGCGTGTTGCCTCCAGCACCATCTCTGCACGATCTGCTCGGCCGAGGCGTGTGCGGGGCTCAATGGCCTGTATGTGGGCGCCGAGTCGGCCTGCGAGCCGAACCCTTGTCCACCGGACCCGGGGGCCTGCTGCTTCCCGGATGGAAGCTGCCTCTTCGTTCGACCCGACGAATGCGCAGCGGCGAATGGCAGCTTCTTTGGAGAGAACTCGACCTGCGATCCGAACCCCTGTCCGTTTCCGACTGGTGCCTGCTGCGTTCCGACGGGAGAGTGCCTGATCCTCACTCAACTCGGGTGCCTCACACGGCAAGGCATTTGGTTGGGCACCGACGCGAGTTGCAATCCATACCCCTGCCCTCCCTGGGTACCCGGAGCGTGCTGCTTGCCCGAGGGCGGCTGTATCGCGGTGTACGAGCACACGTGTAATAACCTGGGTGGTACCTATCGGGGCCATCTGACGATTTGTGATCCAGGAGGCACTTGCCCTGGACCGATCGGAGCATGCTGCTACCACTTGTCGTGCGATCCCCGGTCACTCGAGCAATGCTTGGCGGCGAACGGCGTCTTCGCCGGCGAGGGAACGAGCTGCACCCCTAATCCGTGCGAGGGAATTCCGCGGGGCGCGTGCTGCTTCGGACCCGGTTACTGCGAGCCGCTTCCCCCGGCGTACTGCGCCGATCAGGGCGGGCAATTCTTGGGTGACAACACAGTGTGCGACCCCAATCCTTGCGAGCAGCCTCCGATCGGCGCCTGCTGCATGCCGGATACGCGCTGCCTGGATCGAACGATCTACACCTGCACTGATCTCGGCGGGACCTGGATGGGCGCGGGCAATCTCTGCGCGAGCATGCCCTGCCCGGGCAACGGAGCCTGCTGCATGCCGCAGGGAATCTGCGTTGCCGTCGGAGCCGACCTGTGCGCCGAACTCGGGAGCTTTCTCGGCGTGGGAGTCCCCTGCGAGCCTTCGCCCTGCGAGCTGCCGGATGGATGTCAGCCGTATGAGGGCGGCGTGCCTCGCGGCTGGCGCTTGGCGGAGCGAGTGGTCAACGGCGGCAATGGAGACATCCTGAACGAGCCGATCGGAGGAGGGCGGTCTCCTCGCTGGTCGGTCGTCGCTCCGACACGCGGGGTAACGGGATTAGACGAGCCGTCGTCAGCGACTCCGTGCGGCGACCTGCGCATGACCACCGACGGACACTACGAGTGGTACTACGGGTGGGGGTACGAAGGCATCGCCGCCCCCGATTACGGAGCGTTCGCCGAGTGCTACTCCGGAAGCGGCCGCGTTTGCGCGATCGCGCTCGACCTGCTCGCGGTCGATGACATCAACAACAACTACATCGACCTCTACGTGTGGGAAGACGCCGGCGGGTGTCCCGGGAACCTGATCTGCAAGAAGACCAACGTGTACGTGAACCCTGGCCACTACGAGTTCTATCGTGTGGTGGTGCCGATGCCCAACTGCTGCGTGTCCGGCACCTGGTGGGCCGGCTTCCGAGCCAATCGCGCGGGCGAGCCTGCAAACGTCCACGTCGGTGCTGACCTCGACGGGTCGCTCGGTTGCGCCGTGACCAAGATCGCGCCCGGGATCGGCTACCCCGAGGGATGGCACCACGTGTCGTGGATCTTCGGCCCGACGCAGTCGCTCGGGATCGGTGCCTACATTTCGGAGTGCGACGCCGTCACCGGCGCCTGCTGCGCGCCGTGGGGTGGTTGCATCTTGGCGTCGAGCGCCACCTGCGAGAAGCAGCACGGCATGTACCTCGGCGACGACCTGCCGTGCGATCCCGATCCCTGCCCGCACGTCGGCGCTTGCTGCACGGAGTGGTACGGGGACTGCTACGTCACCTGGGAGCAAAACTGCCAAGGCGACTACTTCGGCGACGACACCGACTGTGATCCGGACCCCTGTCCGGAGTTCATCTTGGGCGCATGCTGCTACCCAGGTGGATACTGCGAATTCACCGACTTTCGCCACTGTCTCGACCCGAAGTACGGGGGTCACTTCCTCGGCGTCGACACCGACTGCGATCCGAATCCGTGCATCCCGCCGCCGGAGGGAGCCTGCTGCATGCTGGACGGAGAGTGCAGCATCCTGACCGCCTCGGACTGCGACGCAGCGGGCGGCCAGTACGTCGGTGATAGTACGGTCTGCGATCCCTCGCCCTGCGCCCCCGTGAACGTGCGGCGAATTAGCTGGGGACGGATCAAGGAGCAGTTTCGAGGAGGAGTCCTTCGATGATGCAGCGAGCTCTCGGACTGCTCACCGCGCTTCCGTTCGTCGTGCTTGCCCTAGCCTCGCCCGTCGTCGCGCGGTCCACCTGCGTCAACTACGACGAGAAACTCCACTGGGTGAAGAACGTCGACCTCCCGGCGATCAACGTGAAGCTGCAGGGTGACCTTGCCTACGTACTTTCGAATGACAACCCAAGAACTCTTCACATCCTCGACCTATCCGACAGCTCCCATCCGACCGAGCTGGGTGTGTATCCGTTCGAGATTGGCTATCGGGTATTCGCCGTCTCTGGAGACTTGCTGGTGGTGGGAGGCTACACGCAGATTCAGGTCGTCGACGTGTCAAATCCAAGCGCGCCAATTACGCGGAGCGTGATTCCGTGGGGCGGTCGCTCGCGGACTTGGCAGTTCTCGATCACCTGTGCGTGGCCGTGGGCATCGAGCCGGGCGAGGATATCCACCTCCCCGGTGCCCTCCGAGCGTACGATCTCTCGAATCCCGACGCTCCGGTCGAAGTTCAGTCACTCGCGTTCCCTGAACGCGCGAGTCGAGTAGAGCTGCGGGACAATCGCGCGTTCGTCGGCAATCAGGTTCCGGAATTGGAGTATGACGTCTTCGGAGAACTTCGGATCTACGAGATCGCGCCGGCCTGGAGACTGATCGGGAAGGTCTCCTTGCACGGAGCGCCGGACTGCATCGGCCTGCACGAGTCGACTGCCTATGTCGGCGAAGGCTATGTCTTGAAGGCGATCGACTTCTCGGATGAGGCGACGCCCCATGTCACCGCCGCTCTTTCGGTCGGAACTATCACGACAGAAGCTAAGGTGCTCGGTGACACCCTGTACACCGCCACCGGATGCGGGCTGAACAGCTACGATCTTCACGTTCCCACGTCACCCGCCCCACTTCCTTCGTTGACCGGCCTGAAGTACGCGGACCGCATGGCTGTCGACCGAACGCGCGCCGTCATCGCGCAGAGCACCACCCTCTCCGTGTTCACGCGCCCCGCCGCCGGCATGGCGCCGACGCTCGGCCATGCGGACGTGCCCGGATGGATCAGCGACCTCGCGCTACTGGGGGACCACGCGGTGGTGTCGACCTTCGACCGCGGGATACGCGTAGTCAACGTCTCCGACCCGAGCGCTCCGTATGTCGAAGGATTCGCGTACTCGGCATTCGCCGTGTACGAGGTCGAATTGGTTGGCAACTATGCCGTCACGGCCTCCTCGTCTGGGGGGGTCCGCATCTTCGACCTCTCGAATCCGGGCGCGCCGCAATTCGTGCGCGCGGTCAACGCGCCTACCTCCTCCTACTCGGTCGCTGTCTCGGGGAGCTACGCATTCGTACCCTGCGGTACATCCCTGCTGACAATCGATCTGCACGATCCGCCCAACGCCACCATCGTCGCGACCACCGACCTCGGGTCTTACTACGGCCACATCGTCATCGGAAACGGTGTGGCGTACATCTCAGATCAGGGATCCCCGGCCTTGCTGGCCGTCGACATCTCTGACCCGTGGAACCCCGCCCTCGTGGCGCAGGTGGAGTCACCTTCGTTCATCGATCTCTTCCTGACCGAGGACAGGTTGTACGGCGTGGTTGGGTCGGGAGACGTCTATCCATTCGATCTGACGGTGCCCAGCAGTCCCATCGCCCTGCCTCCCCTCGGAGTGACCGACGCGCTCGCGTTCGCCGCAGGCGAGGGTGCGGCGGTCGTTCAACACGCGTATCCCAGAGCGACGCTTCTCGACCTCAGCGATCCGTTGATGCCACGCGGGGTCGGGTCGGTGAGCGACGGGGCCTGTGGCGACGGTACCTACTTTGGATCCGCGGTGGCGGAACGAGATGCCATCTTCTACCTCGGCGTGGGAACACAGGGGCTGTGGACCCTCGCTCGACCTTGCCTCACCAGCGAAGCGCCGGAGAATTCACCGCCGGTCGCTCCGCCGCGTCCCTTCCTCGTCGGGGGGCCAAACCCCTTCCGCCCGGCGCTCAGCGCTGCCTTCCACATCGAAGCGCGCGGCGTCAACGTAGCGCGAGCTCCAATTGACATCGTGAATGCCGGTGGCCGCCTCGTGCGGCGCCTCGACTTCGGCGAGCCCGACGTTCTCAGGCAACACGTCGAGTGGGACGGTCGCGACGATGGCGGGCAGCCCTGCCCGTCCGGTGTTTACCTATTCCGAACGCCTTCCTCCCGCACGTCCGGCCGGGTGATCGTCATTCGATAGGTGACGGGCCAGCCGCCCTACCAGGCCACCCCCGGCGCGGCGCGGAGGTACGTGTCGGACTCGAGCTGATTCAACATGAAGTCGGCCACGTCGGCGCGCGAGACGCGCACCGTCCAGAACAGGTCGCCGACCTCGTGACCGTGGCGAACCCGCCCTCGCCGTTCACCGTTGGTCAACGCTCCAGGTCGAACGATCACCCAATCGACGTCGCTCCGCGCGATGATTCTCTCTTGCCGAGCCTTGTCCCAGAAGTAGAGGGGCAGGATCACGGGGATGGTGAACAGCGTGTAGTAGATCCCGAGACGCCAGGCGCTGTCGCCGATGCCAAGCGACGTCTCGCAGACGAACCGTCGAAGGCCGTGCGCCTCCATCGCTCGGAGGATGTTCCGCGTGCCGTCCGACAGCGTGCGCGGCTGCGTGTAGTAGCGACTGTGGCCGAGGGCGCAAACCACGGCCTCCTGGCCGCGCATCGCCGATTCGACGGAGGCATAGTCGAGCACGTCGCCCCGCACCACCGTGAGCTGCGCATGCTTCGCGGTGAGCTTCGATGGGTTGCGAACGAGAGCGGTGACCGCGAAGCCGCGCTCCAATGCCTGCGCGACCAGTTGGCGACCGGTGCCGCCCGTCGCCCCAATGATCAAGATGCGCGTCGGGCGGTGACGCGGGACGGCGGTTGGGCTGACGACCCGAGAGCGATGTCCTCGCCGCGCGAGGAGCATGGAGAGGACCATCACGTAGGCGAGATAGAGGGCGAGCAGGATCGGCCGCGTCATTGTCCGTCCGCTCGGTTGTGACTTGGGCGGTCCACGGCTTGTCAGGCCTCGACGATTCGGAGGAAGAGTCCGGTCTCCAGCTTCGAGGGATCATCCGACCAGTCTCCGTAGACCTCCCATGACTCTCCGGTCAGCGCCAAGCCCTGATCCGCGCACCATCGGTGGAGCGCCGCGTAGGTTTGGTGCAGCTCTGCGTAGGGGCCCACGTGAACCGCGTGCGCCGCGCGACCGGGCGCGAGTTGCACGCACGTGATCAGCTCGGTATCCGCGAATCGCTCCGACACCGGGAAGCCGACCTGGAGGCGCAGGCTGGTCGGGGTGCAGCGATCGTAGAGCGCGTGGTTGTTGCCCGTGCGGGCAATGCCCGCGTCCTTGTTCCAACGGTAGACGACGTCGAACAGGCCGAGGATTCGCTTCGAGACCTGTTCGCGCGGAAGCTCCTCTTGCGCGACTGCCAGAAGCACCGGCGTGACGGAAACCACTTCGCACTTGGGCTGCGCCATCGTGATCCTCTCGGGGTGACGGCCACCGCACTGCAGTCTCTGCTCCGTTGACCGCGACCAAGGGAGGTGTCGTCGCGCGGAACGAAACCACCGCATGCCGATGGCGAGACTGCGAGCAGAGTGGGATTCAGGTGGGAGAAGATACTCCGCTCTTCCGCCCAGGGGAATAGTGCCTGCCTCGAGCCTGCCGCGCTCTGCGCCGCGAGCCGGCTATCTCTCCTCGCTGACGAACTCGATCCTCCGCACCAGGACCCCATCGGCGCGCTGCTCCCCCGCTTCGAGGGGCGGAGCCTGCGCGAAGAGGTCGAAGTGCGCGCTGGGCGTGGTTGCCTCCCCTTCACCAACGAGTCCTCCGAGACCGCGCAGCTCGGCCCAGCTCGGGTCTCCGACTTCTGGATACTCGATCGAGCGGCCCTCGCGCGCGCGCTCGAGGCTGAGCGCATCGGCCTCGAAGCCGACCAGGCGTTGCCGCGAGGCGAGCAGCACGATCCGCTCTCGCTCACCCGCGCTCGTCACCTGCCAGTAGAAGTTGCGCCCGCCGCGTGAACCGGGCAGTCGATGCGCTTCGCCCGGGAGCAGCGGATTCGCCGGCGTGAAGTCGCGAAGCGGATAGAGGAGGTAACTCCGCCCGCGCGCGTCTTCGTTCACGACGTAGACGTAGAGGCTGTCCGAGGCCTCGACCTCGAGCGCGAGCGAGTCGCCGAGCACAAGGCGATCCCCGGCGCGAAGCTCGCGCCGATGCTTCCCGAGTAGAAACTGCGCGCGAAGCGTGAACGAGCCCTCGGGACCGGCCGGCGCGCCAGCCGCGATGTCGCGCGGGGTCCGCGGCGGCTCGTGCTCGCGTCCTCTCGACCAGAGCAGCACGCCGGCAATGAGCGCTGCCGGTGCGAGCAGCCACCAGAGTCGCGTGCGTGCGCTCGTCCGCGCGACGCGCGTTGTATCCGCGACTGCGACGGTGGGCGTCGCGATCGCGGCGACGAGCGCCCGCTCGAGTTCTCCCGCGCTCACTAAGCGATCCTCCACTCGCTCTGCGTGGGCGCGCTCGATGATCTGCACGAGGCCGGTCGGCAGGTCGGGGCGCGCGTCGCGAAGTGACTGCCTGCCACCCCGCTCGTGCGCCACGCGCAGCTCCTCGAGCGTTGCCCCATTCACCGGATAGCCGCCGCTCGCGAGGTGATGGAGCAGCACGCCGAGCGCGTAGAGGTCGCTGCCCGGACTGGCCGGCTGATCGCGGAGGAGTTCGGGTGCCGTGTACAAAGGCGTCGCACCACCGACCCCGAGGTCCATCAGCACGATGCGGCCGCCCTCCTCGCGCATGACGTTGCTTGCCTTGACGTCGTGATGAAGGAGCCCGGCCTGGTGCACCGCGGCGAGCGCACGACAGAGGTCGATGCCGATCGCGGCGAGCTCGTGCGCGCCGAGCGGACCGGACGCGCGCAGCCGCTCCGCCAGGGTCTCGCCGCGCACCAATTCCATCGCGAGGCCGGCCACGCCGTCGATCTCCTCCGCCTGAAGGATCGACACGACGTTGGGGTGGCGGACCGCGGCGAGCCGGCGCGCCTCGATCAGCCAGCGCTGCCGCTCGGCCGATCCTTCGGACGCGGTCTCCTTTGACGAGCGCAGCAGCTTGAGCGCCACCTCGCGATGAAGCCGGGTGTCCCAGGCGCGATGCACCTCGCCGTGGCTGCCAGCGCCGATCGTCTCCCGCAGCTCGAAGTGGCCCCAGTGCGGCGACTCCTCGACCCGGTGCAGCTCCGAGATGCGCTCCAAGAGCTTCAGGCTGTCGAGCAGCGCACGGTCGCGCACGGGCAGCTCGCCGTCCTGCAAAGAGTCGAGCGTCGACTCGGCGTCCTGCCAGTCGATCGGCGTTCCGTCCAGGATCGACGTCGCGAGGTCGAGGAGTTCGTCCGGTTCACGGTTCGTCATTGGCGATCTCTTGCGCGAGGCGCAGCAGGGCGCGGCTCACCGTCATGCGCGCGGCATCCGCGCTGGGCTTGCCGAGCACCTCGGCCAGCTCTGCATAACTGCACGAAAGTTCGAGCTTGGCCACGATCGCTTCGCGATCTTCGGGCTTGAGCCGTGCGAGCGCGGCCTCGTAGCGCGCGGCCTGCTCTCGCCCAATCGCCTGCTCGAGCGGCGACGGCGCGGCGTCTGCTTCATGCCCATGCAGCTCGCTCCCCTTCGGTCGCGCGTCGACGCGGCGAATCTCGTCGCGAATTCGATTCTTGAGCGCCTGGCGAAGGTAGGAGTGAAACTCACCGCGCGATCGCGCCTCGAGGAGATCGATGCGGCGCACCGTCCGCACCAACACTTCTTGCACCAGGTCCTGGGTCTCGAGCACGCCGCGAGCGTGGGCGGGGATCCGACCCGTGCTCCAACGCAGGAGCCGCGGGCGAAAGCGCTCGAGGAGAGCAGCCAGGGCCGGCTCGCTCCCTTGTTGGGCCTGGCCGAGAAGACCGAGCGTCGATTCCGACTCGAGCTGCCCGCGCAATGCGGACGAGCCGTCGGGGGAGTTTGGAGATTCGCCCAAGGCTTCGCACTCCGGATCTGTGTCGATTGGCGTGGCGAGAGCATAGGCACCTCCGCGCGATCCCACAAGGAGCCGAGCGCAACCCGAGGCCGCGCCCGGCCGATCCAGACTCAAGGAACGATGACGAGCTTGCCGGTCAAACGGGTGGGGCCGGACTGAACGCGGTAGGCGTAGATCCCCGCCCGCACGCGGCGCCCATCGTCGTCGCGCAGATCCCAGGCGAGCACTTGGCGCCCGCCGCGGTTGCCCGGCTGGTGGAAGCTCCGCACCGCGCGGCCGGCCGCGTCGATGATCGTGATGTCGGTTGTGCCGGCTGGCGGCAATTCGTAGGTGAGCAGGACCGACGTGCGCGCGGGGATGGGAGACGCGTGCACATAGGGCGCACCGGCCGCGATCGCACCATCGCCGACCTCGGTCATGTTGCACGGCCCGAGGGCGAGATTGACGCAGCAGAGGTTGTCGGTCTCGTCGCACTCGTGCACCGAACCGACGCCACTCCCGCCGTCATCGACCGCGACGCAGATCGAGTGCGTGCCCGTGAGCGACGAGGGAATGAGCAACGTGACGTCCTCGAACTCGCCGGGCGGGAGATTGATCGAGGTCGCCGCGACGCCGAGCAGCGTGCCGCCGCCGTTCGGATCGCCGTCGTAGTAGGCGACGTTGACCGGTGCCGCCGCGACGTTCGAACCGCCGTTGCCGATCCGCGCGACCAGGCCGAGCTGAGCGGGGCAGTAGCTTCGATCGACCTGCACGCGCGAGGCGGTCAGGTTGGACGCGGCGAGCGGTTCGTTCCCCGGCAGCGAGTTCTGTCGGTAGTTGTTGAACGGCTGCCCGCCGGGTGTCAGCCAGTTATTCGCCTCCACCGCCGGGATGCTGCCGTCGTCATTCACATTGGTGATGTGATAGCTGTACTGGTTCCAGATGCGCCGCGTGGAGACCCAGCTGTCGTCGGCGTCGCCGATCACGTAGATGCCCTGCTCCGGGCCGACGCCGCAGTTCTGGTTCGCGACCGCGATGATCTCGGCGTTGCCGTCTGCGTCGACGTCAGCGACCAGCACGTACTCGTGCCACGTACACGAGCTCATCGGGATCTGGTAGAGGACGAAGCCGTCGCTGCCGCGGTAGATCCGCAGCGTGGTCTCGTCGCGATACACCACCTCGGCCGAGCCGTCCCCGTCGAAGTCGAAAACCGAGGAGCCGGTGGTGTAGGAGCTGTGATCCTGGACCGGCGAGGACCACTTCACCGTGCCGTCGTTTTCGAAGACGGTGTAGTCGTCGAAGCCGGCGATGCCGATCTCGGGCAGGCCGTCGCCGTCGTAATCGGCCACGGTCGGCGCGCCGCCACCGGCGCCGGGGACTTCCACCGGACCCCACGCGATCGAGCAGTCGTGATTGAGGAGCCAGAGCTGGCCTTCGTACACCACCACGATCTCCGCCTCGGGATCTGCGTCGAAGTTCGCGACCGCGCAGAGCCCGTCGTGCACGTCGAGGTTCTGGTACTCGATCGCGCCGACGGCGGAGTAGACGGTGTTGCCGGCCACCACGTCGGGCGAGCCGTCGAGGTCGACGTCGGCCACCAGCGAGAGCGGGCTGTGCTCGAAGAACTGACCGCGACCGCCGGTGCCGGTCCAGAGGAGCGTGCCGTTCGCATCGAGCGCCTGTCGCCCGAGCACGATCTCCGGCGTTCCGTCTTGATTCAGGTCGGCGATGGCGGGGGCGCCCCAGTTGGTCTGCTCCACCTCGTCGCTCGTCCACTTGTAGGTGCCGTCGTTCTCGAAGCAGAGGAGGTGTGTTCCCGTCTCGTCGACCGCGATGATCTCGGGCCAGCCGTCGCCGTCGAGGTCGCCGGTCGCGATCGAGGCGGCGACGTTCAGCGTGTAGGCAGGGTCGGTCACGGCGAAGAGCTCGGCGCCGTTCGATCCGCTGATCGCGCGAAGGATGCCGGGCTCGAGGTAGCCGCCGCCGAGCGACGAGGTCGAACCGAAGACCACGTCGGGAATCGTGTCGCCGTTCAAGTCGATGACCGAGGGAGTCATGAGCACGTTGATCGAGAGCGGATCGACGTCGCTCGCGGTCCAGGCCCACTCGATCGCGGGGTTGAAGGTGCCGACACCCGGCGTGAAGGCGCAATCGTCGCCGGAGTTGGCCACGTTGTTCGCCTCGCTCGACTCGCCGATCTCCTGATGGCTGTCGACCCACGCGTGCACACGATCGCGCGCGAAGCTGAAGGTCGCGTTGATCGAGAGGGTCGCGACTGCTTGTGCGCCCGGCGCGAGCGATGTGGTCACGCGCCGCTCTCCGAGGGAGAGGTCGGTGCCCGCGTTGTAGGCGCCGTTGTGGTTCCGGTCCTCGAAGAAGCGGACCCAGAAGGGGCCGCTCGTGGCGTCGCCATCGTTTCGCACCGTGGCGCTGACCGTGCCGGTGGCGTGCGCGTCGGCGCAGGCGAAGACGACGCTGCCGGCGTCGACCGATACGGCGATAAGGTCCGGAGCCGCTGCGTTCGCGGCGCCGGCGGTGACGCAGAAGGTCACCGCCAAGATGAGGGGGGCGAGCACTCGATCCTCGCGGGGTTGCCGGGTCGTCATCGGGATCCTCCTTTGATGTGAGCCCTGGTTGCCAGACCCGAACGCAGCGCTTGCTGAGACCGAACAGGAGAACTGGACATTTCTTCACGGCACTCCGGGCGCTCCAGCGTTGGGCGGCGTGCGCTTGGCGTGTACACTCGCCGCCACCATGCGAGGCGAGATCCCGGCCCGACCTTGGTGGCAATCACGTGAGCGGCGAGTGCGAGGAGGCGTGCGCGGGCGCGGCCTTCGGCTCGCGTGGATCGCGCTCGCGCTGCTCTCGCTCCACGCGACGGCCTTCGCCAAGTCGACGGAGTCGGGCGATGCCGCTCCCGAGGCGGTCCAGGCCGCGCTCGACACCGGCCGCTACGCCAGAGCCGATACCCTTGCGCGCGCCGCGCTTTCCGATCTCGAGGCTCGGGGCGAGCGCCACTCCCTCGCCGCGGCCGAACTCCTCGATCTCCTGGTCGACGCGCTTCGACTCGAGGATCAGTCGTCGCGCCCGGAAACGCGAGCGCTCGGGGAGGAGGCGCTGGCGCTTCGCCGGGAGCTCCTTCCGCCGGGAGACGTTCGGATCGCCTATAGCCTCGCGGCTCTCGGCCGACTACTCACGACGGTGAGCGAGTTGGACTCGGCCAAGCCTCTTCTCGATGAAGGTCTCGAGCTCCGTCGCGCGCAGCTCGATCGCAACGATCCGCTCCTCGGTCGAAGCCTCGCCGATCTTGCCGGGTGGCAAAGCTGGCATGGCGACTTCCAAGAGTCGGAGGCGACCTACCGCGAGGTGGTGCGCATCTACGAAGCGGCCTACGGCCCCAATCACCCCAAGACGGCGCGCGCGATTCTCTCGCTGTGCAATCCCGTCTCCGTGCTCGCGAGATACGATGAGGAAGAGACGTTGCTCGCGCGTGCGGCCGCGATCTACCAGAAGGCCGGCATGACCGAGCACCCTGAATACGGCGTGCTCGAGCACGTCCGCGGCAGTCGGTTTCAGGCGCTGGGTCAGTACGACGCTGCGGTCGAGGCGCTGCAGCACTCCGTCGACATCTTCGATCACAGCCTCGGGCCCGACTCGCAGGAACTGACTCGACCGTTGACCAGCCTGGGCACGATCGCGCGGCGACGCGGCGACTACGCCAAGGCGCGCCTCTACCAGGAGCGCGCGCTCGCGATCGCCGAGAAATCGCTGGGGAGGGAGCACCTGCTGGTCGCGAACTACTGCAACAACCTCGCCGGCGTGCTCTACGAGCTGGGCTCGCTCAAGGAGGCACTCCCCTACGTCGAGCGCGGACTTCGCATCCGAGAGAAGGCGCTGCCGCCCGATCATCCGGATCTCGCGCAGAGCTATCGCAGCATGGCGATCCTGACTGAAGAGCTCGGTGATCGCGCGCGGGCCGCGACCTACTACCAGAAGGCGCTCACCTCGTACGAAGCTCGATTGGGGCCGACCCACCCCGAGGTCGCGCTGGTGCTTCTTCGTCTGGCGGAGTTGTCCCGAGACCTGGGCGAACTTCCGCGCGCGCTCGATTACACCGCGCGGGGGGTGGCAATCGCGGAGACCGGACCGCTCCGCGGCCATCCCGACCACGCCGCGATGCTCGAGGTCCGCGCTTCTCTGCTGCGCGAGATGGGCCAGTGCGACTCCGCCCTCGTCGCGCTCGAACGCGCGCGGCAAATGATCGTCGAGCAGTTGGGCGAGGATCACTTTCAGGCGGTGCAGTACGAGCACGAGCGCGCCGTGACCCTCGCCGCGATGGGGCGCACCGACGAGGCGGCGCAACTCGCGCTCGAAGTGGAGCGGCGGGGGCGCGAGCGCCTCTTCTGGAACGCGCGCCTGTTGCCGGAGGACCTGGCGCTCGACTTTCAGCGCACCCGTGAATCGGGGCTCGATCTCCTGCTCTCGCTCACGGCGGCGACGGGAGGAAGCGCACTCGCCTCCTCGGCGTGGGACGCGCTCGCGCGATCTCGCGGCCTCCTCCTCGAAGAGATGGCGCAGCGCCAGCGCGTCGCCGGTTGGTCCGATCCCTCGGCGGAGCCGGAGCGGCGGCGCCTCGCGCGCGCGGTGGAGCGGATGGCGCGGCTGCAACTCGAAGGTCCCGGCGATTCGATCGAGGAGTATCGCGCGGCGTTGGACAGTGCGCGGGTGGAGCGTGCGGAGAGCGAGGATGCGCTCCTCTTGCGCAGCGCCTATCTGCGTGAGGAGTTCTCGCGCGAGCGACTCTCGCTCGACGAGATCCGCTCTGCGCTTCCGGACTCGGCCGCCCTGGTCGCGTACGTACGCTACGGGCAGATGAATCTGAACGGTGCCGATGGGCCCGCGCCCTGCGGGACCGGCGCGGCGGCGCCGGGCTATCTCGTCTTCGTTCTCTCGGCTCGGGACGGCGAACCCCACGCGGTCCCGCTCGGATCGGCCGATGAGATCGACGAGTTGGTGGCTGCTTGGCGGGGCGCCGCCGGCCACGCGCCACGCGAAGGAGACGAGGAGAAGACGCGCGCGGCCGCGGCGCGACTTTCGATCCGAGTCTGGGAGCCGGTGCGTGCGCTGCTGGGCGACGCGCACCGCGTGTTCGTCGTCGCGGATGGATCGATTCACGGTGTGAGCTTCGCAGCCATGCCGGGCGCGCACGGCGAGTACACGGTGGACGACGGCTTCGACTTCCAGACCTTGAACGCGGAGCGCGAGCTGGTGCCGCGCGCGCTCGAGGACGACGCGGGCGAAGGCTTCCTCGCGTTTGCCGATCCTGACTATGACGCGAGGCCGGAGAGCGCCGACGCCTCCGCGAAGCCCACCGCGACCGCTGCGGGCGCGGCACTCGGTGCGGCCGCCGCGGCGCGAGGGTCGGCGACGCGGTGCCCGGAGTTCCGAGACCTGCACTGGCGGCGCCTGCCGCGCACCAACGACGAGGCGAAGCAGGCCGCCGACATCTGGCGCGCGAGCGCGGATCGCATGGGCGCGCATCGTTCGCGTGCCGGCGCTGCGTCGGTGCGAGTGCTGCGCGACGCGGCGGCAAGCGAAGCGGCGTTCAAGGCCGACGCGCCGCGGTCATCGGTGCTCCACCTGGCGACGCACGGCTTCTTCCTCGCCGGCGACTGCAACGAGGACGCGAACACGCGAGGCTTGGGCGGCGTCGTCGCGGATACAGCGCCCGTCGATTCCCTCGGCCGACCGGAGCTGCGCCTCGCCGGGCTCGTGCTCGCGGGCGCCAACCGCGCGATCAACGCCGGCGACGGTGGAACGCCTTCGGGAGACGACGGCATTCTGACCGCGGATGAGATCGCGACGCTCGACCTGCGTTCGGTGCAGTGGGCCGTGCTCTCCGCGTGCGACACCGGTCTGGGCGAACCACGCGCCGGCGAAGGCGTGCTGGGCCTGCGGCGTTCGTTCCTGATCGCCGGGGTTCGGACGATCGTCATGAGCCTTTGGTCGATCGACGACGCGGCTACCGCGCGTTGGATGACCGAGCTCTACCGCGTCCGCTACGGCGAGGCCCAGAGCGCGATGCACGCCGTCGCGCTGGCCGATCAACGCATCCTCGCGTCGCGCCGGGAGGCGGGAGAGAGCACTCACCCCTTCTATTGGGCCGCCTTTCAGGTGAGCGGCGACTGGCGCTAGCCGCGCCGCCCCGACGTCCGCCGACCAACGTTTGATCGCCTGCTCATGTGAAACGATGAAAATGATCACCTCCGCTTAAGTGAGATTGACGGCGCCATCGGAGCGGTCGTAGCATCCTCCGCACCTTTCGGATCGCGGCGCGCGCAGGACTGGGGCTTAACTGCCCGCTTCGATCCACACGTACGATCACGCTCGAACCGCAGGAGGTCCCCATGCTCCGTCCTCGCGGCGTCGTCGATCGGTTGACGTGGAGTGGGATCGCGCGACCATCCGCGATCGCTGCTTCGCTGATTCTGATCTCCCCCGCCCTAACTTCGCTTGGCGTGCAGGTGGCGCAGTCCGCCGATCGCGCGAAGCTCACGATCAACCCGCCGGTGCTCGACATTCCCGATCGCCCGCTGCCGCCGGTGGAAGAAGGCAACGCTCCGGGCGGTGATCAACCGCTCTATGAGGTCGGCACGCACCGCGCGATCACCAACGTGGCGATTCGCCGCAACGATTGCGTGGCCGATGCCTACTTGAAGAACGAGATGATGCTGCAGAACGGCATCCTGACCTCGACCTCGCAGGGCACGCCGGCCGCGCGCATCGAAGACGGCGCCGAGGACGAAGACGAACAGACCTACACCCGCCCCTTCAATCACTTCTACAACCCGATCAACAACCAGGGGCTGAGCGATCTGGTCTCGGGCACGAACTCACTGCAATGGGCGTACAACGCAGGCGGCAACAACGAGAGCTGGGTTCGCGCGCGCGACTCGTTCTACAACTCCGTGACCAAGCCATCGAAGAGCCAGCGACTGACCGAGCTGGCCACGACCTTCTTCCGCCTCGGCCATCCGGTGCACCTACTGGAGGATCTTGGACAGCCGCAACACACCCGCAATGACGCGCACCGCGTCGGCGCGGAGTACGAGGCGTACTGCCTCGCGCACTACGGCACGCCCGGAGCGATCCAGGGACTACCCACCTTCGGCGCGCCGAGCTTCTCCGGCGGCACCAGTCCGTTCGGCGACGTGCCGCCCGAGTTCGCCGGCTTCTGGGACACGGAGCAGTACACGGGCCAGGCGAACTTCACCGTCTTCGGCAGCACGCCGGGGTTGGCCGAGTTCTCCAATGCCTACTTCATCACCGACGATACGATGTTCGGGAACACGCGGCTCGCGGTGCTTCCGCGCACCGGCGCCGGCCCGTTGCGAGTGCTCCTGACCGACTCGGCGGACAACCGCTCGACCGCGGCTGCCCACATCTTCCCGCACCCGCACATCCGCAACACCAACCTCGCGAGCTTCTACGCCAACACGACGAACTACGTGTGGGTGCAGCGCGAGGGAACCGACGTGCCGAACGCGACCCACTACGTCGACCTCACGGTGCGGAACGGCGCGGGCCAGGTGGTCTTCACCGTCCCTAGCCTCTTCGCCCTCAACAACAGCAACGAGATCGGCTTCGACAACACGACCTACGAGGCTCATGCCCAGGTGCTGATTCCGCGCACCCTCGGCTACTCCGTAGGCCTCATCAACTACTTCTTCCGCGGCAAGATCGGCCTGAACAATCCCGCCACCGGGTGGGACGCGACCGAGAAGAAGAACACGATCGAGATCCGGAACGACTCGAACGAGGCGTTCGGGGCTGGCACCTGGGAGCTGTACTACGACGACGTGAACGGCAACCGGACGAAGCAGACGCAGTTCGACACGAGCGCCTACTCCAGCCTCTCGCCCGGCGCCTCTTTCACCGCCAAGTATCCCGAGATGCTGTGCGATGGCGGCTACGCCTTCACGCTCGTCTTCAAGGGCAAGATCGGAAACGAGGAAAACGCGATCGCGACGAAGTCCTTCTACGCGGCGCAAGAAACCTGGGTGGGCAGCTTCTACGTGCCGAGCGGCGATCCGCTCTGCTACGACGTGACCAACCAGGTCTACGCGATCTTCGAGCGACCCACCCCGGCCGGCTACGACATCGTGGCCTACATCCAGTTCGTCGGCTCGAGCGACCTCTTCGGCGTGGCGGGAAACTGCACGGGTGATCAACTGCAGCTCGGCTTCAGCTCCGACTGCGGCTGGCTGCTCTCGGGTACCATCTCGGGTTCGACCCTGACCAGTGCGCAGACCTGCTGCTGGTACTGCCCACTCAATCCTCCTCCAACAGGGCCATGGTTCTGCGGCACCGTGACCGGAATGGAGCGCACCCAATGACGCGGCCCAACTCTCGGGAGGAATCATCCATGCGTAAGATCGTCCTCTTGGTGCTCGCGTTGCTCCTGGCGGCCGCGCCGGCTTACGCGACGAACTGGAGCCTGACGCTCAACTCGCCGAACAAGACCGCGGCGCCGGGCGCGACCACGACCTTCGACGGCACCATCACCAACAGCACCGGCGTCGCGCTGCCGATCGACGCGAACTTAGGCTTCGTGCTCTCGCCCGAAACCGACCTCTTCACGATCGACTTCGCGCCCGCCTTCCTCGCGCTCAACCTGGTGCTGCCGCCCGCGGGGTACACCGGTCCGATCTTCACGATCAGCTGGAGCACGGGGGTATTGCCGGGCACGCTCGGGCAAGGCGACATCCAGCTCTCGACCGGCGATCCGGCCGATCCGCTGGTGCTCAACGCGAGCTACTCGCTGCGCGTGCCTGGCGTGGGGAGCTTCTGCAAGGAGGCAACCCCGTTCACCGCGGCACGCGTGTCGATCGCGGCGGACGATTCGCTCGGAGTTCCGGTGATCGCGTACAACGTCGCGGGCGAAGGCTCGATTCGGTACGCGAAGGTGGTCAACCATTCGTGGGTGCCGGAGCTGGTCACGACCGGCGTCGGCGCCAGCGCGGCTCCTTCGCTGGCATTCGACGGTGGGCGCAAGCCGCACATCGCCTACTACAAGACCCCGACGGCCGACCTCGCGTTCTCGGAAAAGACGGGGGCGGCGTGGAGCACGACCACCATCGATGCCACCGGAGACGTGGGTGGATCGCCATCGTTGGCGATCGATGCCGCGCTCGGCATGCACATCAGCTACTACGACGCGACCAATCTCGATCTGAAGTACGCCTACCGCCCGTACGCGGGCGCGTGGGCGACCGCGATCGTCGACGCGGGTGGTTCGGTGGGCAAGCACAGCTCGGTGGCGGTTGATGAACTCGGGAATCCCTACATCGCGTACTACGACGAGACGAACGGCGACCTCAAGCTGGCGCGCAAGGTGTCGGGCTCATGGGTCACCGAGGTGGTCGACGCGGCCGGCACGACCGGGACCAACACCTCGATCGAAGTGCAAGGCAGCGTGATCTCGATCGCCTACCGCGACGAGACGACCGGTGCGCACGCGCTTCGGCTGGCGACCGGGACCCCGGGAAGCTGGACGAAGGAGCTGGTCGACAACGCGGGAGACCCGGGCTTGAGCAATTCGCTTGAACTCGACGCCTTCGGGCAGCCACGCATCGCGTACTTGAATGCCTCGGGTAACGTCGCGCGCTACGCCGCCAAGACCAACGGCGTCGGTTGGGAGTTCGGCAACATCGACACGCCCGCGATCACCTTCCTCTCGATGGCCATGCGCGAGACGGGAGATCCGCTGGTGGTGTTCGGGCTGAGCGGCTCCGCCGTGCGCTACGCGTCGTTCAGCACCTGCACGACCGTCGACGTGGCCGAGGGTTCGATCGCGCGGCCGCTGCTCACGCTCGAAGAGAACCATCCGAATCCCTTCGCGCCGCGCACGACCATCGCGTTCACCCTCGGGCGACGCGCGTCGGTCGAGGTGCGCGTGTTCGATGTGTCGGGCCGTGTCGTGGCCAAGCCCTTCGACTCCGAGGTCGATGCGGGGCGGCACCAGATCATCTGGGACGGCACCAACGCGGAAGGCGTGCGCCTGCCGAGCGGTGTCTATCTCTACGAGGTCCGCACCGAAGGGGCCGATCGTCGGGGACGCATGGTCATGTTGAGGTAGTCGTCCAAGCGATGAGCGATCGTCGCCCGCGTGAGAAGTCGGCCTGGGTTCGCGCGCGGATGACGGAGGGGCGAGGGACTAGTTCCCTCGCCCTTTTCGCATGGGCGCGGTTCGGGTACACAGTGCGTCTGCTTCCCCTGCAATCACGCCGGTGCCGCGCGCCGGGTTGAGCCCTGGTCGACATGCTGGGTATACTCCAGGTCTCGAGCAAGTGCCGCCGCGGTCCGTCTTCCCGGCGCTTGCCGCGACCGAATCTGAAGCAGAAACGAGGATGGAGTCTCGCGTGGAACCCTTCGCCGGGCAGAGCGAGAGCATCGATGACGCCTTCGCGCGATTGTACGAGGAGCTGCGAGCCGTGGCGTCGCGGATCATGCGCCATGAACGCGCGGGCCATACCCTCCGACCTACCGGGCTTCTCAACGAGACCTTCCTCAAGCTCCGGGAATCGAGCGATCTGCGGTGGAACGACGACGCGCACTTTCGGGCGATCGTCGCGCGCAATATGGGGCGCATCCTGAGGGACCATGCGCGATCGCGGAGTGCGGACAAGCGCACGCCCGATCCCTCGTTTGGTGAGTCTGCTCTCTTCGAGCACGAGCAGTGCGCCGACGCCGTGCGTGAGGTGCACCGCGCGTTGGACTCGCTGGCGCATCGTCATCGCGACGGGGCGTACTACCGCCAGCTGATCGTCTGGAAGGACGTGCTTGGATTGACACAGAGCGAAGTCGGGCTCGCGATCGGACGAAGTGAACGCACGGTCCGTGATCACTTGACGGTCGCGCGCGCCTGTCTGGCTCAGGTCCTGAGCCTTGGGTAGCTTCACTGACGACGCTGCGGGCCGTACCTCCTCGCTTCGGGTCCTGCTTCGGAACCTGCTCTCACTGCCGGAAGATGAGCGCGCCGCCCTGCTCGCGGAGGTTGCCGGTCATGATCCGCTGATGGCGGCCGAGGCCGCGTCGCTCCTGTCGTCCTCCGACCCCGCGACCCTCGCACGACTCGCGGCGCCGGAGATGCCGGACCGCATCGGGCGATTCGAAGTTCGGGGCGTCCGCGGTCGCGGCGGCATGGGCATCGTGTTCGAGGCGTTCGACCCAAAGCACGAGCGCATGGTCGCACTCAAGGTCGTCGGCGATGACTTTGCCGTCGATGCGCGCTCCATGCGACGCCTCGAGCGCGAGGCTCGCTTGCAGGGGCGTCTGAGCTCGCACCCGAACATCGCGACCCTCTTCGAGACCGACAGCAGCGGCGACACGCCCCTCCTGATCATGGAGCTGGTCGAGGGTGAGTCCCTGCGCGACAGAATCGATCGCGGTGCGATTCCTCTGTGGGAGGCGATCGGGCTCGTGCGGCAGATCGCAAGCGCGCTTGCCCACGCGCACCAGGCCGGGGTGGTTCATCGGGATCTCAAACCCGAGAACGTGATGATCGCGCCTGACGGAATCGTCAAGCTACTCGACTTTGGCATCTCGGACGTGTTTGGGCAGATGGATGCGGTCGACCCCTTGGAGTTCGCGACCCGCGGCGCGGGGAGCCAGATGATCGGCTCGCTGGGGTACATGAGCCCGGAGCAGCTTTCGGGCGGCGTGGTCGACTTTCGCACCGACCTGTGGTCACTCGGATGCGTTCTGTTCGAGTGCATCACGGGCAGGCAAGCGTTGTCGGTTCGTCCGACGAGCGACGGGCGGTCGTGGACGACCGAAATCCGATGGAGCCTCTTGGATCGCGGCGAAGCGCGCAGGATGCCGCGGGCGTTGCGCCAACTCTTGCATGCCTGCCTGGCGGAATCGCGTGACGCCCGTCCCGAGAGCGCCGCGGCGGTACGTGACGCGATCGATCGGGCGCTTCGCGGACGGGATCGGCGGCGAGCGATCCTGCTAGGCGCCTTCGCCATCGTGATCGTCATCGCCGGCACAATCCTGGTGTCGAGGCCGCGGATTCCCCCGGTCGAACTTGTACAGATTCGCGGGGACAATGTGGTCCAGGCGCTCGACGCGCGAGGCCGCGTCGTGTGGGAGCGGCAGTTTGCTCACGGTGTGAGGAAGAACGGTGAACAACCGCCAGACGGAGATCCTCCTACCCGGTGGGTGGTGAAGGGAAAGTCGCGCGGGGTGTTAGTGGCGGGTCGCGACGAGGCCAACATCGAGAGCCTCTACCTGCTCGACTTTCAGCGCGGCTCGCTGATTTGGTCGCACCCGATCGAGTGGAATGTCCCGATCAACGCCAAGGGTGAGCTCACCTGCAAGTGGACCAAGGCGATTCCGTGGCCCGAGCCGGTTGGCCAAGCCATCATGCTGGGTCTGAGTGACTACCCTTGGTATGGAGGGGCGGTGCAGTTTGTGAGCTTCGATGGCCGGCTTCTCGACGAGTACGACCATCCCGGAGGCCTCACTCCGGAATCACTGACGGCGTCGAGCGGCGATTCAACCACCGCGCTGTTCCTATTCGGAGGCAATAGCAGCGCTCGCTTCGCCCGCGAGGTAGTCCCGTTCGAAACTCGCCAGCACTGCTTCGCGGTTGTCAGGCTCGACCCTCCGCGGGTCGGCGGCCAGGCCTTCCCCTACTCGCAGTTCGCGCCCAGCCCGCGCGATTGGCCGACGGAGCCGCGGGCGACCGAATCGGCCTACCTCCTCGTTGCGCCGATCGCGCCGGACGCATCGACCCAGCCGGGGAGGATTGTGAGCGCTCCCGATCGGACCTCGGCGGTTCGCTTCCGGGTGCACACGGCGGATGGGCGGATCTTCTCGGTCAATGACTCGCTGCGCCCGATCGACTGCTACGTCGGGCTTGGCACCGTTGCCGCGAAGACCCTCGCTGGGCACCCAACCACGTCTGTCTTGTGGATCGGTGGCGGGCACGCACGGTCGGTCGAGGTGCCCGTGGTCTTCTAGGCATCGATCGAGCGCGCCGCGCGCTTTTCTTTGCGCGGCCGGCCGGGCAAGATACCTTCTCGTTCGGGGGCGGTCCTGGAGAATCGCCTCCACCGGAGGAGCGCATGAACTCGTTCGATCGGATCTTCATCGGGATCGCCGGCATGATCGGGGCGGGTAAGTCGACTCTCGCCGCGTCGCTGGGCCAGCATCTCGGCATCGACGTGTACTACGAACCGGTCGAGGACAACGAGTACCTCGAGGACTTCTACCGCGACACCGCGCGCTACTCGTTCGCGACGCAGATCTACCTGCTCAATCGCCGCTTCGCGCAGCATCAGGAGATCATCTGGCGCGGCCGCTCCGCGGTGCAGGACCGCACCATATACGAGGACTCGGTCTTCGCCAAGATGCTCGCGCAGACCGGCCTGATGGAAGAGCGGGACTACCGCACCTACCGCGAGCTCTTCCGCAACATGAGCAATCTGATGTGCCGGCCGAACGTGATCGTCTACCTCGACGTCTCGCCGGAGCGGTCGATGGAGCGGATCCGCGCGCGCAGTCGCGGCATGGAGAGCGGCATCACCCTCGACTACCTTCGGGCGCTGCACGCGGGGTACGAGGAGTTCATTGCCGGGATCTCGCGATCGATCCCGGTCATCCGCGTCGACTACGATCGCTTCGCCACGGCCGAAGAGATGGCCCGGGTCATCCAGGAGAACTACCTGGACCACGACTTCCTGCGCGACGCGGGGCGGCCGGAGCTTCCCGCTAAGTCGAGGCAACCCTCAGGGCTACCTGCGAACGGAGCCGGAGCGCCGGCGCCCTTCCAACTCGACCGCGCTGGAGATCGCGTCGCGTGCTGAGATTTCCTGTATCAACTAAGCCCCATCGGCGACACTTATCACGCCGCAGAGAACCATCGCTTCGCGAGTGCCTTGGAGCCGGCTGCCTGGCCCCCGCCCAAGCGGACCAGAGTCCTCTCGTTCAGGAGATCCATAGGAGGCGGACGTGACCAAGGTCATACGGTTCGAACATTGCACGAGTCGCTTAGGGCTCGCGCACCTTGCCTGGTTCATGCTGCTTGCGTCGCCCGCGCTCGCGGCGACCCAACGCCCGACAGCGACGAACTATGTCGCGCCGCGGCGCGCCCTGCATGCGACGACTCCGGCCGCAAGCGCGACGGAATTGCTTCAATGCCTGCTCGGCCCGGACGTGGTGGTGTCGAACGCGGTGCTGAACGCCGCGCCGCTCGCCGCGGGCACTTTCACAGGCGCGCTCAGCGTGGTTGGCTTCGATCAGGGCGTGATCCTGAGCTCGGGTGACATCGGCACCCTCTCCGGACCAAACACCGGCGACGCAACGTCGACGATCAGCGGGACCCCAGGCGATCCGGACCTCGACGCCCTGATCCCTGGCTACACCACCTACGACGCGGCGATTCTGGAGTTCGATTTCACCTGCTCCACCGCGCAGGACGTCGTCTTCCAGTACGCCTTCGGATCGGAGGAGTACAACGAGTGGGTGAACTCGCCGTTCAATGACGTGTTCGGCTTCTTCCTCAACGGCGTCAACATCGCGCAAGCACCGGTGGGCTGCAGCAACGCGGGCACGCCGGTGTCGATTAACAACGTGAACTGCGGTAACCCGTATGTAGGTGTCGGGCCGAACTGTGATTGCTTCCGAAACAACGACCTCAACTATGGGGGCGGCACGATCAATACCGAGCTCGACGGCCTGACCCAGGTCTTCTTCGCGACCGGCACGATTCTGCCGGGCATCAACCACATCAAGCTCGCGATCGCGGACGCGGGTGACCAGGTGCTCGACTCCGACGTGATGATCCGCTGCCAGAGTTTCACCTGCGGACAGGCTCCAATCACCGGCGCATGCTGCCTCACCTCGGGGCAGTGCGTCACCTTGACCGCGGCGGACTGCTCGGCTAACGGCGGGACCTATCACGGAAACAACTCGGCCTGCGTGCCCAATCTGTGCGGCGCGTCGTTCGGCGCCTGCTGTTTCCCCGACCAGACATGTGAAGTCGAAGACCCCGACCTCTGCGCCACGAACGGCGGTACCTACCAGGGAGACGGCGTCCTCTGCAATCCAAATCCGTGCGGTGCTCCGGTCGGCGCGTGCTGCTATGGCGCGGGCCAATGCACCAACACCGATCCCAACGGCTGCAGTGGCCTCTACATGGGTGACTGGACCGGCTGCGATCCGAACCCGTGCCTCTCCCTAACCGGTGCGTGTTGCGCGGACGTGGCCGCCTGCGAGATCAAGGTGTTCGGCACCTGCGGCGACACGTTCCTCGGCGTCGGCACGACGTGCGATCCCAATCCCTGCGAGGCGATCATCGGGGCGTGCTGCAACGACCAAGGCGTCTGCAAGATCACCTTGCAAGCCGATTGCGGAGACTTCTACCAGGGAGACCGCACGGTCTGCGATCCGAACCCGTGTGCCGGTGGCGGCCCGAGCGCGGTTGGTCCCGCGGGTGGACATCCGGCGGCACTCGCTCTCGAAGTGCCCGTTCCGACTCCGACCACGGGATACGTCGACCTCACCTGGTCATCGCCCGCGTCGGGCGCCGCGACGCTTACGCTGTGGGATGCGTCGGGCCGACTGATCCGAACCCTCTTCGAGGGTCAGATCGGCAGCACCACGCACCGCGGGTTTGCTCTGGTCGACGGCGCTGGCCGCGAGTTGGCAAATGGTGTCTACTGGCTCCGTCTCGAGCAGGGTCACGAGAGGGCCACGCAGAAGGTCGTGTTGTCGAGGTAGTCGACTAAAGCACGCGGCCCCTCGAATCGTGGCGGACGATTCGAGGGGCCGTTCCTTTTTTTCGTCTTTGCGGGTTCGAAAGGGCGGCCTAGTCAGCGAGTCGCGCTTCCTCTCCCGCGCCCTGCAACGCGTACGACAACCCCTCGAGTTCAATCGTGATGTTCACATTGCGCACCGTGGTCCCGCGTGGCGCATTGAGCTTACACGGAGCGAAGTTCAGAAAACCGCGGACGCCGGCGGTGGCAAGTCGATCCACGCAACCTTGCGCCGCTTCGGCTGGCGTCACGATCACCGCGACCTCGGCTCCCGACTCCCGAATCACGCGCTCACACTGCTCGAACGGCTGAATCGGCACGCCATCCCAGTCGCGCCCCGTCTTGCCCGGATCGACGTCCAGAATCGCGACGATGTGGAATCCGTGCTTGTTGAAGTCCTTGTAGGAGAAGAGCGCGGAGCCGAGATGACCCGCGCCCACCAGAGCAACACGCCAACTGCGGTTGAGGCCGAGAATGCCGCGAAGCGTGTCCCGCAGCGCCGGCACGGAGTAACCGCGGCCGCGCTTGCCGAAGTTGCCGAAGTAGGAGAGGTCCTTCCGTACCTGCGCGCTATTGGTCCCGGCCAGCTTCGCCAACGAGGCGGATGAAATCACCTGTCGCCCCGAACGCTCGACCTCCTCGAGCATGCGGAAGTACATGCTGAGGCGCCTAACCGTGTAGTCGGAGATCCGGTGCCGGTCGGATCCATCCGAGCCCGGAATGTCGACCGGGCGCTCTGTCGCCGGCCTGGTTCGGTCCCTCGCGGTTCGCATGTGGTTGATCGCTGCTCGGACGCTGCCGGGGGCCCGAACGTCGCTCCGCCTCTACTCCTCGTCCCGTGGCGATTCGGATTGCTCGTCCGCGGGAGGGTCTTCCGGTTCTTCGGCGAGCGGCTCATCCGCGTCTCCGGTGTCGGCGATGTCATCGGTGCTGTTCGATGCCTCGCTCGAGTTGTCTCGGGTCTCCTTTGCGAGATGCGCAACGTCGACTACGCGATCCGCTTCCTCGAGCTGGATCAGCTTCACCCCTTGGGTGGCGCGGCCGAGCACCGAGATCTGGCTGACCTGCAGTCGGATCACGAGTCCCCCGGTCGACATGATCATGAGTTCGTCGCGATCGGTCACGCCCTTGATCGCAACCACCATCCCGTTGCGTTCGGAGGTCACCACGGTGATGACGCCAACGCCTCCGCGGTTGGTGATGCGATAGTCCTCGAGCGCGCTCCGCTTGCCGTACCCGTTCTCGGTCACGACCAGCAGCGTCTCCGAAGCGTCGCGAACTACAACCATGCCCACGACACAGTCGTCTGCGCCGTCGAGCGAGACACCACGCACGCCGCCGGCGGTGCGGCCCATCGCGCGGACCGTTCGCTCATTGAAGCGTATCGCCTTTCCCTTCCGCGTCGCGATCACCAGTTCGCGATTGCCGTCGGTCAGCATGGCATCGACCAGCGTGTCCTCATCGTCTAGATCGATGGCGATGATGCCTGCCTTGCGCGGGTTGCCGAAGGCGGCCAAGGTGGTCTTCTTGATGGTGCCGTTCTTCGTGACCAGGACGAGGAAATGGTCCTCGGTGAAGCGGCGCACCGGCACATAGGCGTTGATCCGCTCATCCTTCTTCGCCATCACGAGGTTCAAGATCGAGCGACCGCGCGCCTGCCTCGTTCCCACCGGGATCTCGTGCACTTTTAGCCAATAGCAGCGCCCGTGATCCGTGAAGAGCAGCAGATAGGAGTGGGTCGACGCGATGAAGAGGTGCTCGATGAAGTCCTCATCCTTGGTCGTCGCCGCAGTCAGCCCCTTGCCGCCACGATTCTGTGCGCGGTAGCTGTTCTTCGAAACTCGCTTGATGTACCCGGAGTGGCTGATCGTGATTACCACGTCTTCGTCCGGGATCAGGTCCTCGATCTCGAAGCTGCCGGTATCCTCGTTGTCCAGGATCTCCGTGCGGCGGTCGTTGGCGTGGTTCTCCTTCTGTTCGAGGAGTTCGGATTTGATGATCCCCAGCACCTTCGCGCGGCTGGCCAGCGTTTCCTTGAGATCCGCGATCCGCGCCATGACTTCCTGGTACTCGTCCTCGATCTTCTTCCGCTCGAGTCCGGTGAGGCGCTGGAGACGCATCTCGAGGATCGCGTTCGCCTGGATCTCCGTCAGACCGAACTGAGTCATCAGTCCCGCGCGCGCCGTCTCCACGTCCGCGCTCGAGCGGATCAGGGTGATGATCGCGTCGATGTGATCGAGGGCGGTGCGCAGTCCTTCCAAGATGTGCGCGCGCCGCTCCGCCTGGGCCAGCTCGTACTTGCTCCGCCGGACGATGACCTCGTGACGGTGCTCCACAAAGGCCTCGAGGATCTGCTTCAAGTTCATGGTCTGGGGGCGACCATGGTTGAGGGCGAGCATGTTGGCGCCGAACGTGGTCTGCATCTGCGTGTGCTTGAACAGCTGATTGAGCACGACCTGCGGTTGCGCCTCGCGCTTGAGCTCGACCACCACGCGCATGCCTCTGCGATCCGACTCGTCGCGCACGTCGGAGATGCCGGTGAGGCTGCCACTCTTCACGAGCTCGGCGATCCGCTCGATCATGGCCGCCTTGTTCACCTGATAGGGAATCTCGGTGACGATGATGGCGTCCTTGCCATTCTTGAGCTCGTCGATTTCGGCGCGTGCTCGCACGGTGATCAGCCCGCGGCCCGTGAGCATGTAGTCGCGAATTCCGCGGGTCCCGAGGATGATCCCCGCGGTCGGGAAGTCCGGACCCTTCACGAACTGCATGAGGTCCAAGACAGTGCAGTCCGGATTGTCGATCAGGTGGACCAGCGCATCGACCGTCTCGCCGAGATTGTGCGGTGGGATGTTGGTCGCCATCCCGACCGCGATGCCCGAGGCGCCGTTGACGATGAGGTTCGGGAAGCGGCTGGGTAGAACGACCGGTTCCTCGCGGCTCTCGTCGTAGTTTGGGCGAAAGTCGACCGTCTCCTTGTCCAGATCGGAGAGGATCTCCTCGGCAATTCGTGAGAGGCGCGCCTCGGTGTAGCGTTCAGCCGCGGCCGCATCGCCGTCGACCGACCCGAAGTTCCCCTGCCCGTCGACGAGCGGATGGCGCAGCGAGAACTCCTGAACCAGGCGGACGAGGGCATCGTAGACCGCCACGGTTCCGTGCGGGTGGTAGTTGCCAGTGACGTCACCCGTGATCTTCGCTGACTTTCGGTACGGTCGATCGTGGTAAAGCGACAGGTCGTTCATCGCGACCAGAATGCGACGATGTACCGGCTTGAGCCCGTCGCGCACATCAGGCAGGGCGCGGGAGACGATCACGCTCATCGAATAGTCGATGTAGCTCGACTTCATCTCCTCTTCGATGCGTACCGGGATGATCTTCTGATTCGACGCGTCCATGGTTCCTCTGTCCGACGAGATTGGGCTGTGGGCTAGATGTCGAGATTGCGCACGGCCAGTGCGTTTTCCTCGATGAATTGTCGGCGCGGCTCGACCTGATCACCCATCAATACCGTGAAGATTCGTTCCGCCTCGGCCGCGTCCTCGCTTGAAACCTGCAGAACCACGCGATTCTTGGGATCCATCGTCGTCTCCCAAAGCTGCTCGGGGTTCATTTCACCGAGACCCTTGTAACGCTGCAGATAGATCCCCTGCTTCCCGACTCGGGCGAGGATCTCGTCGCGCTGCTTGTCATCGAACGCGTACTCGACGTGGTTGCCCTTCTTCACGCGATAGAGCGGCGGTTGCGCGATGTAGATGTGTCCGTTCTCCACCAATGGCTTCATGAAGCGGAAGAAAAAGGTCAGGAGCAACGTGCGGATGTGGGATCCATCGACATCGGCATCGGTCATGATGATGACCTTGCCGTACCTGAGCTTGCTCAGGTCGAACTCCTCGTCACCGAATCCGGTGCCCACCGCTGTGATGATCGTTCGGATTTCCTCGTTCGCCAGCGCCTTGTCCAGGCGCGCCTTCTCCACGTTGAGGAGCTTGCCTCGAATCGGCAAGATCGCCTGAAAGTGACGGTCGCGGCCCTGCTTGGCACTGCCGCCGGCGGAGTCTCCCTCAACGATGTACAGCTCGGTCGACTCGACGTTGGTGTCGCTGCAATCGGCGAGCTTTCCGGGAAGCCCTCCTCCTTCGAGCGCTCCCTTGCGTCGCGCGAGATCGCGTGCCTTTCGGGCGGCTTCGCGCGCACGGGCGGAGAGCACGCACTTCTCCAACACCTTTCGCGCTATGGACGGATTCTCGTCCAAGTACTCGCTCAGGAATTCGCCAACGATCGACGCGACGATCCCGGTGACCTCACTGTTTCCGAGCTTCGTCTTCGTTTGGCCTTCGAACTGCGGGTCGACGACCTTGGTGCTCAGGACCGCGGTCAAGCCTTCACGCACGTCTTCACCGGAAAGGGCGCTGTTTTTCAGGATGCCGTTCTTCTGGCCATAGCTGTTGAGTGCCCGGGTCAATGCTTGCTTGAAGCCGACCAGGTGCGTGCCGCCCTCGATCGTGTTGATGTTGTTGACGTAGGTGAAGATCGATTCGTTGAATGCGTCGGTGTATTGCAGCGCGGCTTCGACGGTGACCGTGTCGCGTTCGCGCGAGATGTAGACGATCTCTCGGTGCAGCGGCTGCTTGTTCTCATTCAGCCAGGTAACGAACGCCTCGATCCCATTCTCATAGTGAAACTCCGCCGACTTTGAATCGCGTTCGTCAACCAAGTCGATCTGTATCCCGCGATTGAGGAAGGCGAGCTCGCGCAGACGATAAGCAACGGTATCGAAATTGAAAACGGTCTCTTCAAACACCTCTGGGTCCGGAAGGAATCTTACGAGCGTGCCGGTGCGATCGGTGTCGCCAATAACTTCGAGGTCCTTTGCCACCTCGCCGCGTGCGTAGCGCTGGTGGTGCACCTTACCGTTCTGTGAAACTTCCACCTCCAGCCATTCGGACAAAGCATTCACAACGCTGACGCCCACTCCGTGGAGACCACCGGAAACCTTGTAAGTCGAGTGATCGAACTTGCCTCCTGCGTGAAGCATGGTCATGACCACCTCCACCGCTGGGCGGCCCTGCTCCTGGTGGATGTCAGTCGGGATGCCGCGACCATTGTCGAGGACGCTGCAGCTGTGGTCCGTGTGGAGAGTGACGACGATGTGATCGCAGTAGCCGGCCAAGGCCTCGTCGATCGCGTTGTCGACGACTTCGTAGATCAGGTGGTGAAGTCCACGAGCTCCCGTCGATCCGATATACATGCTCGGGCGTCGGCGAACACCCTCGAGTCCCTTGAGGACCTGGATGCTACTGGAGTCGTAGGTTGGCTTCACATCCACACTCATGTCTTACGACTCCCGTTCCCTTAGGGTAAAGCGTACCCGTCTAATGCTTGTTTCCGGTGCAGACTCGCGAAGCTTGCTGCAGAGCCGCGGGGCGAGATATGCGAGATGGTGGAGCAACGTGCTGTTTCCAACATGAATCCACAAGGTGTCATCCACCACGCGAAGCGGGCGAGTCCACTGCGCGAGCGGCTGACCTACAATTTCTGGCCAGAGAGCGAAGACGCGGTAGTCCGCGATTCCACGCTCGAGGCCGTGGTCACGAAGTACAGAGAATACGGACGGCGAGATGTGATCCACGATCGTGTTCCGCTCTAATTTCGAGAAGTCACGCGCGCTTCGTCGACGGCCACGTCGGCGCCGGGAAGTCTCAATGGCATCACGAGGCAGAGGAGGTCGAGATTAGGCTGATCGGATACGGGCGTGATGATCCCCGCGGAGGTCGGCGATTGAAACTGTAGGTCGATCTCCTCGGCATCGATGGTGCGCAACAGCTCTAGTAGGTACGTGGCATTGAAACCAACGTGAAAGGCTTCGCCGGCGTATTCACACGGCACAGTATCTTCCGCATCCCCGACGTTCTGCGTTTGGACGCT
>JAXLXQ010000034.1:0-46890 GCA_046327845.1 Candidatus Eiseniibacteriota bacterium | reverse complement strand
GTCGACGCCTTCACGGGCCGCGTCCAGACGAAGCCGCCCGTGAGCCACCTCGCGGCAGGCGGCGCGCACGCGTTCCTCCAACGAGCGACGCGTGGCCACGTAGCTCTGCTCCGCGCGAGAGCGTTCCGCTTCGACACGTTCGCGATCGCCGCGCTCGCTGCGGAGCCCGAGCGGAAAACTCAAGCTCAGCCCGACGCTCCATGAGGGGAAGTCGCGGCCCAGCGCCTGCGAGATCGCGTCACTGCCGCCGCCGTCGATCGTGGTGCGAAGGGTGTCGCCGCCGAAGACGATGTCGTGCGCGCGACCGGTGAGGCCATTGCCGCCAAGGCTGCCGGTCAGGTCGAGCGCGGGGAGCGCGTCCCAGCGAGCGCCGCGCGCCCGCACTTCCGCGGCGCGCAAACGCCGCTCCGCCGCCTGGAGCTCCGGGCTCGATTCGTTCGCGCGGGCGAGAGCCTCCTCCTCCGGCGGCGACGCGAAGTCGGCCGGCGGATCGCTGGCCGCGCTGTAGCGCGCGGCTGCGTCCGGCCTTCGCCCCATCAGGGTCGCGAGCTGATCCGAAACCTGATCCAATCGCTCCTCGCCATCGATCGCGGCCTGCACCTGCTGCGCAAGGAAGACGCGTGCATTCGCCACCTGATTGGGACCGACCAGGCCGGCGGCGCTCCGGTACTTCGCCTCCTGGAGCAGCGCGCCCGCCATGTCGCGGATGGCGTAGAGCACCCCGAGGTCCTGTTCCGATGCGCGAAGATCCCAGTAGGTCGTCTCGACCTCGGTCTTCAAGGCGGCGATGGCGTCGCGGTAGCTCTCGCGCGCCCCGGCATACTCTTCATTCGCCGCGCGGAGCGGCGCGGAGGAGGAAGGGCCGAATCCCTTGAGTAGCGGCTGGCGCACGCGGAGCGCGCCACTGGCGTCGTACTCCGGCACCAGCGCCGCCAACGCCGAGTTCGACTCGGTCTTGGTCAAATCGAGGCTCGCGGTGATGTCGGTTCCGATCGGCAGCTTCAGGCTGAGCCCTCCGCGCAGGGTCGAGAGGTCGCTCTTGAGCGTGTCCGCTCCCGAGAGGAAGGACGCGCCCAGCCGATCGTCGCTCGATCGATCCCAGCTCGCGAAGAGCGACGGATCGAAGGCACCGCGCTCCACGCGATAGGATCCTCGCGCCGCGCGCACCAGCGCCTCCGCGCTCTTCGCGGCCGTGGCGTTGGCGAGCGCCGACTTCATCGCGTCATCCAGCGTCAGCGGCGCGCCCTCAATCTGCCGGAGCGCGGCGGCGAGCATCGAGTCGGGGCTCACTTCCCAGGTCGGCTTGGTCGCGGCATCCTCGGCGTGCGCGTTACCTGGTGACAGCGCCGCCAACAGGAGCGCGGCGATGAAGAGCGGATGTGAGCCACCGTGCCCCGATCGAGGCACGGTCAGCGGTCGATCGAAGGCGAGCATGCCTTCTCCCCTTGCGGCGGAAATACGAACCTCCTCATGTACCCGAGGGAATCCCTCGCGGGGCCCGAATGGCCCACGCCGGCGCAGTCAGACAATGCTTCACGAGCCAACCCGCGATCCAGCCGCGGGCGACGGAGTTCAGCGTGGCGCGAATTCAGCGGAACGCGCAGTTTACCCATTCCGCGCCCGCACCGACCAATCAGTTTTTCCCTCGCCACGCGCCTCGCGCGGCGAGTCGGACGACGGGTTGCCTTGGATGCCGCTCTCGTCGAGAGGTGCCAACCAGATCGCCCGCACTCCCTTTTCCACGCGCCAGAGCAGCAGCGGCAAGCAGGCCGCCAACGTCATGGCGACTCCGGTCAGGGTCGGGATGCCGATCAGTCGATGGCCCTCTCCCTCGCTCAAGATGCGCGAGGAGAGGAAGGACCCGATCGCCGCGGCCAAGTGCTGAATCGACGATTGCAGCGAGAGGAAGCGCGCCCGCTCGTCCTCTCGCGGCACTCGAGTGGAGAGGGCCGAGAGTGGAACGCCGCGCATCGTCATGCTGACCATGAAGGCAACGAAGCAGACCGTGACGGGCAGAAGCGGCGCGCCGGTGAGAAACCCAACGACCAGCACCGCGAGAAAGAGGCTGGTCCCGAGAAGCGAGACCCCCGTGCCGCTCCACCGATCGGTCAAGACCCCCGCGCCGCGCATGGCCGCGAAGCTCGCGATCCCGCCCATCAGGTAGAGGCTGCCGAGCTTCTCGCGGGGAAAGCCTGCGTTGTACTGAAGGTAGGCCGCGATGTTGGGGATCATGATGAATCCGCTCATCATTCCGACCGCCATGGCACCGAGCGAGTAGTTCACCAGGCGGCGATTGAAGAGAGAGCGAAAGCCGTCGGCACTCGAGGTGCGAGCCCTGCCGAGGTGTCCGCGCAATGAAGGGAGCGCGAGGGCCGCGCCGACCGCGACGGTCAACCCCAGCGCCGCCACCGCGAAGAAGGGGATTCGCCATCCACCGTGCCGCGCCAGTTCGAGCCCGGCCGGCACGCCGAGCACCGAGGCAACCGAGAAGGCGGCCATCACGCTGCCGATCGCGCGACCACGACGCTCGATCGGAATGACGTCGGCGATGATCGAGAGCGTGAGCGAGGCGGCCGGTCCGCCGCAGAGGCCGGCCATCATCCGCGCTGCGATCAAGGTCGGCAGGTTGATCGCGAATCCACCCGCCGCCGTCGCCACCACCAGTCCGCCCATCGCGACCGCCAGCGCACTCCTTCGATCGAATCGATCCAGGAAGAAGGAGCCGAGGAAACCCATGACCGCACCGGCCAGGGTGTAACTGCCGCCGATCCATCCGAGGTGCGACATCGAAATGCCGAGCGCCTTGGCGAAGTCGGGGCCAAGCGGCATGACCATCATCGCGTCCAGCACGTTCACGAACTGAACCGCGCTCAGGAGGATCAGGATCTTTCGTTCCGATGCGCGCACGGGTCCGCCCTACTCGATCGTGGGCGGCCGATCGAGTTCTCTACGAAGAGCTGCTTGAACCGAAAAATTGTTCGGCTATACTACCCGAGCGCTGCACCGAGGGGGTAGAGGCGATTTCCCACCGGGCGAATTTCACTGCGCCCGACGCGATGGGGTGATCGAAGCACGAAGGAGAGAGATCGATGATGACGAAGCAGCAACTCGAGCCGATGTACGGCTACTTCAAGATGGTCCTCGGAATGACCCGCAAGTTGGTCGAGCAGTTCCCCGAGGACAAGATGCAGTTCCGACCGGTGGCCGAGTGCCGCACCGTCGCCGAATTGGTCGGCCACCTCTACGGCTTCCTGGTCGATGCCCAGCTCACCGCGCAGAAGGGGGAGCAGGTCATGACGCCCGAGGTGAAGCTCGCGACGAAGGCCGAGGCCCTCGCCTTCATGGATTCGCAGGTCGCGAAGGCCTTCGAAATCTTCTCCGGCCTCAACGACGCCCAGTTCGCGAAGTCGATCGAAGCGTACGGGGAGAAGTTCCAGGGCTGGCAGTTCCTCACCTTCGCCTACGACGAGCACTGGCATCACCGCGGGCAGCTGACGGTGTACCTCCGCCTGCTCGGGATTCAGCCGATCATGATCTACGACTACGGCACGCTGCAGGGGTAGGGAGCTCGCGGTACTCGCGTCGCATTGAGACGCGACAGTTGTACAAGATTCTGAGCGCGATCCCACGATGGATCGCGCTCCTTTTGTTTCGCGCGCCACGCCCTCGCGCGTAGAGTCAAGAGTCGCGCACCGTGATTCCGCACCATTGCCTGGAGGTCACATGCGAAGCTCCCTCCTCGCGCGCCGGCGCGTCTCTCTTCTGGATCGGTCTTCTCCTCACTCACTGCGTCGGCCCGCGCGGCCGATGGCTGGGTTCGAACCAATGGGCCCGGGCCGATCGGTGTGACCGCACTGCGCGCGATGCGGGGACGCTCTTCGCCGGTACCGCCGCCCTCGGCGTCTTTCGCTCCAACGACGACGGCGTCTCCTGGAGTGCCGCGAATCTCGGCGTCGAGGGCGAGCGGATCCTCTGCTTTGCCCGCACCCCGGGCGCGGTACTCGCCGGTGCGGAGTTTCAGTCGAGCGCGCACGGCGGCGTCTTTCGCTCGACCAACGGCGGCGGGTCATGGATCGCAGCGGGCCTGCAAGGCCAGACCGTGTTCTCCCTCGCGATCGACAACGGCTTTCTCTACGCCGGGGTTGGATCGGGCGCGGCGCGCTCCACCAATGGCTGCGCCAGCTGGCTTCCCGCGAACAACGGCCTCTTCGGAGCATCGGTCTACGGACTCACGGTGGTGGACGGCACTGTCTTCGCTGCCGCGAGCCAGGGGATGTTCCGCTCCGACGATCACGCCGCGTCCTGGTCTCCGGGTGCCCGGCCTCGAGTTCTTCAATTTCTTCTCGATCCTGTCCGACGGCGAGCGAATCTTCGCCGGCGCCTTCGATCGCGTCATCCGTTCGACCGATGGCGGCCAGAGCTTCGAGGCCTTCGACGTCCCAGTGCAGGGACTGTCGCGCATCAGCGCCTTCGCCGTCGACGGCCCGGATCTCTACGCGGGCGCGTCCGGCTTTCAGAGCTGCGGCGTCTACCGCTCGACCGACGGGGGCGCGAGCTGGCACTCACCACGCACGACATCGTGCTGGTCTCGGTCAACGCGCTCGCCCAGACCGCAGGAGGGTTGGTCGCCGGCAGCGAAGCACGCGGCCTCTTGCGCTCGACCGATGCCGGACTCCACTGGATCACCAGCAATGCCGGCCTCGCCCCCGGCGGCAACCTGCGCGAGATGATGGTGCGCGGCGGCGATCTCTTCGCCGCGACCGGGGGCAACGGCGTGTGGCGATCGAGTGACCACGGCGACAGTTGGACCGCGACGAGCGAGAGCGACAACAACCAGCTGGCGAGCGAACTTGTCTTTGGCCTCGGCGCTCACGGGAACACACTCTTCGCCGGCACCTCCGCCAATGGTGTGTATCGCTCCACCACCAACGGTGCGAGTTGGACTCGCGCGAACCTCGGACTTCCGCTCGGCATCTTCTCCGTGCTTTCCCTCGTGTCCATCGATGCGAATGTCGTGGCCGGCACCACGGACGGAATCTTCCTCTCGACCAACGACGGCGGCAGCTGGTCGCTCAAGAGCAGCGACACCTTTCAGTGCCACCGACTCGCCTCCGCCGACGGCATGGTCTACGCGTTGGTCTCGACCGGGTTCGGCAGCGACACCGGCATCTACCGCTCGAGCAACTTTGGCGCGAACTGGTCGCTGGTCCTTCCGGCGGGTGGCCTCACCCTGACGTCGCTCACCGCCAACGGGGCGAACGTGTACACTGGGGATCTTCTCGCCGGGATGCTTCGCTCAACTGATCACGGATTGAGCTGGAGCAGTATCGATCCCGCGCCCGGCGCAGGCGTCTTCTCGATCGCGGCTCGTGGCAACGACCTCTTCGCCGGATGCGAACCGGCCTCCGACCACCTCTTCCGCTCGACCGACCGCGGCAGCCACTGGACCGTCTGGAACGAAGGGCTGCCCGCGTCCGCCTCGATCGAAGCGCTGGCGCTCGACACGTCCTATCTCTTTGCCGGCACCGATCGACTCGGCACGTGGCGGCGTGTTCTGCCGGGAGCGACCGCGGTGGTGGAGGGACCCGGCTTCGCGCTGGTGACCTGGCCGAATCCGGTGAGGGACCTACTCTCGCTTCGCCTCTCCGCGAATCCGGGCGCACTTCTTCACGTGAGCCTCTTCGACGCATCGGGTGCGCGAGTTCGGCGATGGATCTCTACGACAAACGAGGAGGGCGCGATGCAGCTCCAGCTAGGCGATCTTCCGCGCGGCGTGTACCTCGTGCGCGCGGAGACCGGTGGATCGAGCCAGGTCGCGAGAGTTGTGCACGTGAAGTGATGTGAGGCGGCGGGAGCGGGAAGGAAAGAGAACGGCGCTCCGTGGGATGCGGAGCGCCGTCGATGGACTCAGTTGTTCTTGGCGCCCTGGTCGATCCAATCCTTGATCCGATTCTGCTGGTCGGTAGAAAGGAAACCGCCCGACTGCGGCATGCGCGGCAGTCCGGAGGTCGAACCGGGGCGAACGACCAGGTAGAAGAGGCTGCTCGACGACGAAATCGGGCTCCCACCGATGAAGGCACCGTGCGACCCGCGCGCGTTTCGCACGTCGGTGTAGCTGCCCGAGTTGAGCGACAGCCCGCCGGAACGCGAGCCGCCCCCGTGGCAGCCGGAAACGGCGCATCGACCCTGCACGATCGGGGCGATGTCGTTGGCAAAGCTGACCTCAACGGTGGCACCCGGAATCGTACACACGCCGACCGAGCGTCCCAGGTTGGCGTGCCGCGCGTTCTCCAAGGTGACGGTGAAGGACTCCGCGACCTCGTCGGTGGCATCGCTCAGCACGCTCACCGGAATCGTCGCGCTGGTGACGCCGGGAAGGAGCGTGGTCGAACCGTTCGTCCCCTGGAAGTCGGCCCCGGCAGTCGCGGTGCCGCCAGCGAAGCGCCAGGAAAATCCGACGGTGTCGATCGACGCGGGCGAGAGCGAAACGGTGAAGTTGCCGCTCCCCCCTTCGTTCACCGTGATGTCGTTGATGGAAAGGCTCGGCGTTGCAGTGGTCTTCGGCTTGGAGACGTCGCCGGAGTTGCCGCAACCGCCGAGCAAGAGCAGGCCAAACGATAGTCCGAGGCAGGTAGTGAATCGATTCATGCAGATCAAGTCGGGCTCCCCTTCCGTTTGATACAGGCGATCGCGGCCCTTTCCAACTGGCCTGGACGATTGCCGGTTCCATCGGTCTCAGGCGCGTCATGCACCCCCGCGTGGATGAGAAGGAACTACCCTCGCTTCTCGACCACCATCACGAGGTCGCCGCCCAGGTGCTTCACGATCGGGATCGCGCGAAAGAAGCGCTCCTTCGCGCGGAAGCGGGTCATGTTGCCGCGAATCAGAAACTGCGGGAGAAAGAAGTCGCGGCTCCTGAGCTCCAAGAAGCGGCCGCCGCGTCCCGCCACCATCTCGCGGTAGTCGCGCAGCGAGAAGTCCCAGTGGAAGGTCACCGCGTTGTGCCAGGTGTTCTCGTGGACCACCTTTGCCTGCAGCAGCGCGGGGACGAAGACGCTCGCGCCGAGCAGCAGGAGTTCGATCGGGTTGAGGTTTCGAACGCGATGCGCGTTCGGGCTCTGCACAATGAGGCAGCCGCCGGGCCGCAGCACTCGCATGAACTCACCCATTGCCTGCCACGGATCGGTCAAGTGCTCCAAGGTCTCGGTGCAGAGGAGAAAGTCGACCGAGCCATCCTTGAGCGGCAAGCAGGCGCCGTCCCCTTGAAGCGCGGTCTTGTCGGGCAATCGACGCAGCATCTGCCGCAGAAGCAGTCCGCTCGCGTCCACGCCGACGAAGTCGTCTTCGCGCCCGATCCCGAACTCGTAGCAGGACTGCCCATCGTTGGCCCCGACGTCGAGCACTACCTTTCGCCCCACCGGCCTTCGGCGATACACCTCCAGGATCTCGAGGTAGCGCTCGGCCACCTGAGGCTTCCACTCCGCCTCGGACACCTCCTTGCCCGATGCCTCCCACTCGAGTCGCGCGCAGTCGTCCATGGTCGGTTGCGCGACGTTGCCCTGCTCGAAGGCGCGATCGACCGCCTCGTAGTCGGCGAGGGTGTTGAGGCGGAGCGGATTCGACTCGTAGCCCCGGAGCACGCGCGCGCGCCGGGCCCGATACACGATCCAGTCGACGATGAAGAAGAGGCCGAGCGCGATCGTGATCACATGGAGGCGCGTCGCCAGGGACACGACGAGCAGAAGGTAGGGCAGGTAGTAGCCGCGATAGGGGGACACGATCCCCATGTTGGCCAGACGGTCGCGCCGTCGGGTCGCGGCCGACTCCGCGCGCGTCTTGATCGCGAGGCGCGTGGGATCGATGGTCAGCGCCGCGGTGCTCGGCATCAGCGAAGCGACCCCCTCGACCACCGGGTAGTCGAGGGCACACTTTGAGCAACGCAAATGATCGGGGGTCGCGGCGAGGTCACCCTTGCAAATGGGACAGGCCACGACGTCCCGCAGCAAGGTTTCGTTCATACGGACGCCCCCACCGGCTCGGAACGGACTGGAAAGCGTAAGGCAACCCCGACAACCGGGGAAGCACTTCTGTCGTTCGCTCAGGAAACTGACCCACGCGGACGATGGCAGGGGCGGAGGACGAACCGTGGCGACTCGCGTCTTGATCGTGGACGACTCGGCGCTCATTCGACAGCTCTTGACCGAGATCCTCTCGGCCGATCCGGCAATCGAGGTCGTCGGGTCCGCGCCCGATCCGTACGTGGCCTGGGAGAAGATTAAGCAGCTCTCGCCCGACCTCATCACGCTCGACGTCGAGATGCCGCGGATGGACGGGCTGAGCTTCCTCCAGCGGCTGATTCAGCTGCGTCCCATGCCGGTTCTGATGGTCAGTTCGCTGACCGAGGCAGGATGTGCCACGACCCTTCGCGCGCTCGAGCTGGGCGCGGTCGACTTCGTGACCAAGCCGAGGCTCGACGTTAGAACCGGCACGGTCGAGCTGGCGGAGGAACTCTACGCCAAGGTGAAGGCGGCGGCGCACGCGCACGTGAATCGACCGGCGCGGAGGGCGACCAGCCCCACCCCCTCGGTCGCGACCAGCGCCATGCTCAGAAGCACGGAGGTGGTCATCGCGCTCGGTGCTTCGACCGGCGGGACCGAGGCTCTGCGCGAGGTGTTGGCCGCACTGCCCGCCAATGCCCCCGGGATCCTCGTGGTGCAGCACATGCCGGAGCGCTTCACCACCTCCTTCGCCGAGCGGCTCGACTCGCTTTGCCGCGTGCGAGTGCGCGAGGCGGCCGACGGCGATCGCGTGCTGCCGGGCCACGTGCTGCTCGCGCCCGGCAACTGGCAGATGGAGCTGACTCGGAGCGGCGCGACCTACCAGGTGAGCGTGCAACAGACCCCGCCGGTCAATCGCCATCGCCCCTCCGTCGATGTGCTCTTCGACTCGTGCGCGCGCTTCGCCGGATCGAACGCGGTCGGCGCACTTCTAACAGGGATGGGCGCCGATGGAGCGCGCGGCCTGCTCGCGATGCGGCGAGCGGGCGCTAGGACCCTGGCGCAAGACGAGGCGACCTCGGTCGTCTTCGGCATGCCGAAGGAGGCGATTCAGTTGGGGGCTGCGGAGGAGGTCCTTCCCCTGCCCTCGATCGCGGAAGCGATTCTCAGGCTCGCGTCGAGGCGGTGAGCCCGAGGGACTCGCACTATCAGTGCGGTCCCCACGATCCATTAGAGGATCGAACGAAGGCGAGGCCCAGCTCGCTCAAGATGTTCTCCCGCGCAAACGATCCACTCCACGGATCGACGGACCATTCAACCTTGCCTTCCGCATCGCGCCTCCCCGGCACGCGTCGATCTCGCGAGGGAATGCCCCATGACTCGATCATCGGCATCTGGCCGACGCTTGGACTTTCCGCTGTCGGGCGTGTTGGACGTCGCGAGCGCGTTGGAGTTGCAGCGCGCGCTCATCCCGCTGGCCGAGAAGGACTCGGCTCTTCGCCTGCGCTGCGGCGCGGTCAGCGAGGTCGACGCCTCGGCCGTTCAGCTTCTGATCGCGCTGGAACGCGCGCTGCTGCGCGGCGGCGGATCGCTTTGCCTGGAGGAGGTCTCCCCGGAGGTGCGCGCCGCGCTCACGCGGGCAGGGGTCGCGCGCCTCATCGCAACCGGTGAAGAGGAGCGCTCATGAACCGCACCGCGCTCGTGGTCGACGACTCCGCCTCGATGCGGCAGATGGTGACCTTCACCCTCGGCGAGGCCGGCTTTCAGATCCTGGAAGGAGCCGACGGCCAGCAGGCGCTCGATGCGCTGCGCGGCGCGGGCAAGGTCGACCTCATCATCACCGACCTCAACATGCCGGTGATGGATGGGATCACCTTCATCCGTCGAGCACGCGAGCTGCCGACCTGTCGATTCACCCCGATTCTCATGCTCACCACCGAATCGCAGGAAGCCCGCAAGCTGGAGGGCAAGGCCGCCGGCGCGACCGGTTGGCTGGTCAAGCCCTTCGATCCGGAGAAGCTGCTCCAGGTGGTCGGCAAGGTGGTCCGCTGAGGACCGGAGAACTCCATGCGCATCGACGTCAGCCGTTTTCGCGCCGCGTTCTTCGAAGAGGCGGCGGAGCATCTCGCCACGGTGGAGCGCGGCCTGATCGAACTGGAGCGCGCCGGCGGCGAACCCGAACTGCTGAATGAGATCTTCCGTTGCGTGCACTCGATCAAGGGAGCGAGCGGCAGTTTCGGACTGACCGCGATTGCTGACTTTACTCATCACTTCGAGTCGGTGCTCGACCGCCTGCGACAAGGACAGCTCCAACCGACGGCACCGCTCGTCTCCCTGCTTCTTCGAGCCTTTGATGTGCTGGGTGGACTGGTGCGCGCGGCGCAGGAGGGGGGCGATGCGCCCTCCAGCACCGAAGCGGTTCGGCAGGAACTGGAGGCGGTGCTGGCCGGCGGCGCGCCCACGACGGTAGCGCGGGCGGGGGAAGCGGCGGCCACCACGACCGCGGCGGTGAACGTGAGCAAGGGGGCGATGCGGCGCTTCCGGATCGCGTTCCGCCCCGCGCGCGACCTCTTCCGCACCGGCATGGATCCGCTGCTGCTCCTCCGCGACCTTCAGGGGCTCGGCGCGGTCAGCGATCTCGAGATGGATGCGAGCGAACTCCCGGACGTCGGCGCGCTCGATCCTGAATCGTGCTACCTCGCCTGGACCCTCACGCTCGCCACCGATCAAGGCGAGGCCGCCATCCGCGAGGTCTTCACCTTCGTCGAGGATCTCTGCGTGCTCACGGTTGAACCGCAGGTCGAGCGCAGCGCGGGCGACGCGCCCCCCGCGTTCGAACGGCGCGCCGGCGGTGACACCTCGATCCGCGTGGCCACCGAGAAGGTGGATGAGCTGATCAACCTGGTCGGTGAACTGGTCATCTCGCAGGCGATGGTGAGCGAGATCATCGAGGGCTTCACCCCGAAGCGCTTGGGTGAACTGAGCGCGGCGATCGCGGCGATGGCGCGCAACACGCAGGATCTGCAAGCGAGGGTCTTGGCGGTGCGCATGCTGCCGGTGGCGATGGTCTTCAATCGCTTCCCTCGCTTGGTGCGGGATCTCGCCGAACACTGCGGCCGCGCGGTGGCGCTCGAGGTGCTCGGCGAGGACACCGAGCTCGACAAGGGCGTGATCGAGAAGCTGGGCGACCCGATCCTCCACCTGGTGCGGAACGCAATCGACCACGGGATCGAACCGCCCGACGCGCGCGTCGCCGCCGGCAAGCCGGTCGAAGGCCACCTCAAGCTGGCGGCGTACCACGAAGGTGGAAACGTCGTGGTCGAGGTGTCGGACGACGGGCGCGGCCTCGACACCGCGCGCATTCGGGCCAAGGCGATCGAACGAGGACTTCTGCGCGAGGACGAAGCGCCGACGGAGGAACAGCTGCACGCGCTCATCCTCGCGCCCGGCTTCTCCACCGCCGAGCAGATCAGCGATGTCTCCGGGCGCGGCGTCGGCCTAGACGTGGTGCGCCAGAACGTCGAAGCGTTGAACGGCAGCATCGGCATCGAGAGCCGGTCCGGTCGCGGGACCACCATTCGGATTCGCCTCCCGCTCACCCTGGCGATCTTGGACGGCCTCGCGCTTCGCGTCGGCGCGCAGACCTTCATCATGCCGCTCCTTGCGATTCGCGAGTCGTTCCGCCCGCGCCCCACCGAGCTCAAGCGCGTGATGGGACAGGGCGAGCTCGTGCTGGTGCGGGGCGAACCGCTCCCGCTCCTGCGGCTCCACCAGCTCTTCGACATCGAGGGCGCGGAGACCGACGCGGAGCGAGGCCTGGTGCTGGTGGTCGCGGGCGAAGGGGTGAACATCGGCCTGCTCGTCGACGAGCTCATGGGCCAATCGCAGTTCGTGGTGAAGAGCCTCGAGCAGCAGTACCGCCGCATCGAGGGTGTGATGGGCGCGACGATCCTGGGAGACGGCCGCGTGGCCCTGATCCTGGATGCGCCCGAGTTGGCGCGGGCCTCGCTCGTGCGTCAGTCGGAGCGCGGGACGAACAAGGGGACGCCGATCGCAGCGTGAGTCCCCCGAGGGCGCACGCGGGAGGTGCTCGATGAGTGAACAAGTGGCGGGCCAGGCGGTGGGAGGTGAGCAGTACCTCACCTTCACCATCGGGTCCGAAGAGTACGGGATCGAGATTCTGAAGGTGCAAGAGATCAAGGGGTACTCCGCGATCACGCCGATCCCGAGCGCACCCCCCTACGTGCGCGGCGTGATCAATCTGCGCGGGACCATCGTGCCGGTGATCGATCTGCGCGCCCGCTTCGGCATGACCGAGGAGGCGTACACCAAGTTCACCGTGATCATCGTGGTGAACCTCGGCCGACGCGTGGTCGGCCTGGTGGTGGACGCCGTCTCGGACGTGCTCAACGTCGGCGAGGAGGATGTCGATCCGCCTCCGCCGCTCGGAGTGGGCGTCGAGACCGCGTTCATGACCGGACTCGCCAAGATGGGAGAGCGGCTGGTGCTGCTCCTCGACATCGAGAAGGTCGCGAACTTGGAAGAAGTCGCCGTCTAACACGGCTGTCCTAGCGAGGGCCGCCGGTACTCCCGGCCTCGGGCGGCGCCTTGGTCAACGGTTGAGCCAATAGAGGAGCACGACCCATGCGCTGGTTCCGAAATCGAAACACGCAGACCAAGCTGCTGCTTGGCTTCTCCGCCGCCGCCATCATCACCGCCGTCGTCGGCTATATCGGCGTGCGTGAACTCTCGACCCTGGACGGCCTGGTCGAGACGATGTACACGCGCGACCTGCTCGGATCGACCGCGATGGGCGAGGCGGAGGCTTCCTTCCTTCGCACCCGCATCAACTCTCTGAGCGCCCTGGTCGCGGCCGACGCGACCGATCGAGCCGGCTACCTCGACAAGGTGAAGAACCTGGAGGAAGAGACCCACGCCGACCTCGATCGGGTGGAGGCGAGCCTGGTCACCGAGCAAGGCAAGGCCACGCTTCGCGAGCTTCGCGCCGGCCTCAGCAACTGGGAAACGCAAAACGCCCAGGCGCTTCGACTCGAAGCCAGCGGTCAGGAGCAGGCAGCGCTCTCGCTCTTCCGCGACAATGCGAAGAACGCCACCGCGGTCCGCGAGAACTTCGACCAGCTCCTCCAGATGAAGGCCGATCGAGGCAAGCAAGCCATGGCGGAGGCGACGGCGACCTACAAGCAGGCGCGCACCCTGGTCATCGGATTGATCCTGCTCGGTGCCGCCATGTCGGTGCTGCTCGGCTGGATGATCGCCCGGCTCATCGTCGATCCGCTTGCGCAGGGCGTTCGTCTGATGGAGTCGGTCGCCGGCGGCGACTTCACCCAACGTCTCGACCTCGACACGCAGGATGAGGTGGGCCGGCTCGCTGTCGCGATGAACTCGAGCGTCGACGCGATGCGCTCGGCGCTGACCGAGGTGCGTGACACCGCCGACTCGGTGGCTTCCGCCGCCGATCAGCTGGCCGCCGCCTCGCAGTCCATCTCCTCAGGCGCGCAGGAGCAGGCATCGAGCCTCGAGGAGACCGCCTCGAGCCTCGAGGAGATCACGAGCACGGTGAAGCAGAACGCGGACAGCGCGCAGCAGGCGAACCAGCTGGCGAGCGGCGCGCGCGACGTCGCGGAGAAGGGCGGTCGCGTGGTCGGCGACGCGGTCGCGGCCATGGCCCAGATCAACGACTCCTCGAAGCAGATCGCCGACATCATCACCACGATCGACGAGATCGCCTTCCAGACGAACCTTCTCGCCTTGAACGCGGCGGTCGAGGCGGCGCGGGCCGGTGAGCAGGGACGCGGCTTCGCGGTGGTCGCGGCCGAGGTGAGGAACCTCGCGCAACGCAGCGCGGGCGCGGCCAAGGAGATCAAGGCGTTGATCCAGGACTCGGTCAAGAAGGTGGAGAGCGGCGCGGAGCTGGTCAACACCTCAGGCCAGACGCTGAACGAGATCGTGACCTCGGTCAAGCGGGTGACCGACATCGTGCAGGAGATCGCGGCCGCCTCGCGCGAGCAGTCGGTCGGGATCGATCAGGTCAACACCGCGGTCACCCAGATGGACACCGTGACGCAATCGAATGCTTCGCAGACCGAGGAACTCTCCGCCACCGCCGAAACGCTGAGCTCCAAGGGGAAGCAGCTCCAGACACTGGTGCTCCGCTTCAAGCTGGATGAGGGAACGCGCCGCGGCACCATGACCACGGAGCGTCCGCGCCTCTCCGTCGTCTCCACGCCGCGGCCGATGACGAGCGTCTCCAAGCCTCGTCCCAAGGCGACGCGATCGTCGGCGCGGAACGCGGCGCTCGCGGTCGTGAACGGCCAGCCGGCGAGCGAGCTCGACGGCGAGTTCGAGGAGTTCTAGTCGTCGCGCCCGCGTCCGACGCGGCGACGCGTCCCGGACGCGGGCGTCCCTCCCCCGGCTCTGGAGGCGAACATGAGGTTCCTGCTGTGGGTCGCCCTGGCGGCGACGCTGCCCTTGGCGCGCGCCGGCGCCGAGGAGTTCGAGCTACGCACTCCCGCACCGCGCGCGATCGAGCCCGCGCACGCACCGGCGGCAGCGGCCACAAGCCTCTGCGCGCTCACGTGGAGGCAACGACGGCGAAGCCCGACGGTGAAGACTCGCCCGAGAACGCGCCGCCGGTGCCGGCAGCTTCCGCCGCGATGTCGCCCGCAGCTCCGGCGACACCGCCGGCGGCGGTGTGGGCTGAGCTTCTCACCGGCAATGCGCGCTTCGTGCTCGGAACCCCGACCTCACGCGACCTCACCGCCCTTCGTGGCGAGTTGACCCGCGCGCAGAGTCCGCGAGCCATCGTGCTCGCCTGCAGCGACAGCCGGGTTCCGCCCGAGTTGGTCTTCGATCAATCACTCGGCGATCTCTTCGTGGTGCGCACCGCGGGCGAAGCGGTCGATGCGATGGCGGTCGCCTCGATCGAGTACGCGGTCGATCATCTAGGCGCGCGATTGATTGTGGTGCTGGGGCACGAGAAGTGCGGCGCGGTGACCGCGGCGTTGAGCGGCGAACCGATGCCGACCCCCGCACTGGCCGAATTGGTCGCACGGCTCGAACCCGCGATCGCGAGTGCGCGGACGTCGGCGTCTCCGAACGATGCACTTGCGCGAGCGATCGACGCCAACGTGGCGCAGAGCGCGAGCGCGCTCTTGGCCTCGAGCGCGGTGCTTCGAGAGAAGCTCGCGTCCCATCAGCTCATGGTGGTGGAAGCGCTCTACTCGCTCTCTGGCGGAGAAGTGCGCGAGCTCGCGCGACGCTGGGAAGAGGGTAGCGCCCCCGCGATGCACTCGACTCCGCCCACGATGAGCGCGCCGCGTCCGACGCCGGCCGCGGACACGGCACCTCCGCTCCCCGACGTGTCGCCCGAGGCGAAGCCGGCCATGCGGAATCCGCCCTCGTCGGCGGCTCCTTCGGCGCCCAAGTCATCCGCGTCGAGCACGACCCCGGCGCGCGCGAGTGGCCCGACCTCGCCCATCTCGTGGGAAGCATCGATGCGCTTTCGTTACGAGGCGCGTTCGGTGCTCGACTACCGCTTGCCCGGCACCTTCAAGCGCCCGGCGACTCAGCGGCTCTCCGAGAGCGGCGACCAGTCGCTGATGCGCACGCGGATCGGAGCCAGCCTCCGACTCGCGCCCGGAGTGCGCGGCAACATCACCTTGCAAGACGCGCGGCTCATGGGCGCCGAGGGCTCGCCCGGGGGCATGATCGCAAACGTCGATCTCTTCCAGGCCTACGCTGACCTCGACAGCTTGGGACCGAGCGCGCTCACTCTCCGCGCCGGTCGACAGATCTTCCAGTACGGCGACGGTCGAGTGGTCGGCGGCTCAGAGTGGAGCAACAGCGGGCGAGCGTGGGACGGATTGCGCCTGCGCTTCGCGCCGCCGCGTTGGCAGGCCGACGCGCTGGTCGCTTGGGTGAACGAGGGGCGCCTGACCGGCGGAGATCGAGTGCTCGCCGGAACCAACACGCAGTGGAAGCCGCGCGCCGGCGCTGAGGTCGAGGCATACCTCTTCCTCCGCTCCTTCGGCGATGCCACCGCGATCTCGACCAGCGGCACGACCGGAAGGCTGCACGACGGCACGACCGGGCTGCGCCTCCGCACGACGCCCGGCCGGTTCGATTTTCGACTCGAGGCGGCCACCCAGCAGGGGCGACGCGCCGCGGAGGACGTCCACGCCTGGTTCGGAGCCGCGCGCGGCGCGTACGAGATCCCGAGCCGATGGAAGCCACGGCTGCAGCTCGAGTGGCTCACCGCCTCCGGTGACTCGAGTCCGCGGGACAAGAAGAGCCAACGCTACGACCCGGTCTACTGGAGTGGTCATGGCTACCTCGGTCAGCTCGACGTGGTCGGCTGTGCCAACGTTCGTGACCTCAACCTCGTGCTCGGCGCCCAGCCAGCACGCGGCGCGAGCGGCAGCATCGAGGTCCACCGCTTCCGACTGAACGAAGCGCGCGACGTGTGGGTCGACGACTCGGGCAACATCCTCCGACGCTCCAGCGACGGCAGCGCGGGCACCGACCTCGGGACCGAGATGGACCTCGGCTTCAAGTGGGACCTTCGTCCGCGCGTCGGACTGAGCGGCGGCTGGTCGCGCTTCTGGAAGGGAGACTTCGTACGCCAGACCGGCGGGGGCAAAGACCTCGAGTGGGGTTACCTCCAACTCGCGCTCTCGATGTGATGGCGGCGATGCGAGGGCACGATCGAGAGACCAGCGCGCCGAGTGCGAGCAGAGACTACGATGTCTCGCGCCACTCGCGGCTTCGCGCGCTGGTGTTCATCGGATCTCTCGGCATCTTGGCCGGGGCAGGATTCTGCCTGCACCTCGACCGAGTGAACGCGGCGAACGCGCGGCGAGCCGAGGCGGAGTGGGCCGAGGCCGCCTCGCGAGGTGCCGCGCTCCAACAGATCGAACGACACCTCGTGGCCCAGAGCGCCGAGTGGAAGGAGATCCTTCTCGGCGGCGCGGATCGAACCGCGTTCGTGCGGCATCGCGATGCGTTCTTCCAGGAGGAGAAGGCGGTGCGCGAAGGCGCGACCCACCTGGGCGAGGAGCATCCGGCGCTCCGCGACGGGGCGGCGGCTCTGCTCCGCGCACACGACGAGATGGGGCAACGCTATCGCACAGGGCTTCGACTCTTCGCCGACAGCGGTGGGGCCGATGCCACCCTGGCGAACCGAGCCAGCGCTGGCGCGGAGGCGGCCAGCTTCACGTGTCTCGATGCCCTATTCAAACTCGCGGGAGGGAGAGGGGCGGCGGCGCCGATCGCGCCCTTCCTCCACGCGACTCCGTGGCTCCTCGGCGCGCTGGCCCTGGTCTTTCTCCTCGTCGGCTTGGCGGTGACGCGCGGTTCGCTCCGGACGGCCCGCGAATGGGCTGCCGAACGGGACGGACTCGCGCGATCGAAGAAGAAGCTGGCCCTCGCCTTCATGGATCAGGCGGGCGAGGTCGCGGGACAGTCGGAGTCGCTCCGGTCGAGCGCCGCAGGTATCGCTCGCGAGGCGGCGGAGCAGGCGGGTCACCTCGCCACGACGGCTCGGACCCTGACGCATCTCGCGGCGACCGTGAAGCAGAATGCCGACAGCGCGCAGCAAGCGGATCAACTGGCGAGCGGCGCGCGCGACGTGGCCGAGAAGGGCGGTCGCGTGGTTGGCGACGCGGTCGCGGCCATGGCCCAGATCAACGAGTCGTCGAAGCAGATCGCCGACATCATCACGACGATCGACGAGATAGCCTTCCAGACTAACCTCCTGGCCTTGAATGCCGCGGTCGAGGCGGCGCGAGCGGGCGAGCAGGGTCGAGGCTTCGCGGTGGTGGCAACGGAGGTCCGGAATCTCGCGCAACGCAGCGCGAGCGCAGCCAAGGAAATCAAGGCGCTGATCCAGGACTCGGTCAAGAAGGTGGAGAGCGGCGCGGCGCTGGTCAACACTTCGGGCCAGACGCTGAGCGAGATCGTGACCTCGGTCCAGCGGGTGACCGACATCGTCGAGGAGATCGCGGCCGCCTCGCGCGAGCAATCGGTCGGACTGGATCAGGTCAACACCGCGGTCAGCGAGATGGACGCCGTGACCCAAGCCAACGCCCGCGCGACGCAAGCGCTCGCCGTCACCGCCGGTGACCTGCACGAGAAGGGACGCTGGATGGAGTCCCTCGCCCAACAGGCGATCGTTCCGCGGAAGGAGCCGAGCGGAGCCTCGCTGCAATCGAAGGGTTCGCCTGGTGCCGGCGATCGACTCGCGCACGCCGCCTGATTCAGACGGCGGAGGATCGCCCTTTGCCCCGCTGCGCGCGGAGGAGCGCGCCGCGTTTCAGCAGCTCATCCGTCGCGAGACCGGCATTGCGCTCAACGACACGAAGCACGAACTCATCGCCTCGCGCATTGGACGACGTGTGCGCGCGCTCGGGCTCGACAGCTACGGCGCGTACTACCGCAAGCTCTCGGAAGACGACCCGAGCGGCGCGGAGTTGCGCGAGTTCATCGACTGCGTCACAACCAACAAGACCTCCTTCTTCCGCGAAGAGCACCACTTCGAGTTCTTGCAGCGCGAGTTCCTTCCGCGCTTCCCCGCCTCGACCGGGGCGCGCCTTCGCATTTGGAGCGCGGCCTGCTCTTCGGGCGAGGAGCCCTACTCGATCGCGATAACTCTGCGGGAAGCCGAGGCCGGAGCGGCCGATCGCCACGAGATCCTCGCGTCGGACATCAGCACGCGCGTGCTCCGCCAGGCCGAACTCGGGGTCTACGACGCAAGCCTGGTCGCCGACCTGCCGCGCGCACGGCTCGAGCGACACTTCCTGCGCGGCACCGGACAGTGGGCCGGCCAGGTGCGGGTGCGACCCGAGGTGCGCGCGATGGTGCGTTTCTCGCGCATCAACCTGATGCACGAGCGCTGGCCGGTGGCGCGCGGGCTCGACCTCATCTTCTGCCGCAACGCGCTCATCTACTTCGATCGACCGACCCAGGACGCGATGCTCCGTCGGTTCGCGCGGATGCTCTCGCCCGATGGCCTCCTCGTCCTCGGGCACTCCGAGAATCTGACCTGGCTTGGCGAGCTCTACGAGCGGGTGGGGCAGACCATCTATCGCCTCCGACCTGGCGCGATCGTGCCGCCCGTCGCGAACGAGAGCAGCACGACCGCGACGAAGAAGACACCGCGCGCCGCTCCACCGCTCGCTCGTCAGCGCATCTCGATCGGCGAGATGGCCGCGAGCGCCGAGCCGCGCGAGGTGGTGACCGTGCTCGGCTCCTGCGTCGCCGCCTGCCTGCACGATCCGGTCGCGGGTGTCGGCGGCATGAACCACTTCCTTCTCCCCGACGGCGAGGAGGCCGCGCGAATTCCGAGCCGCTACGGCGTGCACGCGATGGAACTCTTGATCAACGCCATCATGCGCGAAGGGGGCGATCGGCGACGACTCCGCGGCAAGGTCTTCGGCGGCGCTCACTCGCCGGTGCTCGGCGCGGCCGGGCGCGCGGTAGCCGAGCGCAACGCCGCCTTCGTTCGCCGATTCCTCGAAGTGGAGGGAATCCCGCTCCTGGCCGAGCGACTCGGCGGGGAGCGTCCGCTCGAGGTGCGGATGGAAACCCACAGCGGCAAGGTGCGCGTTCGCGCGCTCGAGAAGACCTCGTTCGTTGAAGAAACTCGCCCGCCCGAAACCCGGGACGACGGCGGCGTGACCTTGTTCTGAGGAGCGGACCGATGCTGGATGATCCGACAACCTGCGAGGCTGCCCAATCCGCGGAGATCCGCGCGCTGCACGCCCGGCTCGATGAGCTCGAGCGATCGATGCATCAGGGGCTGGCGGAGCAATGCCAGTACATGCGCGCCGACCTCGCGCGCATCCGACGGGTCGCCGGCGAGTCGATCGGCGTGCTCACCGAGTCGTTCCGCGGCCTGGCCGCCGACGCCAAGGCGCAGGCGGAAGTGCTGCAGCGACTGCTCCACGCCGAGTCCGGCAATGGCCGCGGGACCGCCACGCTCGAGGCCTTCAGCGAACACACTGAGTCGCTGCTCGCCTACATGACCGACACCACCACCAAAGCCAAGACCCAGTCGGAAGAGTTGGCGCACCGATTCAAGGCGGTGACCTCCGAGATGGATTCGGTGCTCAAGCTGGCCGGCGGAGTGCGACGCATCGCCGATCAGACTCGGCTGCTCGCGCTCAACGCCACCATCGAGGCGCAACGCGCGGGTGATGCCGGACGTGGCTTCGCGGTCGTCGCCACCGAGGTCAAGGAGCTCTCCCGTGAGTCGGCCGGCTTCGGGGATCACATCGATGAAATCGCCGAGCGGGCCAAGGGCAGCCTGGAGGCGGCGCAGGCGGCGGTGGTTCACCTCGCGAGCGATGACGCCGAACTCGCCACCCGTGCGCGGCAGCGCATGTCCACCCTGCATGGAGAACTTGCGGAGGTGAACCAAGTCGGCGCCCGCGGCCTCGAAGAGGCGTCAACCTTGGCGCGGCAGATCACACTGCATGTCGACCAAGCCGTGCAGGCGCTGCAATTCGAGGACATCCTGGCTCAGCTAGTCGAGCAAGCAGAGGGAAAGCTCGGCACGGTCGAGTCACTGGTGCACGAGCTCTCGGTCATCCCAATCGAGATGTGCAGCGCGATGGAGCACGGACTCGACGCGGCCCACACGCGCGTGGCCGAGCTGGAGCAGCGCTTCGACGCGCACTACGGACGCTTCCTCGCCCGCGATCACCGCGCGGTCGAGCAGGAGGACATGGGGGCCGGGTCGGTCGAGCTGTTCTGATCTCGCATTGAGGGCGTCTCCGCCGCTTGAGATCGGCGCGGCGAGGGAAGACCGGGCGCCTCGCTAGCGCCCGGTCTCTGCCGCAGCGAATCGACTTATCGGATCATGAGCATCTTCTCGGTGACTTCTCTGCCATCCTGCCGCAGCCGCGCGAAGTAAACCCCCGCGCCGACCCGACGGCCCCGGCCATCGTGCAGGTCCCAAACGAGCGAGTGCGCGCCGCTCGCGAACGTGCCGCTAGCGAGATTGCGCACGACTCGTCCGCTGATGTCGACGATGTCCAGCGACACCGGCCGGTCGCCGCGCGTCAGCGAGAAGTGAAGCGTGGCATCCGTCGACACAGGATTGGGACTGATCGGCGCGAGGCCGAAGCGCAGCGCGCTCCCGCCGCCCGGCACATCGGCCGAGGTCTGGCACTGGTAGCCCTGAATGTCGTTGATGCCCCACGAATTCAAGGTGCCGGTGTCGATGTTGGCGAGGTCGGCGACGTTGAGCTGCCAGGTGCCGTCGATCGCCTGACCGAGGAACGCGCTCAGCGGCTGCGCCGGGGTCAGCGTTCCCGGGTAGTTGCCGACGAGGTTGTCGGCCGAACCGCCGGTCCGGTTGTGCAGGATGACGCTGGTGCCGGCCGGTGACTTGAGCGTCACCTTGAGATCGCCGATGTAGGTGTGCGTGATGTTGATGTCGACGTTGAAGCTCGAGGTGACGAAGGCGCCGGTGCCGCTCACCACGAGGTTGCTCGTGATGCCGGTCGTGTTGTTGTCCGGGATCGGCGTGTTCGGCGAGATCGACTGCGACACGCCGATCACGACGCCGGTGCCGATCTGGCCCGCCAGGTTGGCGCTCCCCGATGCGCCGTAGGTCAGGGCGAGCGTGAGGTTGATCTTGTCCCCGCAGGTGAACCCGGGGGAGATCGAGATGACGAAGTCGCTGTTGTTGACCTTGCTCGAGCCGATCGGGATGTCGGGGTAGGTGGAGGTTCCGCTCACGATCGTCACGCCGACGGTGCTCGAGGTGAGCGTCCCGTTCACGTTGACCGCGCCTAGGGTGCCGACGTTCTTGACCGTCAGCTTGAGCGCGACCGTCTCTCCGGGATCGGCGACGCCGTTGCCGCCCGGCTCGGTGATCGCGATGCCATTCAAGGTCAGGTTGACCGTCGGCACTTGAAGGATGTTCTGCGCGACGAACTTTTGCGTGAAGACGTCGGCGTGCGGACCGCCCGGCTGGAGCAGCGCCGCGGTCGCCACGGTCGCGGTCGCCATGTCGGGCATGGTCATGCCGCTGCCGAGGCCGAAGTGCGACTCCAGGACGATCTTGTCCACCTCGGTGCGCGGGCGTCCCTGGCCCATCAACGTGACCAGCGATTGGAAGAGCGGCGTCGACCAGAGCTCATCCGACTGGTAGCCGCCAGGGATCGACTGGTGCGCGCCGTAGGTCGTGCCGGGCACGTACTGCGCACCGAACTGGTTGAGCACGCGACCGGCCCAGCAGCTCGCGGGCACGCCGTGGCCGTCCCAGCTGAAGACCCACTCGGGGTGGAACACCTGGCCGTTGGGCGTGCTGTAGCTGTAGGAGCCGGCCCAGTAGTCGCCGAAGCCCTCGCCCATCGCGCCGGTATCGCCGCCGCCCCAGGCGTTGTTGATGCTGTACTGAATGGCGTGGCCATACTCGTGCAGGATCACGTCGGCGTCCTCGTCGTCATCGACGCAGCCGTGGCCGAAGGCCAGACGGTTGGTACTCGGCACGAAGTGCGAGTTGTCGGCGCCGGAGAGTCCGTCGGTGTCGGTGAAGATCGAACCCTGCTGGATACCGTGGCCGCCGACAAAGCCGAGCGACTGCATGTAACGCTGGCTCTGATCGAGGTGGAAGTAGGTCACGGCGTCGTCGAAGGCGTTGTTGCCGCGCACCTGGATCCAGTTGCCGTCCCCCGTCGTGCTCGGCGGCGTATTCGGCGACTCGAAGTTCGCGATCGTGACCCACGGCCCGGTCAGCGAGTAGGTGCCGGCGCTCAGGGTGATGTCCTGGAGCGTGCGGGTGAAGTAGGCCGGCGTGAAAGTCCCGGCCGGCGACGTGTCCTGAATGGTCTCGTTCTGCAGCGTGGTGCGCGGATCGGGATCGAAGACCTTGCCGGTACCGGTCGCGAGGAAAGCGGGCTGGAAGGGAACGGTCGCCGCCTCCCGCGCCGACTCGCGCGCGAAGGCGGAGAGTCGATCCGCAAGCGGACCCTGGTAGGCGTTAATGCGATCAGCAACCGAGGCCTGCGCCTCGCCGCTCTTCATCCGCGGCAGCGCGAGGTCATCGATCTGAATGACGCGACCGGTGGCGGCGTCGATCCGCACTTGCCAGTCGCCGAAGGGTGCTTCCACCGCGAGCTCGACGATCGACTGGAGCTGGAAGGACTCGCCCACCGGCACGTAGACGGTGCGCTGCCGCGCGGGGCCGTTGAGTTCGCCGTGCGCGTGGATCGCCTCCCAGGCGATGTCGTAGCTCATCTCCGCATCAACCACCGCGGCCGGCGCGACCGGCGCCTGCTTGACCGGATAGGTGTTGTTGAACACGCGATAGACGCTGCCGTCGGAGTTCAAGATCGACACGATGATCTCGGCCTGGTCGACCGGATAGCCGCCGAGGCTCTGGTCGAAGTGGTAGTGACGGCCGAGGAGGCTCTCCTGCACGCGGGCCGAGCCGAGGTTCGAGAGGTCGCTCGGCAGCTGGTAGTCGCGAGCGTGCTGCGCGACGAACTCGCGCGCGAGCGCCTCGCCGGATAGACCGGCCGGCGCGTTCCAAGCGGGCGCGAACTGCAGCTTGGGCGTGGAGCGTCCGTCCTGGTGATAGCTGTCATGCACCGCCGCGGGGAGGTCGCTAGGGGTGGCGGCCGACGTCGACCCCGCGAGACACACGGCCGCGAGCGAGGTGAAGAGGATGGCGGCTCCGAGCGCCCGTCCCCGGGCGTGGGTCGTTCCGCGTGAGTGGCTGGTCGAGTGCATGGCGCGCATGAGGTCCCCTCGTGCAGGTGGTGCTGGGAATGTCGCTGCTGGTTCGGGCCCGGGGAGACCCGCGCACGGCAGACGGAAATAGAGACCCTACGATTGTGACACAGCCGGCTGGGCTCGCACCCTGGAATCTAGGGGCAATCCGGGCGTCAATTGACGCTCCCCGCGACCCGTCGTGGGGTGCGCCGACCCAAGCGGCACCGCCCGCGGACTCGATCACCGGGATCCGCTTCAATCTGATCTACGGGAAGAACGTCGACGGGGTGGGAGTCGACCTCGGGTTGGTGAGTCGCGTGACGAACAACGTGCTCGGCTGGCGGTGGGGCTTCGTCGGCATGGTCGACAACGACTTCACCGGCGTTCAGCACAACAGCGCTATGGCGCCTTGACGCCGCCGAGCGGATCCACCTCGAGCAACTTGCACTGCACTTCGAGCACGCGGCTCGAGCGCGAGAAGACGTAGCTCGGACCGTCGCCATACTCCCAGGCAACCACCCGGACCGCGCCGTCGAAGGGAAGGCCCGGGGTGAGTTCGGCGACCTTCGCCGCCGTGGCCTCGTCGGTCAGATCGGCCTCGGCGACGCCGACCAAGTGATCCTGCCTCGTGTGAAAGCGCAGGGTGAGGATCGGCGTATCGCGCCCGAAATCGGTGAGCATCAGTTCTTGCGTGGTCCCATCGAGCCGCGTGAAGCGACGCGTCCCCCCGCTCTTGATCACGGTACCGGGACGGTAGGCGTCGGTCAGAAGTTCGAAGGCTTCCTTTCGGTGACGCTCCGCGCAAATCGAGCAGGAGTCGGAGAGGCTCTGGCTCAAGAGGTCGAACGCGTCGTACGGAATCGGCGCGACCGAAGGCGTGGTCGATGAGGCCGCCACGGGAATGGACGCGGGCGCCGGCCGACCACCTCCGCAGGCCGCGAGGAGGAGCACCGATGCCAGGAGCGCGAGGCGCCTAGAAGAAGAGATCGAGCGCGCCACGGAAGCCGGTCCGAACGACGTCATGAACCTCCCTTCGCTCGAGGGCGAGCGTGATCTGCTGATTGGTCGAGAGTCTGAGGCGCTGGCCGAAGGAGAGATCGACCCGCGTGCTCGGATCGCCGACACCGTAGCGCAGGAACCTGGCTTCGAGCGAGCCGCGCCACGGCCCCAGGTCGCGAAGCGCGCCGAGCGATGCTCCGCCCCCCAGCGTGCCGTTGCTTCGGAGCGCGCCCGACAGCGCCACGTCCCCTTCGACCATTGCGTAGACCAGGGCGAGGCGATCCCAAGCGCGCCCCATGCCCGGATTCAGATTCCAGACCAGCGGCTCTCCCCCACCCCGCACGCTGCGGCGAGCGAAGCCGGTGCTCACCCGCCACGAGGTGTGCTTGAAGAAGCGGGTGCGCGGGGCGAGCGACACGATGTCGATCAGGTCGATCGCTTCGAGGCGCGCGCGACGTTCCACCGGGTGATAGCGAACCGCCACGTCCCCGAAGACGATCGCCGAGCCGCGCTTGAAACCACGCTCGTTGTCGAGGAGCGCGTGATAGGCCGGACGGAGCCGCACTTCCTGAAAGCTCTCGCCCTCGACCGCGCCTCCCGCGAGGGAAAGGCGGTTCGAGCGATGTCCCTCATCGGGCCGCGGCGGCGCCGGGATGTCGTAGCGCCACTCGTCGGACATGCCGAGGCTGCTCCTCGCCTCGAGTAACTTTAGAAAGCGCGGCACGTAGACCGGCTTCGCCATCTTTCCCTTGGCGTAGACGTACTGCAGGTACTCGCTCGCGAGATCGAGGGTACGGATCTTGGTTTCGTTGGGTAGCGGCGACGAGAGCAGGATGCCCGGATCGTCGCCGCGGCGCACCACCCCGTAGGCGGCGTCGCGCTCGTGACGATCGAGGAGCGAGCCGAGGTACTCGACCTTGGTCGACTTGGACGGTCGGTAGACCGCGTCGGCGACCAGTCCGCTCCTTCGCGCCGCGCGAATCGTGTCGAGCGGGATGACCCACCAACCGAACTGATCGGTCAAGTGTACCGACGGCCGCGCCGCCTCGAGCAGGTAGAGCAGCCCGTAGGAGCAGTTCTCTCCGAAGAAGAAGTAGTTCGAGTAGACCCCCTCGAGCTCGTAGGTGTGTCGCACCAGGCGCAGCACCTCCTCGTGGTCGAGGGTCAGCGGGTACTCCCAAATGTCGCGATCGCTGACGTCGCTGTACTCCTGCAGCTTCGCGTAGTACGGCAGGATTGAAAAGTAACCCGGGTAGCCGCCGAGCAGCCCCTTGGCCAGGTAGACCGGCGCGAAGGTGGTGCCGCTGGTCAGCGCCGAGTAGTTGACCGCATAGGCCAGCAGCTTGCTCTTGGTCGCAGTCTCGATGGTCAAGAAGGTGTGCCCGTACATCGAAGCCGGGCTGTTCATGTGCGCGGTCGGAAAGACCAGCGTCACCGACTCCGGCTGAATCCGCGAGATCAGATCCTCGAGCGGTTGGCAGCGCGGCACCAGCAGGCGCGACTCGTCGATCGCGAGCTTCTCCTTCAGCCACTCGAAGCGCGCGGCGAAGCGGCAGACCGGGTGCTTCACCGTCGTGTCGCTCACCGCCGGCTCGAAGAAGGAGCGAAGGGTCGCATGCAGCTCGGCCCGCGGATCGCCCTTCCCTAGAGGAGACGCGAAGAACTTGGGATCGTCGACGACGCTCCCCAGCCCGAGGAAGCCGCGCTTGTAGTGGAGCAGGATGTCCCAGTAGCGATCGCGGTCCAGCCCGAGCGAGTCGGCACGCGCGATCAGGGCCGCGATGTAGGCGGCGTTGCCGGTCGTGTCGGGCGAGGCCGGGGGCGTCGCCTCCTCCGCATGACCCGCGGCCGCGACCAGCGCACAGGCGGCGCAGAGGAGAAAGCGAAGGAGCGCGGTCAGCAGATTGGATGTGGCGGAGTGATTGCACGCGTTGGCCAAGGGTGGTCAGTCCAAAAGTCGGGAGAGCGGGCGACCATCGCGATCGCCCGCTCCCTGTGTTACTACCGCTGCCCTGTCGCGATCAGCTCGCGCGGTGCAGCACCTTCTCGATGTTGCTCAGCACGTCGACCGTGGTGACCGCGTCCGAAGTGTAGATCGCGGAGAAGTTGGCCTGGAGCGTGCGATAGAACTCGGCGCGCTGCTCGACCGGCGTGTCGATCAGGACCGCCAGGGTCGTCAGGTACTCGCCGTTGCCGCGCGAGATGTCGATCGCCAAGTTGTCCATGTTCTCGTCGACGAACTTGTTCAACCGCTCGTTCGAGGTGAAGGAGGTCGCCTTCTCGCAGTTGCTCGTACCAGTGGAGATCGCGAAGGTCTGGTTGCCGTAGATGCCGTTGAAGGTCGCGGCGCAGACCTGCGACAGGAGCCCGTCCTGATCCTTGAAGATGAGCGAGCCGAGGCCGCAGCCAGTGTTCTTCTGGTTTGCCTGGACGCTGCCGGCGAACGTGAGCACGCTCATTCCGGCAAGCGCGAGCAGAGCGAGTTTCTTCATGCGCATTTCCCTCGTTCCCTGTAGCACGTTGGATTCCGATCGACCCGCCTGGCCCCGCGGTCACATAGGCCGCTCAGCGCGGAGGTCGGTTCCGAGCGGGCGCATGGTGTCACATGACGCCCGCGCTGTCTACCCCGCGGCCGCGGGCCGGACGGGGCGGCGCCTCACGATTTGAGCAGTTTGAAGGCGTGGGTCCACTCGTTGCGGAGGAAGCCCGGGATGCACCAGAGGATCGCGAGCGGCTCGATCGCGCGCGCCGCCTCCGCCTTCCCCATGTCGACCGCTTCCCAGCCAAACTGATCGAGGATGGTGGTCGCGCCGCGCTTCGCCGACTCGTCATTGCCGCAGATGAACATCGAGGGACGGCCACCGGCGAAGCTCGGATTCACCATGCGGGCCGCGCCGACCGAGCTCCAGGCCTTGACGAAGTTCGCCTCGGGAAATTCGCGCTGCAGCCGCTCCATCAAGGACTCATCGAGGTTGGTGAAGTAGTGCAGCACGCCGTTGGTCGGGGCGGCGTCGGCGATCGGGTTGGTTGCATCGAGGATGGTCTTGCCATTCAGATCACTCGGCTCGGCCGACCGCAATACGTCCGACGCCACGCTTCCCTTCACCGCCAGCACCAACGTTTCGCCGAAACGGGCCGCGTCGGCGAAGCTGCCCACGTGCCCCTTCGGGTGCTGCTTGGCCCAGTCCGACAGCTTGCTGCTCTCGCGGGTCCCCAGCATCACGTCGTGTCCGTGCTGGATGAAGCCCGCCGCGAGCGTCTTGGCGACGTCGCCCGATCCCAGGATTCCGACCTTCATTGGATGCTCCTACCGCTTGTGCGCCCCGACTCCGGTCGCCACGGCTCGGCACCATCGCCAAGCCGACGCGACCGAACGCCGCATGATATCTTCCGGGCGATTGCTCCGCACGCACCTCTCCCTTCTCGTTCGGCGCGCCATGAACAAGCGCCGGTTCTGCCGAGGAAGGTGCAGGGCGGGCGACCGGAGGACGAAGTTGGACGACGATCTGAAGAATCATCCCTCGCTTCGCGCGCTCCGCGACGCCACGCCGGTCGGCGGCGATGATCGCTTCGACTTCTCCTGCCGCGGGTGCGGGCAAAACTGCTGCGTCAACATGCAGATCTTCATCTCGCCACCCGAGGCGATGCGCATTCTCTGGCACCTCGAGCGCCATCCCGAGATGGCCACCCGACTCCAGCGCCAGGGTGTGCGCTGGGGCGATCTCTCGATCGGCTACTCCACCGGATTCCCGACCCTGCAGATGCTCATGCGCCGCAGCGCCGCGCTGCCCGAGGTGGAGAGCTGCCCCTTCCTCGCCCCGGTCCACCGCCCCGACGGAGATCGATCGGTTCCCACCGGCATGCACTGGTGCTCGCTCCACACCGCCCGCCCCGTCGCCTGCCGGACCTACCCCCTCGCCGTGCTCGGCAGCGCGGATGAGGAGCTGGAGTACACCATCGTCTCGCGCTGCCCGGGCTTCGAACCCGCCCAGGATGGAGAGGTGGTCCCGCCCGACTACGCGCCCGCGCCCCGCACGCAGACCGTCGCATCGTGGAGGCTCGGCCAGTCGAATGCCGAGCAGCTCAAGGAAGTGCAGCACTACACTCGGGTCGTGCTGCCTGCCTTCAACGCCGCGCACTGTCACGCCGCGACCGAGGACAACCCCGGCGGCGTGCTGAGCGACGACCAGACGATCCAACTGGGCGCGCGCTTCTTCTACCGACCGATCCCCGCGCCCGCCGCACCCGCGGACGACCACGCGACCCTGCTCCGGTGGATGGACGAGTTGATCGCCTATCTGCCGACGATCGAGCGCCAGCTCCGGGAAATCTGACCCCTCGTTCTCCTCGCCACCGCTCCGAAAAAAATCCGCGCGAGGCTGTGCGCTTCTCACCTTCCGCCGTGTTGTCCCCAGTGAAGACCGAAGCGACGAACGCGGAGGACACGATGAAGAGGACGATGGCAACGATCTTGGCTCTGGCGGTGGCGATCCTCGCGGTGGTTCCGAACCTGGCCCTCGCCAAGCTCTCGGTGAACCACAACGAGACCCAGCTTCGGGGCTAGGGCCCACCAAGGGCCCGCGCACCGATCGAGGAACGCTCGCAGTCGAACCAGGGGTGCACCCGTCCGGTCCACCCGTTCACACAAAAGACCGATCACGAAAGAAGGAGACGAATCATGAAGAAGTCGATGGCTACGATCCTGGCGCTGGCGGTTGCGATCCTGGCGGTGGCGCCGAGCCTTGTGCACGCCCGCTCGATCTTCAACCACAACCAGACCCAGCTGCGGGGCTAGTCGTGTGGCGGGGCGGCGCGGAGCCGCCCCGCTGATCCTTCCGTAGCCCGTCGGCGCTCCCGCCTCACCCCGCCGTCCAGATCCCCCCCGCGCATTCCACCAAGATCCTCAATCGAACCAATGCCCCCGGGGCGGTCGATGCGACCAGCGCGACAGCGTCGACTTCTTACGCGGCAGATTGTCGCCGGGGCGTCCGGGGCCTAGACTCGACGGCATCGAGTCGACTCCTTGCCTTGAGGCCCGCATGCCGAGTCCCGCGTTCCAACCCCTTCCCCTCGAGGATCTGCGCCGCCTGGTGGCGGCTGCGGCCCGCGGCGATGAGCGCGCACAGCAGGAGATGCATGCTCGATACTTCCACCAGCTTGAGTCGACCTTGCTCCCCCAGGCCTATCGCTTCGCCTACATCGAGCGCGGTGATCTGCTGAATGATCTCTGGATCGCGCTTTTCGACCACGACGCGAAGAAGCTCCTCAGCATCGAGCTCCGCTCTGAGCCGAGCCTTCTCGCCTACCTCAAGCTGATGATGCGCAGGCACCGCCGAGATCAGGCGCGCAAGGAGACACGACTCGTTCTCACCGACCCGTCGCTGCTGGACCGCGTCTTCTCCCCCAACGCGAGTCTGGAGGACGTGCTGATCACGGACGAGCTGGTCGCCCTAATTCAGGAGGAGCTCACCCAAGATGAGCTGGCGGTTTGGAATCACTGGATGCGAGATAGGATCTGCGATCGCAAAGAGATTGCACGAAGGATGGGGAAGACGTCGAACTACGTGCACCAAGTGATCCACCGCATCCGCGAGAAGATTCGGAAGCGATTCATGCTCGACCAACAGTAAGAATCCGACCTCGCCCTGCCATTACCACAGGAAGGAGACGCAACCGTGGACCCATCGACCTGCCCGGAATCGATCGAGCTGGCCGGACTGGATCGAGGGCGCCTCGATCCTGAACGGCAAGCGGACGTGACCCGGCACCTCGCCAGTGCCCGGCCTGTCGCTTCGCGATCGGACCGGAGGGGCCAAGGCAGCGGCGAACGTGATTCCCGGCCCGTCGACCTGGTTCGACGGAGGATGCGCATCCTGCCCGCACCGCGGCCGAACGGTCGTACCAGTCTCGCCGCGGCACGGAGAGCCCGCGGGCGGAAGCCTGCCGTCAGTCGCGATCGACGCCGAGCGGAGCGTCCTGCACTTCCGGGTCGATCCAGCGTCGGGTGCCGTCACCGCGTACCTCGTCTGCCAAGATGCGGAGCAGCAGGCCTACCGCGTGCTGCTGGTCGCCGATCGGATCTTCGCGACCGACGCGCGGGGCACGACCGCGCTCGAGCCGCTCCGCGCGACCGATCTGTTCGGGGCCTTCGTCGAACTCCCCGACCTCGTCGCGGAGTGGAGGCTCGGAGCCCAGGCCGAGGCCGGCCCGGCGAACGACCGAGTGATGCTCCGACTCGGCGCGCCCCTCCGCGGAAGCGCGGATCCCGCGACCGGCACCTACGCACTCCTCCCTGGAGACTCCATCCTGCGGCTCCTGATCGAGCTCGACCGACCGGGTTGGATCTCGGTCGTCTGCCGGAAGCAGGTGATCTTCTTCGGCGAGATCGAACCGGGAACGCCGCTCGAGATCGCCGGCATTCCCGGAACGACCTCAGGGGGGCTCGCCGACGAGGTTCGCGTCCTCCTCTTTGCATGAGCTCTGAGCGCCCTCCTCTGGATCCGCCGGCACTCGACTGGCTGCTCGCGGGAGTGCGCGAAGCGATGGCGGCGGAGCCCGAGCCGCTCTACCACCTCTATCTGTGGGTCGAATTTCTCGAGCTCTTGCTGGAGCGCTCGGTCGTCGACTCGCCGCTCTACCTGCTCGAGGTGCGAGACGGGCTCGCCGCGCTGGACGGGAAGCCGCTGCCGCTCTTCGACAGCACCTTCCTGAGGCGACTCCGTGGTCTCGCGGATCATCCGCGCCTCATGACCGAGCGCGTGCGCGACGTCGGGAGCGAAGTCGCCGCGCGGCTCCGCGCCTTCCCGCTCGCGACCCATGCCCAGCTGGAGCCGAGGGGTCGAGACGGCTCGGCGCGCGCGAGCGTGCTCCTCGTGTGGCACAGGGACGGCATTACCGGAGTCGACGTGACCTTCGGCTTCCCGCTCACGCTCGGCATCCGGGCGAATCGGCGGCGGAGAGCTTCGCCGGAGATCCGTTGGGAAGGAGTGAGCGCCGCGTCGGTGCCGTTCGAGGAGACCGCGGCCACCGCACGCGCCGCCGCCTGCTCGGTGGTCGGGGTGGATCGGGCGGCGCTCGACTATCACCTGCTGCTCGAGCGCAGAAACGGCGGCCTCGAGGGGCGCTCCTTGGGGCTGCCGCTCGCGGTGACGCTTCTCGCCTTCGAGAACCTGGCGCGTCGTCGCGAGGCGCGTTGGATCCGACCCGACGCGCTCCTCACCGGCGAGATCCGCGCGGACGGAAGCATCATCGGGGTGGACGCCGCCTGTTTGCGCCACAAGGTGCGGGCCGCGCAGGTCGCCGGATTCCGCGCGATGGGGCTCCCCGCGGAGAGCCTCGACGCGGCGACCGAGGAAGCCGCGATGCTCGCGGCGCTCGATCCAGATCGACCGCCGCCCAAGCTGATTCCGCTCTCGCACCTTCGTGAGGCCGCGGTTCATCCGGAGCTGGTGTTCGCGCTCCCGCGCGGCAAGCGGCCCGGAATCGAGAGTCACGCCCGTCGCTGGTGGTTCGCGCTGGCCACGCTCGCGGTGCTCGGCGCGGTCTATTGGAACATCGCGAATCCGTGGACCGACCGCGCGCAACCCGACCGCTCGTTCGAGCGTTCCGCCGACGTCCGCTTGAAGCAGGCGGGATTCCCGCCACGCGGCCGCGTCTTTCACTACGAGTCGCCGATCGGAGATCGCATGCACGCCATCCAGGTGGTCGCGCTCGAACCCGATCAGCGCCCCGCGCTCCTCGTCGGTACCGGCACCGATGGCGACCGACCCTGCTGCCTCTACCTTGATGACATCCGATCGGGCCGTCGACTGTGGAGCCGTGATCTATCGCATCGCCTGCCGCTGCCCGCCGCGACCTACGAGGGGAATCGATTCTGGATTCAGGAGGTGAGCGCGATCGACTTGGACGGTGACCACCGCACCGACATCGTGGCCAAGATCCAGGCGATCCCGAACAGCCCCTGCGCGTTTCTCTGGTTCGATGCCGACGGGAACGAGCGCGGGATGTTCGGTCATCGTGGGTACATCTGGTATCCGGTCCCTTGTGACTATGACCACGATGGACTGCCGGAGCTCTTCGCCTTCGGCACGCTCAACACGGATGACGAGCCGTACAACCAGTCGGCCACCGTCGTCGTGTTGAACGCGCGCCACTGGAACGGCTGGCCGGGCGAAGGACCGTTCGAAGGCTCCTTCGTTGCGCCCTACGATTCGAGCTGGGCACGCATCATCTTCCCGCCGATCCCCGAGCATTGCGCGGTGGTCGGGCAGCCCGGCTACATCATCGAAGATACCGACCTCAGCGTGTCGTCGAGTCCACGCCCGTCGCGACTCGTCGTCTGCATTCACCCCATCGATGGCGCAGGCCTCGTGGTCACCTTCGACGAGGACCTGAACGTGACGAGGGTCATCGCGCAAGACTCCCTCAAGCCACTCGTGGCGCAGTGGCTCGCCGAGGGGGAGCTGCGCGTCAACTTCATCTCGTCGGAGAGTCTGGCGGCGTACGGCAAGCGGATCGTGGTGAAGCGCGCCGGGCGGTGACGTCCACGCGCGCCCTGGGATGCTTGTCCTCCTCCGCCATCGCCCCCCCAAAAACGCCTCGAAAAAATCACAGCGCCGGCCTGTGCGCTTTCCGCCTCGACCCGTGTTGTCCCAGGTGAAGGTCACAGCAACAACGGAGGGACACGATGAAGAAGGCGACGGCAATGATCCTGGCCCTGGTGATTGCGATCCTGGCGGTGGCCCCGAACCTGGCGCTCGCCAAGATGGCCACGAATCACAATCAAACCCGGCTTCGGGGTTAGTCCCCACCCGGTCAACGGAAGACGGAATTTCAAAGAAGGAGATGAACCATGAAGAAGTCGATGGCTACGATCCTGGCGCTGGCGGTTGCGGTCCTGGCAATGGTCCCGAGCCTTGTGCACGCCCGGTCGATCTTCAACCACAACCAGACCCAGCTGCGTGGCTAGTGAAGTGGCGGGGCGGCGAAGAGTCGCCCCGCTGCCTGTCCGAAGTGGAATCGAGATCTCCGACCCCGCGCGGAGGCGGAATGTGGCGGCCACTCCTTCTGATCCAGGCGAGCTGGATGACGATCCGAGGGGATGCGGCGCGCCGCGCCGGCAACTACGCCGAGGCGGAGCGCCTGCTGCACCAGGCTGTCTCCCTCAGCAACGAGGCGGGTGAACGCGACGATCGCCTCGACGCCGAGCTCTGGAACGCGCTAGGGGTGCTGTACAAGTACCAGGCGCGTTTTTCCGAGGGAGCCCGCGCCTACCTGCGCGCATTGCCCGCCGCGCGACGCCGTCACGGGCGGAAGAGCGCCGCGGTCGCCACCCTCTATCACAATGTCGGCGGCCTCGAGCACTCGCGCGGACGCTTTCGCCGCGCCGAGCCCTTCGCGCGGCGCGCGGTCGAGCTGCGCGAGGCGAGCTTGGGGCCGGATCACCCCGACGTGGCCAGGGACATCGCCGCGCTGGGGGGCGTCCTGGACGGACTGGGGCGTCATGCCGAAGCCGAGGCGCTGCATCGGCGGGCGATCGCGGTCTTTCAGCGGACGCTCGGGCCGAAGGACGTCGAGATCGCCTACACCGAGGCGAATCTCCGCGGCGTGCTCCACCTGCAGGGGCGCACGGGAGGAGGCGGCGCGCATCGCGACCGGCTCGACCGCGCTGCTGGAACGGCACCTCGGCCCCGGTCATCCCGAGGTGGCGCTGGCCAAGGCCAATCTCGCGGTCCTGCGCGCGGCATCGGTCGACCCGCCCGGCCTCCCCGCCCGCTGATTCCTTCCGCGCCGCCCCGTGCGGTATGCTCTCCTCCAACGTCTGTACCGGAGGGGACGACGGATCCACGCTTCGAAAACACCGCCGCGCTCATCACGCGGGTGAAGTCCGGCGATAGCGTCGCGCGCGAGCAACTCGTGGCGCGCTACCTGCCGCTCCTCGAGCGATGGGCGCACGGACGGCTGCCGTCGCACGCGCGCGGGTTGCTCGAGACCGGCGACCTCGTGCAGGTCACCTTGGTGCGCGCGCTCAATCACCTCGAGTCGTTCGAGCGCGCCGCGAGGGCCTCTCTCGCCTACCTCCGCACCACCCTGATGAATCAGCTTCGAAACGAAATCCGCCGGTCGGTGCGCGATCCGGAGCAGGGCGTGAACGACGAGCACGCCGACGAACGGAGCCCGCTCCTCGAGCAGATGATCGGCCGGGAGGTGATCGAGTCGTACGAGGCGGGTCTCGCCACCCTTCCGGAACGGATGCAGGAGGCGGTGATCCTGAGCGTGGAGTTCGGGCTCTCGCACGGCGAGGTGGCCGAGGCGATCGGGAGTCCTTCGGCCAACGCCGCGCGCATGCTCATCTCGCGCGCGCTGGTCAAGCTGTCGGCGGCGATGGAGCGCGCGGAGTAGCGCGACGCTTCGCTCGACTCAAGACCAGAGGGGACGCCCTTCAAGAATGCCCCGGTGGAGTGGCACGACGGTACGCATCGTCTCGCGATACGCAGCGGGTGCGCCACTCTCAAATTCGCGGTAGAGCCGTCGCGCCTCCTCCAGGTCTGACGGGTCGCCGCTCGCATGCCAGAGGAGATAGCGCGCTTCCATCCGAGCGAACAGATTGGACCGCGCTCCATACTGCGGGAGCAGCTCCCGAAGCTCGTCGCTCGCCCCGCCCGAAAGCGCGGCCAGGTGCGCCCCGGCCAGGAGCGCCACGTTCGTAGCCTCGGCCCCGCGCGCCAAGGAGAAGGCCTGCTCCATGCGCTCGCGCGCTTCCCCCCGCTGACCCCGCGCGAGACTCAGCCGTCCCAACTCGAGCCACGCCGCCGCCATGCCCGCTTCGTGCTCGACGCGCTCGTAGATCGCCTGCGCCGCCGCGATGCCCGCCTGCGCCTCCTCATGCTGGCCCTCGCTCCGCGCGACGCCGGCCAGTCCGATCCGCATGTCCGCCTCGCCGATCGCAACCCTGTGTTCCTTGGCGAGACGGACCGCTTCTTCGTACTCCGCCCGCGCCTGCGCCAGGCGCCGATCGCGGCGTAGGCACCGCCGCTCACCTCGCGCAGGCCGATCTCCCCTGCGGATAGTGCACCTCGCGAAGCAACGGGATCCCGAGCTCCAGCTGCTCCAACGCTTCGGCGGTGCGCCCGAGCGAGAGGAGCGCATGTGCCCAGTTGCCGCGCGCGACCCCTGCCCGCGACGGAAGCCGAGCTTCCGCGAGAGGTCGAGATACTGGCGGTGGTATTCGATCGCGTCTTGATAGGAGCCGAGCGAGTCGAGCACCACGCCGAGGCTGCACACCGCCAGCGCTTCCGCCAGCGCGTAGCCCACCTCGCGTGCGAGCGCGAGCGACTGCTGGAAGTAGCTCCTCGCCTCCTCGTGCTTGCCCTGCGACCCCAGCATGATGCCGAGGTGGCCCGCCGCGGTCGCTTCATCGCGGGCGTTGCCGCGCGCGCGAGCGAGCTCCAGGCCCCGTTCGCAGGCGGAGCGCGCCTCATCGAGTCGCCCCCCGCGAAAGTGCAGCATGCCCAGGCTCACCGCGGCGAAGTACTGCACAGCGAGATCCTGAACCTCTTCGCCGAGGCGACGACCCGAGTCGAGCAGTGCGTGCGCCTCCTCGATCCGAGAGCGCCGCAGGGCCAGGTCTCCGAGCAGCACGTGCGCCTCGGCTCGCGCCTTCCGGTCTCCAGACTCCTCGGCGAGCCTGAACTGCTCGCGAAGCGTCGCCTCCTCCTCCGCGGCGTGCCCCTGCAGCGAGAGGGAGCGCGCTTTCAACACCAGGATCTCGACGCGGGCGAGCCCGGTGAGGAACCCCTCGCGAAGGAGGGCGAGGTCGGCGAGCCGAACCGCCGCGTCGTGCGCGTAGGTCCCCTCGAGGTGCTTGATCGCAGGCTGAAGGTAGCGCCGCGCCGACTCCCCCTCGCCGCCGCGCAGGAAGTGCTCGGCGATGAAGGCAGCGATTGCACCGGACAGGGTCGACGGGTCCTTGCTCGCCACGCCCTCGCGCGACTCCACCGCGCGCGCCAGGGCGGCGTGGTACTGCTCGCGCAGCGGCTCGAACAGACCGCCATAGAGCGCCTGATGAATCTCGTGGTGATCGAAGACGAAGCGCCGGCCGGACGAGCGGACGAGAGCGTGGCGCCTCTCGATCGCGGCAAGGCGGCGCAGCACCGGGAGCACGTCCTGGCCGAGGGCTCGCGCCACCAGCTCCGCCTCGAACTCGAAGCCAAGGCACGAGGCGACGTCCAGCACCTCCTGGTCCTCCTCCGCGATCGCGGAGCAGCGGGCTTGGATCATCCGTTGCACCGAACCCGGTGTGCTGAGGTCGGACAGTCGCCGGCGCGCTTGATCGAGCGCGGTGGCCGAGAGATCGCCGCTCGCGTCGAGCGCGCGCAGGTACTCGAGAAGGAAGAGCGGATTGCCGTCCGATCGCTGGATCAGACCGGGCGTCATCTCCTCGGCCAAGGGAAGCGAGGCCAGGGCGTCGGCGAGCAGCCGACGCACATCGCCCTCCTCGAGGCGCGGGATCGGCAGCTCGCCCGCGTGCTCCAGCCGCAGCAGGTTCGCGCACCACTCGACCGGCAGGGTTGGACGTGCGGTCCCGAGCAGCAGAATGCGATGGTCGGCGGCGGCCTGCGCGAGCGCGGCGAAGAGATCCCGCCCTTCGCTCGACGCGAAGTGAAGATCATCGATCCAGATCACCGTCGGGCGCGCGGCGGCGATCGCCTGCGTCAACTGCACCAGCGCGCGCTGCACCAAGTCGAGCGAGGAGCGGTTCGCCTCGCTCGACTCCACCCGCCCGGCGAGAAGCGCGCGGAGCGGCGCCAACAAGAGGGGCGCGTCGACGAGGTAGTCGGCCAGCGCCTCCTCGAAGTCAGCCTCGCCGAGGAAGCCGCGATAGGCATCGAGAAACGCGCCCGCTTCGCTCACGCCGGCGCTGGGCGCGTAGCTGCCGAAGAGGTACTGGAAGTCCTCTCCCTCGCGTTCGAGTTGCTCGAGCCACTCGCCGATCAGGCGCGTCTTGCCGATGCCCGCCTCGCCAGTCAGGAGGAGCACCTGTCCCTCGCCGCCTCGCGCGAGAGCGAAGGCGCGGCGTAATTCCGCCCACGACTGCTCGCGTCCATAGAGCGCGGTATCGCGCGCCAACGCGGGTCGCGGAGGGCGACGGATCGCGCTCCGCCTGAGCTCGCGGCGCCGTGCGCGCCACCAAGTGCTCGCCTCCCCCTCGTTAAGCGTCGACCAGAGTTGGGTCAGGTCGCGAAGCTCCGGATCTGGCTCTTCTTTCCGCAGGCTGCGGATCAGTTCCTGCAGGAAGGGAGAGAGCGGTCGCGCGAGACCGCGCTCCGAGCTCGAGTCGGTGGCGACTCCCGTGGCCAGCTCCTCGAGTGCACGGCCGATCGCCGCGGGCGCGCCGCGCGGGCGCACCTCCTCCGTGAAACGCACGCGGCCATCGGGCAGAAGCAGCAGCTGCTCGAGCCCGAGCGAACTCTCGGTCTCGACCTCGTGCTTCATCCGCAGAAGCGCGCGCGCGATCTGAGCTCCAATGCTCAAGCAGAGCTTTTCCGGGACCTGCCCGAGTTCATCGACGAGCGCACGGAGCGATTGCGACTCCTCCGCGGTCGTCGACGGCGCGGCGCCGGCCAGCGCTCGCTCCATCTCCTCGGCCGATGCGTAGCGCGCGATCGGATCGACCCTGAGGGCCCGCTCGATGCACTCGACGAGCGCGGGGGATAGATCGCCCTTGTGCAGCGCCTCGCTGCGCGCGTCGCCCCGTGCGTGCGCCCCCATCAACTCGTCGATCGTCGCGCCCTCGAAGGGGAGAGCGCCTCCGACCATCACGTGGAGCAGCACGCCCAAGGCATAGAGATCGGCGCGCGGTGTCGGGGCGTCCCCGCGCAGCACCTCCGGCGCGAGAAAGGCGGGCGTCCCGAAGAGCTGCACCGGTGCACCTTCACCGGACGCGCGCGCGACGCGAGTGACCGCGCCGAAGTCCATCAAGAGGATCCGTCCGCTCGACTCGCACATCACGTTCGCCGGCTTGAGGTCGCCGTGCACCAGCTCAGCCGCGTGCACCGCGCGCAGCGCGCGGCAGAGATCGACGCCGATGCGCGCGCTCTCCTCCGAGCTCAGGGTGCCGCGCTCTTGCAGGAGATCGGCTAGCGTTCGACCGCGGATGAAGTCGGTCCAGAAGCCGGCGCGTCGATCGTGCACGTCGGCGCCATGCACCACGAGCACGTTCGAGTGCCGAACCCGCGCCAGGTGTCGCGCCTCCTCGAGGAAGCGACGCGTCCCCTCGCCCGCCCGACCCACATCCGCGCGACGCAGCTTGAGCGCCACCTCGCGGCGGAGTCGCGTATCGAACGCGCGGTAGACCTGACCGAAGCCCCCCTCACCGACCAGCTCGAGCGCCTGGAACGGCCCCCACTCGAAGAGGAACTTCGGCGCCTCTTGCTGCTGCGCCGCCAACACCTCGCGGTTCGCCTGGATCAGCGCTTGCAGATTGCGCAGTCCGCGGAGCCCCGGACGCAGCGCCGGATTGCGCGAGGTCTCCTGGTCCCAATCGATCGCGGAGCCATCGACGATCGCGCGCCCCAGCTTGTTCAGCTTCGCGCTTCACCCGATCGCTTCGACGGACGATCCTTCGCGGTCACCGGTTGGCCCCCCTGCCCCGGCGATGCGCCACGCGATCGATGCTCACCGACGGCGCATCGCCGGGCGCGGTCAACCGGGGAACGCATGACTCTACTGGGCGGCGCGAGATTGGGGAACGGGGATCAACGAGCGGCGGCGGGCGAGGTCTTAGGCCGCCACGCGGCCGCGAACCGCCCAGGCGCGCGCGTTGAGCGAGATCGAGCCGTCAGCCGCGGTCTCGAGGCGCGTCCGCAGGAGTTCGCGAAGCGCGGTCTGTCGCGAATCCTCGAGCGAGCTGACGTAGCCCGGCGCAGGGCCCTGGCCGCCCAGGAACGGCTCCCAGTAGTCGTGGAAGCTCTCGAAGCGAGTCGGCACCTCGATCGATGCGCTGGTCACGTCGAGCAGTCCGGCCGCCGAGAAGAGCCGCTCGAGCGAGGGTCGATGGCAGAGTGGGAAGCGCACTCCCTCGTCCAGCTCCCGGCGCGTGGGTCGAGCGCGGCCGCCGCGTCCCAGAAGATGCGGAGGAGCGCCATCCCATCGGCGTAGTCCCAGACGTAGGCCGCAATCGTGCCCTGCTCCGCGCGACACGTGACATCTCCCGCAACGCTGCTTCCGGTTCGGCGACGAAGTTCAGCACCAAACCGGACACCACGGCGTCGATCGAGTCAGCGTCCAGCGGAATCGCGGTGGCGCTGCCCGCGTGAAAGCTCGCGCGGCCGGCGAGATTCGCCGCCGCCGTTGCACGAAAGCCGTCGGACGGCTCGACGCCCACGACCGACGTCGGCGCAGCGTGATCGAGGATGGTCGCGCAGAGGGCTCCGGTGCCGCAGCCGACGTCCAGCCACGTGAGACCGGTCGGCAAGGACAGCCACTCGACGAATCGCGGCGCGACCAAACGGCTCCAACGTCCGATGTACCGCTCGTAGGGGTCGCCGTGGTGCCAGGGGTCGCGCGCGGGTGTCGAATTCATGATGCTCCGATCGCTCAGCGGTAGCTCGTCCTGCTCACTCCAGCACGGAACGCGTCGCGGGGCCCCGACACCGACGCGCTCCGATCTTACCGCAGCCGCCGCGCGAACACCGATCGCCACTCCTCCAGCGCCGGCTTCGCCTGGAGCGCGGCATCCACCAGCCCGATTCGCGCGAACTGCCGCGCACCCGCCGGCCACTGTCCCTCCTCCAAGTCGGTGAAGTTGATTTGAAACCAACCGACCGCCCTCGCCTCGTCCAAGAGGAGCGCCACGCGGCGCACGTACCGACGCTGCATCTCCGGCGATGACAGCACCCCGCTTCCCTCATCGGACGGCCAACCACCCTCGATTTGAAGAACGGGCAACGGCGCCCCGTCCACCAGTCGTGAGAAGTAGTCGAGCGGCAAGCTGTCGGGATCGGCCCAACCGCCCAGGTACGGGAAGGACGACAGACCGAGCGCGTTCAAGAAGGGGAAGTCCGCGCGATCGGCCGCGACGCCGACGAAGCTCTGAGACGGACGCCCCCACGCAAACTCGACTTGTACAGTCACGAAGAGCTTCGTGCTGGGCACGGCAACACGCACGTCGCCCGCCGCACCGTTGGCCGCGATCCTCAATCCCTGATACAGACTGTCGGGCGCGATCCCTCGCACTAGATTCGTCTCCGACGCCAAGCCGAGGTACTCCGGTCGAAGCAGGGTCGCGATGGCCAGCGCATAGCTGCGGTAGAGGGTCTGCACCGCAGGGTCGGCGAGGCTCCGATGGCGCGCACTCAGCGCGGGCGCCTCGCTCGCACGGTCGAAGCCGTTGGTTGGGTCGATGCTCACCACCACGTCGAGCCCCTTCGCGCGATAGTACTCCGCCAATCCGAGTTCATTGCCACGCACGAGGCGCTCGGCCGGACGTCCGTCGAGCAACGAATCCCACGGCACACCGACCAGGATCAACGCGTGGTCGGAGTACTGCGCGGAAAGGTCGGCCACCTGCAGTGCAAGTCCGAGGTCCGGTCGCGGCGGAAACCACGAGCAGCCCATGGCGAAGCTCCGGGTCGCGGTTGGGCCGGAGATCCGCTCCGGTCGCGTGCACGCGTGCAGCAGCATCAGCGCGGCCAAGGCGACCACCACCAGAGTCGAACGGAGCAGTTCTCTACCGAGCTTCATGGGGCGGATTCCCTCGTGCTGCGATTCTGGATTGGCGCAGAGAGCGGCGCGGTTCGGCGGTCGCAACGATAGCGGAGCCAAACGGCGGTGGCGACCTCGCTTTGTGCCGGGCTCCTTGGTTGAGCGTCCCCTCGCACGTCGTGGCCGACGCGCCGGGCATCCGCGTGGCGGATCGAGTCGCGTGCGCATCCGGTGCGTTGACCTCGACCCGATCGCTCCTTAGGCTGCTCTCCGACCGGCTAGATCGAGATCCGCGCACGGTTCGCACGACGAGGAATCCATGTCCGACGAGGTCCGCTGGAAGCGGCGCTTCCAGAACTTCGAGCGAGTCCTCTTGCTACTCCAGCAGGGGTTGACCGAGCGCGACTGGTCGCTCCGTTCCGCCCTTGAGAAGACGGGCCTCACCAAGCGCTTCGAGTTCACCTTCGAACTGGCCTGGAAGACCCTTCGCGACTACCTCGCCCACTCCGGGATCGCCTTCGATCAGGCGACCCCGCGTGCCGTGATCAAGGCCGGCTTCGCGGCGAACGTTCTCCCCGACGGCCAGGTCTGGATCGACATGCTCGATCTTAGGAATCAACTTTCGCATCGGTACGACGGCCTGATGACGGACGAGGCGCTGGGCAATCTCGCGGGACGTCACCTCGCGGCGCTCGACTCCCTCTATCAGACCTCAAAGCAGCGGGCGGCGGAATGACCGACCTTGGTCTGAGCGATCGAGAACTCGAGCTGATTCGCGGCGTTCTCCGTCGCCACCGAGAGGTCAGAGAGGCGAAGCTGTTCGGCTCCCGGGCCAAGGGAGTCGCGCGAATCAACTCGGATGTGGATTTGGCGCTATGGGGCGAACTCTCCCCTCTGCTGGAGGCGCGAATTCAGGGTGAGTTGGACGAGTTGCCGACGCCCTATACCTATGACGTACAGCGCTACGATGCGATCCTCCACGACGCCCTGAGAGAGCACATCGACCGCGCGGGCAGGACGATCTACGTTCGCGACGAATCGCGGCAACCCGGCGAATAGGCGCCCGGGAACCGGTACCATCACCGACCTCGCCGCAACCCAGACCGATGCTGCTATGGTCACCCGTCCGGATCGACGACCAGCGTTCGCCCCTCGGAGGCTCCATGTCGCCACGCAAGAAGTCCCTCTCCCCCTCGGCCGCGCTGCAGGAGTTCGCCCTCACCTTCCCCGGCGCTGTGCTCGAGCACCCTTGGGGCGAGAACGTCGTCAAGGTGAAGGGGAAGATCTTCGTCTTCCTCGGAATGAACACGACCGACGGCAGCTTCGGCCTCTCGGTCAAGCTGCCCGGAAGCGCGCACATCGCGCTCGAGCTTCCCTTCACCAAGCCGACCGGCTACGGCCTGGGCAAGGCGGGCTGGGTCTCGGCGCGATTCAGTGCGAGCGACGAGGTGCCGGTGCCGCTCCTCATGGCCTGGATCGAGGAGAGCTACCGCGCGGTGGCGCCTAAGACGCTGGTGAAGCAGCTGGCGCAGGACGCGCCGGCCGAGCCGCGCAAGCGACCAGGAAATTCCGCGCGATCCTGAGCCCGATGTAGTTCTCGCGTTGCGCGGGATTGACGCTGCCGCGATAGGCCGAACGGCAAAGCCGCGCGTAACTGATCCAACCGCCGCCGCGCGTGACCCGGAGCACGCCGTTGGCGGTGCCGAGAGGATCGCGGGCGGCCTCGAGCGGGTACTCGCCGTACCAATCCCAGCACCATTCCCAAACATTGCCGTGGGTGTCGTAGAGCCCCCACGAGTTCGCCGACTTCTTCTTCACCTCGTGCGTCCCCTCGGCCGCGTTGCCGGCGTACCAGGCGATCGCCGAGACGCCGGGATCGAACTGCCGGCAGCAGTGAACGATTCTCCCGATGAAGAACGCGGTGCGCGTGGTGGCGCGGCAGGCGTACTCCCACTCCGACTCCGTCGGCAGGCGATAGCCGTTCGCTTCGCGGTTCCAGAGCACGCGGCCCCCCACCAGGTGCGCCGCGTCCGCCTTCGGCTCCTCGATGGTGTAGACGGGGGTGAGCCCTTCGCGGATCGAACAGCGATTGCAGAACGCGATCGCGTCGTACCAGGTGATCTGCTCGACCGGGCGGCGCGCGCCGACGAAGTACGACTCGTTCCACTTCATCACGGCGTGCCACTCTTCCTGCGTCACCTCGTGGTCGAGCAGATAGAAGGGGCGCGTGATCGCAACGTCGTGCTGCCATTCATCGCCGTAGCGGAAGAGTTCCCACTCGGCTGCCCATGCGGAAGCGGCCCGAGGGGATCAGACGCAATCCGGGGAAGTGACGGCTCAAGGGTCGCGGAACTTGGCGCCGGTGGAATCGACCTCTCCCGCCGCGAGCGAGTCGGCAGGATTCGCGCTGGGAGATGGCGTGGCGGAAGCGTCGACCGCTTGGTGTCGGCCAGCGCGGCGCACGCGAAGAGCAGCGGAAGCAGTGCGCTCAGGATCGCGATGACCCTCAGCATCTCGTGCCGTATCCGTCGATCCATTCCGTCCCCGTGCCGCCGGCGCACTGGGCCGCCCCCCGTTTGGCGCCCATCACAGCCTAACCGCTCGTCCCTCGGGGCGCACCTCCTGAGCGACGAACGAGCGATTCGGCAGGACGAACCCGCGAGCGCCGGGGATCAGAGGCGGGCCGGGATCCTAGAAACTCCGTAACCTTTCGCCGCCTCGCGGATAGATTGAGCGATCGGAAGGATGGGATGCAGGACTTCGACTCTCTCTACCGGCGCTACGCCGGCGACGTGCACCGATTCGCCCTCTACCTGAGCGGCGATCCCGCCACGGCGGAGGACCTGGTTTCCGAGGCTTTCATTCGGGTCTGGGCGGCCAAGGACAGGGTCGAGTTCAGCACGGTTCGCGGCTACCTCTTCGCCATCACGCGCAACCTTTACCGACAGGGGCTGCGGCGGAGTCGACGGCAAACCACCTTGGATGCGAGCGCGCCCGACCCATCACCCGATCTCGCCCGTGTGCGCGAGGAAGAGCAGGACCTCACGCGTGTGCTGCGCGAGCTGGACACGCTGCCCGAATCGGATCGCACCGCGGTTCTGCTCCGCGCACTCGGCGACACACCCTACGAAGAGATCGCGGCGCTGCTCGGCATCACCGTCGGCGCGGCCAAGGTCAAGGTGCACCGCGCGCGGCTCAAGCTCGCCGCGGTGCGAGAGGAGGACAAGCCATGAGCACCCGCACCGTCGAGATGACCGACGACATGCTTCGCGATCTGGTGTCGCTTTACCTGGCGAAGGAGGCGAGCGCCGACACGAACACGCTGGTCGAACGCTGCCTGCGCGAGAACCCCACGCTGGCGCAGGAGGTGGCCCGCGCCTCGCGCCTCTTGGCGCCGGGCGAAGCGGCACCGCGGCGCGAGCCGGACCTGCGCGCGCTGCACGACACCCAGCGGTTGCTGTTTCGGCGTTCGCTGGGTCTGGGCCTCGGCATCTTCTTCACCCTCCTTCCCTTCTCCTGCTATGGGAACGAGCATGGCATCCACTTCATCTTCCTGGAGGGTGGGCCGGTCAACGTGATCGTCCCCTGGCTCGGCGCGCTCGGTTGGTGGTTCTCGTTCTTCCGCGCGCGGGCAAAACTGAAGGTGGCTGGCTTCTGATCCTGACCGAGCTTCAGGCTCGCTTCGAGGATCGCCGAGCCGCTACGCTCGTGACGCATGAAAGGCCCCGGTCACGACGACGATTCGAAGGCAGAGGATCGCACCGCCACGCGCTACATCGATCGCGTCGTGCTCCGGGCGATCGACCGGCGTGTCGTGTCGCGCGCCACCGATTCCCTGAGCGATCGCCCGGTCTTGTACAAGGTCGCTCCGCGCGAGGAGACGCTACGGGAGGCTCGCGCGCTCCTCGAAGCTCCACCCGACCTCGCGCCGCGGCTTCTCGATTTCGGTGAACTCGACGGGACTGCCGCCTTTCTCGTGACCGAATGGCTCGATGGCCCAAGCCTCCTCCGCGCGCCGCCCGCTGCGGAACGCACGGTCGAAGTCGCCGCCTCGCTCGCCTCGCTCGTGACGCGGCTCCACCGCGCGAACTGGGTCCACTCCGACCTTAAGCCGGGGAACGTCGTTTGGGCTGACGCGGCGTGCACCTCGCTCCGCTTGATCGACTTCGGCTTCGCCTTTCGCGCCGATCAGGGACCGGAGGACGAGGAGGGGCGCGGCGGCTCGCCGGGCTACGCCGCGCCGGAGCTGACCCGCGGTTGGCGGATCGACGCGCGGGTCGACCAGTTCGCGCTCGGCGTGATCTTGTCCGAGCTCTTCCCCGCCTTGGCCGCCGACGCCGAGTGCGCGGCAATCTTTGCGCGGATGACGGCGCTCCTTCCTTCCGCGCGCTTCGCGGACATGGTCGGGGCCACCACGGCGCTGCTTCAGGCGCTCGAGCGACACGAGAAGGTGGAGGCCGACCTCAAGCCCCGGCTGGGCGGCGGTCCGCTCCGCGAGCGTGAGCAGCTCCTCGCGTCGATCGGCCAAGCACTTCGCGCGGAGCGATCGGAGGAGGGAGCGTTGGTGCTTCTGCACGGCGCGCCTGGAGCGGGTTTGAGTCGCCTGCTTCTCGAGATCGCCTGCGTCTCCCAAGGTGTGCAGGTGCTGGAAGTCGAGACGGCGTGGAAGAACGACACGCTGGAGGGGCGGGTCCTTGCGCAGGTGAAGGCGGCGCTCACGAAGCGCGAGCCGCTGGTGGTCGGCATCGCGGATCCGTCTCCCGAGCTCCGCACGCTCGGGGCCGCGCCCACGCTACGCGCGCTGCTGCTCGAGCGAAGCTCGGCGCGGGTGACGATCCCGCGGTTGAGTGTTGAGGGGTTCGCTTCGGTCGTCGCCCACGCGCTCCGGGACGAACCAGACGACGGTCGGTCCGCGGCGCTCCACCAGTCGAGCGACGGCGACCTGCATCTCGCGGCGACGCTCTTCGCCGATGGAGCGGAGAGCATGAGCAAGGTCGCAGGCGCGCCGCGGGCTCCGCGGTGGGAGGCGGTGCCGTCGGACGAGCGCGTCACCCTCGCGATCGTCGACCGCTGCGGGGCTGCGCCCGACTTCTCGATCGCGCGGCGTGCCGTCGAGCTGCTCCAGGGCGCAAGCGCCATTGACGCGACAATCGCCGCGGGCTGGATTCATCGCGACGATCGCGATCGCGTCGCCTTCACCGCGGAGAGCCTGCGCCGCGCCGCGAGGGAGTTGACGCTGACCGACGCAGCTCGCCTCGACGCGTGGCTGCTCGACAACCTGATCCCCGATCCCGATCGGCCGACCGAGCTGCGGGAGTCGATCGATCGCGCGAGTCGCCTCGGGCGGAACGAAGACGAGGCACGCATCCTGCGGTGCGCGCTCGATCGCGCAGTGACCCAGGGGACCCACTCGCGCTACCTCCAACTCTTCGAGGCCACAGGTCACCAC
>JAXLXQ010000033.1:0-49933 GCA_046327845.1 Candidatus Eiseniibacteriota bacterium | reverse complement strand
GTGAAAGACCAGCGCCAGCACCAGGCTGATCGCGACGTTGCCGACCGACACGATGATGTCGCCGCTCGCGATCCAGCCGATGCGCCCTCGCGCGTTGAGCGCCATCCAAACCGGCGCGAGCGCGATGTCCAGGGTGAGTGGCGCGAGGTTGGCGAGCATGTAGGCGTAGGAGCCCCGATACTCCTCGCCGACCCAGCGCACCAGGAAGAGGTCGCCGATCACGCAGGGCACCAAACAAGCTGCGACCGCCACCGCGCTGGTGAAGCGCACGATGTCGACCAGCGCCTTCCGACTTCGCTCCGATTCTCCCTTCGCCTCCAGTTGGGTGAAGATCGGTTGAAGCGACGCGGTCGTGGCGAGGATGAAGCCGCGAATCATCGGCGACCAACGCGTCCCCAGCGAGTAGTGCGTCACCGAAGTCGCGCCATAGATCCGCCCGATCAGCAGCGTATCGGCGGTGGTGTACAAGAGCGCCGCGACGTGCGCCACCAGTGCGAGCCCGCCGTACTGAAAGAGCTCCTTCCGCGTCGCGCTGTCGCCGAACTGCGGGCGCGGAAGCACCGGGCCGACCACGCGCGACCGCTGCGCCATCACCAGCACCACGATCGCCGGGAGCGCTTCGACCGCGACCAAGGTCAAGCCGTAGATCGGTAGGCTCGGCTGAAAGTAGCGGAAGGCCAGGACGGTCAGGCCGAGCCGCGCCCACGCCGCGACCGCGCGCAGGTAGGAGAGCCCCTGCATCCGCCCGGTCGCGTAGATCGGGATCTCGAAGAGCGCACCGGCGTCGGCGATCACGGTGGCGCCGATCACGAGCGCGGTGCCGAGGGTGGCTTGATCCATCAGCTCCGGCGCGAGGCGCAGGAAGTTGCAGATCGGGCGCGCCGCCGCTACGCCGAGGAGCAGGATGATCGAGCGAAGCACCCCCGACCACCAGAAGCCAACCGCGTAGTAGACCCGCGCGTCCTCGTGGCGATCGGCGTGATGAAAGAGCGTGACGTAGCGTCGAAGCGCCGCCGACAGCCCGCCGCGGAGCAGCGACATGTACTCGTAGATGGAGGAGACCACTTGCACCACGCCGTAGAGCGTCTCGCCCAGGGCGTGGAGCACGATCGGCGTGAGGACGATGCTGACCAGGAGGCTCGATACGCGCGTCACCACGGCCGAGGCCGCGTTCTTGAACGCGACCAGCGCGAGCCCGGCGCTCTTCACTCAGCTCCCCGCGAGGTGGGAAATGAGCACCGCCGCGATGCGCTCGCCGGCTCTTCCATCCCAGAGCTCCGGCACGGTGTCGCGGGTCGGGATCCGACCGCCGAGCAGCCCATCCAGGATCTCGACGTGGCGCGGGACTTCATCGCTCACGATCAGGTTGGTCCCGGAGGTGACCGTGACCGGACGCTCCGTGTTGGGCCTGAGGGTGAGGCAAGGGACACCGAGCGCGGTCGTCTCTTCCTGCACGCCGCCCGAGTCGGTGAGCACCGCCCGCGCTTGCGCCATGAGCGCGAGGAACTCCGGGTAGCCGAGCGGCGGCAGCAGTCCGATGGCCGAATTCGACTCGAGTTCACTCCAACGTCCCATCCGTTCGAGCGAGGCCTTGGTGCGCGGGTGGACGGGGAAGAGCACCGGCAAGCGTCGCGTCGCCTCCGCGAGGTAGGAGAGCACACGCTCGAGACCGGTCGGCGTGTCGACGTTGGACGGTCGATGCAGGGTCGCGAGGAGATAGCGGCCCGCCTTCATCCCGTGCCGCGTCGGCGCGTCGGAGCCGCGCGCGCTCGCCTCGAAGCGCTTCAAAGTGTCGATCATCGTGTTGCCGACGAAGTGAATCTTCTCGCGAGCGATGCCCTCGGCCAGGAGGTTTTCATCCGCGTCGCGCGAGGTGGTGAAGAGGAGATCGGAGAGCACGTCGGTGACGAGCCGATTGATTTCCTCCGGCATGGTGCGATCGCGGCTCCGGAGGCCCGACTCGATGTGCCCGACCGGAATGAGGAGCTTGGCGGCGACCAGTGCGCAGGCTGCGGTCGAGTTCACGTCTCCCGCCACCAGCACGAAGTCGGGCTTGTGCTCCAAGACCACCGGCTCGAAGCGCTCCATCACCCGCGCGGTCTGCGCGGCGTGCGAGGCCGATCCCACCTCGAGGTGAAAGTCGGGCGTGCCCATGCCGAGGTCGCGAAAGAAGTCGTCCGACATTTCGGGCGCGTAGTGCTGCCCGGTGTGCACGAGGGAGAGCTTCACTCGATCCGTGGCACGAAGCGCCTGCATCACCGGCGCGACCTTCATGAAGTTGGGGCGCGCGCCGACCACCGCGAAGATGTGCTTACGATCCATCGTCTCTCCGTCGGTTCCTTCCCGCGGCGTCAGGCCGCTCCGCTCTTCCTCTGTCGCTGGTGCACCAGGTCTTCGAGCACGCCGCGGAGCTTCTCGGTCGAGCGCTTGCGATCGTAGGTCTCGATCACCGAGGGAATCGGTCGCGGAAGCTCGCGACCCGCGTTCCAGCGCGCGTAGGCGTCGGCCAGCGCTTCGCGCAGCGCCGCGTCGTCACCTGGCGGCACCACCCATCCGCCCTGCGCTTCGCGGATCAGATCGGCCTGCACACCTTCGGGGCTCAAGGAGAGCACGGGCCTCCCCGCGGCCAGGTACTCGTAGAGCTTTCCCGGCGTGTGGATGACCGGCCCCGAATACGAGATGTCGACCAGGAGATTGACCGTCGATCCGAAGATCGCGGCCAGCGCATCGTCGTGCGGCACCTCACCCGGCGCGTCGAGACTGGCGCGGAGCTTCGGGTCGGTGCACTGGGCGCGCACCTGCTCCGGCTTCACGCCGTACACCTGGAGCTTCACTCGATCGAGGTCGATCCGGCCCGCGCGCCCAAGCTCCGCCAGCGCGACGAAGATCGGCTCGAGGCTCCGCCCGGCGTAGAGGGACCCTGTCCAGGTGAGCGTGAAGCGGTCGCTCGTCTTGGCCCTGACGTTGAGGAAGTCCTCCGGATCGTAGCCGTTCGGGATCCAGTGGCAGCGTCCGCTCAGTCCCGGAATGCGCAGCTGCTCCTCGAGGAGGGCGGGGAGTCCCAGGTGCGCCGAGACGATGCGGTCGGCGCGCCCGGCGACATGTCGCTCGTGCCCCCGCGCCAAGGGGCGCGCGCGGAGCCCGGGCGCATAGGGCCACCCCTTCGGCCCGGTCGTCCAGGGATCGCGATAGTCAAGCACCAGCGGCACGCCTAGACGGCGCGCCACCCCCTCGCCGATCAAGAAGTCGGACCAGGGTCCTCCGGTCGCCAGAACGACGTCGACGTCGGAGAGCTTCGCACCTGCCTCGATCGCCGGAGCGATCCAGCCGGCATGCTCGTCCGGCGCCAGCCAATGAAAGAGGGCCAGGCGAGCGAGGAGCTGCAGGCGATAGCGCTGGTAGTGCGGAGCGCCCGGCCGAACCTTGTCGAGTCGGCGCAGTCGCGCCATCGGCCCTCGCTCCGGCACCTGCAGCAGCCTGACTTCTCGCGGGAGATCGGAAGGGAGTTCGCCCGCGACCGGGCCGACGGTCAAGACCGTGACCCTCACCCCGGCGCGACTCAAGTACTTGGCGAACTTGTGTGGCCGGAGCACTCCTCCACCGCTTTGCGGCGGAAAGCGAAGGGCCACCAGGAGCAGGTGCAAGCGAGTTCCTCCCAGCCTCAAATCGGCTGAGGCCAGACCTTCCTGAAGTTGCCCAGGGAAGTCAAGGATGCGGGCTATCCGTGGGCCGAGCGCTTGCGGAGGAGATCGGCCGCCCGGGCCTTCCAGGGGATGAGCACCCGGCGTGCCTCGCCCACGAACGAGACGTAGACCCCCCCGAGCTTCTTCTTGAACCGCCAGACCGAGTAGTTTGGATGGCCGGCGATCGGCTCAGGCCCGGGGGAGCCGCCGAGGTCGTAGAAGGGGTGCGGTCCGCCCAGCGCCAGGCGCATCGCCTCGTAGTGCAGGTACTCGCCGGTCGGGGGGACGCCGCTGGTCTCGCCCCGGGGGGCGATCGCTCCCCACTCATAGAGGGGGGCGCCGACCCGGCTGACCAGGATCATGTTGATGACGCGTCCCTCGTGCCGCGCGGCCAGGAGCGAGGCTCGGCGGGCCCGGATCGCGGCGAGCAGCACCTTCTCCTCGAAGCCGTCGGGCCAGGTCCCGAGTCCCTTCCGTGCGCTCATCTCGCGGTGGAAGTCCCGGAACTGCTGGACCCCTCTGCGCTCGCTTCCTCGACCACCTCGACCCCATCCCGCCGGGCGTGACGGATGTTCTGCCTCGCCTGGCGACCGAGGCTGGCCATCAGGGTGTCCGGGTTTTTCCCTTCGAGCGAGATGAAGTAGGTGCCGGGTGACTCCTGCGCCTCGTAGCCCGCGTTGCTCAAGAGCTGCGCGTCCGCCTCACCCGCAGACTGCGGCGCATCGCCGATCGTCAGCGGACGGCGCCAGTCGGCTGGATCCAGGCGGCGCCACGGGTCCGGGCGTGGGCCTCGAGCCCCTGCAGGAACTGCTCCACCTGCTCGCCGCTCGCCGCCGGGGAGACCGCGAGTCCGCCGGAGACCGAAGCCTCACCCGCCGACCAGGGGAAGCGGCTTCTCACCAACCAGGGCCCCGACCACTATGGGGGCGCCGGGGCGCTCTGATTCGCGAAGCGTGAGAATCGTCGGCTTCCAACCGTAGAGGGCGAGCCCCTCGGCGTAGTGGGAGGTTTGCCGCAATCGCCCCTCCGGCACGGTCGCGAGGAAGGCATCCCACTCGGGCCACTGCCTGGGTTCTAGAACCTCCACCGTGCTCCGTTCAACCCGTGCCGTGGAGTAGGCGCTGGTAGAGCTGTTCATAGCGACGGACCATGGTCTCCAAGCGGTACTCGCGCACGGCGCGCTCCCGAGCCCGCAAACCGAGGGCCCGGGCCTCCTCCGGGTGCTCCATCAGACGCGTGATCGCGGCGGCAATCGCCCCCGCGTTCGGCTCCACCAGCAAGCCGGCCTCTCCGTGGCCCAGCGTCTCCGGATTGCCGCCGACATTGGTCGCGATGATCGGCAGCCCGGAGGCCATCGCCTCGATCAGCGCGTTCGACATCCCCTCCGAGCGACTCGGAAGAATGAAGAGGTCGATCGCCCCGTGGAAGTCCGGGATGTCGTGGATCTCCCCGACGAAGTCGACCCGCGGGTTGTCCTTGTGTGCATCGTAGAGCTGCTTGCCCCAGAGCTCCCGGGTGAGCGTCTCGTCTTCGAAGATCGGCCCTGCGATCCGGAGCGTGAGTTCCGGGTGGTTGAGGCGCGAGAAGGCGTCGAGCAGGAGGTCGCTCCCCTTGATCTTCCGCAGGCGGCCGACCGTTCCGAGCACGCGGACCGGCCGGGCAGGTCGGGAGACCGCGAGGTAGGGATCGAGATCGAGCCCGTTCGGGATGACCTCTGCCCTTCGGGAATCGAGCCCCTCGGTGCGCTCCGCATGGGCGCGTGCCGCCTCGGAAACGCAGAGCACCTGTCGCGCCACCCGATTCATCAACCCGTAGAGCAACTGGCGCTTTCGATTCCCCTCGTTGCCCCGACGGGTGGTCACCAGCTTGGTCTGGGACCAGGGCGACACCGCCAAGGTCCCGAGCAGGTCGCAGGTGAACCCGTAGGTCTGGAAGAGCTGCGGCCGGACCTGCCCCAGGATGCGGCGAACGTCGAGCACCCCTCGGACGATCCCCGGGTACCCCTGGCCCACGTTGATGTCGTGGACCGGGACCCCGGCGGCGATCACCCGCTCTTCGAAGACCCCGCCGGCATGACAGACGATCACCTCGGCGGGGAAGCGCCGTCGGTCGAGGCCTAGCACCAGGCGGGCCAGGTGCACCTCGGAGCCGCCGATGCCGAGCTTTCCGGTGAGGTAGACGAGGCGTACCGGTCGCTCTGCCCGCGAGGGGGGCATCTCCACGTCCGGCTCCTGGGAAATCGAGGCCGGCTCCCCGGTCATGGCGCGCCCCGTGCCGCCTCGGCCTGGCCGGCGAGGTAGGGCTGGGCAAACTCGGTCAGGGTCGCCCCCTCCAGCCGGTCATCCGCCAGGGAGGCGAAGAGCGACTCGAACAGGCGATAGAGCCGCTCGATGGCGGCTGGGTCCGGGTTGTAGGGGGATCCGCCCGGCATCAACTCGGAGCTGTGGAACATCAGCATTACATAAGGCAGACCGAGCCTTCGCGCGTTCCGCACCATGGATAGGAGCTCCCGTAACGCCGTGTCGTGCTTGGCCCGGAACGGCCGTGCGGTCCAGCCTAGGCGATTCAATACCTTGCCCGCCGGACTGTACCTGACCCCGTCCGCCCAGCGCCAGACCGGAGGGAGGTGGGCGAGCGGCCCGCCGGAGTAGAGGACGGTCATCGGCAACTCCAGAAGCTGGGAGCTACCCGGGCGGCGCACATCCGCCGGGTCGATCCAGTAGGGCACACGTGCGGCGCCGCGAAAGTCGGGGCCGCCGTGGCCGTCTCGCTTCCCTCGCTGAGCCCGCCACGAGATGTGCGGGGTGACCGAGCAGTCCACCCGGATCCCGAGCGCAAGGAGGTGCTCGATCTGCCTGCCGTCGAATCCCCACCGGCCGGCCCGATAGCTCACGGGGCGGAGCCCGAAGGCGCGCTCGGTCGCGTCGACCACCCGCTCCATCTTGGCGCGAAACTCAGCGGGCGGGATCTCGGTGGCGTAGAACTGCTCCGACTGGTCCGGGAGCCGGCCGTCCGGGAAGGGCGGGCAGTTCCAGGGGTGCAGGTGGGCGCCGATCTCCGCCTCCCCTCGCGACACCGCGGAAGCGAGCCCCTCCGCCAGCCGGGGGTCGCGCAGCACCGGCTCCGTGCACAGCCAGGTGGGCTTCCAGCCGAAGCGGGAGGCCAGGGCCTGAAAGCGGGGAATGTGGGTCACGTTCTCAGTCGTGACCGCCGGCCGTCCCGACCAGGCGTCGTCTTCTTCGGTGTCGATCGTGATAAGGAGCTTCATGGTCCCAGTCGTGATCGGTTTCCGCACGAGCGATGCCAAGGGCAGGGGCGGACCGAACTACTGGATCCGCCTTTGCCCTTGTCCGATCTGTTCACTAGAATCGGAAGCCCGGCCATCAGTCTATCCTCTGCGGCCGGCTGGACGGAACCCACCTCGTAGGGACCTCGAGGAGGCGAACATCGCTGGGCAAAGCCTGAAGGGGGGGGAGACCTCCCCGGCCGAGAGCGGGACCCCCTTGCGCCTGGGGACGGAGTTGGCGGCGCGGCTTCGCTGTCCGGCCTGCGGAGGCGGCCTGGAGGCCGTCGCGCGGGAGCTGGTCTGCCGGCAGTGCGCCCGGCCCTATCCGGTGGTCCGTGGGGCACCGATCCTGATCGCCGAGGAGAAGAGCCTCTTCGACCTCGCCGACTACACGGAGTCGCGCGAGACGTACTTCAAGAAGAAGCCGGCCATCTACGCCCTCCGCCGCCTGGTGCCCGAGATCAGCGTGAACGTGAAAGCGAAGCAGAACTTCGCGACCTTCGAACGCGAAGTTTGTAAGCGGGCGCAAAGACCGCGCGTGCTGATCCTGGGAGGCAGCATCGTCGGCTCCGGCATGGAGGAGATGCTGGCGAGCGACCGACTCGAGGTGGTGGAGACCGACATCGCGCTCTCCGATCGCGTGCACCTGATCTGCGATGGGCACGACGTGCCGTTCGAGGACTGCACCTTCGACGGGGTGGTGGTGCAGGCCGTGCTCGAGCACGTGCTGGAACCGTACCGCTGCGTCGACGAGATCCATCGGGTGCTGAAGCCGAATGGCGTGGTCTACGCCGAGACCGCCTTCATGCAGCAGGTGCACGGTGGGCGCTACGACTTCATGCGCTTCACCTGGCTGGGGCATCGCCGTCTCTTCCGCCGCTTTCAGGAGATCGAAAGCGGCGCGAGCTGGGTCCCGGCATGGCCCTGGGTTGGGCCCATCGTTACTTTTGGCGCGCCGTGGCCGGCAAGGGACCGGCCCGCGCCGTGGCTCGGCTCTTCGTCCACTTCACCGCCTTCTTCTGGAAGTGGCTCGACCCGATGCTGGTCGATCGACCGGTGTCCTGGGATGCCGCCTCGGCGGTCTACTTCCTCGGCTCGCGCAGCGAGTCGACCCTCTCCGATCGCGAGCTGCTCAAGCTGTACCGCAGCGGCGTGGACTAGGCCGTCGGGGCGAGGTTCACGGTCCCTGCCCGCTCGGCACGGGTCAACGCCAGGTATGCAAGCTCGCCCGCGCAGAGGTCCATCGTCGCGTGAATGACGATCGCCGGCCACAGATTGCCCGCGACCAACACGACGACCGCGAGGAGTGCGCCGACCAGGGTCGTGCGGATGACGTGCTCGCGCCCGAGGTAGAGGTGGGCCAGCCCGAACGCGATCGTGCTCACCGCGAAGCCGACGATTGGGCCTAGCAGGCTGGTCGCCCAGAGGAGCGTGAATCCGCGGAAGAGCACCTCCTCGGTGATGCCGGCCGTGATCGCGACCGCGGCAAACAGGCGCGCCTCCGTCCGCGTGTGGGGGAGGAGCGGCAGCGCGGCGTGCATGCTCGCCATCAGCCGCGAGAGTTTTTCGGGTTGCGCAAGCAGGCGGCGCCGAGCGGATAGCGCAGCCCAGACGTAGCCGCCGGCGAGGATCGCCCCCAGGACGTGCCGCAGCGGCTGGGTCGATCCGAGATGCAGCGCATCGGTCGATCGTCCGCCGGAGATCCAGAGCCAGGCGAGGAGGGCTACCAGGCCCCACTGCCAGATCATCCCACCGACGTAGTAGCGCGCCCTCGCGCCCGCCGTGTTCCGGGCGGTGGCGCGGCGGAGGCGAGTGAAGAGCCAGAGATCGAGGAGCGGACCGACGATCGCGATCAGCCCGAAGAGCCCCAACTCAAACCACCCGAGCCGAACAGGATCGATTCCCGGCATGCGGGCCTCCCGTTAGAATGTTCAGGAGATCTTGACCATTCAAGAAATCATGAACAGTCGAGTCTGGTCAAGGCGGAACTGGATGCCGCCGGAGAAGACGAGGAGGTGAACTCTGGGAGCGGGTGAACGTGTCGATCGGAAGCGCCGGACTGGCGGGAGTCGTCTCGGTGGGATTGAGCAGGTGCGTGCGCTCTCTCATCCGCTCCGCGTTCGGTTGCTCGAGCTGTTCTGGGAAGCGCCCCGCACCACGAAGCAGGCAGCCCTGGCTCTCGGTCTTCCACCGACTCGCCTCTACCATCACGTGGCAGCGCTGGAAAAAGCGGGGCTCATCCGCCTCAAGGAGGAGCGGTCCAATCGCGGCGCGACCGAGAAGTACTTCGAGGCGGTCGGCAACCGCGTCCTCGCTGAGGCCAAGTCGGTCGGCCGCGGGCGCAAGGAGGCGGAGCCGGATCAGGCGGCGATGGGGATGCTGGTCTTCGACCAGGCTCGAAGCGAGCTGCTCCACGCGCTCGCCTCGGAGCCGCGGGATCCGAACGAGGTGGTGATGGCGGTGCGCGCGGTGCTGCACCTGTCGGCGGCGGGGCGTCGCCGTCTGGCGGCTCGGCTGCGCTCGGTCTTGGATGCGATCCACGCGGGGGCCAAGCAGCGCCCGACGTCGCGGGCGAAGCTCCGACGCTACTCGCTCACGATCGCGCTACTGCCGGCCCCGCCGGAGCGCTGACCCGCCGGATCGATCCTTCTTCGTGATCGCCGCGATCTCGGCACGCCTTGTGCTCGTCATCCTGGGTCAGTGATGACGGGCCGACGGCCGGGGGGCGGCGGCGTTCGCGGTGTGACTGCGGCGCGCGCGAGACGATCCGGCCGTGGCTCGGCACGGAAGGAGCGGCATGTCGATCGAGCTGCGATCCGAGGAAGGGCGCGAGACGGGGCGAGGGGAATCGGTGGAGCAGGGCATCGTTCCAACGAGGCGCCGGCGTCGCTCCTCGGGCCGCGCGGTTGTTCACTCCTTCGCGCTCTCCGGCATCGACGCGTTGCCGGTCGAGGTGCAGGTCGCGGCGGAGTCGGGCTATCCCTCGATCGCTCTGGTCGGGCTGCCCGACACCGCGGTGCGGGAGAGTCGCGAGCGCATTCAGGCGGCATTCAAGGGGCTGGACGCCAAGCTGAACGAGCGGCGGTTCACGGTCAACCTCGCCCCGGCGGAGTTGCGGAAGGAAGGCGCCTCCTTCGATCTGCCGATTGCGCTGGGATTGCTGGTGGCGCTCAAGAAGCTTCGCCCCGAGCGCTTGTCCGGCCTGGCGATGGCGGGGGAGCTCGCGCTCGACGGCAGCATTCGACCGATTCGCGGTGCCTTGGCCCACGCCATCGGGGCGCGCCGATTGGGTTGTCGCGGCCTGATCGTCCCGGCGCAAAACGTGGATGAGACGGTTGGGGTGGGCGAACTTCTGATCTTTCCCGCGCGCTCCCTTCCGGAGCTTGTACAACAGCTGGCGAACGGGGAGCTCAAGCCCGCGGTCACCACGGATGCGCCGCTCGAATGTACAACGGATGTGGCTGGTGAGGAGTCGGTCGATCTTCGCTGGGTTCGCGGACAGGCGGCGGCGCGTCGCGCGCTCGAGATCGCCGCGGCCGGCGCCCACAATCTTCTGCTGGTGGGGCCGCCGGGCGCGGGCAAGACTCTGCTCGCGCGCTGCCTGCCCGGGATCCTCCCACCGCTCAATCGGGAGGAATCCCTCGAGGTCACGCTCGTACACAGCGTCGCCGGTCGGTTGCCGCCCGGCACCGCCTGCCTACGTTCGCGCCCCTTTCGCGCGCCGCACCACCCCATCACCGGACCGGGACTGGTGGGGGGCGGTCTGGTGCCTCGCCCCGGGGAGGTGAGCCTCGCGCACTACGGAGTTCTCTTCCTCGACGAGATGCCGGAGTTTCGCCCCGAGGTGTTGAACCTGCTGCGCCAACCGGTCGAGGAGGGAGCGCTGACCCTCGTCCGCTTGCAGCGTTCGGTGCGCATCCCGTGTCGATTCATGCTGGTCGGGGCGATGAACCCCTGTCCGTGCGGTCACCTCGGCGATCCACGTCGCGGCTGTCGGTGCACCGAAGCGCAGATCAAGCGGTACCAGGGGCGGATCAGCCGGCCGTTGCTCGACCGAATCGATCTCCAAGCGCAGGTGCCCACGCTCTCCGCGCGGGAGATCACCCGCGCCGAACCGGCGGGAGGAGAGTCATCGAGCGAGGTCCGCGCTCGCGTCACGCAGGCCCGGAGCGTCCAGACGGCGCGATTTGCTGGGCGCGCGAAGCTGTACGCGAACGCGCAGATGACGATCGACGATCTGGAGCGCGACTGCCCCCTCGGGGCCGCGGTCCGCGCGCTGCTCCAATCGGCGATGGACAGATTGGGGCTGAGCGCACGCGCCGCGCATCGCGCGATTCGAGTGGCGCGCACCATCGCGGATCTGGCCGGCTCCGAAGAAATCGGTGCACCGCACTTGGCGGAGGCGGTGAGTTACCGCGGGTTCGACACGTCCGGGGATCCGCGGTGAGCGGGGCGGTCTTCCGAACGTGCCGAACCGTATGGGAACTGCCGCGCGACGACGCGTTGCGCCCTCGCGGGGTCCGTCAACGCCGCACGACCAGCTTGGTCGTGCGCTGCTGATAGCCGACCTGCATCCGGCAGAAGTACACGCCGGGCGCCACGCCGTCCACGTTGGCCGCCGCGACGTGCGCGCCGGCCGGTGCCGTGTCGTCGAGGAGCGTGCGCAGCTTCCTGCCGTTCGCGTCGAAGAGGTCGATTCGCACGCGCGCGTCGCTCGCCAACGAGTAGTCGAGGCGAAGCGGCCCGGACGCCGGATTGGGGGCGATGCGCAGTTCGAGCGGTGAGGTCAAGGCGGTCTCCTCCGCGCTCGCGCCGCCTTGGGTCACGAACCACGCCCCGCTGGGCGCGCCGAGATCGACTTCATAGATTCCAAAGGCCGCGTGGTAGTAACCGGCCTTGCCGCCGGGCGGAGCGGAAGCGGAGAAGTCGGCCAAGGTGAGGGCATAGGCGTGTCCGCCAGGGTAGCCCTTCAAGAAGGTGAGGTAGCCGTCAGGGTTGGTGACGCTCACCGCGGTGCCCGAGACGTTGACCAGGTACTTCTGGAGCGTGCTGTTGGCGTTGGTGAAGGGATCGTCGGTCACCTGATCGACGGTGACATCCCAGCTCACGATGTGGCTGGCGTTGAAGCCGACGGTCGTGCCGTCGGTCGTGATGGTGCCGCTCACCCGCACGCCGCCGTAGAAATCGATCGGCACCAGGTTGTACACGTTGCCGCTCCCGCGCGTCGCCGCCACGTAGTTCGAGTGGTTCGGTTGGTTGAGCGCCAGAAAGTCGAAGGCGCCGCCGTACATGTACATCGCCTGGCCGCCTTGGACATTGAGGCCGGTGAAGTCGGCCGGGGCGACGCCGACATCCTGGTAAGGACTGGGCGAGCGGAAGTAGAGGATCCCGCCATCTTGCACACCATCGGGCGACGTCGCGACCATCAGCCGCGTGCCGTCGCAGCTCAACGACCCGTAAGAGAAGTTCGCGGTGTTGCTGGGAGTGTAGCGGCCGATCCGGCTCGCCTCGGTGACCTTGGCGCTCCAGGCGGTGATCGTGGTCCCGCTGGTGGTGATGGTGCCGGTCACCGTCATCGAGTAGTTCTGCCCGCTCGCGAGGGTGATCGGTTGAATCGGAAGTGTCGCGGCACCGGCCATCGTGGGCGCGCCGGTGGCAAGAACGTTCGCGAGGACGACGGAGAGTGCGGCGACGGACAACCCAGCCCACCTTCCAGTGGTCATTGGCGTACCTCCTGTGCAGTTGCCAACTGAAGGAAAGCCGGGTCGCCCGAGGAGTCGGCGGGCTCGGGCGATTGATACGTCGATCGAGGTGCGGGGAGTGCTCGATCCGCGTGCATTGCCGGGGGGATGAGCGAAGTCTACGTCGATCGTCCTCTCGGAGCACGCAAATGTCCGCCGAGCGGTCGCCCCGGCTTGCGCTGGCCTCGCGTCGATGGCAGCTTGGCCCGGCCACGCAGGCCAACCACGGAGGCGCCATGAAGGGGATCATCCTGGCGGGAGGAAGCGGCACCCGGCTCTTCCCCGCGACCCAGGCGGTGAGCAAGCAACTGGTACCGGTCTACAACAAGCCGATGATCTACTACCCACTCGGCGCTGATGCTGGCCGGCATCCGGGAGGTGTTGATCATCACCACACCGGAGGACCAGGCGAACTTCGTGCGTCTCCTGGGCGACGGGGCTTGGCTCGGCATGCGGCTCGAGTACGCGGTGCAGCCGAAGCCCGAGGGGCTGGCCCAGGCATTTCTGATCGGCAAGCGGTTCATCGGCTCGAGCAAGAAGACCGCGCTGGTGCTGGGCGACAACATCTTCTACGGCCATGGCTTTCCCGAGCAGCTCAGGAAGGCGGCGCGGCAGTCCCGGGGCGCGACCGTCTTCGGCTACCAGGTCTCCGATCCCGAGCGCTACGGCGTGGTCGAGTTCGACGAGGCCGGCGACGCCGTCTCGATCGAGGAGAAGCCCAAGCACCCGCGGAGCGAGTGGGCGGTAACCGGGCTCTACTTCTACGACCACGAGGTGGTGGCGATTGCGGAGGGCCTCAAGCCGTCGGCTCGCGGGGAACTCGAGATCACCGACCTCAACCGACGCTACCTCGAGCGTGGAAGCCTGCACGTCGAACGGTTGGGGCGCGGCATCGCCTGGCTCGACACCGGGACGCACGAGTCCTTGCTCCAGGCCAGCGTCTTCATTCAGACGATCGAGGAGCGCCAGGGGCTCAAGGTCGCCTGCCTCGAGGAGATCGCCTACACGCAAGGTTGGATCTCGGCAGCCGAGGTCGAGCAGATCGCCTCGCGCATGGCGAAGAACGAGTACGGCCGGTACCTGCAGAAGATCCTGCGCGCCGGACCCCCGCCCAAGCTCTCGGGGCGGGGGCGCGCGCGCTGAGCGGAGGCCGGATGTCGCTCCGAATCGATCGGGTCCTGCTGGCGGTGCTTCTCGGCTTCATCACCCTCTCGCGGGCGGAGGGGACGACCCGCGTGGTCTACGCCACGACCATCAACGGTGAGCTCCAGCCGGATGAGGGTCAGATCGTGCTCGAGACCGCGGGGAATGTGGCCGCGGTGCGGACGGAGCGGCTGGGAACGCCGATCCCCGGCACGCCGCAGGAGACAGGCTTCGTCGACTTCTCGGGCGGCGCGACCCTCCAGCTCGCGTTGCTGCGCGACGGTTCGCGGGCGGCGGTCGAAACCCGCTTCGGCGAGCTTCCGGTGCTGGAGGAGGCGTCCGGCGCGGACACGGTCTTGGGGCATGTGTGCCGTCACGCCACCACGGTGGTGCGTTCCAATCACATCGACCTCTGGTACACCGAGGATCTCGGCGTGGCCGGTACCCCGGCGATCAACTTCGTGAAGCCAGGGGCGGTGATCCTCAAGATGGTGCGAAACGGCAACTACATCGTCGAGGCGACCCGCATCGAGGAGACGCCCCGGGCGCAAATTCCAACCCCGGCCCTCCCGGCCGATCGGGGCGAGCTGGTCGACCTCCCGACCTACCGCGCCCGCGTCACCGAGAGCTTCGTCACCACCGTTCGGATCTTCGACCGCGAGCAGATCTCCTTCGGCAATGAAGTCGTCAACCCCGAGGAGAGCGACTCGAACGCGGTGTTTCGCTATGCCGGCGGCACGGTCATCGCGCGGCGCGTCTCCCTGCCGGAGATGCCCGACGATGCCGCGGTCTTCGCCGAGGTGGTGCAGTACTCGAACGGCGACGCCTATGACCGCACCGGATCGATCTTCCTGATGCCGGTCGATCGACGCGTGTCATTCCTCGACGCGCTGCGCCACGGCGTCGACGCGTTGCCCAAGTCGCGCGATCGAGCCGGGCGTGACTACCAGGGGATCGCGGCGACCGAGGACTACACGCCGCCGGTCGAGCTGGTCCGCTTCATTACGCCGTTCGGCGTGCGCCACTACAACGGACAGGTGAAGGTGCGAGGCCTGAGTTGGGAAGATTCGGCCGTCTACAAGATGGAGGTGAGCGAACTCCTGCCGCTGCTACGCGGACCGGTCTGGATCGGCGCGTTCATTGGCAACTACGACAAGGGTGGACATCGCCTGAGCCTCGCGCTGCGCTATCACCCCGGCAGCCGCACGATCAGCGATCAACCCCTCGCCCGCGCTTGGAACGGCAGGCCGTCTTTTGCACACGCTCAACCTGATGGAGATGGCCCCGGGCAGCAGTACGGGCGCCTGTTCGAGGACGACACCCTGCGCGTGGACTTCGATCTTCCGGCCGGGTGGAAGGTGCTCGCCTTCGCTACGTCACGACCGGGCACGGCGGCTGGGACACCGGGGATGAATTCCAACCTAAGGTGAACGAGCTTCGGGTCGACGGCCGCGTGCTCGCCCGCTTCGTGCCTTGGCGGAGCGACTGTGAAACCTATCGGCGCCTCAATCCGGCATCGGGCAACTTCTGGAACGGGCAGTCCTCGTCCGATTTCAGTCGCTCCGGCTGGTGCCCGGGGGCGGCGGTCAGTCCGATGACCCTGCCGCTGGGTGATCTGGCGCCAGGCAAGCACCGGATCGAGGTCGCGATCGACATGGGGAAACCGGTGGGGGAGAGCGCGAGCGGATGGAACGTCTCGGGGGTGCTCCTCGGTCGCTACGCCGGGAGCGCGCGCTAGAAACGAGCGAGCCCCGCGCCACGCGCGAGGCCCGCTCGAATCCAAACGAGGCGGCCGCCTACTTCGTCGGCTGGAGCGGCCGCGGCACGATCGGCGGAGGCGGCGGGAAATCCTTCGGATCGGCCGTGATCTTCTTCATCAGATCGTCGATCGCGTAGTCGAGCTGCGCGTCGTGACCGAAGAGGGTCCCGTCCGGGGCGAGATCGAGTTCGACGTCGGGGTCGACCCCGTGCCCTTCGATCTTCCAGAACTTCCCCCGCGGATCGTAGCCGGAGAACTCCGGTTGGGTCGTCAGGCCGCCGTCGCGGAGCGCCTTGTCGCCGCGGATGCCGACCCAGCCGCCCCAGGTCCGCGTCCCCACCACCGGACCCATCGAGAAGTCCTTGAACATCTGCGCAAGGGTTTCACAGTCGCTTCCGCCCTGGCGATTGATCAAGCAGAGCATGTAGCCGTTGAAGCAATCGCCCGGTGAGGTGTTCATCCCACCGTATCGTCCGGTGTCGACGGAGAAGAGCCGCCGGCCCAGATGCGAGATGATCATCGGTGCGACGAAGCCGCCGTGATTCCAGCGGTCGTCGATGATCAGCCCCCGCCGGTTCCACTGGCCGGGGTAGTCGCGCGCGAACTGCCGGAGTCCAAGTCCGCCCATGTCGTAGAGGTGGATGTAGCCGATCTTTCCCTGGCTCTTCTTCTCGACATAGGCGCGATTGTCTCGCACCCAGGTGGCGTAGCGGATGTTGGTGTCGGCACCGACCGGCTTCACCACCACGCGGCGCGAGCCGGCGAAGGCGGGCGTGTCGTTGATCGAGAGCTCGACCTCCGTGCCGGCGCGATTCGCCAGCCGCTTCAGGTAGTCTTCACCGCGGCTGAGCGAGATCCCATCGATTCCGGTCAGCCACATGCCTTCCTTCACCCCGAGGTCGGGGCGGGCCAGCGGCGAACTCCAGTCCGCATCCGGATAATCGCCGCGGAAGATCTTCTTGATCTGCCAGAAGCCGCTCGCGTCGTCGTAGTCCAGATCCGCGGCCAGGAGGCCGGTGCCGACGAACTTGCCTCGGCGGATGTCGCCCCCCCAGTAGTAGGCGTGGCCGACGCTCAGCTCTCCCAGCATCTCGCCCAAGAGATCCGACACGTCATCGCGGCTCGCCACGCGATCCAGCAGCGAGCCGTACTGCTGCCACACCCCGTTCCAGTCGACGCCGTGCATCTTGGGGTCGTAGAAGAAGTCGCGCTGGAGTCGCCAGGCCTCGCGCAGCATCTGCTTCCACTCGTCGCGCGGATCGATGCGCATCGTCCAATTCGAGAGGTCGAGCTTCGCGTCCTTCGCTCCGTCCCCCTCGGGTGCGGAGGTGGCGCCGGCCTCGACCCGCGTGAACCCGCCGCCGGTGCGGTAGACCAGCACCTTGTGATCCGCGGATACGTCGTAACCGGTCACCCCGGACGCCAGGTCGGAGAGCTTCTCCGACTCGATGTCGTAGGTCTTGAGCGTGCCGCCGTCCTGCTCTTCATCGTCGCCGCTCGACCCGGGCGGGAACATGCCGCGATTGATCATTTCCAGCCAGTGGAGCTTGCCGGAAAGCGCGATCAGCCCGTAGTAGTTGCCCGGATCGACCGGCACCTCGACGAAGCGATCCTGAATTCCATCCCAGTCGATGCGGATCGGTTCGACCTTGGGTGTGTCGTCCTTCGCCCCTTTCTTCGAGCCCTTTCCTTCGTCCTTCGCCTTCTCGTCCTTCTTCTCGTCCTCGACCGGATCCTTGTCGCCGCGCGGCGCGAAGGGGAGCTTGGTATCGGCGCGAAGGGCGACGATGACCGGCTTGGTCGCGCGATCGACGGTGAAGCGCGCTTCGAAGCGATCGAGGAATGGATTGATGAAGCGGTCGGAGAGGAAGTCGAGGTACTTGCCGTCAGGGTCCCAGGAGGGGCTGAACGAATTGACCATCGGGTCGGAGATGGGGTGCACGCTGCGGTCGTTGCCGTCCCACACTCGGACCTGGCCGAACCCGGTCGGAAGGGTTGCGGTGTAGGCGAGGTAGCGGCTGTCGGGCGACCACAGGTACTCGGAGATTTCCCAGTCAGCGGTGTCGACCACCTGCGTGGTCCCGCTCTGCGCGTCGGCCACGAGGAGTCGATGCGCTTGGTCGCCCCAGGCGACGCGCTTGCCGTCCGGGGACCACGTCACCCAGAAGTGCCATCCACCGGTTTGCGCGCCGACCTGCCGCGCTGCCGCGCTGTTGTCGCTCGAGTGCAGGATGAGCTGCTCCTCGCCGTCCACCTCGGTCCAGGCGGCGATCCACGCACCGTCGGGTGAGAAGACCGGAAACTTGGTGCGATTCGCGCTGCTCTCCGTGATCCGGCGGATCAACCCTTGCTTCTTGGTCCGCGCGACGAACAGATCGCCGCGAGACTCGAGCACGATGCGTTCGCCGTCGGGCGCGAGACCCCAGCTGCGCAGCCCCGCCATCGGGTCGACGAAGCGCTCCCGCACCTGCAGCCGATCGCTCGGCAGCTGGATCGCGACCCGCTGGTTCGACCCGGTCGCGAGGTCATAGACCCAGAGGTCGGCCGCGTGCTGATAGACGATCTTCCCGTCACCCATCGAGGGCCACCGCAGGTCGTAGTCCTCGAAACTGGTCAGACGCTTGATGTCGCTCCCGTCGGGCAGAATCGAGGCGAGGTTCGGCCGTCCCCAGCGATCGGTCACGAAGTAGATGCGGCCGTCCGACGCCCACATCGGAAACGCGTCCTTGCCGTCGAACTTGGTCAGGTTGTCGAAGCGCAGGGGCGAAAGGCTGCCGATGTACAACTCTTCCGCCTCACCGCCGCGGTACCGCTTCCAGTTGTGGTACTCGAGCGCGATCTTCTGCATGGCGATGCGCGAACCGTTCGGTTCGTAGCTGACCCAGCAGCAGGGCTCGAGCGGAATGAGCGTGGGAATGCCGCCGGTCGGGGCGATCGAGTAGCTGCGAAAGTCTCCGTTGGGGGAATCGCGGCGACTGCGGAAGAGGATCTTCCCGTCGGCGGTCCAGGCGAACACCTGATCCGACGCCGGGTGATAGGTCAGACGACTGGGTTCACCGCCGTCCATGCCCATCACGTAGACGTCATCGTTCCCCTCGTACTGCGCGGTGAATGCGATCCACTCTCCATCGGGCGAGACGCGCGGCAGGCGTTCGTCACCTTCGTATGCGGTCAACCGCATCGCGACGCCGCCGGTCGCGGGCACCTTCCACAGGTCACCCTCCGACGCGAAGACGATCATGCCGGCGCCGATCGAGGGGTACCGATAGAAGCCATCAGGCAACGCTGCGGCAGTAGTGGATCCGCCAAGGGCGAGCAACGCCACGCCCGCGAACAAGATTGGTTTCGAGTTCACGCTCTAGCTCCTGGGTGAGCACCTCTCGGACGTCCGGAGGTTGGGAGAGGACTGCCTTCGGTCGAGATCGGCCCGATTGCGCGAGGTCGGGGGATCGATACGCGCGCGCAGTCTACTCGGCTTCGGTGGGAGCGGCTAGACGACAGACAAGAAGAGCCCCGGCTCACGAGGAGCCGGGGCTCTCTTCAGACACGCTCGGGAGATCCGAACGCTCTAGCAACTCTTAGTTGTAGAGGTTCTTGATCTGGCCCCAGGTGGCCTTCTCGGTGGCAACCGGGCCGCACGAGGTGGTCTCGCAGCCGATTCCGAGAGCCTGGGTCGGGCCCCAGATCTGGCTGACGTTCGTCCAGCCAGTCGGGAAGCCGATGCCAGGGGCGACGTTGCTCAGCGGGCAGCCGCCGAAGCCGTCGAGGTCCGCACCGACGTACCACGGAGCGAGCTGGCCAGGCCAGTTGCCCCAGTAACCAACCCAGAAGTTCCCGTCGGCGCAGCAGCCGCTGAGGTCAACGACGTGACGGCTGAGCGACGGCCAGAACGCCGGGGCGCCCGGATTGACGCTGTTCTTCACGCAGAGGACGTTGCCCGGGATTCCGCCGGCATCGCCCCAGACGTAGACGTCCATCACCTGACCGGCGTAGAAGCCGACCTGGGTGAAGTCGAAGACGGCCGAGCAGAGGCTGACGTTCGCGCCGCTGTAGCACTCAGCGAAGGCACCGTAGGTCGGGGCAACGACGCCGCCGTACTGCCAGGCGTAGCCGTTCTCATAGCCGCCGTCCGAGTTCAGGTTCAGCGTGCCGCAGCCAGTGCCGTCCTGCGGGAGGATCAGGTTGGTGTCGACCGGGTCGGTCCCGTTGTAGACCTTGCCGTAGTTGGCCGCGTGGGCCGCGCCCGCGGTGACGGCCGCGAGGGCGACGAGAGTAACCAGCTTCTTCATGGAGAAAACTCCTTGGCGTTACAGATTTGAAGGAGGACATCCGCGAACGTTGCCGTTCGCTTTCGATCGCACCTCACACAAGGCGAGGCGGGTAGAACACCACCCCACATCCCCAGTTGTTTTTCCGTCGGTGCGCATCACCACCTTTCCTGGAAATCCTCAGAAAGCTGGGCAGCCTGGCCACCGTGGCGAGGCCGATAGTTCGTGATCAGGCGTCGCTCACCTGCTTGGAGCGAGGCAGGACGCCGGTGAAATTCGGTGCGCGGAGCCCCGGGAGTGGGCGGAACGGCCCTCACGTTCGGTCGTCGTTCCTCAGAGCCCAGAATCGTTCAGCGCGGTTAATTCTAAGCCGCCGTTTTCAGGGCGGGCAAGGGAAAAGGTGCTGCGAATTGTGACATTTCGGAATCTTCCGGCCCTGGCTCAGGCGCGGGCCTGCTCGAGCAGCCGCCGCAGGTTTGGGATCAGGTTTCGGATGTCGTCGGGGGTGACCGCCCCCACGCTGAGCCGGAACCAGCCGGTGTCCTCCCGGAGGCCGAAGGCCTGGAACGGGACCGCCGCAAACCGAGCCTGGTCGAGCAACAGCCTCCGGATCTCCTCGTTCGATCCCAGCCTCGTTCCCGCGACTGTCTTTCCGATCAGGTCGAAACGGACCGAGAGGTAAATCGTCGATTCCGGCGCGATGGAGTCCACCGGCAAGCCATCGCGCTTGAAGGCCTGGAACGCCTCGTGCAGAAGCGTCAGTCGCTCCAGGATCTCTCCCTTCATTCGATCGAGGAAGCGGTCGATCCCGGCGCCATCGGCCAGGAGCCGGACCGTGGCCTGCTGCTCCGCGCGCGGCGCCCAAGCGCCGACGTGACCGAGGAGCGAGCTGAAGGGGCCCATGACCTCGTCCGGGCCGACGCACCAGCCGACCCTGAGGCCGGTCGCGGCGAAGGATTTCGAAATCCCGTCGTTGAAGACGGTGAAGGCCCTCATCCGCGGATCGATGCCCACCGGGGTCAGGTGGCGAACCTGGCCGAAGGTGAGCATCCAGTACACCTGGTCGTAAAGGAGCACGAGCGGTGGCCGTCCCTCGCTCTCCCGTCGACGATTCTCATCCAAGATCAGGCCGACGATGCGTTCGAGCTCGGAATCCGCGTAGGCGGTGCCGGCGGGGTTGAGCGGGCTGTTGAGGGCGAGCAGTCGGGCCTCGCGGAGATGCGGGCGGAGCGACTCTGCCGTGGGCAGGAAGTGGCTTTCGGGTCCGGCGATCACCTCGACGCCGCGCGCGCCGGTCAGCCAGGCGTAGTGGTTGTTGTTCCACGACGGGACCGGGTAGAGCAGAGTGTCCCCGGGATCGAGCAGGGTTCGGAAAGCGCAGTACAGGGTCGGTCGCACCCCGCTCGCGATGATGATGCCGGAGACCGGGTACTCCAGCCCCAATCGTTCCGCGTAGAAGCGGGCGACCGCCTTTCTGAGCTCGGGGATGCCGTCCGACGGCGGATAATTGGTTTCCCCGGCGGCGAGGGCCGCGGTCGTGGCATCGCGCAGCAGCTCGGGAATCGGGAAGATGTCAGGTCGAAAGTCGCCGACCGTCAGGTTCAGGATCGATTCGCCGGCGGCGATCTTGGCGCGAATCTCCCCTGCGATCTTCAGGATCTCCGAGCCCACGATGCCGGCCGACATGCGAGAGAGGGAACGAGCGGGCTGAGTCATGCGCCTCCATGCACCTTTCTGTGCCGGGGCGGAGGGTAGCAGAGTGAGACGAGCAAGTCATGAGTGCGGCTAGGCAGGGCGCGTTCGATCCGGCGATCTCGGTCCTCCTTCCGGTGCGCGACGCGGCCCCGACCCTCGCCTCGAGCCTCGAGAGTCTGCTCGGCCAGCGCTTCGGGCAGTTCGAGGTGATCGCGGTCGACGACGGCTCGATCGATGCGACGCCCCGGATACTCGCGGACTTTGCTCGGCGGGACGCTCGGGTGTTCCCGCATCGCATCGACCCAGGCGGCAGCATCGCGGGTGCGCTTCGCGCGGCGGTTGAGCGCGCGCGTGCCCCGCTGCTCGCGCGTTTCGACGGGGACGATCTCGCGCACCCCGATCGTTTCGGTCGGCAGCTCGACTTCCTCTCCCTGCACCCCGAGGTGGATTTGGTGGCCACCGACGTGCGGCGATTCGTCACCGACCAGGAGGGCGAGCGCCTCGTTCGTGGCGAGCCGATCACGCCAACGGAAACCGACGGGTGGCGTCGCTACGCGTCGTGGCTCGCCGACTGCTCCACCCACGAGCAGATCGCGCTCAATCTTTGGATCGAGAGTCCCCTGCCTCATCCGAGCGTGCTCTTTCGACGCGCGGCCTACGAGGCGGCCGGCGGCTATCGCGTGAACGACTGGCCGGAAGACTACGACCTCTGGCTTCGCATGCTCGCCTCCGGGGCTCGCTTCGCGAAGCTGTCCGAGCCGCTCCACTACTGGCGCGACGCGCCGACCCGCGCATCTCGCACCCAATCGATCTATCGCGCCGAGGCGTTTCTCGCCTGCCGAGCGCACCACCTCGCACGAGCGGTGGGTTCGCGAGCGCTGGTCGTGTGGGGCGCCGGCCGGGATGGGCGCCGCGCGGCCCGTGCCCTCCTGGCCGAGGGGGCGACGATCGACTGCTTCCTCGACATCGATCCACGGAAGATCGGCCGCACCGCGCACGGTCGGCCCATCGTCGGCGCGGAGGAGTGGCTCTTGCGTCGAGGGTCCGGTCGTGCGATCGCCGCATCGGGGGAGAGCAACGATCGTCCTCTGGTGCTCGCCGCGGTCGGCACCGCGGGTGCGCGCGAATTGATCCGCGCGCGGTTGGAGGAGGTCGGGATGGCCTGGGGGCCCGACTACCTCGCGATCGCCTGATCGAGACGCGGCTGGGAGCGCCGCTCCTAGAAGCGCGCGAGCCTCCGCGCCGAGTCGAGCACGAACGCTTCGCTCGGCAGGAAGGCCTCCTCCAGCGGTGGCGAGTAGGGGACCGGCGTGTCCAGCGCCCCGATCACTCGGATTGGCGCGTCGAGCCACGAAAACACCGACTCCTGCACCTTGGCCGCGAGGCTCTCGCCGATCCCGCCGGTCACCGAGTCCTCGTGCAGCACGAGCAGTCGACCGGTGCGTCGGACCAAAGAGCGCACTGCTTCGAGGTCAAGCGGCACGAGCGAGCGAAGGTCGAGCACCGCCACCTCGATGCCCTCGCGAGCCAGGTTTTCCGCGATGCGCAGCGCGAGGTGCACGAATGCGCCGTACGACACGATCGCGAGATCGCTCCCGTCACGACGGAGCGCGGCCCGACCAAGCGGCAGAGGGAGCGGCGGAGCTTCCGACAGCAGCTGTTTGATCTTGGGATCGCGGTAGAGGGCGATGTGCTCGTAGAAGAGAACCGGATCGGGGTCGGCCATGGCGGCCGCGAAGAGCGCGCGCGCATCGTGCGGCGTCGACGGGCAGACCAGCTTGAGTCCCGGTGTGCGATAGAACCAGGCCTCGGTGTTCTGACTGTGAAAGGGACCGGCGCTCCGGAGTCCGCCCCACGGCATGCGCACCACCATCGGCACCGAAGCGCCCCAGCGGTAGCGCAGCTTGGCCGCGTTGTTGACCAGCTGATTGAAACCGGTGGCGACGAAGTCGTTGAACTGCATCTCGCCGATCGGTCGCTGCCCGGCGAGCGCCGCCCCCACGCAAACTCCGAGGATCCCGCCCTCGGCCAGCGTGGAGTTCACGATGCGATCGGGAAACCGCTCGAGGAGGGGGCGCAGGAGGAGAAAGGCGTTGCCGTAGCGACCGCCGACATCCTGCCCGAAGATGAAGGCTCGTGAGTCGCGCTCGAGCGCGTCGGCCTGCGCCAGCATGATCGCCTCGAGGAAGGTGGCTCCCTTGGGATCGAAGGGGGGTGCCTCCTCCACCGCGAGGGCACGCAGTGTCAACTCGGAGGAGTCCACAGGATCGCGGAATTGCTGCGGCGGATCGTCGACGAGAACTCCTTGGTTACGGGGGATCGGCCACTCCGCATCAATCACTGCCTGCGCCTCTCGCGCCACGATCGACTCGCACTCTTCCTTCCAAGTCTGCACCTCTTCGCGCGAGGCCACGCCGTCGCGTTCGAGGCGCACCGCATAGGTGCGAAGCGGATCGCGCGCGGCCCAATAGGCGAAGGCCTCGGCATCCGCGTAACCCCCCGCGACAAGCTCCGGGTAGTCCCACGACACGCTCGGTTCCCTGCCGAGGTAGAGCATGTCGTCATGGTGCGCGTGGCCGCAGATTCGCATGGCGATCAGTTCGAGCAGGGTGGGACCCAATCCCGCGCGCGCACGCTCCGCGGCCCAGGCAAAGGCGGCCGCGATGGCGTCGGCGTCGGTGCCATCGAGGCTGATGGCGGGGATCCCGTAGCCGCTGCCCTTGTCCGCAAAGCGCCGGGCAGCCGACTGCTCGAGAACCGGTGTCGAGAGCGCGGTCTGGTTGTTCTGCACGCAAAAGATCACCGGCAGACGCCGCGTGGCCGCCAGATTGATCGCCTCGTGCCACTCGCCCAGCGAGGTCGCACCCTCGCCGCCCAAGGTGACCGCGAGCCGGCCGGTCCCCTCTCGGGCGAAGGCGAACGCGAGCCCCACTGCGGTGAGGGCCGAGATCCCGAGCGGTGCGGTCGCCGGAAGAATCCCCGCGCCCCAGTCGCCGACGTGCAGGTCGCGCCCCTCCATCGGCGGGCCGGCCTTGCCCATCTGCGCGTTCAGCACCATGCGTACCATGGCCGCATCCGGGCGCATCGCTAGCACCGCACCCAGATCGCGAATCATCGGCGCGATCACATCGCCCTGCCAACGTCCATCCGAGGCGCGAAAGCTCTCGCCTCGACGCAGGCGTAGCGCCGCGGCGTAGATCGCCTCCTGTCCGAGCGATCGAAAGCCTTTTCCCTGGAAGGAGCGACCGCCCCAGCGCACCGCGCCTCCGGTGAAGAAGGTCTTGAGCTGATTGTCGAGGGCCCGCGTGAGCAGCATGCCGCGAAGCACCTCGCGACGCTCCTCGCGGGTGAAGGTCGATCGAAGTTGCTCGCGTCGCACGAAGCCCTGGATTGCGTCGCGCGCCTGCTGCTCGAAGTGCCGGAGTCGCTCGGCGACGGAGACACGCGGCGTCGCCTCCAGGCTCGAGTCGAAGCCGGCGGCGATCTCGTCACTCGTTGGCGCGAGCATGCGATCGGAAAGGCGCCGCGCGAAGGCATCGACCTCGCTCTCCGCGTTCCAGGAGTTGACGGGGAGCGCGCCGTCCCACGCCCCTCGCGCCCGCGCGAGCAGGTGCGGCAGGTGCTCGGCGACGAAGCTCGCGAAGCGCGCGCCTCGCTCATCATTGATCATGGGCGCGGGAGCGGCGGCCGGACGGGGCGTTCGAGCCATCGGGTCCTCCTAGGCGGCCCAAGGTAGCGGGGCGCACCCCCTCCCACAAGCGAGCGCCGATCAGAGATGTCCTTCGGCGCGATACCAGTCGAAGGCCTCGCGGAGCGCCTCCTCGACTGGCGTCTCAGCCAGTGCGAGCTCCTTCCGCGCGCGAGAGGGATCGAGCGCTTGCGAGTGGCGAATCATGCGCACTCCGGACACCGGGAGTGCGGGCCACGGACGGCGAAGGAGTCGGTTCACTCCTTCGCTGGCGAAGGCGACCGCTTCGGCCAGGCCGAGCGGGATCGAAACTCGAGGGGCGCGGACGCCCGCGACGCGCGCTGCTCGCGCGAGAAACTCGGCCGCCGAGTAGTTCTCGTTCGAGAGGATGTAGCGCCGACCCCGCGTTCCGCGCAGGAGCGCCACGGCGATGGCTTCTCCCACATCTCGGGCCGCGACGGTCGGTACGACGCCGGGGAGATAGATCGGCATCCCGCCTCGCGCCAGCGGAATCAGGAGCCTTCCGGTGGTGAGCGAGCGGTCGTGCGCCCCGATCGTCAGAGAGGGATTGACCACGACGACGGGAGCACCGTCCATGGCGGCCTCGAGCACGACGCGCTCCATCCGGTGCTTCATCACGAAGTAAGGCGATCGCTCGCGGGTCGGGTCGAAGGGGTCATCCTCGTTGGCCGCTCGGCCGCGGGCCGGGCCGATCGTGGTCACGCTGCTGACGAACACGATCCCGAGCAGTGTGCGCTCCGTGGCCGCACCCATGAAGACCCGGATCGAGTCTTCGGCGGCGCGCGCCTGCGACTCGGCGTTCCAATGCGATCGCGGGTAGGGCGCGGCCGCGTGCACCACGAGCGTGCATCCGTCGAGCGCCCGACGCAGCACCTCCCGGCTCGCGGGATCTCCCTCCATGAGCTCGACCGATGCTCCGACCCAATCGGGGCATCTCGCGCGATCGCGGGTGAGGACGCGCACACTTGCACCCCGCGCAAGGAGGGACCGGGCGGCGTGGCTGCCGATCAGCCCACTTCCTCCCAGGACGAGCGCGCGGTGTCCCCGCATCGAGTGTTCATCAGCCAACACATGCATCGAGCGCACCTTAACACCTGAAGCGAGCCGGAACCGCGACGCTCACGGCCTGTTCTTCCGCCTCGGATTGGGTTTCCCTCGTGGGACCGACATCGTATGGAAAAGAAATTGCGGGGCACTCGTCACGGTGTTAGCGTTTTTCACGGCGACAGTACTGGACGCCGAACTGCAACCCAACTCACTCACGCGACCACAGCTCCGACGTCACCAGTCATCGAATCCGTCGTCGCCTTTTGGATTTCTGGGGGCTCACGCCGACTCCGCGGGAAACGGGAACACACCTCTTGCGGCCTGAGGGAGTGCTCTACGACCCCACGGCGTAGCCCCCTTCCCTTGCCCCGCGAAGCGCGAACAAACGCGCTTCGTCGGGGCTTCGTGCGATCGGCGGAACGTGGCGCGCGGGATCGCGCCGCCGGTCGAAACCTCATGAAGAGGAGACAGCTCGTGCTGCGTTGCACCATGGAGTCCATTCGACGCGCTGCGCTGCTCGTGGGCCTTTGCGTTGCGAGCGTGAGTGCGGTCCTGTCGATTCCCACCTTGGCGAGTGCGGAGCGGTGGCTTTGCCCTCAGTGCCTCGATCAAACCGTCGAGCGAGAGACGGGCGCAAAGGAACTCGCCTGTCCGCATTGCGGACGCACCTTCCGCGCGGCCGAGCTCGCTCCGTCGGTCGGGTACCTCAACTCGCGCACGCGAGACGTCGAGGTGGCGTGGGTAGTCCAGAGCAAGGACTGCGAGCTCTTCCGCATGGACGGACTCCAGGTGATCGGCGATGACAAGCAGCCGCTCTGGATTCCGTGGATCGCGGTTGACTGGTTCATCCCGCGCTTCGAGCTGGTGCACCTGACCAATGGCAAGGAGTACGCGACCGACTACCCGAAGGGACCGAGCTGCGCGGAGCCGCCGCAGTTCGCGGTCGAGCTGGCCGATTCGGTGGTGATGCCGGGACAGCCGGTGAGCATGCGCCGACTCACGATCGACGAGGACATGGCGGCCCTCTTCATCTACGCATCCACCCCGGAGGAACGCGACTCGGCCCGCGTGCGCTTCATCACCGAGGTGGAGGCGGGGAAGCACCCCAGGCTCCCGCGCACCTACGCGCAGCTGGTGCACGCGACGAACGTCTTCTCTCCCCCCGAAGTGGTGACCCAGAAGCTCAAGCTGGAGGCACTGGTCGACGTGCGGGTGCACGAGCGCGGCGGGATCCTGCGGGTTCGCATGGTCAAGTCGTCAGGCAACGCGGCCGCCGATCGGGAGGCGCTCCGGGTCGCTGGCGCGTCGGCGTATCAGCCCGGCGGCGAGATGGGGGTGGGCGTCCCCTCCTCCGTGCGTCTCCACTTCTACTTCGACGGGGCGACCGCTCGCGTGGAGGGGGAGAAGGCGATCCCCGGATTCTGGGAGAACTGAGCCCCAAGCGGCGGGGGTGAAGAGCTTCTCTTGACCTGGGTTACGCGCTGCGTTAGTTTGCCAATCCCACGGGCTTAGGATCCATCCAGCCAGTTTTCGCGGCCGGCCCCACGGGCCAGGGCGCAGGGGTGAACGACAGGGAGGTCGGATTGGCGAACCGGCAGGGAAGCTGCTTCGCGAACGCTTGGCGTGCGCGGCGCGGACGCGGCACCTGCGCGCGCCTGCCCCATGCTCGCATTTCCGATCCGCTTGCCTGTTTCGGAGTGGCTCTTCTCCTCGCAGCCACCCTGCTCGTCGCTGGTTGTGCCAAGGGGGATCGCGACGCCCTTGCGGGCGTTCCTCCAGAGAAGGCGGCGACGCCCCTTCCCGCCGCGCCGTCCGTCGTATTCGCCGGACGGCAGCTCCAGCACCAGCCCCTGCCCTGTGCCTCCGCCATCCTGATCGAACCCGAGAGCAACGCGATCCTCTACGAGCAAGACGCGCACACGCTGCGGGCGCCGGCGAGCATCGTCAAGATGACGCTCGAACTGGTGGTGCTACGCGAGATCGAGGCGGGTCGGCTGGCCTTGACCGATTCCATCCGCGTCTCGGAGTGGGCCAGCAACATCGGGGGATCGCAGGTCTACCTTGCGGCGGGGGAGGTCTTTCCGCTCGAGGAGCTGATGAAGGCGATCGTGATCCACTCCGCGAACGACGCGTGCGTGGCGGTGGCGGAGCACATCGCCGGCACCGCCGATGGGTTCGTCGAGCTGATGAACCGCGAAGTGGAGCAGCTCGGGCTGACCGACACTCACTACATCAACGTGCACGGCCTGGACGACGATCCGGGCGCCGGCAACCGCACCACAGCCTACGACATCGCCCAGATCGGCCGGGCGCTCATCCGCTACCCCAAGGTTCTCGAGTGGTCCTCGATCGAAAAGACGCCATTTCGCAGTGGGGACTTCATTCTCGAAAACACCAACAAGCTGATCGGACGCTTCGAGGGGTGCGACGGACTCAAGACTGGCTTCACCGACACCGCGGGCTTTTGCCTCTGCGCCACGGCCAAGCGCAATGGGCTCCGTCTCATCTCGGTGGTCATGGGCTGCAACGCCAATCGAGACCGCTTTGCCGAGAACGCGGAGCTGCTGGCCGCGGGCTTCAACTCCTATTCCCTGGTGGCGGGATTGACCCAAGGTGCCGATCTAAAGGAAACCGTTCGGGTCCGCGACGGCGATCCGAAGCAGGTCGCCGCGGTCGGCGGACCGACCACCACGGTGCTGGTCTCGCGGCCCGATGATCGCACCATCTCGCGGCGTTTCGTGCCCCTGGCCAAGCTGCGAGCGCCGCTCGCTCCAGGAGATCGCGTGGGAACGATTCAGGTCCTGTCCGGAGAGAGGGTGCTGGCCGAGCTGCCGGCAGTCACCCTCACCGAAGTGCGGATGAACGGCTTCGCGGCCCTGGTCCGAAGCCTGACCGGCAAATAGAATCCGACGGGCGGCCGGTGGCCGCCGCCTCTAGGAGGTTCGCTTGCAGATTAACCCTGTGGTGATGGCAACCGTCGACACGGTGACGACGCTGATCTCGCGGCCGAGACCCTCCCTTGCTGGCTCGACGCACCGCGCCCTCTCCTTCCTCCTCTGCCTGCTGATTGCGATCCCCTTCATTCCGGCGGTGGCCTGGGCCGGCGCGATGCGCGTGGCGGCGGGCGTGACCGAAGCGGTCGGGGGGAAGAAGGCGACCCCGAAGAAGAAGGCCGCGCGCAAGTCCACCACCAAGAAGTCGAGCACGAAGCAGACTTCGTCCAAGCGATCGACTTCCAAGAAGTCGAGCGTGCGGAAGAGCGCGTCGAAGAAGGGCGCCAAGAGCTCAACGAGCAAGAAGTCGACCGGAAAGAAGAGCGCCACCAAAAAGGCGACGAGCAAGAAGAGCTCGATCCGTCGTTCCGCCAAGGGCGGCACGCGCTCCGGCAAGGCCACCCTCAAGAGCCGCCACTCCCGTAGCACCAACCGTGCGCGGAGCGCGACGCGCGGCAAGCGAGGACGCGGGCGGGCACCTCGCGTGGTCAACACCGGTGCGATCGACTTCGCCGCCGCCATCGTGATCGAGCCCGAGACCGGTGCGGTGCTGTACGAACGTGATCCGGACACGCCGCGCGCCCCGGCCAGCCTGACCAAGATGATGACCGAACTCCTCGCGCTGGAAGCCTTGGATCGGGGCGAGGCGTCGCTCAGCGACACCGTGACCGTGCCTTACGACGTCGCCTACGTCGGCGGCACCAAGGCGCACCTCCGGCCGGGGGAACGCGTCACCTTCGAAGACCTCTTGCACGCGATGGTGATCGCTTCGTGCAACGACGCCGCACTCACGGTGGCGATCGAGTTGGCTGGCTCGGAGAGCGGCTTCGTCGGCCGTATGAATCGTCGCGCCGGGGAACTCGGCATGCGCAACACCCGTTACGTCAATCCCCACGGTTTGGATCGTGGGGAGGACACTCGCACCACCGCGAGGGATCAGGCCATTCTGGCGCGCGCGCTGCTCGAGCACCGCGAGGCCCTCGCGATCTCCTCGCTGGGCAGCGACGTGATTCGGAGCGGGCAGGTGGTGCGCAACACCAACCGGCTCCTCTCGGCCTACCCGGGATGCGATGGGCTCAAGACCGGCTACACCTCCCGCGCCGGCTACTGCCTCTGCTCGACGGCCAAGCGGGACGACCTCAGGTTGGTGAGCGTCGTGCTCGGCTCGCCCTCCAGCGCGCGTCGCTTCAATGAGTCGATGAAGTTGTTGGACGACGCCTTCAGCCGTTACGAGCGGGTGAAGGTGTTCGGCAAGGGGGATGACCTCGGGCAGTCGTTGCACGTGCCTGGGGCCACGCCGAGCGAGGTGGCGCTGGTCGCGGGCGGTGACGTCGGCGTCGTGGTCAAGGCGGGCGAGTCCTCCGCGGTGCACTACCGCGTCGATGCGCCGCTCACGGCAACGGCACCGCTACCGGCCGGTGCCCCGATCGGCACGATCGAGGTGATGGTCGGCGATAGCGTCGCGGTTCGCGCACCGGCGGTCGCTGCGCGCACCGCGCGCATTCCGCGGAGCCTGACCGCGAGCGAGAGCACCAACTAGGATCCTCGATGGGTGGGCGCGCTGCCGAGCCCGGTCCGCGTCCAGAGGCCGCGGCAAGAGTTCGTGGCTTCGGCACCTCGATCTTCGCCGAGATGACGCGCCTGGCCAATCTGCACGGCGCAGTCAATCTTGCCCAGGGCTTTCCCGATTTCGCCGGCCCCGACTTCCTGAAGCGCGAGGCCATCGCCGCGATCGAGGCCGATCACAACCAGTACGCGCGGATGGCCGGGCTCCCGGCTTTGGCCGAGTCGGTGACCCGGCACTACGAGGCGCGCCACCGACTCCACTACGATCCCTTGGCCGAGGTGACGATCACCGCCGGCGCGACCGAGGCGATCCACTGCGCGTTCCTCGCGCTCTGCGATCCAGGCGACGAGGTGGTGATGCTGGAGCCGACCTACGACTCCTACCTGGCCTGCTGCGCGATGGCGGGCGCGACCGCTCGGGTGGTGACGCTTAGGGCTCCGCAGTTCACTTGGGATCCGGCGGAGTTGCGCTCGGCGTTCAGCCCACGGACGAAGATGGTTCTGCTCAACACGCCGCACAATCCGACCGGCCGCGTGCTCACCGCCCAGGAGCTGGAAGAGGTGGCCACGCTCTGCCTGAGGCACGGCGCGGTTTGTGTAACCGACGAGGTGTACGACCGACTGGTTTACGCCGGGGAGCACCGCACTATCGCGGCGCTCCCCGGGATGCGTGAACGCACCCTCGTGATCAACTCGACCAGGAGACGTTCAGCCTCACCGGCTGGAGGGTCGGATTCACGGTCGGTCCTTGCCTTCTCGGCGGCACTTCAGGCGGTGCACCAGTTCGTCACCTTCGCCGTGGCCACGCGCGCCCTTTCAGCACGCGATGGCGCGCGCTCTATCGGTCGACCCCGACTACTTCCACGACCTGCTCGCCGCGTATCGCGTCGGGATCTGCTGAGCGCGGGGCTCGAGGCCGCGGGGCTCACCGTCTACCGTCCGGAGGACCTACTTCGCGCTGGCCGACGCGCGCCCCTCGGTTGGAGGACGGCGTCGCCTTCTGCCGCCATCTGGTCGAGGAGATCGGGGTGGCCGCGGTGCCGGCAAGCGCCTTCTACTCCACGCGCGGTGCGGGGATCACTTGGTGCGCTTCGCCTTCTGCAAGCGGGACGAGACCCTGAACGCGGCGCTTGCTCGGCTCCGCGCTCTCAAGCCCCGCGCGACCGGAGCTTGACGGCGCCGGTCCTCACCGCCTCTTCTCCCGCCATGAGCGACCCCAAGGAACGCCAGGAGCTGCGCGAGCGGCTCGCCTTCGCGCGCACGATCGCCCACGAGGCGGCGGCGATCGCGCTCGGTTACTTCCGCGCGAGCGGTACGAGGTGGAAGCGAAGGCCGACCAGTCCCCGGTGACCCGCGCGGATCGAGAGGCGGAGCTTCACCTCCGCGCTTGCATCGCGGCCGGCTACCCGGAAGATGGCATTCTCGGCGAGGAGTTCCCCGAGGTGCCGGGGCGTTCCGGCTACCGCTGGATCCTCGATCCGATCGACGGCACCAAGGCCTTCGTGCACGGCGTGCCGCTCTTCGGCACCATGGTCGGGGTCGAGAGGGACCGCGTGAGCCAGTTGGGCGTGGTCGAATTCCCCGCACTGGACGAGGTGATCTGGGCCGCGCGCGGCGAGGGGTGTTGGCACCTGCTGCGAGGCGACGAATCCCCACGCCGCGCCAGCGTCTCGAGCGTGTCGGAGATGGCGGAGGCGCTCTTTCTCGTGACCGACGTCGACGGGTTCGAGGCGATCGGCGCGCAAGCGGTCTACGATCGAGTGCGTCGCGCCGTCAGGCTCCAGCGCGGTTGGAACGACTGCTACGCCTACAACCTGGTCGCGACCGGCCGTGCCGAGTTCGTCGTCGACACCAAGATGAACGTGTGGGACTGCGCCGCGCTGCAACCGATCTTGGAGGAGGCGGGCGGGCGCTTCACCTCATGGGCGGGCGAACCGACGATCTGGGACCGGCGGATCGTCGGCTGCAACGCCGCGCTGCATCCGAAGCTGATCGAGTTGCTGGCGAGCGACTAGGAGCGTCGCCACCGCTGCGGCTTCAGCGGATCCGCTGGCTCAGGCCTTGAATTCCGGCGTGCCGCTCTCGTGCAGCATCTCGAAGACCGCCATCTCGACCGAGGTGAGGCGAACCCCCTCCTGCTCTCCATGCGGCGAAGCGCGATCTCACGTTGCGAAGGTCACGCGACGAGGTGGCATCGGCCGCGAGGAAGACCTCGAAGCCGATCGCGAGCAGTTGGAGCGCGGTCTGCAGCACGCAGACATGCGCCTCGATTCCGCAGAGCACGACCTGGCGCCTTTCGCTGGCATCGAGGGCCTGGCGAAACGGGAGGTGCGCCACGCATCCGAAGGTCATCTTTTCGATGGGTGAGAAACCAGAGGGATCCCCTCCGGTGGCCGCGACCACCAGCCGTTCTGTGGTGGGTCCGAGCCCCTTGCGGTACTGCTCCGTGACCAGCACCGGGGCTCCGACGATGCGGAAGCCGTCGATCAGCTTCTCGATCGCCCCGATCACCCGCTCCGCCTCCGCGATGTGCGGCAGGAGCTTCTCCTGCACGTCGACCACCACCAGGATCGCGTCTTCGCGCCGAATCATTCCAACCTCCTCCTGCTCGGTCCCCGGTTGCCGGCGCGCTGGAAGGGACGAGCTCGCCTCGAACATAGCAGCGCCCGCCCGACAGGGGTATCTTGGGGCATGTTTCGTTTGATCCTCGCCTCGACCGCGGCGCACCGGCGCGAGCTGCTCGCACGGCTCGGACTCCCCTTCGACGCGGTGGCGCCTGCCTTCACGGAGCTGGCTCCGCCGGAGGCACCGCGCTCGATTCGCGAGGTGGAGGATCTTGTCCTCGCCAATGCGCGCGGCAAGGCGGAGTCGCTTCGTGGATCTCATCCCGACGCCCTCATCCTCGCGGCCGATCAGCTCTGCGAGTGCGACGGGCGGATCTTCGGCAAGCCGGGTTCCAGCGAGCGCGCGATCGAACAGCTCACCTTCCTTACCGGCAAGACCCACCGTTTGCACAACGGCGTCGTGCTGCTGGACGCGCGGAGCGGGCGGTGGGAAGAGGAGCTGGTGCGAGCCGAACTGACCCTCCGACCGCTCGACGCCGGGCAGATCCGTCGCTACGTCGAGCGGGAGCGGCCCTGGCACTCGGCCGGCAGCTACCTCTCGGAGCGGCTCGGCATCGCCCTCTTCGGCCACCTGCAGGTGGAGGATCCGACCGCGATCATCGGGCTCCCGCTCATCGCGGTGACGCGCCTCCTCGGTCGCTTCGGAGTCGACCCGCTCAACTTCGACGCCGCGCCCGCCACCATCGCGACGGAGCCGACGGCGTGAGCGCGGAGCACGACTTCGCGCGGTGCCGAGAACTCCTTCCGGGGGTTTCGCGCACCTTCTCGCTCACCATTCGCATCCTCCCGGAGCGACTGCGCGACGCGATCACTGTGGCCTACCTCATGTGCCGGCTGGCCGACCTCTTCGAGGATGCGTCGGGGCTCGATCCGCGCGTGCGTATCGTGCAGCTGGAATCGATCGGCCTCTCGCTCGACGAGGCGACGCCGGATCCCTTGGCCATGGCGGCTCGGATCAATGACGAGCTGGCGCGCGAACTCGATCGCGGCGCCGGCATGCAGCTCGCGGTCGAGCGCGAGACGGTCTTCCGTGCCTATGCCGCCCTCCCCGCGGCGGTGCGCGAGGTGTTGGGTCGTTGGATCCAGGCGATGGCGCTCGGCATGGCGTCGTACGTCGGACGCGAGCTCAGGCCTCTGCCCGACAATCCCGCCGGCGTCCGCTTCGTGCTCGAGACGGAGGATGAGCTGCGCCGCTACGCGTACTACGTGGCCGGGACCGTCCGGGCACCTCCTGACCGAGCTCTTCGCGTTGGAGCTCGGCCGCCGCGTGCAGCCTTCGCTCGAGCAGATGAAGCCTCGCCACGCCCTTCGGCCTCGGACTGCAGTTCACGAACATCCTGCAGGACGTGGCCGAGGACCGCCGGCGAGGTTGGAGCTACCTGCCCGAGGAGTCGGCGCGTCGACACGGCACCTCGATCTTGGACCTCGAGAGTCCGGCCGCGCGCGGTCCCATGCTCCGCGCGATCCGGCGATCTGGTGCGGGAAGCGGCGTCCTACCTCGATCAGGCGATCGAGTTCACCCTGCTGCTGCCGCGCACCGCCCCGCGCGTGCGGCTCTTCTGCCTCTGGCCGACCTTCTTCGCCCTCCGCACCCTGGGGCGCATCTACGCGGAGGAGCAGGTGCTGCGCGAGAAGGTCCGCATCACCCGAAACGAGGTGCGCGGCATGATCAGCGCGACGTCGCTAGCGTGCCTCTCCGATCGCGGCCTTGGCTGGCTCTACCAACGCGAGCGTGCCGGCTCACGCGGCGGATGGAACTCCACCCTGTCTGAGCGCCGCCGCTAGCGCCGCTTCAATTCTTCCATCTCCTCGAGCGTCTTCGGCCAGTCGCCGCGAAGAAGGCGCGAGAGCGCGCGATCGGCGAGCAGCTTTCCCTTGGTCTGACAGGTCGGGCAGTAATTCGATTCGTTCTCCGCGTGCACGATTCGCTGCACCGCCGTGCCGCAGGCAGGACAGGGAGCTTGTAGCGACCATGCACCGCCATGTCGGGTCGAAAGGCGGTGACCTTCTCGGGAAAACGACCGGTGCACTCCGCGCGCAGTCGGTTGATCCAGCCTTCGAGCGTCTCCCGCGTCGCGCGATGGAGTCGCGCGATTTCTTCTTCGGTCATGCGACGGGTGAGACGCACCGGCGAGAGGCGCGCGGCGTGGAGAATCTCGTCGGAGTAGGCATTGCCGATGCCGGCGAAGAGGCGTGGATCGGTGAGGCTGCGCTTCACCGTGTGGTTCTCGCGGAGGAGCGCCGCGCGAAACGCGTCGAGTGAGCAGTCCATCACCTCGAGCCCGCCGGCATCGAGCGCGCGAAGCGCCTCTTCGCCGCGGAGCAGGTGAATCGCCGCGCGTTTCTTCTGGGAGGCCTCGGTGAGCAGCAGGGTGCCACACTCGAAGTCGAACGCGGCCAGCCCGAGCTTGCTGGGGATCTTCTCGCCTGCTCCCTTCCAGCGAAAGCGCCCCGCGATCATCAAGTGGATCGAAAGGAAGAGCTGCTCCTCGAGCACGATCACGATGCGCTTGCCGACGCGGCGAAGACCGAGGACGCGCTTTCCCGCGGCGGCGTCGAGCGGCGGCTCGACCGAGCGAAGCGTGAAGGGGCTCGAGAGGCGGATCCTCTCCAGCCGCACTCCCCGAATCCGCGCGTCGAGCGCGTCGAGGTAGAGGGATAGGTCGGGCAGCTCGGGCATGGCCCGCCGATGCTGACAGGGGCAATCGCCACCGGCAAGCCCTGGGCAGGCCGGCTCAGATCTCTGGTTTTCGCCCGCCGAGCGATCGAGTAGAGTCTCCGCCGGCCTGGAGGGAGCCGCCGGGCCCGCAACTTTTCCCGCGCACCAGGGTTTGGGGACGGCGCTCGGGTATCCCGGTCCGGTCTTGCCACGCAGTGCGCCTTGGACCCCACGGACGGTCCGTGACGCAGAGACATCCCAGAAGGAGAGGAATGGAATGAAGTCGGTTGTTTTCGGAATGCTGATGATGGCTTCGATGGCGGTGATGGCCTACGCGGCCGAAACCCCGGCCGCCGGATCCGACCCTGCGCTGGCCGCGATCGACGCGTTCATCGCGAAGTCGAACATCGACAAGAGCGCGCCGGCGTGGAAGACCGCGCTGCCCAAGTTTCCCGACGGTGTGACCTATGACGCCAAGCACAAGTACTTCGCCCGCATGGTCACGAGCAAGGGGACCGTCCTCATCAAGTTCCGTCCGGACATCGCCCCGAATCACGTCACGAACTTCATCTACTTGACCAAGTTGGGCTTTTACGATGGGCTCTCGTTCCACCGCGTGATTCCGGGATTCATGGCGCAGGGCGGCTGCCCGCTGGGCAACGGCCGCGGTGGGCCCGGCTACGAGTTCGCGGGCGAGTTCTCGGATAAGCTGAAGCACGACAAGGGTGGCTACCTCTCGATGGCGAATCGCGGCGGCCCGACCGACGGAAGCCAGTTCTTCCTCACCTTCGTGCCGACCCCTTGGCTCGATGGCAAGCACACAATCTTCGGCGAGGTGGTCGAAGGCATGGACGTGCTCAAGAAGCTGGAGGCGGTCGGATCGCAGAGTGGACAGACCAGCGAGCCGCTCAAGATGGACAAGGTGACGATCGAGGTGAAGTAACCTCGCGTCTTCGTATCGCGATCGACTTCGGAACGCCCGGCCCCAAGGTCGGGCGTTCTCGCGTGGAGGCGAGATGCAGAGTCTGCAAGAGCGATACGCGCCGGCCAACGCCTGCTTCGGTTGCGGGCCCGCCAACGCGAAGGGTCTCGGCATCCGCTCGCTGGTGGAGGACGAGGCGAACGGCCTGGTCGTCGCGGAGTGGCAGCCGGAGAAGCACCACGAGGCATTCGAGGGGGTGCTGAGCGGCGGGATCATCGGAACGCTGCTCGACTGCCACTGCAACTGGACCGCGGCCTATGCGCTGATGCGGGCGAGCGGGGCGAGCGCACCTCCCTGCACGGTCACGGCGGAGTACGCGATCGGCCTCAAGCGGCCGACCCCGACGAGCGGAGCGGTGCGCCTCCGCGCGCGTGCGGTCGAGCTGTCGGGAGATCGCGCCGTGGTCGAGGGGACGCTGGAGGCGGGCGGCAAGATCACCGCGACCTGCCGCGGGGTCTTCGTCGCCGTAAGGGAAGGGCACCCCGCGTTCCACCGCTGGTAACGCGTCACAACCGCCGCGTCGCCCAGGCCTCTTCGTAGATCTCGATCAGCCGTCGCGTCCAGCAGTCGAGTGTGTAACGTTCCTCGATTCTCCGACGAGCGGCTCCGCCCCACGCCCGCCGTGCCGCGCCATCCTCTGCCCATCGACGAAGCGCGCTGGAAAGAGCCGTGGCGTCGCGCGCAGGCACGGTCGCCGTCGCGAGCTCGGGCCCCAAGGTCTCGCGCACCGTTCCAAGGTCGGTGGCGACGACCGGCAATCCCCGCCCCATCGCCTCGAGCAGCGCGAGGCTGTGTCCCTCGTAGTGCGAGCTGACCACGGCGAGGTCGAAGCGGCGATAGAGCAGGTCGAGATCGTCACGATGCCCGAGGAACTCCACTGCATCGTGGATCGAGAGCGATTTCGCCAGGGCTTCCACGTCCGAACGCGTCGGTCCATCGCCGACCAGGATCAGCCGCGCCGCGGGCAGAGCATCGCGCAGGCGAGCGAAGGCCGAGAGCAGCGTCGCGTGATCCTTCTGCGGGCGGAAATTCATCACCGCGCCGATCACCGGATCGGAGAGCGGTCCCGCACGGCCCGTCTGCGTCGTGGGGAGCTCCGAGATCCCGTTGGGGAGAAGACGCATCTTGGCGTCGCTGGTCCATCGATCGCGCAGTAGGAGTTCGCGGATCTCATTGCTGATCACGAGATGGAGATCGATCGCGCGACGATCGGCGAGTCGCGCGAGCGCTCGAGCCCACGGGCGTTTCAGACGAAGACGTCCCGAACCCGCCGCCGACTCCGCGTCCATCAAGGCGAGCGGTGGGTTGTGCCAGTGGTAGAGGAGCGGCGCCACGCGTCGTCCGGGGTAGCTGGCGAGGGCCAGCGGCAGGGCGAAGGAGAACCACAGCTGGGTCAGGTCGATTCCGCGCTCGGCGACCAGTCGACGCAGCCGCGGCGCGAAGCCGGTGCGGAGCGGCTGCTCGATCGACGGCAGGATCATGACCTCCGCGACACCGCGCAGTCGCGAGTGCCAATCCCGCGACTCCGGGAAGGCGAGGAGCAGTGAGTCTCCCCGCGCTTCGAGCGCGCGACCGAGTGCCAGCAGGTGGTCGACCACGCCGCCGGCGAAGGGAGGTGCGTAGTGGAGTACGTGGAGGACTCTCATGCCCGGGCGTTACGAGTCGGTGAGCCTTGCCCGCGCCACCGAGTTCTTCGGCTCTTCCTCCAACACGACCCGATAGCAGGCGCGCGCCTCCTCGACGCGACCCAACCGGTAGAGCACCGCGCCGAGATCGTTGTACATCTCGTAGTAGTCCCCGTCCGACTCGACGATCCCCTCGGCAAAGCGATCGGCCGCCATCGCCAACTCGCCGCGATAGAGGTGGAATAACCCCAGGTTGAACTCGAGCGCGGGGAATCGCTCATGTGTCCAGAGGCCCCGCATCCAACGCACGATGCGTGCGCGGCGCGGCCGTCCGCCCAACCCGGGGAGCGCCGCGAGATTGACGTTCGCCGCGGGGGGAAAGCTCACCGACGCATCGGGGCTCGCAGGATAGTCCGATCGCACAAACACGACCCCGAGTTCATCCACGTACGCCAGCTGCCAGCGCGGATCGCGGCTGATGCGCCCGAGCAGCTTCGGGTTGAAGAGGTAGGGAAAGGTGAGCCACCGCATCGTGTACTTGCTGACCGCCGCCTCCATCGCCTCCGGACCGGCCAGGGTGGTGAGGTAGTAGCTGTAAAACTGCTCTCCGATCACCTCGAGCCGTCCGTCGATGAAGACCGGCTGCCCCAGAGCCCACATCAGGTGTCCACCGAAGTTCAGGTGATTGAGCACATGGCCCCTAAGATCGACTCGATAGGCGTAGTCGGCGACGCCGACCGGTAGGGCTCCGCGGTTCCAATCGAGCCCGAAGCGCTCGGGGCGCCGGCTCTCCAGGTAGTACGCATCGTTCATGACGCGGAGGGCGGTCGCGAGCACCGCGACTCCCAAGCAGCCGAGGATGCTTCCCACCACCAGTCGACGCGCGCGCACCGACACGCCGAGCAGCTCGAGGCGGCGCTCGATCGGGAAGGCCCAGATCAAGCCCGGACTGGCCGCGATGACCAACAGCGGCATGTTCCGGATCATCCGCGCGGCGAGGACGAAGAGGACCAGCGCGAGCAGGATCGAAGGGACCCGCTTCCGACGGATCAACGGCACGATCGAAAGCAGGACCAGGAGCGCGAAGACCCGGAAGGCGAAGATGGGGACGCGCGGATAAAACGGAAACTGCGTCGAGAGCCCGAGATTCCAAGGCGAAACGAACTCGCCGATCGACTGGCCGAAGGCATTGTCGACCTTGAGTCGGGTCGCGAGCGTGAAGGGGAAGAGGACGCCTTGGAAGCCGTACGGATTGATCAACGCCGCCAGCAGAGCGAGGCCGCCCCAACGCAGGAGGCCTCGATCCCACCGGCCATCACGCAACCGGAGCCCGAGGATGAAGAGCGCGATCGCGGCCCAACCCAGGATGAAGAGGCTGTGGAGATTTGCCCAGGCGAGATGAAGGAGAGGCAGCCAGCGGAGGTCGGTCCGTTTGCCGGTGGCGTGCCGGTGCAGCCAGTACAGCTCGAGCGAGAGCAGAAAGTACGACAGCACCTCGGGTCTCACCTGAAAGCGCATCTCCGACGCCAGCGCGCCGAGCGCCAGCACCAACACCGTGATGCTCGGCCCCGCCGGCTGCAGCCGCGCGGTGCGATAGACCAACGCGAAGGTGGCCAGGATCAGAAACAGGTGGGCGAAGACCATGCCCGCCGGGCCACCGGCGCGATTGACCAACGCGAGGAGGAGGTCGTACCCCCAGCTCGTGTCCACGTACGGTCGATCGTTCACTGTGAAGGTGAAGCGATCGAGGCGAGGCCAGCCGTCTCCCGCCAAGATCGACTCGCCGGTGCGGAGGTGGAATCCGACGTCCTCGCTGCCGACCTGACGCAGGGCGAGGATCGCGATCAGCGCGAAGACCAGCAGCAGAACCAATCGATGCGGCGTGGGCAACGGCGCCGCGGGCAGGAGCAGTCCCTCGTCTCGCGGCCGCGCCTCGCGTTGCTGCTCGGGTTTCTTCACGTCTTCCTTCGTCCGTGCTGCCGACCGACTCCCTGGCGACACACCGGAGGCTCTTCCTCTCGGGTCGGGAGAGAATCGCACGCGACGGCCGGGCGCGCCAGAGTCGGACGACGCGCTCGCGGCGGGGCGGAAGATTCTGCCCACGATGCGCGGGGATTCAGCCGATGACACAGCGTCGGCCAGGGTAAGATGGCCGCTCACCGATGGCCCAGGGAGTCTTGAGGAGCGATGTTCAACCGGGATGTGCTGGAGATCGACGCGGCCGCCGTCGCGAGGGAGATCGAGGAAGCGATCCGCCGCCAGGTGATGGGAGAACTCAAACGCCGAGGAGCAGTGGTCGGCCTGTCGGGCGGGATCGATAGCTCGGTGGTGGCAACCCTCGCGGCGCGGGCGCTCGGACGCGAACGCGTGATCGGTCTGTTCATGCCCGAGCGCGATTCCTCGGGCGACTCGCTCGAGCTCGGCCGCTTGATCGCCACGCATCTGGGGGTAGAGACCTGCCTCGAGGTGATCACCGGCGCGCTCCAGGGGACCGGCTGCTACGCCCGGCAAGAAGAGGCGATCCGCGCGGTCTTCCCCGAGTACGGCCCGGGCTGGAAGTGCAAGCTCACCCTACCGTCGATCCTCGACGGAGATCGCTTCAATGTCTCGCTCCTGACGGTCGAGTCGCCGGAGGGCAAGCAGGAGACCGCGCGCCTGCCGGTCGGCGCCTATCTGCAGCTGGTGGCCGCGACCAACTTCAAGCAGCGCGTGCGGAAGATGATCGAGTATTACCACGCCGATCGCCTGAACTATGCAGTCGCCGGGACGCCCAATCGCCTGGAGTACGACCAGGGCTTCTTCGTGAAGCAGGGAGATGGGGCCGCCGACTTCAAGCCGATCGCGCACCTGTACAAGACGCAGGTCTACGCGTTGGCCGCCTACCTGGGCGTACCGGAGGAGATCCGCCGCCGCCCGCCGACCACCGACACCTTCTCGATGTCGCAGACCCAGGAGGAGTTCTACTTCGCGCTCCCCTACGACCGCATGGATCTGTGTCTCTACGCGCTCAATCATCGGGTGCCGGCGACGGAGGTCGCCCCGGTGGTGGGACTCACCCCGGAGCAGGTCGAGCGGGTGTACAAGGACATCGAGGCGAAGCGGCGCGCCACGCGCTACCTCCACCAGCCGCCGCTCTTCGTCGCGCCCCTCTGATCCATGTGCGGCATCGCCGGGATACTGAACCTGCGTTCGGGAGAGCCGCCGTCGCGCGAAGCACTCGCGCGGATGGCGGGCGCGCTCCGCCATCGCGGCCCCGACGAGTTCGGCCTCTACCGCGACGCGCGGGCCGGGTTGGTCCACGCGCGACTCGCCATCATCGATCTGGCCACCGGGCAGCAGCCGATGCAGTCGATCGCGGAGGATCTCTGGCTCACCTTCAACGGCGAGATCTTCAACTTCGTGGAGCTGCGCGCCGAACTCGAGGCGATGGGGCACAGCTTCCGCACGCGGAGCGACACCGAGGTGATCCTGGAGGCCTACCGCGCCTGGGGCGAGGAGGCCTTCGCGCGCTTCAACGGCCAGTTCGCGCTCGCGCTCTGGGACGGACAGAGCCTGCTGCTCGCGCGCGATCCACTCGGCGTTCGCCCCCTCTACACGATGGAGCAGGACGGTCGCCTCTACTTCGCGAGCGAGGCGAAGGCGATCTTCGCGGCCGAGCCGACCCTCCCGCGCGCGATCGACCCCTTGGGCCTCGAGGAGACCTTCACCTTCTGGACGGTGGTTCCGCCCCGCTCCGTCTTCTCCGACATCACCGAAGTTCGGCCCGGGCAGCTGGTGCGCTTCCAAGAGGGCAAGCGGAGCGATCGTCCCTTCTTCGAGCTTCGCTATCCCACCGGTCCGACCGAGAGCTTTCGCGGCACGCGTGAGGAGGCAACCGAGGCGGTACTCGCGGCGCTCGACGAGGCGACCCGCCTCCGCATGCTGCGCGCCGACGTCCCGGTCGGAAGCTACCTCTCCGGCGGCCTCGACAGCTCCTTGGTCGCGGCCCTGGCACTCCGCGCGAAGGGCTCACGCTTTCACACCTTCTCGCTTCGCTTCCAGGACGCCGAGTACGACGAAACCGGCTTTCAACGCGAGATGGCGGCGCGGCTCGGCAGCGAGCATCACGAGGTGGTCGTCTCCCGCGACGACATCGCGCGCGCCTTCCCTCGGGTGATCGCGCACACCGAGCGCCCGATCCTCCGCACCGCGCCCGCGCCGCTCTGCCTGCTCTCCGAGCTGGTGCAACAGCATGGGATCAAGGTGGTGCTGACGGGAGAGGGGGCCGACGAGATGTTCGCCGGCTACGACCTCTTCCGCGAGGCGAAGGTGCGTCGCTTCTGGGCGCACGCGCCTCAGTCGACCTGGCGCCCGCGGCTGCTCGAGCGGCTCTATCCCTATCTCGCGCGTTCGCCGGTCTCTCAGCAGGCGATGGCGCGACAGTTCTTCGGGCGCAATCTCGCCGGCTGGGCCGCACCCGGCTTCTCCCACGACACGCGCTGGCAAGGGACCGCGGCGCTCAAGCGACTCTTCTCGTCCGAGGTGCGTGGCGCGATCGGCGGCGTCGACGTGGTCGCTCGCTTCCTCGAGACCCTGCCGCCCGAGTTCTCGCGCTGGTCCTTCCTGGCGCAGGATCAGTACGTCGAGGTGCGGACGCTCCTTTCCGGCTACCTCCTCTCGTCCCAAGGGGACCGCATGCTGATGGCGCACTCGGTCGAGGGGCGCTTTCCGTTCCTCGATCGAAACGTCGTCGCGCTGGCCGGCTCGCTGCCGCCGTCGTACAAGCTCCACGTGCTCGACGAGAAGCACGTGCTGAAGCGCGCCGCGCGCGACCTCGTTCCCGCGTCGATCCTGGAGAGGAAGAAGCAGCCGTACCGCGCGCCTGACGCGCTCTCCTTCGTCGGGCCTGACGCCCCCGACTACGTGCGCGAGATGTTCTCGCCCGAGGCGGTGCGCGAGGCCGGACTCTTCGATCCGATCGCGATCGAGAAGCTGTGGTCGAAGTGCCGCGCGCGAAGTGACGAGGGACAGTTCTCGAACGCCGACAACATGGCGGTGGTCGGCGTGCTCTCAACCCAACTGCTGCATCACCATTTCATCCGCGGGACCCAGTTCGATGCGCCCTCGGTGCCCTTCCGCACCCTGGTCGATCGCATCGAGTCGCCGGCCCCGCGCCAGAGGATCTGATGGAGATCTTGAAGAGCGCCATTCCCCAGCTGCACGACATTCTGGAATCGGCCGCCGCGTGCCTGCCCGAGAAGGTCGCGCTGGTGGTGAAGGGCGAGCGGCTCACCTACGCGGAGCTAAACGCCCGCGCCAACGCCCTCGCGTCGACCCTCATCGCTTCGGGGGTCACCCGCGGCGACCGCGTGGTCGTGTTCGCCGACAACACGCTCGAGACCGTCGTCTCCTTCTGGGGCGTGCTCAAGGCCAATGCCGTCGTCTCGATCGTCAACCCGCAGACCAAGGCGGACAAGCTCGCTTACTACCTGAACGACTGCCGCGCCACCGCGCTCATCTCGGACGCGCACCTGACGCCCGTCTTCCTGGAGGCGGCGGCGCGCTCGGAGCATCTCCGCACCGCGATCCTCTCCGGACCCTTCGATCGCGCGCGCTGCGCGGCGCTCGCCGGCCTCCTGTCGTGGGAGGAAGCGCTCTTGCGCGGCGATCGGAACACGCCGCCGGCGCGCCTCGGCCTCGACGTCGACCTCGCCGCCATCATCTACACGAGCGGATCGACCGGCGACCCCAAGGGGGTGATGCTCACCCACCGCAACATGATCACCGCGGCCCGCTCCATCTCGATCTATCTCCGCATGGTCGAGGACGACGTGGTGCTCTGCGTGCTCCCCTTCTCCTTCGACTACGGCCTCTACCAGATGATCCTGAGCTTCCGGGTCGGCGCGCGGCTCGTGCTCGAGCGCTCCTTCACCTATCCCGCGCAGGTGCTGAACCTGATGGTGGAAGAGAAGGTCACCGGATTCCCCGGCGTGCCGACCATTTTCGCCATCCTGGCCGAGATGAAGACCCTCGCCGACTACGACTTCTCGCGCATTCGCTACGTGACCAACACCGCGGCCGCGCTGCCGGTGAAGCACATCCTGGTGCTCAAGGATCTCTTTCCCGGAGCGCGCATCTACTCGATGTACGGTCTGACCGAGTGCAAGCGATGCACCTACCTGCCGCCCGAGGATCTCGAGCGCAAGCCGACCAGCGTCGGGATCGCGATCCCCGACACGGAGCTTTGGCTGGTGGACGAGAACAACCGACGCGTCGCTCCCGGCGAAGTCGGCCAGTTGGTCATTCGCGGAGCGACGGTGATGGCCGGCTACTGGGAGAAGCCCGAGGAGACGGCGCGGAAGCTCAAGCCCGGGCCGCTCCCGGGGGAGCGCGTTCTCTACACCGGCGACTTCTGCCGTCTGGATGAGGAGGGCTATCTCTACTTCGTGGCGCGGATGGACGACGTCATCAAGTCGCGCGGCGAGAAGGTCGCGCCCAAGGAAGTGGAATCTGCCCTCATGAACGTCGCCGGCATCAAGGAGGCCGCCGTCATCGGGGTCCCCGACGAGATCCTCGGCCAGGCGGTCAAGGCCTTCGTCGTGCTCGAAGCCGGCGTCACCATGACCGAGCGCGACGCGATCAAGGAGTGCCAGCGCCGCCTCGAGAGCTTCATGGTGCCGAAGCACGTGGAGTTCGTCGCCGACCTGCCCAAGACCACCACCGGGAAGATCAAGAAGACCGACCTGCGGTAGCTTCCGGGCACAGGGCCCCTGGTCGTTCGCGGGTTGGAAACGATAGAATCGGTGCTTCAGTGACCGTGCCGTCACTGCCGATCACGGGGACATGGGGGTGCAGGCCCCCAAAGGGGACGATCGAAGCCGGAGGATTCATGGGTCAGGCGACCAATCACGCCCACGGAGCGACGCCGCTCTCATCCGAAGTGCGCCAGAAGGTGCGCGACTTCCTCACCTCGAACTTCTACGTGCCCGACCCGAACGAACTCCCCGATGACGCTTCCCTCCTGGATCGTGGCATCATCGACTCGACCGGCGTGCTCGAGGTCATCGGCTTCCTCGAGGACGAATTCCACCTGCAGGTCGAGGACTCGGAGATGATCCCGGAGAACCTCGACTCGGTCGAGCGCATCGTCCGCTTCGTCGCGCGCAAGCAGGAGAGCTAGCCGCGGAGGTTGCGAGAGTGGCCGCTCTTCGCACCGTCAGACAACTCGCTTGGTCGCTCTGCGTCAGTGCGTTGGTTGCGTACCTGCCGTCGTCGCCGGCCTGCGCCAGCATTGAGATCCTGCCGAGAGCGAGCGAGATTCCCGACTACCTCGCCGACGACTTCAGCTTTGCGACTTGGGTCGTGCTTGCACGCGTGGTGGGGGAACAGCACCACGTGAGCAAGCCTTCCCCGAACTTCAAGTACAGCAATGTCTGGACCACGGCTGAGCTCGAGGTGCTGGAACACTTCATCCCCGATGTCACGCAGCCCACGCGATTCGAGTACCTCCCCTCCTGCCAGGATTCGGACCTTGATCCTGCGCGCCGCGCGCAGGTGGGGGACACCGCGGTCGTCTTCCTCGTCGGGTGTGGGCAACGCGAAGGGCACTCGTATCCCAAGGAGATCGGATGGAGCCCGCGGTTGAAGGGAGACCAAGTGCTCCTCTATCACCGCACCGGGGACCTCGATCGGGACTCGTTACTTGCCCTGTGCCGCGAACTGGGGGAGGGGCAGACGCCCGAGGCGGCTAAGCACGCCGCGACTCTCGCGGTGCGCGGGCGAGTGACGGCGATGAGTGAACGCCCGCAGATGGTTTGGCTGCGTGTTTCCGAGGCTCACGGATCGTCTCCACTTCCCACACGTCACGCGGAGATCGCTGTGATGTGGGAGCAGCCGATGGTAGGACCGCGGCATATGTCGCCCGTGCTAGTGAAGGACGACGAGGTCGTTGCCTTCCTCGTCGCCGCCCCCGAGATCGAGGGCTATGTTGCCCCGCTGGCGCGGAACTCATTCTGGCGTGTCGCAGGTGACCGCTGCGTGATCGACCACACCGAAAGGCGACCAACGAAGTCACACTGGTGGCGCCGAGTGCAAGCGGTCGATGCTCTGCGCTCCGTCCCACGCGAGCGCGTGCTGCGCTTGATGCGCGAAGGGTGGTGACCCTCCTCGATCCTCGCGCCTAGAACAGGCTCGAGATCGCCTTACCAACCGACTTCGCCGCGTCGCCGGCCGCGTCGACCGCCTTCTCGACCGTCTTCTTCGCCGCGTCGCCGACATCCTCGGCCGCCTTCTTGACGCCGTCGGCCGCGTCGCTCACTACGTTCTTCGCCGTGTCCGCCGCGCCACTCAGGAACTTGCCCATCGCGCCGAAGACGTCGGGAAACTTGATCGCCATGCCGCCGAGCAGCGAGCCGAGGAGGCCGATCGCGCCCTGCATGGCGGCGGAGATTCCGAAGATCGGCGGGAAGATGAAGGCGCCCAATCCGAGCATCGCGCTGCTGGATCCGAAGGCGGCGGCCTGCGCCTGCCTATCGGCCGAGGCCGCCCGATCCGTGGCCGCCTTCTCCTGCCGGACAACCTCCGCGTACTTCTGCTCCATCTTGGCCTGGTTTTCCCGGTTGCGGTTTGCGATCTCACTGCGCGCCGCGTTGGAGTTCTGGCCGTTAGTCGGGTAGTGGTTGGCGTAGACGTCGTTCCGAGCGATGTAGGTGCTGACCGATCCGATGTTCATTGTTGCCCCCGCGATTGAGTCTGTTGGCTGACCGCGCCGTGCGGCATGCCCATGTATCGGGGGGATCGGCTCCCCGGTTGCGTGGTCTCAAGCCGAGCTTGAGTGGGTGTATCCTCGCGGTGGATTTCCCGCGGGACGTGCCAGGGGACGAGCGGAGTGCGCTAATGACGCGAGAGATGATGGGGCGGCGTACGCTCGCTTGGCTCCCGACATTGATCGCGACAGCCACAGGCGTGCTGGCATTCGAGGCGCGCGCCAATGTGTGGGTGGGGCCCAGCGATGCGGACGTCGCGTCCGAACTGGGGACCTACTTTCACCAGGCGAAGTGGGTCGTCTTGGCGCGAGTGGCCTCACTGACGCCGCTCTGTCCGGAGATCCCAGCCGCCTTACGCTCGCACTGCGCGATCTGGGACGGCGAACTGGAGGTGCTCGAACACTTCGTCTCCACCGTGCCACAACCCGACACGCTGCGCTTCTACCACCGCCTGTCGAGCATGGGAGACGGGCCTCCCGGGGAGTATGCCGTGGGGGATACCATCGTCGCGCTCCTCCGGCCCTTCGACACGAAGGAGCTTGGGGTCGTCCCGATCGAGTGGGGCTGGATGCCGGTCCTCCACGGGTCGCGCGTGTCGATCTACGGCCGAGATGACGACCTCGATCGCGACTCGCTCCTGACGTTATGCCGGAGGTGGGGTCGGCAAGCATCGCCGGAAGGACAGAAGGCGCGGGCCACCTTCGCCGTGCGTGCAGAGGCGCTGGGTCCTCACTTCGACCCGCTGCAGATCCGATTTCGCGTGAGGGAGGCGTGGGGTCTTGGCCCGCTGCCGGCGCCCGGTAGCGAGATCACCGTGACCTGGTCGCCGACCCGCGATCCGGTGAACGAGCCGGCACCCGAGCCGGAGTTGCTACCCGGCGACAAGGTGATCGCATTCCTCATCCGAGCATCGGGGTCCGATGTGCTGCTCGCACCCGACGGCGGTCTCTCGCTCTGGCGAATCGACGGAGACCGCTGCGTCATCCAGCCTCGCATGCATTCGCTAGTGCAGTTCGAGCCGCGAACCGACTGCTACGGCGAGCCGGCCGACCTCCTCCGGTCCGCGCCGCTTGTCGAAGTGCTTTCGCTCCTCCGGTCCGAGTGGACAGCCGTCCCATCGGAACACGCTGCGCCTCGCTGAGTGGGCGAACCGACTCTCTGCATCCGCGCCGACGCTCCGCCTGATGAAATGCCTGTCGCAATCTCGCCGCTCGAAGCGTAGCTTGCGGGCGAGGTCCAGATCGGTCGGTTCACCATGCTCTACCTGGGGACTCATCTGCAGAGCCGCGCTGTCGGTTCTAGACCGAAGTCGATGCCGGCAGCGGCGTCGCTCGCCCTGATCGCCGCGCTCACCGCGATACTCCTCGGTTCTTGCGCCGCGCTCCGCCACGTCGATCGGAAGATCCAAGCGCCCTCCGCATTCCGTCGACTGGATCCCAAGTCGGCCTATCTCAAGGTTCACTATCCGGACGGCAGGCTGGCGGTGCTCCACGACTGGCGGGTCGACTCGGAAGCGCGCGTGGTCGCGGGGACCGGCGCGCTGCTCTCCGCCACGCGTGACACCCTGACCCGCGGCGAGCTGGCGGTGCCGGTCGACTCGGTCGCGCTCTTCGAGACCAACGTATCCACACCCAGTCCGGTGATCGCGCCGCTGACCTTGGTCACCGTCGCTTCGATCGGACTCACCGTCTACTGCGCGGCCCACCCCAAGGAGTGCTTTGGATCCTGCCCGACCTTCTACCTAGGCGAAGGCGATGACGAGAGGCTGCGCGCCGAGGGCTTCTCCTCGAGCGTGATGCCGGCGCTGGAGGCGACCGACATCGACGCCTTCGAGCCGGAACTCCTGAACGATCGTGTCGCCTCCGATCGAACCCGTGACTTCGAGCTCACCATGCGGAATGAGGCGTATGAGACGCACGTCGTGCGCTCGGTTCGCGTCCTGGCCGCGGAGCACGCAGCGGGGGAGCGTGTGGTGCGGCAGGTGCGGGGACCGCTGCGACGCGCGGTACCCTGCGCGCCGGTCGCGCGTGCGCAAGGGGATGAAGGAGACGTGACGGTGCTCCTTCGCTCCGCCGATGGTCGCGAGCGTTGGACGCCGTCCGACTCCACCGACCTCGCCGCGCGGGAAGATCTGCGCGTGACCTTCGCGCGGCCGACGGGCGATTCGCTGGGTCTGGTGCTGGTCTCGCGGCAATCGCTCCTACCGACCTTCGTCTTCTACGAATCGCTCGCGCTGAGTGGCTCCAAGCTCGGTCCGCTGCTCGCGCGCGCGGCGAATGACAGCGACGCGTTCCAGACGGCGGCTCGGCAGATCTGGGATGAGCTGGGCGGGATCGAGGTGTGGCTCGAGAGCTCGGACGGCGATCGTCGCCTGGGTTCGATCTTCGAGACCGGCCCGCTTGCGACCGA
>JAXLXQ010000032.1:0-52441 GCA_046327845.1 Candidatus Eiseniibacteriota bacterium | reverse complement strand
GTTCTTGAAGGGGACGCTGCGCGCCAACCTGCCGGAGCGGGAGGAGCGGGCGGAGATGGTGCGAGAGGTCGACGCTCTCCTCGCCGACGTGGTGAAGAAGCTCAAGGCGCGCGGCATCAATCATCCCTACGTGAAGAACTTCGTGCTCGCGCGCACCACGCCGCTCACCCGCGCGCGAAAGACGCTGCCGACCTTCAACGTTGCCTTCCGTCGCCTGCGCGAAAACCTCGAGGCCTTCGATCCCAAGTCGGTTCGCTACGACGAGGTGGCGCGGAGCGCGATCTTCGCCGCGCCCGAGGCCACGTCGGAGTGATCCTCTCCGCGCTCAAGCGGACCGCGCGCTCGGCCATCGGCCTCGTTCCCTACGACTGGCGCTTCGGTGGTGCGATTTATCGTCGCCTGCTGCGCGAGCTGGACGAGCGCGGGCGCGTGGACGAGGAGCGACTGGCCGACGCCCAGAGCGAGTCGCTGCGTTGGTGGATCGGCCACGCGGTCGAGACCGTCCCATTCTACGGACGCCTCTTCGCCGAGGCGGGCCTCTCGGCCGCGAGCATTCGAGAGCCACGGGACCTCGCGCGCCTGCCCTTCCTCGACAAGGAGACGGTGCGCGCGGCCGGCGAGTCGCTCGCCTCGCGCGCGGTGCCGCGCGGCGCCTGGGTGCACACGGCAACCGGCGGCACGAGCGGCCGACCGCTCGGCTTCTACGTCGAGCGTCGCGTCTCGCGGCAACGCGAGTGGGCCTTCATGCACACGCAGTGGAAGCGGGTCGGCTACGCGCTCGACGCGCGGGTGGCGGCGCTCCGGAACCACGTGCTCCCGCCCGATCGCCTCTACGAATACAACCCGCGCACGCGCACCCTGGTGCTCGATCCCTTCAGGCTCACACCGCGGAACGTGCGCCAGTACGTCGAGGCGATGCGCCGCCACGAGGTGCGCTTCCTTCACACCTATCCGTCCGCCGCGGCGACGCTGCTGCGCTTCGCCGCCGAGGCGGGGGTCGATCCGCGAAGCGGAGTTCGCGTCGTGCTGGCCAGCTCCGAGAACGTCTATCCCGGTCAGCGCGAGGGGATCGAGCGCGGCCTCGATGCCCGCTTCTTCAGCTGGTACGGACACAGCGAGCAGTTGGTGCTGGCGGGCGAGTGCGCGCACGACGCGCGCTACCACGCCTTCCCGCAGTACGGCGTGCTCGAGCTGATCGACGACGCGGGACGCGTGATCGAGCAGGATGGCGTGATGGGGGAGATCGTCGGCACCGGCTTCAACAACCGGGTGATGCCCTTCCTGCGCTACTGCACTGGCGACTTCGCGCGCTATGCGCCCGGGCGCTGCACCTGCGGGCTGCCCTACCGCCGCATCGAATCGGTGGCGGGCCGCTGGCGCCAGGAGATGATCGTGACCGCCGACGGCGGGCTGGTCTCGATGACCGCGCTCAACATGCACTCCGACTGCTTCGATCGCGTGCGGCAGTTTCAGTTCGTGCAGGAGGAGCCGGGCGTGCTCGAACTTCACCTCGTCCCGGCCGAGCAGTTCGCCGAGGCGGACGAAGCGCAGCTCGCGCGCGAGCTCGGCGCCAAGCTTGGCACGACCCGCCTCGTCCTCCGCCGTGTGGAGGAGATCGCGCGCACCGAGCGGGGCAAGCACCGGTTCTTGATTCAACGTCTGCCGATCGATCTGGGAGGCGGGGCGTGAGCTTGAAGGGGAGCGACGCCGCGCGATCCGCGCGAGCTGCTCACACAGGCCGAACTGGCGCTGGCGGGACGCGGCGAGGCTCGCTATCCGACCGACCCGCCCTTCATCCCGACACGATCTATCCGGAGTATCCGTTCGATGCGCGGGCGCCGGAGCACGGCCCGCTCGCGACGCGAAACGGTGCCTATGCCGCGGTGCGCGAGTCGCTCCGTCTGCTCGGGCTCGACGCCAAGCGCTTCGGCACGCGCGAGTGGAACCCCCTGGGCGAGCTGATCGCGCCAGGTGAGCGCGTGCTGCTCAAACCGAACGCGGTGCTGGACCGCCACGCGCTGGGGCTCGACCCCTACGCGATCATCACGCATCCGTCGGTGCTGCGTGCGTTGGTCGACTACTGCGTGGTCGCGCAAGCTGGGACGATCACCATCGCCGACGCTCCGCAGTTCAACGCCGACTTCGAGCGCTACCTCGAGGTAACGCGACTCGACTCGATCGTGACGCTTCACCGCTCTTTGGGGCGCGAGGTCGAGCTGCTCGACCTTCGTCGTCTGAGCGCCGCGACCGAGGACGGCGTGGTGCGCGCCACCAGCCGGCGCTCGCGGAGCGGCGACCCGCTTGGCTACGCCACGATCGACCTCGGCGCGCAGAGTGTCTTCGCGACGCTGCCCAACTGCGATCGCATCTATGGCGCCGACTACGATCGCGCGGTCGCCTCGAGCGCGCACCTCGGGGGGAAGCATCTCTATTGCGTCGCGCGAAGCGTGCTCGCGGCCGACCTCTTCATCAGCGTCCCCAAGCTCAAGACCCACGGAAAGGTGGGGGTGACGCTCAACCTCAAGGGGCTGGTCGGCATCAACGGCGACAAGAACTACGTGCCGCACTACCGCATCGGCCCGGTCGAGTCGGGAGGGGACGAGTACCCGTCCGGCCTGGCCAAGATGGAACGCGGGAGCCGCGCGGCGCAGCGCTTCCTGATTGATCGACTGCTGAGCCGTGGCGACGCGCGCGGCGAGGCGATCTATCGGCGGCTGACCCGCGCGAAGCAGGCGGTGGGGGCGGTGCTCCGACAAGGTGGCGTCCTTCCAAAGCGGCCGTCGCTGGCTTCGAGCCTCTCGGCCGGCGAGTGGTACGGCAATGACACCGCGTGGCGCATGACCGCCGACCTCGCGCGAATCCTTCTCTACTCCGACCGCGACGGCGCGATGCGTGACGCGCCGCAGCGCCGCTTCCTCTCCGTCGTCGACGGCATCGTGGCGGGTGAGGGGGATGGTCCGCTCGAGCCGCGTCCGCGCGACTGCGGTCTGGTGCTGGCCGGCTTCAATCCGGCACTGGTCGATGAGGCAGCGGCCGCGGTCATGGGGATCGATCGCGCGCTCCTGCCCCAACTTCGCGTGCACGACGAGAAGCGGTGGATCCTTCGCGCCCCGCTCGAGGCCGCGCGCGTGGCCTCGGAAGGAGAGGCGCGAACACTCACGTTGCGGGATCTCGCCGCGCGTTCGCTCCAGTTCGAGCTGCCGATCGGTTGGAAAGGGGCACGGCGTGCCTCCTGAACGCGCGCGACCGCTCCTCGTCTGCGCCTCGACCCAGTACTGGGACGAGACCTGGTTCCGAAAGCAGCACTTCATGTCGCGCCTCGCGAAGCGGAGGCCGGTCCTCTACGTCGAGCCGAGTCGTTCGATCCTCCGCCCGCCTCCGCCCGACACGCGCGAGTCGCTGCGCAATCCACTCCTCCGCGCGCGCACGCGGCTGGTCGAAAACGCGGTGCAGCTCTGGACCCCGCCACGCGGTCTCCCCTTCTGGACCCATCCCGCGGTGAGCCGCGCGCAGTACGCGCAGTGGGGGCGAGCGCTGCGGGCGAGCGTGGAGCGGCTTGGCTTCTCGCGCGTGTGGCTCTGGTTGGTGCAGCCGCTCTGGATCCAAGCACGAGAGGCCCTGGGCGCCGAGCGGGTCATCCTCGATCTGGTCGACGACGTGACGGCCTACGAGGCGCGAGCCCACAGCCGCGCCACCATGTCGCGTTGCGTCGACCGCGCGCTCGAGGCGGCCGACCTTATCGTCACGACCACGCGCCCCTTGGCCGAGTCGGCGCGCGATCGCAACCCCGCGGCACGGATCGAGGTGGTGGGAAACGGCGTCAGGCAATCGTGGATCGATCGAGCCCCCGGCGCGGTGCCGCGCGACCTGGCCTCGTTGCCGCGTCCTTGGATTGGATTCGCCGGCGCGATCTTCACCTACCTCGATTTCGAGATCCTGGCGGAGGTGGCGCGGGCCCTGCCGGAGGCGAGCCTCGTGCTGCTCGGCCCGATCCACGAGACGGCGCGCGCGCAGGAGCTGGCGCGCGCGGCCAACGTGCATCTCCTGGGTGCGCGACCGCAGGAGGAGGTGCCCGACTACCTCGCCGCCTTCGATCTCTGCCTCTCTCCCTTCAAGGCCGGCGCGGTGCGTCGTGCGGTCAACCCGCTCAAGATCTACGAGTATCTGGCGGCCGGTCGCCCGGTCGTGTCGACACCGCTCGAGAGCTTGCGCGACGAGCCGATCGCGCGCGAGATTCGCTTCGCCGAAGCGGCGTCGGACTTCGTCGCGGCGGTCCGCGCGACGCTGGCGGAAGAATCCGGCGAGGGGAGCGAGGCGCGCGCCGTTGCGCGTCGCGCCGCGGTTCGCCCCTACACCTGGGAAGCGCTTTCCGAGCGCGTGGAGTCGATCCTGGACGAGATGGAGACGATCTGGTGAGCGTCGCGCGCGACAGCGTCCACAGCTTCATATTCCAGGTCGCCGCGGTGGTGATGGGCTTCGTCACCAACTGGATCATCGCGCGGACCCTCGGGCCCGAGGGGAAGGGGATGCTCGCCTTCCTCGCCTCCACCCAGACGGTGGGCATCGTGCTCGGAGGTCTCGGCCTTCACGCCGCGGCGGTGCGGCACATCGGGCAGAAGCGATTCGATCCGCGCACCATCTCGCTCGTGCAGCTCACGAGCGGAATCGGCGCCGGGCTCCTGGTCGCGATCGGGCTTCTCTTCTATCTGCCGCACACGCAGGCCAAGATCGGCTTCCCGAGCGAGGTGATCCCGGCATTCCTCGGCAGCGTGCTCCTCGCGCTGGTCGCGCTCAATCTGAACGGCGTGCTCCTTGGGCAGGGGCGGATCCGCACCTCGAATCTCCTGAACGCGCTCGGTCCCTTCTTCTGGACCCTCTCGGTCCTGGTGCTCTTTGCGCTTCGTCCCATTCATCCCGAGACCGCGCTCTGGTGCTGGATCGGAACCCAGGCGGCGGGCGCCCTCGTCTTGATCCTGAACGTGCTGCGGACCGATCCACCGCGCACCGCGGAGTGGCGTCCGGCGTTCGTGAGCATCCTCCGCTTCGGCCTCGAGGCGTATCTGGCGAACGCCCTCTGGGTGCTGGTGCTCCGCATCGACGCGATCCTCCTCGGCCTCTGGTCGGGCGCGGCGCAGGTCGGCATCTACTCCGTTTCGGTGGCGATGGCGGAAGCGCTTTGGTATTTCCCTCGCGCGATGAATCAGGCGAGCGTTTCCAAGGTCGCGGGAGGCGGACGCGGCGACGCGCTCTCCCTCTCCCTCCGCACCGCGCGGGTCGGGATCTTCCTCGTTCTGATCTTCGGCTGCCTACTCGCGTTGATCGCGCGGCCCGCGGTGCGGCTCGTTTTCGGGATCGCCTTTGACGACTCGGCCACCGCGCTGCTCTTTCTCTTGCCCGGCATGGTGGGGAACGCGTTGGGCGGACCACTCAGCCTCTTCATCTCGCAGCAGGCCGGCCTGCCGCGCTTGAACGCGCTCAATGCCGGGCTCTCGCTGGTGCTGAATCTGGTCCTGAATGCGGTCTGGATTCCGCGCTTCGGCGCGTCCGGAGCCGCCCTCGCCTCGTCGATCACGTATCTCTTCATGGGATTCCTCGCCGCGCTCTGCGTGCGGAAGGAAGTGGGCTTCTCCTGGCGGCGACTCCTCGTGATCGAAGGGGGCGACCTCGCGCTGATCCGCGACTCGCTCCTCGCGCTCTTGCCGCGGAGCAGCGGGCGGAGCGCGCCGTGAGCGGACTTCGCGTGGCGCTGGTCGCGGACCCATCGAGCGCGCACACGCGAGTGTGGCTCGGCGGCCTCCTCGAAGCGGGTCACGAGGTGCGGCTCTTCTCGCCGCACAAGCAGATCCCTCCCGACGATCTCGGCGTTTCGTGCCGCGCACCCCTCGCGCGGCGGGCGGCATCGAGCGAGACGCGCGCCGCCGCCGCCGACACGAAGGTCGGTGCATCCGCATCGCTCGAACTCCGGACGATCACGCGAGCCCTGCGCCTTGCGCCCGCGCTCCGCGCCTGGCTTCGCGCCTACGCGCCCGATCGGTTGATCGCGCTTCGCCTGCAGCCCGAGGCGTACCTGGCGGCACTCGGTGGAACGCATCCCTTCGGGGTGGTGGCGTGGGGACAGGACGTCCTCCGCTTTGCCTTCGCCCATGCGCTTCATCGCACCTACTCGCGGCAGGTGGTGCGCTCGGCCGATCGTCTGTGGGGGGAGACCGGCGCGGTGCTGGCCGGGCTCGCGCAGCTCGGCGCGACGCCGACAAAGCTCGGACAGGCCTATACCGGCATCGACCTCGAGTTCTGGCATCGCCCGTCACCCTCGACGATCGAGGACGCGATGGCGCGGCTCGCGGTGCGGCATCCTGAGTGGCGAGACTGGTGGATCGCGCGGGAAGCCGGCGTCTCGCTCGTCTTCTCTCCGCGCGCGGTGGCGCGCGAAGGGCATCAACGCGAGCTTCTTCGCGCGATCGCGCGAGATGACACGACACGACTCCTCCTCGCCGGGAGCGGCGATCCAGCCGAGCGGGTGCACCTCGCGGCCGAAGCACGCTCGCTCGGCGTCTCAGAGCGCGTGCATGACCTCGGCCTTCTTTCCCCCGCAGAGCTGCGCGTGGTCTACTGGCGCGCCGACCTCGTCGCGTCGCTCTGGTCTCCCGACGGGCTTTCGCAGACCATGCTCGAGGCGATGGCCGCGGGCGCGGTGGTCTTGGCCGCCGATCTGCCGGGCAATGGAGCCTGGATCACCGCGGGCGTGAATGGACACCTGGTCGATCCTCGCGATGTCGACGCAATCACGCGCGCGCTCCGAGCGGCGCTCGAGGATCGATCGCCGCGCGCGACGGAGCACAACCGCGGGCTTCTGGCCTCGCGGGCCGATCGCAGGATCAACCTGGCACGCTGGGTGCGCGAGGTCGAGGAGATGGGATGAGCGAGCGGGCGATCGATCTTCCGCTGCCGCGCGGTCGCTTCGCGGGGTTCTTCCTCGCGTTGGTTGCGGCGCTCGCCATCGGGCTCCTCTGCGTGGTGCACCCGATCGCCGCGATCGCGCTCGTTGCCCTCCCGATCGTTGGCGCACTCGCTCTGCGGGATGCTTCGGCGCTGGTTGGCGCGACGCTCTTCCTGCACATGGTGGGGGAGCGGCAGGGTTTCTCCTACGCGAGCGTCGGCTTCGCCGGCTTCCATCTCTTTCCGAACGACCTCCTCACCGTGACCCTCCTGGTCGTCGTGGTGCTGCGCGCGCTCCGCGAGGGCCGGGCCTTGGCGCTGCCGCGCGATCCGATCGATTGGGCTCTCTGGGCCTTCCTTCTCTATGGCGTCTTCTCGATGGTGCGGGGGCTCGGGCTTCACGGGTGGGCGTCGATCCTCTCCTTCCGCCTGCAATTCTCCTACGCGGTCCTCTTCCTCCTCGTGCGCGATTGCCTGCGCGAGAAACGTTCGCGCGCGAACCTGGGGAAGGTGATCCTCGCGGCCGGCGTGGTAGTCGGGCTCCAGGGAATCTGGAATGCGGTGACCGGCACCGCCGTGGGCGCCGCGACCTCGACCGGCACCTATCGCTACCTCTCTGGCCTTCAGGCCCTCACGCTGGTCTTCGCGCTCGCCGTGCTCTTCGGCGGCGTGTGGCCGACGCGACGCCCCGCCTGGAGCGTGGCCCTGGCCGGCCTCTATCTCGTGGGCATCTTGCTGGCGCAGGCGCGCTCGGTTTGGCTCGGCGCGATTCTCGGCGTCACCACCGTCGCCTTCGCCGGATCGGAGTTGCGTCGGCACGGCGCAAAGCTCCTGATCGCGATGCTGGTCGGGATCGGCGTGCTCCTCCTCGCGCTGCCGCGCCTCGCTTCGCTCCCGGTGGTGGGGGACGTCTACTCGCGGCTCACCAGCTTTCAGGATCTCGACCGTGACGCGACGTCGCTATGGCGGCTCGTCGTCTGGACCTCGGCGCTGCTCGAGCTGCGTTCCGATCCGATCCTCGGCCTCGGCTTGGGCAAGCAGTTCTCCTACTGGGACGTGGTGCGCGGCGAGTGGGACAAGGAGAGCCAGATGCACAACTCGTATCTGGAGCTTGCCTACTACACCGGCGCGGTCGGCGTCGGGCTCTTGATCCTCTTCCAGACGCTGGTGCTGATCGCGACCCTTCGCGCGGCGCGCGCCGCCGCGGGCACGCCGCGATCGGCGCGACTCAAGGCGCTGGCGGCGGTGCAGGTCTGCTTCTACGCCGTCGCCTTCACCAACGTGATCGGCGCGTCGATGACCTCGGCGACTTTCGGGTGGATCCTAGCGGCGTGGTCGATGAGCGAGTCGTTGTCCGCGGAGCGGTTGGGCAACAGGCACCGGAACTAGGCGGATGGCGGCCGCGGAGTCCTGAACCTGGACTGACGGTTGGCAGGAGAGTAGATCGGCCTTGCGCCGCCCACCTGGGACGACCAATACTCGCGCACGAAATCGAGTGGGGAGGAAGCCGCGCCCCGGTCGTCCGCGTCAGCTCCGCGCCCTCGCCCACTCTCCGCCTTGGTCGCGCGCCACCCCCAATGCGGCGGAGTGGAAGGAGCAATCAGCATGGCATTCGCATCCCGTTCGACAGTGGCCCTTTGCTTGGGACTGACACTTGCCTCAGCTTCGATCGAGGCCGCGACCGCGGCGATTTGGAGCGTCTATCCCGACGGAAGCGGAGACTTCCCCACGATTCAGTCTGCGATCGGCGGGGCCACCGATGGTGACATCATCCTTCTTGGCGATGGGACGTTTGAGGGCGTGGGGAATCGAAATATCGATGGTCTCGGCAAGGCACTTACGATCCAAGGGAACACGTTGAATCCAGCCTTATGTGTTATCGATTGCAATGCGAGTAGTGCGGATCGCGCGCGCGGCTTCAACTTTCACAGTGGCGAGACAGTTCTGACGGTCCTCGAGGGCGTGACGATCAAAGGAGCTGTCGCGCCGGTGCTTCCCGATCGCTGGGGCGGGGGAGTACTGTGCGTGAACTCGTCGATCACCCTGCGCAATTGCATCGTGCACAGCAATCACGCTGGCTGGGGTGCCGGGCTCCTCTTCTGGGGGTCCGCGTCGCTAGTCCAAGACGTCTGGGTGGCGGACAACGTGTCAGACGTCAATGGCGGGGGGATCTACTGTACTACCGGTGATGCCACGCACTTCGAGAGGGTGACGGTAGTCGGAAACTCGACTGACGGGCGAGGGGCGGCACTGGTGGCCAACACCTGCGAACCGTTCATCCGCGATTGCACGATCCACGGCAATCACGCAGGTGCCGCGGGAGCAATCTGGGTCTTGGGCGGCGCCAGTCCTCACTTTTCGAACACGATCATCACTGGGACCTCACCTGGAGCAGTGATGGAATGTGGAGGCGGCTCCCCGACGTTTAGCTGCTGTGACCTCTTCGGCAATGAGGACGGCAATTGGACCGACTGCATCGTCGACCAGTACGGAACCAACGGTAACTTCTCCGCCGATCCGGTCTATTGCGATCCTGCTAGTCGGGTTTTCACCCTCACGGTCGGTTCTCCCTGCTCATCGGACGAGAACCCCGCCTGCGGGCCGGTGGGCGCGTGGCCGGTGGGGTGTGGTCAGCCGGTTGTCGTGCTGCCGACGACGTGGGGTCGGGTAAAGGCCAAGTTCGGGCGTGTGCGGCCCCGATCCGCTCAGGAGTGAGCTGGCCTTCCTCCAATCACAGCTGGCGATCGACCGCCAGCGCGACCGCAAGGTGCCGCCTGACGGCGCACCGCTCCCCCGCGGAAGTCAGAAGTCATCGCCGAGGGTTCGATCCGGGGCCTTTCCCCCGGCGACGCGAAGGCTGATCAGGTCGGGCGGACGACACAGCGTGGCTCTCTCCCGTTGAGTCTTGAATTGTCCTCAGCAAATCCATCGCTTCGTGCGATGGAGCCTTGACCACCAATCGGGAACGCCCGGCGGATCGAGCGCGTCGCGCTCGTTACGCTTGATCTATGTGACCCTGAGACGGCAGAGTCGCGGTGGTTTCCCTCGACAGACAGATGTCCACCTGCCCGAGTTCCGTCGAACCGCAGCAGCATTCATCGCATTCAGGAGAATCTATGCCCCATCCGTACCGGCTCGATGAGTCCACCCAGTCGATCGTCGATCGCGCCGCCGCACTCGCCAAGGAACATGCTGCGCCCCACGCCGCGCGCGTCGATCAGGAGGCGCGCTTCCCCGACGAGGGGATCGGTGCCCTCGCGCGCGCCGGGTTCTTCGGGCTCTGCTTGCCGAAGGAGATCGGAGGTCAAGGGCAGGGACTCCGCGCCTACGCCGCGACCATCGAGGAGCTGGCTACCCAGTGCGCGTCGACCGCGATGGTCTACGTGATGCACGTGACCGCGACCGCGGCGATCGCCTCTTCCAACTTGCTCAAGTCGAAGGAGGCCGTGCTCCGCGACATCGCGGCGGGGAAGCACCTCACCACCCTCGCCTTCTCGGAGAAGGGCTCGCGCTCGCAGTTCTGGGCCCCCACCTCCAAGTTCGAGGCGAAGGGGGACGGGCTGGTGGTGAACGCCTACAAGTCGTGGGTCACCTCGGCCGATCGCGCCGACAGCTACGTCTCGAGCGCGCAGATGCCGAACGCCGAATCGCCGCTCCAGTCGACCGTCTACCTCGTGGCGCGGAAGTCGGACGGTGTGAAAGGGCAGTCGGCCTTCGACGGCCTGGGCCTTCGCGGCAACGACTCGAAGCCGGTGCTCTATGACAACCTCAAGGTCTCGAGCGACGACTTGATCAGCGCGCAGGGGGAAGGGGCGAACACCATGCTCGGCGTGGTGCTTCCTTGGTTCGCGGTCGGCACGTCGGCCATGGCGCACGGCCTCTGCCGCGGCGCCGTCGCCGCCACCGCCTCCCACCTCTCGAACGCCGGCTTCGATCACACCGGCTCCAAGCTGCGCGACCTTCCGAACCTGCGGGCTCGCCTCGCTCGCATGAACGTCCGCACCGAGCAGTCGCGCGCGCTCCTCGGCCACACCTTGGATCACATGGAGTCGGGTTCGGAGGTGGCCGCGCTCTACGTGCTCCAGATGCGCCATTCCGCGCTCGAGGCGGCGACCGAGGTGACCGGACTCGCGATGAAGGCCTGCGGCGGCGCCGCCTTCTCGAAGCACTTACCGGTTGAGCGCCTCTTCCGCGACGCGCAGGCCGGTTGGGTCATGGCCCCGACCGTCGACCATCTCGACGACTTCATCGGGAAGGCGCTGACCGGCCTTCCCCTCTTCTAGGGAGGAGCGATGTCCGATTCGACGATCTTGCTCGGGGCAGTTGCCTACGACCCCAAGGTGGTTCCGATTTGGGAGGGCATCCGCGACTACTTCCGTCTGCAGGGAGTGGCGATGGACTTCGCGCTCTTCTCCAACTACGAGCGTCAGGTCGAATCGCTGCTCCGCGGGCACATCGACATCGCATGGAACACGCCGCTGGCGCACGTGCGGGTGGAGAAGCGCACCGAAGGGAAGTCGCTCTCGCTCGGAATGCGCGACTCCGATCGCGACTTCCACTCCAAGATCATCGTGCGGAAGGATGCAGGCATCCGCGCGCTCCAGGATCTCGAGGGGAAGAGCCTGGCGGTGGGGAGCCGCGACTCGACGCAGGCGCGCATCCTTCCCCTCCACTTCCTGAAGCAAGAAGGCGTGGACCTCGGCAAGGTGAAGCTCCTGACCTACGACACCGATCTCGGCAAGCACGGCGACACCGGGACGAGCGAACTCGACGTGCTGGCGGCGCTCCGCGAGGGGCGTGCCCAGGCCGGCGCGGTCGGCGACCTCATCTGGGTGCTGGAGCAGGGGGCGGGGCGGATCGATGCTTCGCAGCTCGAGGTGCTCTGGACCACGCCCGGCTTCGACCACTGCATGTTCGACGCGCTGCCCAGCCTGCCCGATGCCAAGGCCGAGGCGTTCATGCGCGCACTCTTCGCCATGAGCTGGGACGATCCCGCGCACCGGCGCATCCTCGAACTCGAGGGGTTGCGCCAGTGGATGCCCCGCGCTCCGAGGGATACGCGAGCCTGCGGGCCGCGCTCGACCAGCAGGGGCTTTGGTGAAACCGACCGACGCGCCGGCGGTCGTTGCGATCGACGGCGGCGACCTTCCGCTCTGGCGGCGGACTGCTCAGCCTGATCCGCCCGGCCCTGGATCTCCTGGCGCCAGGCGGACTGCTTTCGGTGCGTTCCGAGGAGCGCACGGTCGCGCTCGACATGGAGGCCTGGTGCCGTGCCGAGCGCCATCGCCTGGTGCGGAGCGAAGCGCTGCCGGACGGCGCGACGCTCTTCGTGCTCGAACGCGGCAGCTTCTCGCGGCCGCAGGGCGAGCGCGAATCCGGCCGCGTCGACCCGGACGCGATCGGGGCGCAGTTCACCACCACCGAGTTTCTGCGCGCGGTGCCGATGCCTAAGTCGGCCGATCCCACGAGCGGCTTCGCTCCGCGCGGCGCGCGAGTCGAGGCAGGTGGCCCGGTCTATCCCTTCAGCCTCCTCGAGCGCGATCACGTTGCGCCACCCGAGGTGGCCGAACTCTACGACCTCGCCGTCGCCTCGCAGCGGGACGCCAACCGCGACATTCCGTGGCGCACGGTGCGACCACTCGTGCCGGCGCTGGAAGCGGCGCTCGGGCAGATCATGTCGGTGCTGGCCGAGAACGAACTCTCGGCCCCCTATCTGCCGGCGCGCTTCCTTCCGCGCATCCATCCGGCCTTCGTCGAGGTGTCGATGCTTCTCGCCATTCCAGATGGCGGATGAGGCGCGGCACATCGATGTCTTCTTGAAGCGGGCGCGGGCCGGCGGCGGCGGTCCCGGCGTATCGAGTGCCACCACCTCGGCGTCGCTCCACTCGCTGCTCACGCTCGAGGACTTCACCGAGGCGGAGTTCCTCCTCTCGGTCCTGGGGGAGGGACGTTCCTCGATCTCCTGAAGTACATCGAGAACCATGCGCCGGACGAGGCGACCTTCGAGTTGGTGCGCCGCGCGCGGGCCGACGAGGCGCGGCACGTGCACTTCGGCCTGGCTCACGTGCGCCACGCCTTGGCGCATGATGGGTCTCTCTACGCGCGACTCGAGGCGGCGGTCAGGCGGCGCGCCTCGACCCTGGCCGGCGCCGGCGGCGTGCCCGCGCCGCTCCAGGACGCGCTCGTGATCCTGGCGGCCGGCGGCACCGATCCCCGCGGCGTGCGCCGCGGTCGACGCCTTTCGCGCGCTCCTCGAGGAGATGGATCAGGGCCGAAGAAAGCGCCTCCGCCATGCCGGCTTCAGCGAGGAGCAGGCGCGGACCATCAGCGAGCTGCACACGCCGAACTTCATGTGACCCTCCGCCGGCGCGGCCGGTCGCGCGGGGAGATAGGCACCCTGAAAATCTGCTAGTCCCCTGTCGAATTTTCAGGGTAGGCTCTTCCCGTGATTCGTCGATTCCGAGAAGCGGGCGCCCTACTCCGGCGCCTTCGAACCACCCCAGTGGTCGCGATCATCGGGCCCCGCCAGGTAGGGAAGACCACGCTCGCGCGTCAGGTCGCGTCCGAGGCTCGTGGAACGAGTCACTACTTCGACCTGGAAGATCCTCGGGACTTGCGGCGGCTGGAGCATCCGATGGTCGCGCTCGAAGGGCTGCGCGGCTTGATCGTCATCGACGAGGTGCAGAGACGCCCCGATCTGTTTCCGATCCTTCGCGTGCTGTCCGATCGTCCGCGCCGACCTTCGCGATTCTTGATCCTGGGCAGCGCATCCCCCGACCTGCTCAGGCAGACGACCGAGAGCCTGGCGGGGCGCGTCGCGTATCACGAACTCCGCGGGCTCGATCTCGCGGAAGTCGGCGCGGCTCGCTGGAAAGCCCTGTGGCTACGTGGTGGGCTGCCTCGTTCGTATCTTGCTCGCGCGCTCTCCGACTCGATCGAGTGGCGCGAGCAGTTCGTCCGCACCTACCTGGAGCGGGACCTGCCGCAGCTGGGCATTCAGGTTTCCGCGGATACCCTGCGTCGATTCTGGACGATGCTCGCGCACTACCACGGCCAGACCTGGAATGCCTCGGAGTTGGGCCGCGCGTTCGGGGTGAGCGACGCAACGGTACGGAGGTACCTCGATATCCTGAGTTCGACGCTGGTGGTCCGTCAGCTCTCCCCATGGCATGAGAATCTGAGCAAGCGACAAGTGAAGGCGCCCAAGGTCTACGTCAGCGACAGCGGTCTCTTGCATCGCTTGCTGGGCGTCGATGACGCGGTGGATTTGGAGCGACACCCGAAGGTCGGCGCATCGTGGGAGGGATTCGCTCTTGAACAAGTGGTCGCGCAGCTCGGCGCGCGACGATCGGAGTGCTACTACTGGCGCACGCACACTGGGGCGGAACTGGATCTGCTCGTGGTTCGCGGACGCCGCCGCTACGGTTTCGAGTTCAAACGCGCCGACGCGCCGACACTGACTCCTTCGATGCGCTCGGCGATGGACGACCTCCGGCTAGATTCGCTCGACGTGATCTATCCCGGAGTCGACGTCTACACCTTGGCGAAGAAGGTCCGAGCGGTGCCCCTCACGGTGGCGGTAGATACGCTGAAGCCTCTGCCCTAGAATCTTTGCGCTCGGTCGTACTCGATCGATGCTGTCATGCTCTCGAAACCTCATCCGCAAGAGCGGCCAGAGTGGAGGTTAACGATGCGCTGTCGTGCCCTCGGTCTTCTCTCGTCACTCTTCTTCTGCACCTCGACCTGCCTCGGGCTAGACGAAGCCCGGCATCTCCCGTCGATCGATCCCGGCGCCGTCGTCTCGTCGTCCAGCGGCTGCGGCACGCTGCTACTGAACTCCGACGCGAGCTACGAGAACGGCTACGCTTGGAACTACGGAGGCGTCTTCCCGCCCTACTACGGCGCCTTCGCAGAGTGCTACGACGACGCGCCAGCCTTTTGCGCCGTTGTGTTCGACTTCACAAAGATCATCCTCGCCCCGGGTCTCCTCATGGACGTCTATGTGTGGGACGACGCGGGGGGCATTCCCGGAAACGTGCTGCGCGTGCTCACCGGCGTCGATCCCGGGCCGATCGCGGAGTGGCCAAGCGTCAGCCGCCATGTCATCGAACTTAGCCCGCCGTGTTGCGTGCCGCCAGAGGCGTGGGTCGGCTACTGGGGCGCGTGGCCCGGCTACGGCGATGTCTGGTTCGTCGCCGCCGACTTGAACGGCCCGGGCGGCTGTCCCATGACCAACATCTACCCTGGCCTGGGCGTGCCGTCCGGCTGGCAGAACGTGGGGATCGTCTGGGGCCCGACCCAGGCTCTTGGGATCGGCGCCGAAGCGATCGACTGCGCGCCGGTGCCGATGCGCGCCACGAGCTGGGGAAGCGTCAAACGCTGCTACCAGTAGGCTCCGCCAGACACGCCAGACGGCAGAATTCCCTTCGCCACGCGCACCCCCGGTCGTAGGCTCGCGGCTTGAGCAGTGACCAGACTCGAGCCAAAGGAGGCGCACCGTGGGAATGTTCGATGGGTTGCTCAAGCAGATCGATGAACTGAAGGACGACGCGGCGGAGAAGTCGCGCGCGGTCTTGGGCAGCACGCTCGAGATGCTGGAAGAGAAGGGGCACGGCCTCAAGGACCTGGTCGACGACTTCGACGCGAAGGGGATGGGTGACAAGGTGAAGTCGTGGGTCGGCAAGGGCCCGAACCTTCAGCTCACCGCCGATCAGGTGAAGGAAGCGTTGGGACCGGAGAAGCTCCAGTACCTGGCGCTCAAGTCGAAGCTCTCGGTCGAGGAGGTGACCTCGAAGCTCGCCGCGCACCTGCCGCAGCTGATCGACAAGCTGACCCCCGACGGCGAACTGCCGAAGATGGACTTGAAGGGGCACATCGCCGGCTGGATGGCGAAGTTCAAGAAGGACTGATCCTCTAGCCGACTTAGGTGCGGGCGTCGGGAAGGGCGCCCGCGCCTTCCTTCACGAAGAGCATCCCGGGGTGACCGACGAAGTGCCGGAGATCGGCCGGTGCGGTCACCCCGAGTTTCGTTTCCGGCAACACCAGCGCGGGTGGATCGATCGAGGTGCCGTAGCAGAGTGCCTCGGCGCGCGCGGTGAATCCGAGTTCCGCCGCCGCCGCGCGCAGCAGCAGCAGCCCGAAGGGGATCGAAAAGCGCCCGCACCAGGGGATGCGATAGCGATCCGGCTCCTCCGGATCGACCACCGTTTCGAAGAAGGCCTGGACGCTCGCCTCGTCGATCGGCCCTTCGAGCGCACGGGGATCGAGAGGTCGCGCGCGACCGCGCGCTCGTAGGCCTCGCTCGTGCCCGAGCCGAAGGGGCGTGGAGAAGTCCTCGCCGTAGTGCACCGCGTCGGCCGAGATGACGACCGCGACATCGCGCCCCAACGCGAGGTCCGCGTCGCGGAGCGTTGTGCGAGCGCGCGCCCCGCCTCGTTCGCCAGCTCGACCAGACGCGCGAAGCGCGCCCCGGCGCCAGCACCGGCACGATCGCGCGATCGGGCCGACCGTGCCTCAGCCAGAAGGCGATCGCCTCGATCGAGTGTTCGACGTCGTGGCAGGCACGGCTCACGTAGTGATCCCGCGGGGAGAGCTGTGCTCGCCACGCCTCGCGGAGCGGCGCGATCGAGAGCGGTCCATCGGGCGTCCTCCACCGCGCGTAGTCCTCGAAGCCGATCCGCTCGCGCACCCCCAGGCGCCAGTAGCGGTGAAAGACGCCGACCACGATCACGAGTGGCGCGGAGATTCGTGCGAGCACCTCGCGGTAGACCCGCCCGGCGTAGAGGTAGTCGTCGTGCGGGCAGATCGCGCCGAGCGCCGGCCGCCCGTCACTCCCCGCGCCCGCCGAGAGACGCGTCGGTCGTGGGGCATCGACCGACGCGCGCATGCAGGCCCCCATGTCCGGCGCGTTCAAGGCGAAGCCAATCCCGTCGCGCTGGCCGCGCTCCTCGTCGGTTGACGCGATCGCCATATCCTTCGCGATCTCTTGGCAGTGCTCCGGCGACAAGACGGGATCCACGCGCGACGCCTCCTCGGTCCCATTGGCGAAGAGTCCGCGCGGCAGGCCGCGCGGCTCGATCCGGCCCGGCGAGTCTACGTCCGGGCGGCACGCGGTGGCTCGAGCACTCCACGAAAATTCCCTGTCCAGATTCGCCCGGCGACTTCGCGTACTCGAGCGGAGGCCGTCCGGCACCTCGGACCGGCGGGCGGCTCAGTGAGAGAAATCGTCGCGGATCCGCAACTCTGGCGGCGCAGGATCCAGGCGGTCCGGATCAAGGAGTGCCTCATGCAACGCACGGCAAGACTCGCTCTGTTCGCCACCATCGCTCTTCTGGGCTTGAGTGACCCCGCGAGCGCGACCCTCTACGACGTCGACTGGAGTTCGCCGCCGCACAACGTCGGCTATCCGCCGGCGATTAGCTACGGACCGGCGGTGCGCCGCTCGCCGACCCAGATCATCTTCGGGAATCCACTCGTGGTGTCGGCACTCGGCGCCATGACCGAGCAGCCGCTGCAATTCGATTCGTGGGACGGCTCGACCGACCAGGTCGAGTTCCGCCTCGATGACCTTCCGATCTACGAGTTCTACAGCCTGGAATCCGACGTGTTGGTCGAGTCGGCGGAGGCGGGCGGCGCGTTCACGCTGCTCTTCGCCGGACCGGCGGTGCGGCGGATCGACTTCGAGTCGAGCGGGACGGTCAGCCAGTTCGTCTCGGGCCTGCCGTACACGCCGATCGGCAGCTACACCATCGGGACGATCGTGCACCTCAAGGTCGACATCAATCTGGTGACCGACACTTGGGCCATCTACCTCGACAACGCCCTCGCCTGGGAAGGGGACTTCGGCAGCTCGAGCGAGCTCGATGACGCGACCTTCTCGACCTCGACCATTCCGCTCAAGGGAGTGCGCGCGGCGATCGACAACGTCACGATCACCGAGGACGCGGGCGAGACCCTCTGCGATCGCGTCACGATGCGCGACCTGGTCAACGGCACGCAGTACAACGTGGGCGACGAGTTCATGACCGAGGGGGTGGCCTTCAGCGTGAGCGAGTTCTACGACCTCCCGGGCAACTGCGTGGCCAACGTCCGGAACGGCTTCATCCAGGTCGTCGCGCAGGGGCAGGCCTGCCAGGCGGGCAAGGAACTCAACGTCAACAACGCGACGCTCAACTTCAACTTCGGCGCGGAGGTGAGCGACGTCTTGGTCCCCTTCGGCGAGTACGGCGGCACCGTGCTGGTGAAGATCAACGGCGACTGCGAGGTGGTGGAGAACTTCAGCGACCTGAACGGCACCTTCCTCGGCGGGGTCGCCATCACCGCCTTCAACTTTGGCGTGCCGGGGCAGAGCTGCGGCGTGCTTCGCCTGGGCGGAACGATCGAGACGCTCGCGATCGGCGGACAGGAGCTGTGGCTTGACAACATCAGCTACTGCAATGCCTGTCCCGACCTCCGGCGGAGCGCCTTCGACGATCAGGTGGCCGGGGTGAACTACTCGCCGGGAGATTCTTTCGTGAGCGGCGCGGCGCGCCACCGCTTCCGGCCCTACTACCAGCCGGCCGCGACCTGCCAGAACTTCTTCAACGCCGGGATCGCGACCACCTTGGCGACGCAGACGGCTTGCGGAGATGGGCTCGAGCTTCGCCGTTCTCGATCAATGACGAAATCGACTTCGGACAGAACCTCGACTGGCTGGCCCTCTCCTGGGTGGCGGCGTCTCGGCTCGGTCAATCTCGTGGTCAACGGTGACTGCGCGAACCTCACCAACCTCGACGACATCAACGGAACGCAGCTGGGTGGTTGCAGCGTTTGGGCCACGCCCTACGACCTCCTGACTCAACCGTGGCACGCTCTACGTCGTCGGTCCGATCCACCAGTTCGGGATCGGCGGCCAGCAGCTCTACATCGACAACGTGCGGGCCTCGCTCGACGGGCGCGGCACCACCGACGTCGCGCGCCGATCGGCACGCCGACTGATCGCGTCACGCTGCTCGAGAACGCGCCCAATCCCTTCGGCTCGACCACGCGCATCCGCTTCGCGCTGCCGCGCGCGGGGCAGACTCGCGTCACGATTCACGATGTCTCGGGCCGACTGGTGCGGAGCCTTCTCACCGAGTCGCTCGACGCGGGCGTCCACGACGTGGCTTGGGACGGTCGAACGGACGCGCGGCCATCGCGCCCCGGCCGGTCTCTACAGCTATCGCGTCGAGGGCGCGGGGTCGGTAGCGAGCCGAACGCTGGTGCTTCCGCCTCGATAGTCGCGGCATGTCCATCGCGACCGAGGGGGCCACTCGCCACGCGCGGGTGGCCCTCTCTGTTGTGGGCGGCGCCGCGTTGTGCGCTAGGGCATCGTTGTGCGCGGGCGCCGCGTTGTGGCCTAGCGCCGCGCGTCGGTCAGGCCGTGGCGCCGGAGTAGGGAGAGCTGCCCGCGTGACACGCCGAGCAACTTGGCTGCGCGCGACTTGTTCTGCTCGGCCTTCGCCATCGCCTTGACCAGCAGTTCGCGCTCCATTTCGCCGAGGGCGACGTCGTCGCCATCGCTCGCGATCGACGGCGCGGTGGAGAGGGTCTCGCGCGGCCGGTCCGCGATGGCCATCGGAAGGTGGGCGCGGGTGACGAGGCCGCCTCTACAGAGAATCACGGCGCGCTCGATGGCGTTCCGAAGCCCGCGCACGTTGCCGGGCCAGGGGTGGGCGAGGAGCTGCTCACGCGCTTCTTCCGAGATGCCGGCGGCCGGTCGGCCGATCCCCTGACCGATCTCCTGCAAGAACGCCTCGGCCAACGCCAGGATATCCTCGGCCGCTCGCGGAGCGGCGGGAGGTGGATCTCGAACACGCCGAGCCGATAGTAGAGGTCCTCGCGGAAGGTGCCGTTCTGGATGCCGGCGCGAGGGTCGCGATTGGTCGCGGACACGATCCGCACATCGGCCTTGATCGTCTTGCTGCCGCCGACCCGTTGGAATTCGCGCTCCTGCAGCACGGCAGGAACTTCGCTTGCACGGCAGGCGACATCTCCGACTTCGTCGAGGAAGAGCACGCCGCCCAGCGCCTGCTCGATCTTGCCGGCGCGTGCCTCGTGTGCGCCGGTGAAGGCGCCGCGTTCGTGGCCAAACAGCTCGGACTCGAGCAGCTGCTCGGGGAGGGCCGCGCAGTTGAGCGCGACGAAGGGGCCCTTGGCTCGCTTCGACCCGCGGTGAATGTAGCGGGCGATCACCTCCTTGCCGGTGCCCGACTCGCCGGTCACCAGCACCGTGGTGTCGGTGGCGGCAACCTGCGCGGCGTCGCCCAGCGCCTTCTTCCAGGCGGCGGAGCGGCCGATCGCGCGATGCGCGCTGAACCGCTCGAGTTCGCGCTGCAGCTGCTCCACGCGTCCCTCGAGTTCGGCTGCGCGGGCCGAGGCCTCGACGGCGCGCGCCGAGGCCTCGCGGGCGCGCCGCGCCTCTCCCTCGATGCGCTCCTGCGCCAGCCGGAGGGAGACGCGATCGGCCATCCGCCTTGCGATCGCCTCGTCCTCCTCGGTGAAGTGATCCTCGACGCGCGAGGCGAAGAGGAGGAGGCCGAGCAGCTCGTCTCCCTGGCGGACCGCGACGCGTAGCTCCGAGCGAACCCCGAGCGCCTTGAGCGCCTGCGCGTGCGACGGAGGCACCGCCACCTCGCGCACCACATCGCCGTTGGGGCCGACCACGCGCTGTTTGACGAGACTCCTGGCCTCGTCCAACAACTCGAGTGAGCGGATGCGGAGCGAGCCGCCCGGCATCAGGCTCTTGAACTGCTCCTCGACGAAGCTGGTCGGCGCGCTGGCGGTCAGGCGGTGCACCCCGTCCTGCAGTCCATGCACGTGGGCACCGTCGGCATGGATCACCATCACGCCGACCGCATCGTGCTGGAGGATGCCGTTGGCGACGCCGGAGACCGCGACCGCGATGTCGTCCAGATCCTCGAGCACCGCGAGGCGGGGGAGCACCGCCTCGAGCGCCGCGAAGCGTCGGTGCCGGCGATCGTCCTCGATCGCGTGGCGCGCCAGCTCTTGGTGGGCGAGCGCGAGGGCCAGTTGGTCCGCGATGCGCGACGCGGCGACCCCGTCCTCGTCGTCGAAGCAGTCGGGTTGCCTCGACATGAAGGCGATGCCCCCGATCGGACGGTCCTTGGATCGGATCGGCACCCGCATGGTCGAGCGCACGCGCTGCAGGGTGAGGAAGCGCATCCAGTGGGCGCCGGGGCGGGTCACCACGAACACCGGCGGCTCCACCCCAAGCGGTGAGATGCGCGATCGAACCGACTCGGCGTCGACCGACCGGGGAGAGGTCGTAGGAGAGGAGGAACTGCCAGTTGGCGTCGAGCGCCTCCTCCTCGTTGCTGAAGCGATACTCCGGCAGCTCCATCACCCCTTGCGGGTGGTCGCCTGCACGCACGCCGGTGCGATCGGCGTTGAGCAGCGCGAAGACCAGGACGTCGTGGGGGATGACCTCGCGCACCACCTCTGCCAGGTCGACGAAGACCTTCCGCACATCGAGCGACTCGGCGATGCGCGGCAGCATGGCCTCGAGTCGTACTCGTCGTTCGTGCCGGCGACGCTCGTCGCGGGCCCAGAGGCGATCGCGTTCGACCGCGGCCGCGAGGAACTGCGAGAGCGGCTCCAACAGGCTAGCCACCGACGGCGCCAACTCCGAGCTCGAGTCAGGGGCCAGGAGCAGGAGGCCGACGCGCGCGTCCGGCGACCCGAGCGGCGCGCAGTGGAGGTTGCTCGCGCCGAGATCGAGGAGACGCCGTTCGCTCGCGGAGTCTGAGTTGGCCGCGAAGTCGAGGCGCGTTGTCCCTCGTTCGAGGGCCTGCCAGGTCCCGGCGGGGAAATCGTCGCGCGTCGCCGATCGCTCCGTCACCTCGCCTCGGTCATCGAGGGTGAGCGCGCGGACTTCGTCCCCCTCCGCGAGCAGTAGGAGTTCGGCGTGGCGAAGCGACTGAAGCCGGGCGAGGGTGCCGAGGGCGCTCGCGACGAGCATGCGAAGCGCAGCCGAACGCTCCTTCGACTCGAGCGAACGGCCTGCCGTCTCCGCTGCCGGGCGAACGATCGGCGATGGCATCGCGGCGGAGTATAGCATCGTCGTCGGCGCCCCGCGCCCGCAACTGTCCGCCCCCTTGTCCGGCGGACGCTGTCCGCTTCCTCACAGTTGTCCAGATCGAGACAGCCGGCGCTTGGAGCCGCGAATTTTGTCGCCAGCCGCTAGCCCCTTTCATCCGTGCGCGTTGGCTGAAAGCTGCTCCTCATTTCGGCGCGTGGCACGACGGGTGCGTTGTCCCCTCACATGCACAGGCACGTCGAAACGATCCTCGGGCGACTGATCACGAACCCGACCCTCCTCCGCCGATTCGCCGAGCGACCGCTCGATGTGATCACGGAGCAGGGACTGGAGCTGACCCAGATCGAGCTGGCGGCGCTGGCCGCGACCGATCCAGCCGTGCTCCGCGCCTGCACCGACGCGCTCGACGCCCGCCTGCGCATCGCCTCGCTCTCCGCCGATCCCCGGCCGGCGAGCGATCCCGACGACCAACCTTGAGATCCAAAGAAGGAGATCGAACCATGAACTTCGTTCGCGTGAACCTGAACGGCTGCGCCCTCGCCCTCTCGGCCCTTTCGTTCGTGGCCCTCACGGCCCAGGCTCAGACGCAGGCCCAACCCCAGTTCCAGACTCAGCAGCGAACCCAGCCCTGGCGCTTCAGCATCACGCCGTACCTCTGGGCGACCGACGTTGGCGTCGAGAGCAAGCTCAACGATCGCGAGGTGCTCGACCAGACCATCAAGGTGAGCGACCTGATCGACGACATCGACACGATCTTCCAGCTTCGCCTCGAGGCGACGCGCGGTGCCTTCGGCATCACCGCCGATGCCTTCGACGTGACGATGTCGGATGAGAAGAAGGGCGCGACCCTGCCGGCCGGCGCGGGCACCGCAGACCTCGACTACGAGGTGGGGCTCACCATCGTCGACCTCGCGGGACTCTACGATCCGTTCGGCGATCACAAGGGGCTAGCCTTCCTGACCGGCGTGCGCGTGATCGACGATCGCGCCAACGTCGACGCCAGCTTCCAGACGTCGGCCAGCGGGCCTGTCGAGAAGAGCTTCGACAGTGAGGAAACGCTGGTCGACGCGCTGATCGGCAGTCGATTCACGCAGCGCCTCGGTCGCCACTGGGCGACGCAGGCCCAGGCAGACGTCTCCTTCGGCGGCACCAACTACACCTGGAGCGTGGGACCGACCCTCGCCTTCAACTTCGGTGCGATGAACCAATTCGGGGTCAACGCCGGCTACCGCCACATGGAAGTCCACTTCAAGCAGGACGGCGCGCTCGAGAACAAGCTCTCGCTCTCCGGCTTCGTCTTGGGACTTCGCACCTCGTTCTGATCCACCTCCACCCAACCACTCGACGAGAAGGAGAAGAGTCATGTCGAAGCGATTGATCAACCCGAGCCCCTCGCTCCTCGGCCGCGCCCAGCGCGCGGCCCTGCGGGGACTGGGGGTGCACCCTGAAGATCGACAGGCGGTGCGTCTCGACCTCAGCGGACGCCGAGCCCTCTGCGTCGCGACCAACCGCGGAACCTTGGACGTCGGCGTCCCGACCGGAGTGTTCGGATCCGAGTTGACCGTGCCCTACTACTGCTTCTTGGACGCCGGCATGCAGGTCGCTCTGGCTAGCCCGGCCGGCGGCCTCGTCCCGGTGGAGCCGCTCTCGATGCGGGTCGAGCTCCGTACCGCCGCCGACGACCGCATGCTGGACGACGATCGCCTGCGCGCCCAGCTCGCGAACTCGTTCGCGGTCGACGCGATCGACTTCACCGGCTACGACCTCATCTACTTCGCGGGCGGATGGGGCGCGGCCTTCGATCTTGGGCAGTCGGAGGCCTTGGGGCGCGCGGTCAGCGCCGCGGCCGCCGCGGGTCGCGTGCTCGGCGGCATCTGCCACGGACCGCTCGGTCTCCTGCGCGCGCGGCGCCCCGACGGCCAGCTCCTGGTGAAGGATCGGCGCATCACCGCCGTGACCGATCAGCAGGTGCGGCAGCTCGGCGTCTCGATCACGCCGCTCCACCCGGAGTCGGCGCTGCGCGAGGCGGGCGCGCGCTACGAGTGCCGTCACCATCCGGTGAAGGACTTCTTCGCCAACCACCTGGTGGTGGACGGCGACCTGATCACCGGACAGAACCAGAACGCGGGGCCGATGGTGGCGCGCCTGATGATGCAGCGCGCGCTGGCCAAGCCGGTCGCGCAGCCCTCCTCACGCACGACGCTCTCCGCGTCGCGCTAGCGGTCCAGACCGACCGCACTCAACACAACAAGCCAGGAAAGGAACTCGCCATGAAGAAGCTCAGTCGTACTACGTCCGCGATCGCACTCACCGCCGCCGGCCTTGCGATCGCCTCCGTCGCCGCGCTCCTCAATCCTTCGGTCGAACTTGCGATCTTCAATCGTGCCGCGCAGAAGATGTCGGCGCGCACCAACCTCGCGCCTCTCGCGGATGATGCGCTCCGGGTGGCGGTGGCCGGCTCTTCGGCTCCGCTGCCGAGCGCGGCCCGCGCCAAGGCCTGCGTCGTGGTGTTCGCCGGAGGGAAGTTCTGGGTCGTCGATACCGGTCCTGAGTCGGTCGAGAATCTCGTCCTCTGGGGCATCCCGCTCGCTGAGATCGGTGGCGTGCTCATGACCCACTTCCACTCCGACCACATCGGCGACTTGGGCGAACTGCAGCTCCAGACGTGGGCGGGTGGGCGCCCGGCGCCGCTCGATGTCTACGGCGGCCCCGGCATCGATCGCGTGGTCGAGGGCTTCAACGAGGCCTACCAACTTGACCAGGGATACCGCACCGCGCACCACGGGGAGAAGGTCATGCCCTCCCGCACCTGGGGCATGGTCGCGCACACCGTCGAACTCGACGGTCCGGTCACGCCGGCCAAGGACCGAAGCGCGATCGTCTACGACGACGGTTCGCTTCGCATCACCGCGCTCGAAGTGGATCACGCGCCGATCTCGCCGGCTTACGCCTATCGCTTCGACTTCAAGGGACGCTCTGCGGTCGTGACCGGTGACCTCAAGTACCACCGGCCGCTCGTGACCGGCGCCGCGAATGCCGACCTGCTCGTGTCGGAGGCGATCTCGCGTGACATGACCCACTCGCTCGAACACGCGGCCGAGGGCGTGGGCCGCGACCGCACCGCCGCGATCATGCACGACGTGCAGGACTATCACATCTCGCCGGAGGAAGCCGCCACCATCGCGAACGACGCGCACGTCACGCTGCTCGCCTACTACCACCTGCTGCCCGCGCCCGACGGGTTCCTCGCCCGCCGCCTCTTCGCCAGCGGCGTTAACCGCGTGCGGAAGGGGAAGTGGACCATGGCCGACGACGGAAGCTTGTACACGATGCCGCTCGGCGGTCACGACGTGAAGATCGGCCGCATGTAAGCGTCACGGCTCGAACGGCCGACGTGTCGACTTCCACATCAACCACGCACGCGTACGGATGAAGCAAGCAGAAAGGAACCCATCATGCAGCTGCTCAGTCGCGTCTTCGTCATCCTCGCCTCCCTTCTCTTCCTCGCGGTCGGCCTCGGCTTCTGGGTTGCGCCGGCCCAGGTGGCGCAGCCCTTCGGAATCGAGGCAGTCGGCGAACTCGGGCTCATGAATCTCCGCGCGGACCTTGGCGGCCTCTTTGTCGGCCTCGCGCTCTTGATCGGTGTCGGCGCGTGGACCAAGCGCAGATCGATCTTGCTCGCGGCGATCCTGCTGCTCTCGGCCATCGTGGTCGGAAGGTTGATCGGTGGCCTGGGCGCCGGGCAGACCGGGATCGGCGCGCGCGAACTCGCGATCGAGCTGGCCGTGCTGGCCGCCCTCTTCACCCTGACGCGAACCCTCCGCGAGCCGACGGCGGTGGGCGATGGTGCGAGGGCTCGGCGAAGGCGGAGGGAAGTCGGGGTCATCGTGGGGACCGTGGCGGCGCTGGCGCCGGGGATGGGCTCGGTTCGGGCCGGCGAGGGGCCGCCCTCGTCGGCGGGGGAGCTAGCCCGCAAGGTGGCGAACCCCCTCGCGTCTCTGATCAGTGTGCCGCTGCAGTGCAACTTCGACGAGGGAATCGGACCGGCCGATCTCGGTCGCTCCACCCTCAACGTGCAGCCGGTCGTGCCGATCTCGCTCGGGCGCGAGGCGCGCGTCAAGCTGCTGCTCCGGACCGTCGCGCCGATCATCTGGCAGGAGGCACCGTTCGGCCGTGCCGACATCTCCGGTTTCGGCGACGTCACGCAGAGCATCTTCGTCGCCCCGGTGCGGCCGACTCGGTCCGGGTGGTTCTTCGGCGCTGGCCCGGTCGTACAGTTGCCGACCGGCTCCGAGCCCGCGCTCACCACCGACCACTGGAGCCTTGGGCCGACCGCGATCCTCGTGCGGCAGGTCGGCCCCTGGACCTACGGCGCGCTCGCCAACCACCTTTGGTCGGTCGCGGGGGATCGCGACGGCTCAACTGTGAGCACGAGCTTCGCGCAGCCCTTCATCAACTACATCACGAAGACCCACACGACGCTCGCGCTCAACACCGAGACCTCGCGCGACTGGGAGCACGAGCAGTGGTCGGTGCCGATCAACCTGATGGTGAACCAGCTGCTCAAGGTGGGGCCGCGGCCCATGAGCCTTTTCGTCGGCGCACGCTACTGGGTCGTCTCGCCCGACGCGGGGCCAAGCGACTTAGGCTTCCGCGCCGGCGCGACGCTACTCTTCCCGACCAACCGAAAGGGATGAGTGGAGGCGAAGGGATCAATCGTCGTCGTCGCCCTGTTCCTGCTCATTCTTGGCGGGGGCGCCCGATTGAGGCGCGCCCTCTTCGCCTACGCCCCCGCCGGCCGGGGCGAAGGTCGCCGTGAGGCCGCGGATCAGCGCGGCCTTCTCTTCCGCGCTCAAGCGCGCTTCCGGGTGCATCGGCAGGTACTGCTTGAGCGGCATCTCACCCTTCTGCACTTCCTCGGGCGCTTCTTCGGCCGCATGCGCCGCGCGTCGATTGCCCGGATCGAAGGCCGAGAAGTTGAGCCTGGAGCGACCTTCCTTCACGTGGTCCGCCACCAGCCAGGAGATCGGGGCCACGTTGGAGTACCAGGGCCAGCGCGTCTCGTTGCTGTGGCAGTCGTAGCAGGCGCGTCGGGCAATGGCCTCGGTCGCGGGCGAGTCCCAGCGGACCGGCGCGGTCACCGGGGGATTGGTGTGATCGCGCCCCACCGGGACCAGCTGCATGAGGACGAAGAGGCCGACTGGGATTCCGAGCCAGACGATGGGCTTCAAGGTTTCGACTCCTTGTTCAATGTGGATGTCCGGTTGCTTCGCGCGCGCGTCGCGCACGTGCCGCACCCTACGGAGGCAACATCGTGGTTGGACATCCGGCAGGCGTCGTATGATGCGGCCGAAAGCGAGCGTTACCACCACTCCGACAAATGACGCACCCCCAAACCGCACCAACCCTACGCCCGATCCGGCGAATCGTGGCCCTTCTCCTCTTCTGCCTCGCGGTGGCGGGGGGGCTCGACCTCGCGTTCGATGCGCCGCGTTCGGTTTGGGGATGGCACGGCGTGGTCGAGCTGCTCTTCATCTGCCTCTCCTTGGTCTCGGCCTGGTTGCTCGGGCGGGGCTGGCAGGAAGCGGAGGAGTCGCTGCTGGCGGCGCGCGAGACGGTCCTGGCGCGGCAGGCGGAGCGTGATGCTTGGGCGGCACGGGCTCGGACGGCGCTTCAGGGGTTGGGCGAGGCGATCGATCGACAGTTCGATGCCTGGAGCCTCACACCGGCGGAGAAGCAGACCGCACTTCTCCTGCTGAAAGGATTCAGTCACAAAGAGGTCGCGCAGCTCACCGGCCGAAGCGAGCGCACCGCCCGCCAGCACGCGGTCGCCGTCTACCGCAAGTCGGGGCTGGCCGGACGGGCCGAGCTCGCGGCCTTCTTCTTCGAGGACATGCTCCTGCCCTCCTCCGCGATCCCGGACTCGACCGCCCCCGATCCCTCCGCAACTTCTTGAAGATCCCCTGTCCACTTCCCCGCGCGGCCCGCGCGTAACGGGGAGGAGGACGCCGCCTCGGACCCGGTCGCCCTCCCACCAAGCGAAGCGCCGGAGGCCCCGCAACCCCGCCGGCTCGTCGGCCCCGAGGTCCGAGTGACAGGAGGACTGCCCCATGAACGCCAGAGCCTGCTGGATCCTTGCCCTGACAACGCTTGCCGTGGCGGCCGGCGCCGCTCGCGCCGATCTCTATGACATCGACTTTGCTTCGCCGCTCCACACGGTCGGGTTTCCTCCCGCGGTGGGAAGTGGCGACGCGGTGCGCCGCTCGGTGAGCGAACTGGTGATCGGCACGCCGACCGTCGTCGCGAGCCTGGGCGCGCTCACCTCGCAGCCGCTTCAGTTCACCACGAACGACGGCGACGCCGATCAGATTCGTCTGCGCCTCGATGACCTGCCGGCTTCGGACACCTACACGCTCGACTGCGATCTCTTGGTTCAGAGCGCCGGCAGCACCGCGAACTTCGTGGTGTTTCTCGACACGCCGGTGATCCGGAAGATCAGCTTTCGCGGCAACGGACAGGTCTACGTCCAGATCGGCACCGGCGCCGAGAGCTCCTACGGCACCTTCTCCCTCGGCGTGGTCCAGCATCTCCACGTCAACGTCAACCTCGCCGCCGACACCTGGACGATCGAACTGAACGGCACCCGGATCTACTCGTCGAGCTTCGCCGGCGCGACCGCCGTCAACACGGTTCGCTTCAGCACCGACACCAACACCGCGCTTCTCTCACTGGCAGCGATCGACAACGTGGTGATCAGCGAATACGGCGGCGGCACTCCCTGTGATCGACTCACCTTCGGCGACCTGACCCTGAACGCCAACTACGCGGTCGGCGTGAACTTCTTGAGCGAGGGAGTCGGCATGTCGGTGCGCGCGCGGCCGACCGTGATCGGAAACTGCATGCCGCCCCTCGGGCTCGGCACGGTCAGCGTCGTTCAGACCGGCAGCGCCTGCGGCCAGGGGAAGGAGCTGCGCTTCCAGGATGCCGAGGTGGACATCGACTTCGGCGGCCCGGTGAGCGAGGTGCTGATTCCCTACGGCGAGTACGGCGGTAGCGTCAATCTGGCGATCGACGGCGACTGCCGCACCGTGGCGAACTTCGTCGATCTGAGCGGCACCTTCGTCGGTGGCACCTCGGTCACCGTGTTCGACTCGGGCGTCTCCGGCAACGGCTGCGGCGTGATTCGCCTGGGCGGCACCTTCGAAACGCTCACGATCGGCGGCAACAACCTCTACATCGACGGCCTGAGCTACTGCCGCGCGTGCGGCTCGCTCGCGCGCTCGGCCTTCGACGACCTGACCCCGGGCAGCGCCTACACCCAAGGGGGCGGCTTCACCAGTGGCGCCGCGCAGCATCGGATGAAGCCCTGGTACATCGCGGGGACGACCTGCCTCACGGAGTGGACCGGCGGTCTCGCGCAGATCAGCCCGACCAGCTTGGCTTGCGGGAGCGGGTTCGAACTTCGCATGGACAAGATCTCCGATCGAATCGACTTCGGGGTTCCGGTCGACTGGTTGGCCGTCTCCTACGGTGAGTACGCAGGCAGCGTGAACATCAACGTGAACGGGGACTGCGCCAACCTGACCAACCTGAGCGGCATCAATGGCCAGACCTTGGGTGGGGCGAAGGTCTGGGCGGTCGACTTCGCGACCGCGGGGAGCGGCTGCGGCGTGCTCTACGCGACCGGCAACATCACGCAGTTCGGAATCGGCGGCGACCTGCTCTACATCGAGAACGTGCGCGCCTGCCCGAGTACCTCGACCGACGTCACGCCGCTGGGCGACGCGAAGTCCGTACTCGAACTGGGACAGAACAGCCCGAATCCGATGACGCGGGGGACGAGCATTCGCTTCGAGCTGCCGCGCGCGGGCGTGGCGCGGCTCACCGTGCACGACGTGGGCGGCCGGCTGGTGCGAACGCTGGTGAGCGCGGCGCTCCCGGCTGGTCGAAGCCAGGTCCAGTGGGACGGCACCGACGAACATGGCCGTCGCCTGCCGGCAGGCTTGTACAGCTACCGCGTCGAGGCAGCGGGGGCGAGCAGCGCGCGGACGCTGGTGCTCGTGCCCGAGTAGACGCGAATTCTCGGTAGAAACGAGAACGGCGGGAGGGGCAGTGCCTCCCGCCGCTTCTCATTCGAACGAAGCCGCGGATTAGTTCACGCGCACGATCTGCTGGGTCTCGACCTTCCCGCCCACCTCGAGGCGATAGAAGTAGACCCCGCCCGGTACGAGCCGGTCGTCGAGGTCACGACCATCCCAGGAGCGTGAGTAGTCGCCCGCGTCCATCGTGCCCTCGGCCAGCGTGGCCATGAGGCGACCGGAGGCGGAGTAGACGCGCAGGCTGACCTGCGACGACTCCTGCACCCGGAAGAAGAGGTGCGAGATGCCGTTCGCCGGGTTCGGCTGGATGCGCTGGATCATGCGATCCGCGACGACCGGCGTGTGCTCCGGCGCGTCGGTCGTTCCCTCGATCGTGAAGTTCGCGTTCGAGATGTCGAAGAAGATGTTCCCGTGCCCCTTCACCTTCACGCGCGCCGTGGTGGTCGGGAGGTTCGGCACCGTGATCGACGCACTGCCGTTGTTCGGCACGTTGGTGGCCAGCACCTCGGGATAGGTGAAGCCGCCGTCGGTCGAGAGGAAGATGTCGACATTCGCGCAGTTGACCGGCGCGACGTTGGTGCCGGCCACGTCCCAGGTCACGTTCTGGGTCGAGAGGCCGGTCCAGGTGATGCCGGTGGTGTTGGGCGAGGTGACGAGGAAGGGGCCGTTGGCCGCCACCGCGATGAGCTGCGCGGCGCCGTAGGAAGTACCGCCCAATCCGTCACGGACGGTCAGGCGGAACTGCAGGTTGCGCGCGTAGCTCGGCTTGAGTTCGCCGCGCGTGGTCACGTTGTTCACGATGTCCGAGATGCGCGGGAAGATCCGGTCGGTGTTGCTGACCGGATTGAACGAACGGAAGATCGGTGCGTTGCCCGAGGGAGCGTTCCACACGCCGGCCGGTCCGAGGTCGTACTCCTCCCAGCAGTAGGTCATCGGATCGCCCTCGCCATCGGTGGCCGCGCCCGCGATCTCGAACGGCGTGTTGAGCGGGATGGTGTAGTTGCCGCCGATGTTGGCGTCGACGGTCGGCGGGGTATTGCCGGTCGGCGTGGTGACGGCGCAGCCGTTGCCGCCGCCGGTCTCGGTGTAGGCGCGAATCTGACCGAAGCTGGCGTTGTGCATGTACGGGTCGCTGTGCTGCTGGACGTTGTCCCCGCCGCAGATGCCGGCGTAGGCCATGATGGTCGTTCCGCTGCCCGGCTCATAGGCGGTCGAAGCGGTGCGATTGCCGCCGCCGCAGGAACCCGACTGGCTGTTGAACGTGTGGGTGGCGCCGAACTGGTGTCCCATCTCGTGGGCGACATAGTCGATGTAGAAGTTGTCGCCGATCGGGGCGCCGAGGCCGGTCACGCCCATTGCCTTCCGCGCGGTCACGCAGACGCAGGAGAGCGACGCGATGCCGCCGCCGCCGGTCGAGAAGACGTGGCCGATGTCGTAGTTGGCGTTGCCGATCACCGCGTTCAGGTTCGCCTGGTTCTGATTCAGCATCGTGCCGCCGTCGTTGTTCGTGTACGGATCGGAGGCACCGTTGGTGTAGACGACCAGGTTGTTGTTCGGGACCAATTCCATCGTGACCGAGAAGTCGATGATGTAGACGCCGTCGACGCGGTTGACCGCGACCACGATGGCCGCCATGCCGAGGGCGACGGTGCCGCCGTGGAAGGTGGTGTACTCACCGGTGGCCGCGCAGGCCAGTCGATAGGTGCGGAGGTTCTCGCCGGTGGAGATCGTGCCCATCAGCTCGGCCTGGCGCACGCGCTGGTTGATCTCGTCGACCTGCTCCGGCGTTTCGATGGTGGCGCAGGGCTGGATCTCGTTCAGACCGAGCCCGTCGGCGCGGCGATAGTCACGACCCCAACAGACCGAGTAGTGAATCAGATCGTTCTGCTGAATCGGGTCGATCCAGACGCTGCCGCCGTCGCGGAAGATCAGGCCGTGGAATCCGAGCGGCGTGACGCTGATGCGGCCCCAGGCACCGCGGTTCTCGACGCCCCTCACCTCGTAGGTGCGGATCTCCGGGTACTGCGCCTGGAGCGAGGACGCCATCACCGGCGCTTCCCAAACCTGGTAGTCCTCCATCGATCCGTCCGGCATCGGGAGTTGGATGACCGGGGTCGGACGGGCGTCGTTCGAACGGACGAGCGGCGCGTTGATCAACTCCTGCCGCAGCGAACCCAGATCGGCGCTGACCGCGCTGTAAGACTCGGGCGCCGCCCAACGCTGGCCGGTCACCGGGATGGCCGCCTCGTTGACTGGTGAGAAGGAGGCGGCGAAGGCGCCGGCGTAGACGATGAACGAGGCCGAGGCCGCCAGGAGCACGGCGCGCGTCCTGGCCATGGTCCGCTTGGTTTGATTCTCCACGATTGATCTCCATCAGGTTTGCCGCGACGGGCGTGGACCGACTCTTCCTGCGCCTCGCCGCTCTGCCCGGCGTGGCGTCGGTTGCGTCAACTACAGCGGAAGAAGTCTAGCATCTCGGCCAAGAATCCGTGCCCCCCTCTTTGGTGCGGAAATTCGTGCGGATTCTTGGGGGGGAAGGGGGCCGGACTAGCGCCGGAGCAGGGCGCGAAGGGCGCGGGCATCCTCCTGGCCGTAGGGATACTGACGCCACCACTCCCGCACGTACGCGAGGAAGACGCCGAAAGCCAGGCCGAGGGCGAAGGCCATGAGCACCACCTTGCGGATGACCGGCGCCTTCTTGGTGACCGGCATGCACGCCTCGTCCAGGACCTGGACCACGGAGACCTGCTCGGTCTCCTTGACCCGGGCCTGGTAGAGCTGGGCGGTCAGCATCTCGTAGAGCGCTTCCTGGACCTTGACCTCGCGGATCAGGAGCGCGTACTGCCGCGCGAGGTCGGGGAGCTTCTCCAGTGCGACGTCCCCGTCGGTGGTGGCGCCGGTCTGAACGCGCCGGAGCTGACGGCGGAGCTCCTCCACCTCGCTGGTCAGCCGCTGCACCTCCGGGTTGCCCGGCTGCATGGAGCGGAGCGCCACGCCGAGCGCGACCTCCCGGGCCATCACGTCAGCCTGGAGCTTTCCGGCGTTCTCGATCCCGACCTTCATCTGCTCATCGAGGTCGACCGCGAGGTGCTGGGTCTGGAAGTCGGCCAGCGCGGTGCCGGCGGCGGAGAGGCGCGCGTTGGTGCTGTCGACCTGCTCTTCCAGGTAGATCCGGGCCTGGCGCGCCTGGCTCGTGTTCTTCTCCCGATTCACGACGTCGAGCCCCTGCGCGAGCACATTGCCCAGGTCGGCGGCGCGGCGGCGCGCGGCGAGCTTGTCCTCGGCGCCGGGGAAGAAGCGGGTGTGCGCGCGCGTGGTCACCGTGATCAAGCCGTTGTTCGCCGTCTCGACCGTCACATCCTCGCGCAGTTGGTTGAAAGCGAACTCATAGCCGCGAAGCGTGTCGAGCTTCGCCAGCCCGAAGGCGGAGAGCAAACCGAGTCGATCGATGGCGTAGCGATAGACCGACCGGCTCTTGATCATGTCGGCGTAGAGGTCGGCGGAGCGAAGGGTGGAGAGCCCGTACTGCAGCATCGCGAGCGAACCTTCGAGCCCGCCGCCCGACATGCCGAAGGGCGAGCTCTGCTGCGGCGGCAGAATGGTGAGGTGCGACTCGTAGGTGACCGGCGCGATCAACCCGAAGGCCGCCGCCAGCACCGCCGCGCCAAAGGCCAGGCCGAGGATCGATCCGCGCGCCTTGACCAGGAGCTCGAGGAAGGGGACGAGCGGGAGACGCCCGCTCGGCTGGCGCGTCGACTCGTTCACTTGGTGCTGCTCTTGATCACGAGGTACACCGTCGCGAGCTGCGAGACGATCAACAGCGAGTCCTTGAAGAGCGTGTACCAGTCGCGCTCGGGCTTGTCCGGCACCCAGATGGTGTCGCCCGGGCCGATGCGATTCGCCTTCCCCTTCGGAATCCACTCGCCGGAGGAGGCGCGGATCACGACGGTGCGTCCCTTGGCCGCCTTCCAGGAGTAGCCGCCGGCTCGCTCGATGTAGTCGTCGATCGAGAGCCCCGCCTCGTACGCGAGGTTGCCGGGGAAGGCGACCCGTCCGGCCAAGGTGACGTAGGTTTTCTTGGGTGGCACCGTGATGACGTCGCCGTCCTTCAAGGTCACGTCCTGACTCTGATCGTTTCGGCCGAAGAGGGCGTCGAAGTCAACCGCCATGAGGCCGAGCCGCTGGCGACTTCGCATCTTGAAGTACTCGTACTCGGTCGGGCTCATGTCGGCCGGCGGGACCGTGCGCAGACGCTCGAACTCCGCGTCCTTGATCGACTCGTCGACTCGGCGGACCAGCTTGGCTTCTCGCAGCGAGGCATCGGCGGTGAAGCCGCCGGCGCGCGTCAGCAGCTCACGCAGCGTGGTGGTCGACTCATCGACCACGTAGGTGCCGGGGTAGAGCACCTCACCTTGCAGGAGGACGGTGTGTCGCACGTCCCAACGTGGGTCGGTGCGAATGAGGATCGCGTCGCGCGGATGCGCGACGAAATCCAAGACCGATCCGCCGTCGAGCCGCGCGTCGCCCGCCGTGACGTAGAGCAGGTCCGGCGTGGTGGCGCCCGGCGCGAAGCGCGCCACCTCGACGGTGTCGAGCAGCGCCTTGCCGGTTAGCCCGCCGGCCAAAGCAATGAGTGAGCCGAGCGAGTCTCCCTCGACGTACTCGATTGGGCCGGGGCTGTTGACCTCGCCGTTCAGGAGGATCCCTTCCTTGCGGTACTCGACCTGGATGACGTCCCCATCGCGCACGGTCGGGTTCGCGCGCAGATCGCCGGTGCGGCGGAAGCGCAGGAGGTCGCAGCGCTGGCGCGAGCCGTCCTGGTGCACGAGATAGACCGAGCGTTCCGAGCCCCGCTCTTCCGCGCGCGGCGGCGTCTTGGCGCCCGGAAGCGGCAGCCGATCGATCAACCCGCCGGCCAAGCGAATCGCCTCGGAGACGCGATCGACCGGGCTCGCGGTGTATTGCCCCGGGTTCATCACCTGCCCGAGCACGTAGACGGTGAAGCGGCGAAGGCGGACGAGGGTGACCGACACCTGGACGTTGCGATAGGCGCGCCCCACCTCCGCGCGGATCGCGCTGCGCGCGTCGTCCAGGGTTTTCCCGGCGACGCGCACCTCGGAGGCGCCAGGGATCAGCACCTTCCCCTCGGGGCTCACCACCAGCTCGGTGCTGCGGCTGAGCGTGCCTTGCAGGGTGAGCGCGAGCACGTCGCCCGGGCCCAGGGTGTACCCGATGCCGTCGATGGGACGCTCGAGCAGGGGCTCCCCGCTGGGACCGAGCGCGGGGGGGGCTACCGGGGCGGGCGTGGCGACCGTGCCGCCGTCGGTGGGTGCGACGTCATCCTGGGCACGCGCGGACGCACTCCACCCGACGGTCAGGAGGACCGCGAGCTGGATCCAGAGAAGGAGCGGGGAGAATCGACTCTTCACCCGGCGATGTTCGGGGGCGCCTCTCAAGCTCGGCAGAATGTAGCCGAGCGCCTTCGGGCGCGCCACGGGCGACTTCGGGGGGAGTAGGCCCAGCTCACTTACCGGGTTTCTTGTGCTTTCGATACTCGACCCCGAGGAGCCCATCAAAATCGGCGTCCTGGGTCCAGAGCGTCGCGTGGTGGGCCCGTGCCGTGGCGAGAATGACGGAGTCGGCCATCGGCAGCCGATGCTCCAGGCTGGCGCGCGCCGCGGAAACGGCCAATCGGGCATCCAGGTCGACGATTCGGCCGCGCTGCATCAGGGCGATTGCCTGGAGCGCGGCGCCCTCGCCTCGCTGCTCAACTACCCGCTTCCAGACCTCGTAAAGCGTCAGGGACGGGACCAGGAGCTCGGTGGTGCGCTCGATCGCGCGCGCAAAGTCGCCGGCGTTCGGGCCGTCGGCGAAATACTCGAGCCACGCGCTCGAATCGACCACGTTCACGGCCTGTCCTTCTCTCGCTGAACTCGCGAGTCGATTCCGCGGAGAAACCCGCGCATCTGCTTCATCGGGCGCTGGGGGATGAGCTCGATCCGATCACCGTGGACCACTACTTCCACCACTTGGCCCGGTGCCAGCTTCAGCTGGTCACGGACCTGCTTCGGGATGACGATCTGATACTTGGTCGAGAGCGTTACTGCCGCCACAGTTCCTCCATCGATCGTGAATCGGTAAGACGACAATCGTATCGACCGCATGACCCCGGCGCAACCCTGCCCAGCGTTCGGCCTCGATGGACCTAGGACCTCTCGCCGCGGAGCTCGCGCAGTTCGCGCTGGAAGCCGCCCGAGAGGATCGGGAAGCGGCACCAGGTCTTGGGATCGAGGTTCTCGTCGTCGACGTGAAAGGCTGGCGCGAGGCGCTCGCGCTTCCACTGATTGCGGCACCAGAGCGTGAAGAAGCGCTCGATCCAGGCCATGAGCTGCTCGCGCGGTGTTTCCGGATACTCGGCGCTGAGTTCGACCAGCACGTCGCTCGGCGAGAGCTTGTCGCGGATCCCGAGCCGCTCGATTCGATCGAGCACGTCGAAGGGCATGAGGTCGTCTTCGCTCTTTTGCCCCGCGGCCGGCGGACGTAGTTCGGGCGTGGAGCGCTGGCGTGTGACGGCCGCCACCGCCGGCATCGGGCCGTGGCCTGCCGGGCCGCTCGTCTCCAACCAGGAGAGCCAGCGCCGAAGGAAGGCCTTGTCGACGCCGGCGAGCGGGCTCAGTCCGCCCGCGGTGTCGCCGTCCATGGTGGCGTAGCCGACCGCCGCCTCGGTGCGGTTCGACGTGGCGAGAAGCAGCTTCTGCTCGAGGTTCGCCACCAGCCAGATGCCAGGGGCGCGCACGCGGGCCTGCACGTTTTGCAGCGCGAGGTCGTCGTCGGTCCAACTGAGCTTGCGCCCGATCGTGGTCTCGATCGTGCTCACGTACTCGCGCACGAACGACTCGATGTCGATCTCGAGGTGGCGGGCGCCGATCGAGGTCGCGACGCTGCGGGCCGCCTCCCTCGTCACCACGCTGCTGTTCGCGCTTCCCTGATAGGCGGTGGTGAGGAGCTTGGCCGTGAACTCGGCGGCGGTTTCCGCCTGGTCGAGCGACTTGATGTGGCCGAGGCGCGCGCGCAGTCCGCTCGCGCCGAGATCCTCGAGGCCGCGGCGCACCATGAGGTGGACCAGCACCGCGGTCACGGTCGAGTCGCAGCCGCCGGAGAGGCTCACGCAGTATCCCTGCGCCCGGGCCTTCCGCAGATAGTCGAGCAGCGCGAGCGCCTCGGCCCGCGCGAACTCCTCCTCCTTGAAGTGCGGGGAGTCTTCCCATGCTGCCAAGGGCGCCATGCGCGGCGTCGGAGGTCCGGCCTCGGGCCAGGTGTGCTCGACCGGGACCAAGCCGGGATGCTCGGTCAGGATCGGATCGAAGCTGGCGGTGCGGGCGCGCGCGGCGCGAGCCGAGGCGAGGTCGACCACCGCACGGGTCAGCTCGAAGTCGTTCATGGTGAGGCGCGGTCCCTGCGCGATGATGCCGCCGGCGGTCGCGATGAGCGCGCCGCCGTCGTAGATCGCGCGGCCTGCCTCGTTGCCCAAGAGGTTCGAGTAGACGTAGGCGGCGCCGAAGGCGCGCGATCCTTCGGTGACGAACTGCCGCCTCACCTCGATCTTGCCGAAGGCGAAGTGGCTGGCCGACGGATTGAGGATGAGATCGGCGCCGTAGGCGGCGAGCCGCGCGCCGGGTCGTTCCGCCACCCACGCATCCTCGCAGATTTCGAAGCCGAAGCGCACGCCGCCCACCTCGAAGAGCAGGTCGCCGATCGGCACGTCAAAGCTGCCGCAGCGGGTGCGCGCGACCAGATCGCGCCGCCACTCCTTGAACCAGCGCGGCTCGTAGTGAATGCCGTCGCCCGCCAGGTTCTGCTTGGCCACGAAACCCAGGAGTCGACCGTCGGCCACCACCGCCACCGCGTTGAAGAGGGCGCGGTGATGGAGCCAGGGCAGCCCGAAGCAGGTCACCAGTCCCTTCGTCTCCGGCAAGAGTTCGAGCAGCACGCGCTCCGCTTGACGCGCCACGTCGACGCCGTGAAAGGCATCCTCGCAGCCATAGCCGGTGATGCACATTTCGGGGAGGCAGAGGACCCCGACCTTCTCGGCGCGCGCTGCCGCCAATGCCGCCAAGATCCGCCGCTCGTTTCCGTCCCAATCGAGCGGGGTCTGATTGAGTACCGCGGCGGCCACGCTCAGCGTCTTCACGGGACCTCCTTCTCGGCCGACTCGACCGTGGCGGGATTGGTCGTGCGCGTCACCCGCACCTTGAGAATACGTCGGCCATCGGTCTGCGCGACCTGAAAGGAGAAGCCGTCGGCGTCGACGGTCTCGCCGTGGCTCGGCTGGTGTCCGAAGAGGCCGAAGACGTAACCGCCGAAGGTGTCGGCGTCCTCCGCCGGCAGCTCGGTGCCCATTCGCTCGTTGAACTCGTCGAGGCTCATGCGGCCGCTGACCATGAAGGTGCGCTCGTCGAGGGTGGTGAGCGGCACGTCCTCCGCCTCGCGTTCGTGCTCGTCGCGGATCTCGCCCACGATCTCCTCGAGCAGATCCTCGAGGCTGACCACGCCGGTGAAGGTGCCGTACTCGTCGCGCACCAGCGCGAGCTGCCCCTTGTCCCGGCGGAGCTCGGTCATCAGGTCGGCCACCAGCTTGTGCTCGGGGATGAAGTAGGGCGGGCGCATCAGCTGCTTGATCGGCGCGGTCAGGCGGCCGGCCGCCAAGGACGGCAGGGCATCCTTGATGTGCACCACGCCGACGATGCGATCGAGGTCGCCGTCGTAAACCGGCAGGCGCGAGTGGCCGCTCGATTCTACCTTCGCCACCATCGTGGCCACGTCGGAGTGGATCGGAAGGCCAGCCACATCGAGGCGCGGCGTCATCACCTCGCGCGCGCGTGTCTCTCCGAAGTCGAAGATCGAGTGGATCATCTCCTTCTCGTCCTGGTCGATCACGCCGTGCTCTTCGCTCTGCTCGACCAGGAGACGCAGCTCGTCCTCGCCGAGCGCGCTGGGATGGAAGCCGGCGGTCACGCCGAAGGGGCGCGTGATCAAGCCGGAGAGGCGCGTGACCAGGGCGACCAGCGGGGTCGCCATCGTCTGCAGCCACTTCATCGGGTAGACGGTCACGAGCGCGATGCGCTCGGCGTGGCGGATGGCGATGCTCTTGGGTGTGATCTCGCCGATGACCAGCGAGACCAGGCTCACCCCAAGGATGGTCACGGCGAAGGCGATGCTCTTGGCGTGATCCACGAGGAAGCCGGGCGGGAGATGGGCGGTGATCCAAGCGGCCAAGGGTTCGACCAGGTGTTCGGCCGCGACGCCTGCGGAGAAGAGGCCGACCAGGGTCACCCCGACTTGCAAGGTCGAGAGCATGCGCGTGGGATCATTGAGCAGCCGGCTAGCCAGTCGCGCCGCGCGGTTGCCTTCCTCGACCAGCTGATCGATGCGGGAGCGCCGCACCGAGAGCAGCGCCGCCTCCGCCATCGCAAAGAGGGCGTTGACCAGAACCAACGCGAGGACCAGAAGCAGGTCGCGGCCGGGGTCCTGGGCCGCGGGTCCATCCGCCGCCTCGGCGATCGAAGCGAAGGCCGCGAGACCGAACAGTGCGGGCCAGGGAATTGTGCGCGGCCGAGTCGTTCGGCGCCCGCGCAACGAACGGAGCTTATGCAGCCAATCGGGTGAACTCATGTGTTCCGCAGTGTACGGTTCGCGCGCGATCTCGTCGAGGCCGGTCGCGCCGCGCCTTGCTTCGTACGGAGGCCGGGACTAGGCTCCGCCTGTCGACACAGTTTCCGGCGCAAGCCCACTCTGGACGATCGCTCCCCGGCCCCTCGCCCTCCTTTCGCCGGTGCGTCAAGGAGGATCCCATGTCACAGGAGCTGTTCGATTCGGTCGGCGCGCACACGCGCGACCTCGCCATCCACCTCGCGCACGAGATCAAGCAGGCCCAGCACCCGCACTACCAGGCGGTGGAACTGCCGCTCTTGGAGGAGCGCACCGCGCAGCTGGTCGAGGCCTTCCACCAATCGATGCGCGGCGACCCGCGGCCCTTCGTTTCCTACGTCCGGCTCTTGAGCGAGGCGCGCCACCAGGAGGGGTACTACCTCGAGGAGATCCAGACGCTACTCAGCATGCTCGAGGAGCGGGTGTGGACCCTGGTGCTCGAGGAATCGCCCTTCCGTCGCGCCGTCTCGCACCTCGCGGTTGTGACCACGGTGATCGGCAAGGCCAAGGATGAGCTGGCCCGCGTGTACCTCGAGGCGAAGCACCGCTCGGACCTCACCATCGAGGAGCTCACGAAGCGACTGGCCGAACTCCAGGGGACCGATCCGATCGTCGAGTTGGGCGTCTGACCTTGGCGGGGTTCGGCGCGAGTCAGGGCGCGTCGCGGAGTGCGGCATCGAGTGCCACCGCGGCGCGCGCCGTTTCCAAGAGTTCGTCGCTCGGCGTGGGAGAGGGCGCACCGCGGAGGAGCGCGTCCAGACAAGCGCTCCACAGTCCGCGCTGTCCCTTGTCCGCGCGCGGCGCCGACCAGAGGAGATCGTTCCTTCCCGCTTCACGCAGCGCGGTGAAGTCGTCGAGTTCGATCGTGCGCCCGTCCCAGTGCCCCTCGATCCTCTCCTTCGGATGCTTGTTCGAACCGCGAGAAGTGTAGAGAAGCGACCCTGTCGAACCATCCCGGTAGCGAAGCATGAGCTGAAAGTTGTCGGCGCCCGGATCGCGATCCGGACCGGAGCCGCCGCCCATCACCTGCGCCGCTTCGAGCGGTTGACCCACCAGGTGGCGCAGCAGATCGATCATGTGCACCGCCTCGCCGAGCAGGCGGCCACCTCCCTCGGCGGTGCGCAGCCAGTGGCCCTCCGGCAGCGGTCCTGCCTGCACGCGATAGTCGAGGTGCAGCGGACCGCGGCGCGCGCGCAGTTCCTCTCTCCAACGAACCACGGTCGGCGCGAAGCGACGATTGAAGCCGAGTGTGAGGAACGCATCGGCCCGCGCGGCGAGCGCTGAGGCGATCCGCTCGATCTCCGCCGCGGTCAAGGCCAGCGGCTTCTCGCAGAAGACCGCGCGGCCGGCCGCGAGGGCGCGTTCGATCAGCGCGGCGTGACGATCGTGTCGGGTCGCGATCACGACCAGTTCGACGGCGGGATCGACCGCCGCGTCCTCGTAGCGCTCACTCGTGCGCTCGAACTTGTGAGCGCGGGCCAGCGGTTCGCGCCGCGCCGGCACGCTGCCGGCCAGGAGCACGAGCCGCGCTCGACCTTCGAGTCGAGCGAGCTCGGGTAGGATCGAGTTCGCGGTGTACCCGCCCACCCCGAGAACGGCGACGCGAACGGGCGCCGCCGTCGGACCTCGCGCCGGGGCCACCGCCGAACGGGCGGCTCCACTCGAGGTCGCAGCAGGCGACGCCTCCGCACGTCGCGTTCCCTCCTCGTAGCGGAAGATCAATCCGGGTGCGGCCCCCTTCGCGCGCAGTCGGGCGTATCCCTCCGCCGCCTTCTCCAGTCCGTCGATCTGTTCGAAGAGACCGTCGAGCGAGATCCGCCCGCGCGCCAGCAGTTCGAGGTACGCCTCGACGTTTCGTCCCTCGGTCCAACGGACATGCGCGAAGGGATAGTCGCGACCTCGCTCTTCGTACTCGGGGTCGTAGCGTCCCGGCCCGTAGGAGGTCGACATGCGAAGGTCGAGCTCGCGCTCGTAGGCGATCTCTCGCGGCACGCTGACTGGGGTGAGTCCGAGAAGAACGAGCACGCCGTGCCTGCGCGTCGCGAGCGCGGCGCTCGCCACCGCGGCTGGTCCGGCGCTGGCTGCGAGGATCACCTGATCGGCGCCGCGGCCTCGCGTGGCGCGCGTCGTCGCCTCCGCCACTTCCTCGCTGTCGCGCGAGAGAAGCGGCTCCGCGCCGATCGATGCGGCGAGGGCGAGGCGATCGGCATCGGGATCCCAGGCCAGGACGCGCGCGCCGGCCGCAGCAAGAGGCGCACCGCAAGCTGCCCGAGCACGCCCAGCCCCAGCACCAGCGTCACCTCGCCCAGCGCGGTTTCCGCGCGCCGCACCGCTTGCATCGCGATGGCGCCGAGCGCTGCGGTCGACGCAGCCTCGAAGTCCAGCTCCGCCGGAATTCGCACCGCGAGGTTGCGCGGCACCACCACCTGATCGGCGTGGCTGGCAAAGCCCGCGCCCACCACCGCCACGCGATCACCGGGAGCAAATGGAATCGCGTCGGACGCTGTGGCCGTCACGATCCCGGCAGCCGAGTAGCCTGCCGCGCTCCAGGCGTGCGTACGCTGCTCGAGCCGCGTCACCCGATCGACGATGTCCCGGAGATCTCGCCGCCGAATCGCCGTGATGAGTCGGTCGACCCTTCGACGCTTTTCGAGCGCGAGGGCGAGGAACGACTTGCCGCTCCGCTCGAGGTTCGAGAGCTCGGTGCCGGGGCTGACCGCGGAGGCGCGGAGCCGCACGAGGATGCGCCCGGGTTCGAGGGCCGGCGGCGGAACCTCGGCCACGATCGGGTGGCCGCCTTGGAAGAAGAGCTGCTTCATCGGGCTGGGATCGAACCTGCTTGGTCTCGGTGGATGCTCACGGTCGAACGTCGGATCGCGATGCGGAAGCGATGGGGCCAGGGCGAGTCGAACTCCACCTCGAGCGCGGGCGCCTCACGCACCTCCGCGTACCGCTCCGACACGGTCCGGGGGCGAATCTGCCAGCCGGCGCCGCGCGGGCGCAACAGCAGAAGCTCAGCCGTGCCCTGACGCAGCAAGACGCGCGCGTGACGCGGGGCGAGGAGTTCCACCTGAGCATCGACACTGAGCTGCAGCTTGAAGCAGGAGTGTCGCGCCCTGGGCGGCGCGCTTTCGTCACGCGGCTCGAGTTCATCCTCGATCAGGAGCCAGGGACCGCGACGCGTGATCCGTCGACGATGCCGGACTCCTGGCATCCCGTCGTGCCAGGCCTCGACCTCGAGTCGAGGTGCGAGCCGCACGCGTCGTCCTCCTGGCGGAGCGCTCGGCCCTTCGAAGGTGGCGCGCGCGCGGAGCGGCCGCTGCTCCTCGCGCTCGAGCGAGACGGTGGAGTGAGCCGTGGTCGAACGCAGCTGGTGGCGAAGGGCGCGATCGAAGCCATAGCCGCCGGTTCCCGGATCGATCACCAGCATCTCGCCGTCGATCGCGAGGCAGAGGGACAGGAGGTCGTTGTGCCCGTGCGTCGCGACGAACCCGTCACCCGCCGCGCGATGCACCATCACCGCTTCAAATGGCGGACTGTCGATGCGCAGTAGACCCCGCGCGTCGCTGGCCAGTGCCCGCGTGTCGTCCGTCCCCACTGCCTCTCGCAACACCGCGAGCAAAGGGGCCGGGTCGAAGGGGTCGCGCTCCGCGTAGGGAAGAATTGCGAAGGGCGGAAAGAACGACTCGTCGGCGTCGCCGATCGCCGGCAGCCGTCCCGCAACCATTGCGCCTTCGAGGTGGGCACCGAGCGCGCGGAGCGACGGTCGGAGCACGTGCTGCTCCGCCGGGTCGAGTGCGAGGAGGCCGATCAGCGCTGCCTCGAGCACGTAGCGCTCGTAGGCGAGCGAGGCCTCGAAGTGCGCGCCGCTCTCGAGCACCTGCTCGCGCAGGCACTCACTCAAGCCGCGTGATGCCAGCCCGAGCCAGCGCTGGCCCACCGGCCAGGCCGCGAAGGCCCTTCCGAGGAGGGCGAGCCCCGCGTGGTCACTCAATGTGTGGTTGGTGGTGAACCCGCTCGGATGCCTCTCGAGGTGCGTCTCCAAGAAGAGGCCGTGGAGAAGGAGCGACTCGATGAGCCACTGCCCCCGCGCGACTCCCGCTCGATCCCGCGGCCATGCCGCCTCCGCGAAGAGCCATGCGGCTGCGCGAATCGCGACCTCCATGCCGACCGCCCAGTGCACACCGTGAAAGGGCGGGTTCTGCCGGAGGAACTCCCGCGCCGTTCCATCGAACCCGCGGACGCGGGCGGCGCTCGTCGATCGATCGAGCCGACCGCCCAAGGGGAGGAGGAGCGCGTGATGAAAGCGCGCCGCTTCCCACACCATGCGGACGTCGCCCGCGCGGTTGGGTTGGTCGAGCCGGATCTCCGCGTGCGGCCGCAGCGGCCAGGATTCCCGCCGGAGCCAATCGAAGCTGTAGCCGCCGGGCGTGTCGAGCGACGCCTCATGCCCGAAGGGACGACACCCTCCGCGCTCCGCCGCGTCGATCGCGGCACGCAGGACCTCCGCGCGCTCGGCCGTGTGCGCCCAAGCCCGCGTCGCCTCCATCCGAGCATCGAGCAGCGACTGCAGCAACGGCGCATCGGCCAGGGGCCCGACGTCGCCCCACCGCTCCTCGATCTCGTCGAGCGCCCGCGCGTCGATGCCAAGCTCCTCCCGCCACCGCGCCAGGAGCAGCGCGTCGCGTTGACTGTGGCGTCGCGCCTCGAGCCTCCGACGGATGCGACCGAAGGCGCGATGCGGGAGGAGAAAGGGATTCACGCGCGGGTCCTTCTGGCCCAGATCGAGTAATCTCTCGCGCCATGCACGCGCGCGCCGGCAAGACGGTCTGGATCGACCTCGAGAACTCGCCGCACGTGCCGTTCTTCCTTCCCTGGATCGACTGGCTCACCGAGGCAGGACACCGCGTGGTCCTGACCGCGCGTGACCTCTCGCAGACGCACGAACTCCTTCGCCTCCACGGCCTCGCCTTTGACGCGGTCGGAGGTCACGCCGGGGGAGGCCTTTTGGGCAAGGGCGCGCGCGGGCTGGGGCGCGCGCTGGCCTTGGTGCGCTGGGGGCGGCGTCAACGAGTGTCCCTCGCGCTCGGTCACGGCTCGCGCGCGCAGGTCCTGGCCGCGCGCATCCTCGGAGTTCCGAGCCTCACCTTCGTCGACTACGAGTTCGTCGCGCTTCGCCTCTTCGGGCTGCTCTGCCGCGAGGTGTACTTCCCGGACGCGGTCGATCCCGCGGTGCTGGCCTCGCGCGGTGTGCCGGGGGAGAAGCTGGTTCGCTATCCCGGCTTCAAGGAGCAGGTGTACCTCGACCCCGAGCGCGATCGTCCAGCGCCGAGCCTTCCTCCGCTCATCGTGATCCGGCCGCCGGCGCGGCTCGCGCACTACCACAGCGTGCAGAGCGAGCTGCTCTACGGCCGCGTGCTCCTCCGGCTGGCGGAGGAGGCGAGGCACTGCCGGGTCCTCTTTCTTCCGCGCTACGCGTCCGATCGACCGGAGCTGGATCGATTGGCGGCGGCACATCCCCACTTCGAGGTGGCGCGGGAAGCGGTCGACGGGAGGGACACGCTCAAGAGCGCTTCGTTGGTGGTGAGCGGCGGCGGCACCATGGTGCGTGAGGCGGCGATTCTCGGCGTGCGCGCCGCCAGCATCTTCGGCGGGCCGGTCGGTGGAGTCGACCGGCGCCTTTCCGAGTTGGATCGTCTGAGCCTGCTTCGCAGCCCGGCCGAGGTGGATGCCTTGCCGTTGCCCGGCGCCGAGCAGAGTGCGCCGCCCCGCCCCCTCCCCAGCACGGCCGTGATGCGGGCGTTTCTGCGCGAGCGGGTGCTGGCTCACTTGGCGCCGAGCGCGTCGGAGAGCAGCACGAGCGAGCGATCGTAGCGGTACGACACGTTCATGTGTCCGTCGTCGAACTCCTCGTGCTTGACCGGCAGGCCCGCGTCCTTCAGCCGATCGCGCAGGATGCGCGCACCGAACTGCAGGTGGAACTCATCGCGCGAGCCGCAGTCGAGGTAGCGCAGCTTCATCTTGGCCAGCGCTCCCAGGTGCTGTTCGTAGATTCGCACCGGATCGTGCTCGAGCCAGCGCACCCACACCTCTTCCTTGAGTTCGCCCGTTTCGAGATCGAAGGGAAAGTCGATGCCGAGGGTCGCGTCGTCCGGCCCGGGATGCGGAGTGCGTGGCGAATAGCAGGCCGCCATCGCCACGATGTTCATCGCGGTCATCGCCTCGTGCGACTTCTGCTGCATCGCCTCGAAGCGGGTGAGAAAGGGTTTGAGGCCGCCGCTCGCCTGCACCGTGCGGATCATCTTGGGAAAGTCGGGAAGGTAGCAGTACTCGAAGTACATGTCGCCGCTGTGGCAGGCGAAGGCGCCGAAGCGCTCCGGGTGCTTCATCGCGTGGATCAAGGCGCCGTAGCCGCCGCTCGACTTGCCCATCACCGCCCAGCCTTCCGGCGCGGGGCGGGTGCGATAGCGCGACTCGACGAAGGGGAGCAGTTCCTTCATCAGGTGGCTCTCGTAGCGACCGGTCGCGGCCGAGTCGAGGAACTGGCTGCCGCCGAGGAGCGTGAAGCAGTCGGGCAGGACCAGGATCATCGGGCCGATCTCGCCCGCCTCCATCAAGCGGTCATGTCGCTCAGGCAAGCTCGGCGTCCAGGCGCTCCGATTGAGCAGCATGTAGCCCGATCCGGTGAAGCCGGTGAGACAGACCACGACCGGATAGCGACGCGTAGATTCTTCCTCGTAGCCCGGCGGCAAGCAGACCACCAGCTCGCGCTCGGCCGGGTCGTTCAGTGGATTCCCCTTGAGCAGGGTGCTTTCGAGCAGGTGCGATTCGATACGACCTCGCTTCATGCCGACTGCCCCACGTGGAGCGAATCGCGTTCCGGCCGCACCACCACCACCGAGTTCTCGCTGCCCCAGACGTTCGGAACGTACTTGTGCGCCGCGTGATCGTTGTGCCACTCGGTGCCCACCTTGTACTTGAACTCGTACTCGCCGGGCGGCAGCCAGAGCGTCGTCACCCAACCTCCGTCTTCGGCTCGATCCATCGGATGGGCCGTCTCGTTCCACTGGTTGAAGTCGCCGACCAGGAATACCGGCCGCTGGGCCTCGCCGGCGAAGCGGAAGCGAACCCATCCGCCCCCGAGGTTCTCGATCATGGCAAGCTCTCCCGTCCGATTCTCTCTCCACTCACGGCGGACCGATGATGCGCCCGGCGCCGCCCTGCGGCAAGTGGGGCGCGAAAAGAGACGCAACCTCGCTTTTCCTGCGACGGACAAGTCGGTAGACTGCGCGCCGGCCTCTCCTCGCGCATGGCGCGCGCGACGACCCGGAAAACTCAAGGAGGTAGAAATGACGAAGGGGCGACTGTGGACGCGCGGGATCCTCGCGCTGCTCTCGGCTGCGGTGGTGTCGGTCGCGCTGCTGTCCGGCTGCGGCGACGACAAGAAGAAGACGACCACCCCGGGTGGCAACACCGGCGACGAGCCGACGGTGACCGAGGCGATGGCCGGCATCTGGGACACGACCTTCAAACTCAAGGATTGCCAGAGCGGCACCGAGCTGTTCACCCAGACCTTCCGCGACACCCTGTGTGTCGGCGAGAGCCTGAGCGGCGCGCTCGATTCCGGCACCGATGCCAGCTGCACCGTGACCAAGAACGGCAACAGCTACCATCTCGTCTGCACGTCGGAGTCGACGCTTGAGGGGTGTACCGAGCACGACCAGATCACGGTCGATATGACGTATACCAACACCACGCTCAACGCCACCGGCCAGGTGAACATCAGCTACACGCCGACCGGCTGCAGCGAGGGCGGCTCCTTCTGCATCGCGATCACCGGCACGCGCACGGGCAACCTCCCGAGCGGCGCGTGTAACTGACGCGCGCGAGTCCCTCGTATTTGCAGGAGAGCCGGACCAAGTGGTCCGGCTCTCCTCGTTTTAGCTCTCGGATGACGGGGCCGACCGGCCTCTAGCGGCGGACGCCTCAGCCGAAGCCGCTGCCGCAATCGCCCGCGCCGCGACTGCCGCCGGTCGAGGTGGCGAATGAAGAGAGCACTCGGCGCGCGGTCGGCTTGCGGCAGCGCGGACACTCGAGCGGCTTGTCGCGATCGAGCATGGGGCGTGCCTCGGTCCAGGCCTCGCGGCACTCGTCGCACACGTACTCGTAGAACGGCATCTCATTTCCTCCCGGTGGAACGTGGGCGGCTGGGACGCGCGGCGGTCGCTCTCTCGCTCGCCGCGCTCGGCCAATCCCACGAGGTGCGGGCGTCGCGGCCGCGCGTCACGCGCTTCGATTCCTCCGCGCAGAGCACATCGAGCACCGCGATGGCCCGCTCGTCCCGCACGCGAAACAGGATCTCGGCGCCCCGCCGCTCCTCCGCCAAGAGCCCGCGCCGGCGCAGCACGCTCAAGTGGAGCGCGATCGAGGAGAGCGGCAGCTCGAGCGCTTCCGCGATGCGCGAGAGGCTGCGCGGTTCGCGGGCGAGGCCGCAGAGGATGCGGAGCCGGACCGGATGCCCGAGAGCCTTGAGGAACGCCGCCGCTTCGGTGAAGGCGGCGGGGCGCGGTGTGCTCGCCCCCTTCATCGCTTCACCCGCCTGTCGTCGTGGGTCGGCCCGCAGCCGCGATCCCCGGACCGGGGATCGGGCACGCTTCAGGTGGGGACGCCGAGTCGCGGCAGAATCACGGTCTGGAGCAGCAGGTAACCCGCCACCGCGCCGACCGCGATCAGAGCTTGAACCAGGTCCATGGCACCTCCGGACGGCAGACTCCACTTTTCAGGTTTCTATGTAAGTGAGATTCCGCCGCCCGCTCCCGGTTTCAATCGGCCGGGAGGAGGCGAACTCAAGACTCGTTCAGCAGGCGGGGGATGGCGCGGTACTTCCATCCCTGGTGCCGGACGATCTCTCCCTCGACCAGGTAGATCACGTCCTCGGCGATGTTGGTGGCGTGGTCGGAAATCCGCTCCAGGAGGCGCGAGGAGGTGAGGTAGTGGACCAGGCTCTCCGCGTCGTCCGGCCGCTCTTTGATCGAGGCGAGGACCAGGTGGTACATCTCGCGGTTGATCTGGTCGACCTCGTCGTCGGCCGCGCAAACCTGCCGCGCGGCCTCGGCGTTCATGTTGACGAAGGCGTCGATGCTCCGGCGCAGCATCGCCTGCGACTTGACCGCCATGTTGGGCAGGTCGAAGGGGCTCCGCACGCGCGGGCCCTTCGAGAGAAGCACCGCCCGCTCCGCGAGATTGACCGCGAGGTCGCCGATCCGCTCGAGGTCATTGTCGATCTTGAGCACCGCGACGATGAAGCGGAGGTCGGTGGCAACCGGCTGATGGAGGGCCAGGATCTTGAGGCACTCTTCTTCCACCTCCAGCTCCTGCGCGTCGATCTGGTTGTCCTCTTCGATCACGCGTCGCGCCGCGACCGCGTCGCCCTGCTCGATCGCCTGAACCGCGCGATAGACGCTCTCCTCGACCTTGGCGCCCAGCGCCAGGAGGTTGAGCTTGAGCCGCTCGATGTCTCGTTCCAAATGCTTGGCCACCTGGCACCCCCCAGTTGGTCGTGTTGCCGCTCGCCTCGACTCGCTCGACGCGCCCGCTTCGATCGCGCGCATCGCCTCGATCAACCGAAGCGGCCGGTGATGTAGTCCTCGGTCAAGGTGAGCTTGGGATGGGTGAAGAGATCGGAAGTAGGTCCGAACTCCGCCACCCGCCCGAGCCAGAGGAACGCGGTGTAGTCGCTGACCCGCGAAGCCTGCTGCAAATTGTGGGTCACGATCACGATCGTGTACTCGCGCTTCAACTCCTCGATCAAGTCCTCGACCTTGCCGGTCGCGATGGGGTCGAGCGCCGAGCAGGGCTCGTCCATCAGGATCACCTCGGGCTCGACCGCGATGGCCCGCGCGATGCAGAGGCGCTGCTGCTGTCCGCCGGAGAGATCGAGCGCACTATCGTGCACGCGATCCTTCACCTCGTCCCAGAGCCCGACGCGACGGAGGCACTGCTCCACCCGCTGCGCCAGGACTTCCTTCCGGTTCTCGCCGCCGATGCGGAGGCCGTAGGCGACATTCTCCGCGATCGACTTGGGAAACGGATTCGACTTCTGGAAGACCATGCCGACCCGCCGACGGAGGTCATTCACGTCGAGCTCGGGCGCGTGAATATCCCGGCCCGCCACCGTGATCCGTCCTTCCAGTCGCGCGGCGTCGGTCAGGTCGTTCAGTCGGTTGATGAGCCGGAGCAGCGTGCTCTTGCCGCAGCCGCTCGGCCCGATGAACGCCGTCACCTTCTGCTCGGGGATCTCCAAGTCGACGTCAAAGAGGGCCTGCTTGTGCCCGTACCAGAAGTTCACCCGCTCGATCGAGATCGACACGGGGCCGTCCACCCGCGCGACCTGCGGCGTCCAGGTGGCGAGGTTCTCGAGCGCGCGGGCGCGTCCGCCGCTCGAGGTCCGTTCCTCGCGGGGCGGCGAGCCGGCGTGGGTGAACTGCTCCGCCGAGGTCGAAGTCACCATCGTCTTCCTTCCTTTCCGGCGAGCATCTCAGAAGCTCGCCGAGCGGTAGCGCGCGCGCAGTCGATTGCGAATGGTCATGGCCAGCAGGTTGAGTGCGACGACCAGAGCGACAAGCAGAAAGGTGGTCATGTAGACCATCGGTTTCGCTGCCTCGACGTTCGGGCTCTGGAATCCGACGTCGAAAATGTGAAAGCCCAGATGCATGAACTTCCGCTCGAGGTGCAGGAACGGCAGATCGCGAGAGAGCGGAAGATCCGAGGCGATCTTGACCGCGCCGGTGAGCATGAGCGGCGCCACCTCGCCGGCCGCGCGGGCCATCGCCAGAATCACTCCGGTCAAGATCCCGGGCGACGCGGCCGGTAGCACCACGCGCCAAGTCGTCTCCCACTTGGTCGCGCCGAGCGCGAGCGATCCTTCGCGCGTCGCGCGCGGCACCGCCGCCAGTCCCTCTTCCGTGGCCACGATCACGACCGGCAAGGTGAGCAACGCAAGGGTGAGCGCCGACCAGAGGATGCCGCCGGTTCCGAAGGTGGGGCTGGGCAGGCGATCGGCGAAGAAGAGGTGATCGATCCCGCCGCCGACGAAGTAGACGAAGAAGCCGAGGCCGAAGATCCCGAAGACGATGCTGGGCACGCCGGCGAGGTTGTTGACCGCGATGCGCACGCCGCGGACCAGCGCTCCCTGGTGCGCGTATTCGCGGAGGTAGAGAGCGGCCAGCACGCCGAGCGGAACCACCGCGATCGTCATGAGGAGCACCATCAACACCGTGCCGAAGATGGCGGGGAGGATGCCCCCTTCGGTGTTGGCCTCGCGCGGGTGTCCCGAGACGAACTCCCAGCCGCGGTCCAGGTAGATGCCGAACTTTCCCCACGCGCTCTCGCGATTCGGCGCGAAGGCGCGCACGACCGCGGCGCTGGTCACGCGGATCTCCTGGCCGTCGGCGGTGCGGAGCAGCAGCGACTCTTCGGCCAGCTTGGCTCGGAGCGAATCGAGTTCGGCCTCGGCGGTCGCGTAGCGCGCTTCGAGTCGTGCACGCCGATCGCTAAGCGCGTCGTTCCCGCTCCGCGCTTCCTCTCGTCGCATCGCGTCCAGTTCCTGCGCGAGCTTTGCGATGACCTGCTGCTCCATCTTGCCGGCGCGGCGCTCGAGTTCACGCAGGCGCGGTCGATGCGCGCGCAGCGCGGCGAGCGTGGCGTCCGGACCTTCGACCCTGCTCGTCGCGGTCTGATAGGCGACCGGAAGCCCGAACGCGGGGCCATACTCGAGTCGCTCGACCACCAGCGCATCGCGCGGTCGCGTGCGCCGGGCGATGTCGCTCTCGTCGACCCAGGCATATTCGTGGGTGGGATCGACATCGCGGTTGGCGCCGTGGATTTCAACTCGGTGACCCGGCGCGCCCGCCGGCAGCGGCGCACGTTCGCGCACCTGACCGAGCAGCTTGCTTCCATCCTTGAACTCGAACAGCTCGAGCGGTCGAGGCCAGAAGTAGCCGAGGCCGCCGGCCGCGACCAATGCGAACACGCCGAGAATCAAGAGGAGCGAGAGCGAGGTCGCACCCGCGGTGAGCCAGACGCCGGCATCGCCGCTCGACCAGAAGCCCTGCGCGCGCTTCAGGCGAGCGGGGGTCCTCGTGCGTTCTACGGTGGAGGTCGCCATGGTTTAGAACCTGCTGTAGCGCTGGCGCAGACGCTGCCGCACCAGCTCCGCGGCGGTGTTCGCGATGAAGGTGAGGGCGAAGAGGAGGAACGCGGTCAGGAAGAGCAGGCGATAGAGCGTGCCGCCGGCGGGCGCCTCCGGGATTTCGACCGCGATGTTGGCCGCGAGGGTGCGGAAGCCGTTCCACGGACGCCAGTCCAGGATCGGCGTGTTCCCAGTCGCCATCAGCACGATCATGGTCTCGCCGACCGCGCGGCCTAGGCCGATCATGACGGCGGAGAAGATCCCGGGCGATGCCGCGGGGAGGATCACGCGCCACGCGGTTTGCCACGGAGTCGCGCCCAGGGCGAGGGAGCCCGCCCAGAGCGCGCGCGGCACGTTGTGGATCGAGTCCTCGCTGATGGTGAAGACGATCGGGATCACCGCGATCCCCATCGCGATCGCGATGACGAGCGC
>JAXLXQ010000031.1:0-52528 GCA_046327845.1 Candidatus Eiseniibacteriota bacterium | reverse complement strand
GCGCGACGAGCGAGTTGTAGATCCCGATCACCCAAGCGAAGAGCAAGACCAGAATGACGACCAGCCCGATGAGCCACGGCATGTCGAACCTCCCTCGTTGAAATGGACGCGCGGAAGGTACGTGCGCCGTTGCCGGCTGTCGAGCGCGGACCGGCGCGCCGCTTGACACCCCTCGCGGCGTCGGCGAAGAATGCGTGGTTCAGACCTGACACCACTGCGCGACCAGCATCCACCACGGCAATCGAGAGCGGGGCATTGAACACGACCATTGCGAAGCTGCTCGTGCGCATCCTCGGGATCGCGCTGGTGCTCCCCTGCCTGGTGCTCGGGCTCTCGGCCTGCGGGCGGGAGCCGTCGATCCTGCTCGTGATTCGAAACGCCGAGAACCAGGCGCTGCCCGGCGTGCGGATCGTGGAGGCCGTGAGTTCGAAGCAGCTCGGCGTGACCGACGAGACCGGCCGAGTTCGGGTCGCGCGGCGCGCCCGAGGCGAGATCTTGAGGATCCGCTGTGTGGGCCCTGAGGGCCGCGACTTTCCGTGGCGCTTCGAAGATCCGGTTTCCCTCGGCGACCCCGACTTCGCGCAGGGGACCCGCCTGATTCGCGCGCAGGCCAAGAGCGCCGCGCCGGCCGCGGCTGAGGGAAGGGCGATCCTGACCGTCGAATCGGAGCCGAGCGGCGCCGCCGTCTTTCTGAACGGCGCGCCTCGCGGCAAGACGCCCGCGACCCTGCGCGACCTGCCGCTCGAACGGGTGGAGCTCAGGCTGGCGCTGTCCGGCTATCAGGAGCACTCGATCGAGCTGTTCCTGACCGAGGGCGAACAGGGGTACCGCTGGCCGCTCGTTCCGATCGGCGCGCCGCGCTTGGGCGTCGATCCCGCCCGCAGCACGGCGCAGGCCAGTCCGAGCACGCCGCGTGAGGAGCCGGCGCGCGAGGCCGCGACCGATCACTCGAGCGCGGGCTCAACGCCGCCCGGAAGCCGCGCCGCAGAGGCCCAGGCGACACCGCCGCGAACGGAGTCGACGAACCCCGCCGAACCCAGGCCGGTCGAGTCCGCACCGATCACCACCCGCGAGACAACCGACCCGCGGGCCCAAGACGAACGCGCCGTCCGCGCGGTGATCGACCAGTACGCTCAAGCGCTCCGCGCGCTCGACATCGACCGCTATGCTCCGCTCTTCACGTCGTTGTCGAAGGAGAGTCGGGAAAAGCTGTCGCGCGCCTTCAAGGACATGAAGTCGCAGAGCGTCACGCTCAACGGGGTGGTCATCGACATCGCCGGGAACAAGGCGACCGCGCGCTTCCACGAAGCACGAACCGTCGCGTTCAAGGCGGGCGCCGAGCGCAGCAACGAGCGAGACGTCGTGATGGACCTGGAGCGGTCGGGCGACGGCTGGCGCATCGACAGCGTGAAGTAGCGAATCGCGGGAGGAGTCCTTGTCCGAATATCGAAGCACGCGCGCACAGCTCGTCGAGGCCTGCCTGCGCCTCGCCCCACGCCCCGAGGGAGCACCGGCCGTTGACGTGAACGAACTGCCGGTGGCGCGCCCGCCCAAGCCCGAGATGGGTGACTGGGCGCTCCCGGCCTTCCCGCTGGCGAAGGCTTGGAAGCAGAACCCCGCCGCCTTGGCCAAGGAGTGGGCCGCCGCAATCCAGGCGGCGCTCGAGTCCAAGGGCTCGCTCGCCTCGACGCTTCTTCGCTCCGCCGCTGCGGCGGGGCCTTACGTCAACCTCACCCTCGACGCCGCATCGGTCGCGGGGATGGTGCTCCGGGACGTGGTGCGTGGCGGCGCGCGCTTCGGTTGGGCGGAAGCCGCGACCGGCGAGACCATCATGGTCGAGTACTCCGGTCCCAACTCGAACAAGCCGCTCCACCTCGGGCATCTCCGCAACAACGTGATCGGGATGTCGCTCGCGAACGTGCTCGAAGCGGCCGGTCATCGCGTGGTGCGCGCGAACCTGATCAACGACCGAGGGCTTCACATCTGCAAATCACTCCTCGCCTACGCGCGTTGGGGCGAGGGCGCCACGCCAGAATCGACCGGACGTAAGGGGGACCACTTCGTCGGCGAGTGGTACATGCTCTTCGATCGGAAGCTCAAGGAAGAGCGCACCGGCTTCGCGGAGCGTGAGGGAGTCGACGTTGCGCGCTTCACCAAGGAGACGATCAAGGCGCTCGACAAGGAAGGAGCGAAGACACGCGAGGCGGAGGCCGAGGCCTTCGAAGAGCGCTTCCTCGCGCAGTCGACCTTGATGCGCGATGCCCAGGGGATGCTGCAGCGCTGGGAGGCGGGCGACCCCGAGATCCTCGCTCTCTGGCGGACCATGAACGAGTGGGTCTACGTCGGCCTGCGCGAAACCTACGCGCGGCTCGGCTGCCGCTTCGACAAGTGGTACTTCGAGAGCGAGGTCTGGCAGCTCGGCAAGGGCGAGGTGATGCGCGGCCTCGAGACCGGCGCCTGCTATCGCAAGGAGGACGGCTCGGTCTGGGCACGCTTGAGCGATCTCGGCCTCACCGATCGCTGCGTGCTCCGCGCCGACGGCACCAGCATCTACATCACGCAAGACATCGGGGTCGCGATGGAGAAGTTTCGCGACTTCCACATGGACCGCTCGATCTACGTGGTCGGGAGCGAGCAGGACGCGCACTTCCAGAATCTCTTCGGCGTGCTCAAGCTCTTGGGCCATCCCTTCGCCCAGAAGTGCTACCACGCCTCCTATGGTCTCGTGACCCTGCCGCGCGGCATGGGCAAGCTCAAATCGCGCGAGGGGAAGGCGGTCGACACCGACGATCTCCTGGACGAGGTGCACGCTGGGGCGCGCGCCAAGATCGAGGAGGGAGGCTACTGCGAGGATGCCTCGTCGATCGAGTCGACCGCCGAGGCGATCGGTCAAGGCGCGCTCAAGCTCTTCCTGCTCCAGGTGAGTGCGGAGAAGAACATCCAGTTCGACCCAACCGCCGAGATCTCCTTCAACGGCGACACCGGTCCCGCGGTGCAATACAGCCACGCGCGGATCTGCGGCATTCTGCGGAAGGGCCTGACCGCCGGCGCGATCAAGGAGTCAGAGCTCGATCGCGAGGGAGCGGCGGAGCGGCGTGGTCCCTTCCTCCGTGAAGAGGCGATCGATCCTGCGCTGCTCTCGGAGCCGCTCGAACGGGACGTGCTTCGCTGCTTGAGCGACACCGAGGACATCCTCGCGCAGTGCGCCGAACGATACTCGGCCGCTCCGCTCGCCACGCATCTCCTCGAGCTGACCAAGGCCTACGCGCGGATGTACCACGAGCACGAGGTGCTGCGCGCCGCCTCGCCCGAGCTGCTGCGCGCGCGTCTTCAGCTGTCGTTGGCGGTGGCGCAGACGCTGCGAAACGGGCTCGCCATCCTCACGATCGAGGCGCCCGAGCGGATGTAAAGAGAACGGCGCCGGGGTGACCTCTCCCCGGCGCCGTTCGCGTGGTTCGAACTTCGATCTTCTCGATCAGTCGCTGGATCCAGCGGAGTCGGGCGTTCTGCTCCCTCCCGCGCGCTCAGCGACGGCCGACGCGGACGATCGGCGCGTCGCGTGCGCCCGTAGAGGTCTTCACCCGACGGAGCTTCCGCCGCCGGCTCGTACGGGATCGCCTTGCGAGTCAGACCGAACAGCTCGTTCGCGCCGCGAGGAACTCTCCGCGGCACTCGACTCGCTGCTCGGACGGATCACCTCCGCCGCGCGCACCGGTGCGGGCGGACGCGGCGCATCTCCCACGAGATCGCCACCTCCGCTCGACGCGCCACTCGAGTCGACCGACCGGTTCGCCGCATCGTCAGCCCCGCGCGACTCGCCGCGTCCCCGTCCGCCGCGGCGGCGCTGGCCGCCCCGACGGCGACGCGGTTCCTCGCCGCTCGCGCTGACCACCGCGTCCTCGGGAAGCGCGCTGTCGGGCGCACTCGTGGCGCCAGACTCCGCGCCTTCTCCCACCCCGCCGCGCCGACGGCGACGACGACGACGCTTGCGATCGTCGGAGTCTCCGCCGTCATCTCCTTCCGCTCCGCCTGGGCGTGTCTTGAACTCGCCCTTGACCACCACCGCGAGCGAACGCTTCGACTCGTCCTCGGCCTCGGCCGGTCGAGCTCGACCCGCCTCCGCGGTTGCGGGAGCGGGACGCGAACGATCGCCACGCGACTCACCGCCGCGTGACTCACTGCCGCGCGAATCACTGCCGCGCGAGTCGCTGCCGCCCGAACGACGGCCGCGGCCTCCGCGATCCTCGCGACCTCCGCGCGCCGGTCGAGAATCCCGCCGCCCATCGCGCTCGTGACGCCGGTGACGCCCCCGCTCCGGTCGCGCATCGCGCGGGGCGCGCTCATCGCGTTCGCTCCGCGCCGGCAGGCGCAGACTTCGGACGGTCGACGGCTCGTTCATGCCGATCATCGAGGTGACGACGAGCAACGCGCCGCGCAGTCCGTCGACCAGCAGGAACTCAAAGCGCCGGAAGACCACGAAGGTCACCAGCGAGGAGACCACGAGATAGCCGCCGAAGGCGGTGGCGATGGCGAAGCCCTGCGGCTTCTCCTTCCTCACCCAGGCGAGCGCCATCCCTTGCAGCACGGCGACGAAGAGGAGGAAGAAGGTGAGGACGACTCCCAGTAGGTGCGGATCGTCTCCCGCCATGCTCGGGTTCTGGGGAAACCAAAATCCCGCGAACGAACGCCACGCGACGCCGGCCCACGCTCCCAGCGCCACGTCGAGCAATGCGGATAACCCCAAAAGCACGATCAGTGCCTGAACCATACGCTCCTTTCGGTCAGAGGTCCTTTGGTCGCGTCCCGCTCCAGTCGAGTCGTGGGCTTCCCCTTCGAGGCACGCGTCCAGCCAGGGTAAACGCCGCGCAGTTTCCTCGCCGCGGCCGGACGTGTCAATCACGCGCTGGGGCGGGCACCTCGAGGACCCAGAGGTTGTACTCACCGCTCGCGTTCGAGGAGAAGGCGATCTTGTCGCCCGCGGGAGACCACGCGGGATCCCGATCGTTGGCCCCGCCGAAGGTCAGTTGGCGGAGTTGACCTCCGTCGACCCGCATCACCCAGAGGTCGTGGTCTTCGAGATTGCCGACCGCGGCTCGAGCGAAGGCGATGGCCTTGCCATCCGGTGACCACGCGGGTTCGACCGCTTCGTGCTCGGCGTCGAACGTGAGCTGGGTCGGCTCGCCACCATCCGCTGCAACCTCCCAGAGTTGGGCGACGCCAGTCCGATTGGATGCGAAGACGATCGCGTGTCCGTCGGGAGCCCAGCTCGGCCAGTAGTTCATCGAGGCGTGCACGACCAAGGCTTCGTTCGCACCCCCGTCGGGGCGAACGAGGAAGATGGCGTTGATCCACGGGCTCTGTGACGTGGTGAGCGCGTAGGCGAGCGTCCTGCCGTCCGGTGACCAAGCGGCGCTCGCGATCTGCTGGGTTGATCCGGCGGCCAGCACCAGCCGCGGCAACGACCCCGGGCTCGCGTCTTGGATGTAAAGCCCCTGACGATACTGGGGTCCCACGACGCCACAACAGGCGATGCGGTCGCCACCCGGCGACCAGCTTCCATCGCCGAAGTAGATTTCGGTCTCGGTGAGCACGGTCACCGCCCCGCCACCGGCTCCGATCACGTAGATCTCCGACCAACCCACCGCGTCCCAATCGGCATTGAAGAATTCGCGCCCCGTCGGGCGACCACTCCGGGATCCCACGCCGAGGGAGTGGAAGGTCGAGAAGGTCAGCTGCGTCGTCGCAGCGACCCCGGCCGCCACGTCGTTCGAGGGTTCGGACCAGTTGCCCGACGGGTCCCGCGCGCGCAGCGCGAAGTGGCGGAGGGTCGCCCGCGGAAGCCCGGTCACGGTGAACTCCTCCGCGCTCCCCGGCGAACGGGGTCCCGGCACGGACGGAACCGGGGTGGCTGCGTCCCAATTCGCCGCGTCAATCGCGTCGGCGGCGTAGCGGAGATCGTAGCTCTCCGCGCGCCCGCTAGGACCGTCGTCAGCCGGCGCGGTCCACCGGAGCACCACGCTGTCTAAGGTGGCCGAGGCGACGGCGAGATTACTCACCCGCGCGGGCGCGACCGAATCCACCAGGGACACGCGCACCACGTTCGACAGCACTGACCAATTGCCGGCCTCATCCGCGGACTTTAGAGCGAGATACCAAGTGCCAAGTGTGAAGCCGGAGATGGTCTGGCTTCCAGCTGCCCGGCGGGTCGGGCGCTGTCGGCGGGAGTCACGGTTGCCGTGGTCCAGTTCGTTTCGTCGATCGGGGTCGAGAGCAGCGAAGCGAGTACCGCGTTGCGGCTCCGTCCAACCCATCGTCCCCCGGCGCCCTCCAGGTCACGACCACCGCTCGCGCCGCGTTGACCTCGGCCGGATAGCGACCTGCGCCGGTGGGGTGGTGTCAGCGGCTTCCGCCTGGTGGTGTCGTCCTCATTGCAGCCCAGAGCATGACCAGCAGCAAACCAGCAGGTGCGAAGGCGCTTCATCGCGGCAGGCCTCCACATCGACATCCACCCCGGAGGATGTCTGGGCCGAAACTCTAGCACGCGTCGACCCTCAGGTGTCGATAACCGCGGCCGGTCGCTTCGATCGAGATGACCGCGCTGCAGCTCGAATCGTAAGATGCCGACCTGCGAGAGGGACATGCACCTCGGTGTCTCGGCACGTGGCAACGGACAGCCAATGGGAGTAGCGATGCCCGCCGCCAAGCGATCTCACACGAAGAAGACGCCCCACCCACTCTGCGTCTTCTCCGGCTCGGCCAATCGGCCGCTGGCCGAGGCGGTGGCGCGGGCGCTCAAGGCACGACTAGGCGTCTGTCACACCACGCAGCTGCCCGACTCCGAGACCCACGTGATCATCGAAGACTCGGTGCGCGGCGACGACATCTTCCCGATCCAGCCCTGCGGCGTGCCGGTCAACGACCACTTGATGGAGCTCTTCCTCTACGTCGACGCGTTCCGTCGCGCTCCGGCCCACTCGATCACCGCGGTCGTCCCCTTATTTCCCCTACGCGCGACAGGGGAGCGGATGGCCTGCGGCCGCTAAGGCGATCAGCGCCAAGGTGGTGGCGGAGACGCTCGAAGCGCTCGGCACCACCCGGGTGATCTACGTCGACATCCACGCCGCCGCCATCCAGGGCTTCTTCAATATCCCAGTCGATCCTCCGACCGCGGTGCCGGTGCTCTCCGAGCACTTTCGCGGGAAGAAGCGGAAGGACGTTGTCATCGTCGCCCCGGACGAGGGGCGGTGAAGATGGCCGGAAGTACGCCGAGGCGCTCGGCCTGCCGCTCGTCCTGATGCACAAGCGCCGGCTCGGCTTCGATCGACCGAGACCACCATGTCGTCGGTGAGATCCGTGGAAGCTGGGTCCTGATCGTGATCGACGACATCATCGCGGGGAGCGTCCTCGACCAGCTGGGTGCGCTGGTCAAGGCGGGGGCACGGGAGGAGATCTACCTGGCCATCACCCACGGGGTCCTGACCGAGAGCGCCCTCCGTCGCCTCGACCGGCCGGAAGATCAAGGAGCTGTAAGTGACCGACTCCTCCCTCCGTCCGGAGCAAATGCACCCAAAGGTGCGGGTTTGCTCCATTGCCCCGATGCTGGCATCCGCGATTGAGCGATCCACGAGGGCGTCCTCGATCGGGGAGCTGTTCCGGAAGTGATCAGCGTCCCGGTCAGAATCCCCCTGTCCTTCGGTAAACTGAAACCCCTACAATATTCCCGTCTCACCCTGCCCGGTCCGAGCTGTGTCCCCAGCCACGGAGCGTTCGTTCACCCGCCGAAAAGAGTGTCGAGCACATGCGCAATGCCCGCCAAAGCCTGGCTGCGCTGGCGGTCCTGGGAGTCTGCACGACGGGTCAATCGGCCCGGGCAGAAGAGCTGAAGACCACCCAGGACTTTCTGAATTACTGGTCGATTCCTACTACCAGACGCACGAGCCGGAGTCCTCCGTGGCCGGCGCGCAGGAAGAGAAGGAGACGGCTTCTTCCCCTTCAACCGGTTCAAGGACTTCGTCGGGCGTCGCTTCCCGACTCTCGCTGACCGGCGGAAACATGCCGGCCGGCGTCGCTGGAGGCCACCAGGACCTCAAGCAGATGGAGAACTGTGGTCGCCTGGCGAGATCTGCTCAGCATCGGCCCGGCCAACCTGACCGGTCGCCGCCTCGCCATCGCGATTCACCTGACCAACCCGAACATCGTCTACGCCGGCTTCGCCAGCGGCGGCCTGTGGAAGACGGTCGATGGCGGCACGACGTGCGGGTGCTGTGATGACCGACGACCTCCCCACCTCTCGGTTCCAGGCATCGCGATCGACAGCGGCAACCCGAACCGCCTCTGGATCACGACCGGTGAGAGCTTCGGCAACATCGACGGCGGTGCACGGCGCCGGCGTCTTCGTCTCGACCGACGCGCGGGCGTGACCTGGAGTACGACTGGCCTCACCTACAACATCAACCAGGGCGTCGACTTCAACTGCATCCGATACAACGCCAACTCCGGCGTGCTGATGGTCGGCGGCAGCCACCTCTGGCGCTCGACCGATCAGGGCGTGAGCTTCAGCGAGGTGGTGAACGCCCTCGACTGGTGGGACATCGAGATGAAGCGCGGCACGACCGACACCTGGTTCGCCTGCGGCAGCCCTCCCGGCGCCAACGCCGGCTTCTACATCTCGACCGATGACGGCGCCACCTGGACCATGACCTCCGAGGAGATGGTCGGCATCCCGGTCACCTGCCGCTTCTGCCTGACCAACGCCGATCCGAACACCGTCTACTTCTCGGCGAACAACGGCGGCACGACCATGCGCATCTGGAAGTCGACCGACGGCGGCTACGGTTGGACCCAGGTCTTCACCGGCAGCCACTACGGCAATCAGGGTTGGTACGACTTCACGCTCGACATGCGCCAGACCGACACCACGACCCTCTTCTCGGGCGGCGTGGAGTTCTATCGCTCGGTCAACGGCGGCACCACCTTCTCGAACTGGTCCGGCTCGATCCACGTCGATCACCACGCGACCGCGTGGGCCCCGAGCGACAACAACATCTTCTGGGTTGGCTCCGACGGCGGCGTGTGGAAGAGCACCAATGCCGGCGACACCTTCACCGGGAAGAACGCCGGTCTGGTCACGACCCAGTTCTACGCCATGGGCTCGTCGAAGGCGCTGCCGACCCGCGCGCTCGGCGGTCTGCAGGACAACGGCACCTGGCAGTACGACAACAGCCTGACATGGAAGAACAACCTGGGCGGCGACGGCTTCCAGTGCGAGGCCGACCCGATCCAGGCCAACACCATGTACGGCGAGATCTACAACGGCCAGCACTACCGCACGATCGACAACGTCAACTGGTTCAGCAAGAACTCGGGCATCGGCAACTCCGGCCCGTGGGAGACGCCGACTTGGCTCGACCTGGCCGATCACACCTGGATCTGGACCAGCCACAACACGACGATGTACCGGAGCACCAACCAGGCGAACAACTGGGCGGCGGTGGCCGGCTACACCGCGACCGGCGAGAGCCGCGCGATCTCGCAGAGCCCGAGCAACACGAACATCATGGCCGACGCCCACGCCGGCAAGATCTACTTCTCGACCGACCACGGCGTCACCTGGACCAACCGCGTGACCGGTTTGAACAGCGGCAACACCATCAGCGACGTGACCTGGGATCCGAGTGACGAGAACACCCTCTACGCCACCTGCGCGACCTACAGCTCGACGATCAACCAGATCTACAAGACCACCGATCAGGGCTTGAACTGGTTCGCGATCGACGCCGGACTGCCGAACGAGCCGCTGAATGCGGTCGAGGTGAGCGAGGCGCACCCGAGCTGGGTGTTCGTCGCGTCCGACCTCGGCATGTACGTCTCGTTCGACGGCGGCACCAACTGGGCGCCGTTCAACAATGGTCTGCCGCACGTGGTGGTGAGCGACATCCGGATCAACGACGCGAACAACTTCGTTCGCATCTCGACCCACGGTCGCGGCTTCTGGGAGGTCGACATCTCGAACCTCGGCACCACCGCGGTTGGCGAGACCCTGCCGATCCGTCCGAGCATGCTCAAGGTGTTCGGCAACCCGGCGAGCGAGAAGACCATCCTGCGCTACGGCCTCCGCAGCGCGGGCGACTTCAGCCTCGGCATCTACGACGCCAACGGGCGGAAGGTGCTGCCGGTGAAGGACGGCTACATGATGGCCACGGTCGAGAACGAAGAGGTCAACGTGTCATCACTTCCGGCGGGAGTGTACTTCGCGCGCCTCGACGCGGCCGGCACCAGCGTGACGCAGAAGCTGGTCATCCAGCACTAGTCGCGAGCAGTCGCTTCTGATGAGCGGCCCCTCTCCCTCGCGGAGAGGGGCCGTTTGCGTTTGGGCGGCGGCACGCTTCTCGCTCCTCTCGGCATTGGGCGTCGAAAGGAGGTCACCATGCGAGGGATGCGCGTCGCGACGATCTGGGGCTTCGGCTATGCGTTCGTGTTGACGCTGGCCGGGCTGCTCTTCGCGCTCGTGATGTTGGGAGGATGCGGTCGCCACCCGAATCGGCCCCGCGGAGGAGGCGAGGAGGCCGCGCTCCGCTGGCTCTCGCCGCTCGCGGGGCAAACGGTGGCGGGCGAGGTCGAACTCAAGGTCGCTCCGCCCGGAGACGCGACGGTGCGCGAGGTGCGCTTCTTCCGAAACGGGTCGCCGCTCGGGACCGCCCGCGCCGAGCCCTGGTCGCTCGTCTGGCCGGGGCCGGAGAATGGCAACGCAACGCGCGCCCGATTCACCGCCTGCGCTCTCCGCGACGGGGTCATGCTGGGCGACTCCGCCACGATCGAGGTGATGGTGGAGCCCGACCGCGCACCGCGGATCGAGGTGCTGCTCCCCGGCCGCGCGCTTTGGATCGAGCAGGGCCGAGGGAGTGACCTCATGGCCCGTGCGATCGACCCCGAAGACGGATCGCTCCCATCCGCCGCCTGCAGCTGGACCACCGAGCTGGGGCGCGGCGCGCGCGGCGGAGAAAGGCTCCCCGTCGACGAGTTGGCGAGCGGGCTCCAACGCTTGCGAATCGAGGCCAGGGATCGCTGGGGCCGCGCGGCGCGACTCGAGTTTCGACTCGCCCCTTCCGCTACCGCGAGGTCAAGAACCCCGAGGATTGCATCTGGAATCTCGCGGCGGGGCTTCAGGCGATGGACTCCGCCGCGGTGGCTGGCACCTGGGACGACTCGATGGTGCTCCTCGGCTGCGGGCAGGGGCACGCCGAGGCGTCCTGGACCCAGCCGGAGGTGGCGGCCGGGCTGGGTTCATGGCTCCGTGATCCGCGCGTCTCTCGCGTCGAGTGCGCCTGGGAGATCGGGCGGGCGCAGTACCTGGATCCCGAGCGGGCGCGCCACGCCTTCGTCGAGCTGCACGAGGTGCAACGTCACTACCTGCTCGATGCGGAACCGCTGCTCGCGAGCGACCGAAGCTCGGGGCGAGCGGTATCGAGTCGCGAAGGACGCATGACCTTCGAACTCACCCGCGCGGGTCAGGGCCCGTGGCGGATCGTGGTGTGGCGCGAGGAGGCACCGCGGATCGGACCGAGCCTGACCGAGACCATTCTCGCTGGGCCGGGCTCGCCCGGCGTGCCGAGAGCGATCCGCCGTTCGCGCTAGATCGCCGGCACCTCGAGTTCGTGGTTCCGGAAGTCTGCGAGCACGACGATCGTCGACTCCTCGATCCTGAGGTAGCGGCGCGCCACCGCGTTCACCTCGCTAAGCGTCGCGGCCTTCATGCGCTCGATGTCGGCCAGCCAGAACTCAGGCTCCAAACCGTAGAGCGCCTGCTCGAGCACGTGGGTCGCGAGCTGATCGTTGGTCTGGAAGGAGAGCGGGAGGCTGCCGGTGAAGTACCGCTTGGCCCAAGTCAGCTCCGCTTCGGTGATGCCGTGATCGCGCACGGTCACGATCTCGTGGATCAGCTCGCGGAGCGCCTCGTTCATGTGGTCAAGGCTGGTTTGCAGGCCGGAGATGAAGTAGCCGGCGTCGCGGCGAGTGTGGAAGCTGGAAGACGCGCCGTAGGTCAGCCCCTTCTCCTCACGGAGGTTCTTCATCAGACGACTGCCGAAGCCGCTGCCACCGAGCACGTAGTTCAGCAGGTGCGCCGCCGCGTAGTCGGGATCGTCACGACGAAATCCGGGGGCTCCGACGCGGAGCGTGGCCTGGCTCACCTCGTCCTTCTGGATGCGCTCGACCCGCACGCTGCCACCGCGGAGCGAGGGTGGCGTGACGGAGGATTGCCCCGGCAGCGCCGGCCACGCACCGAAGGCCGCCTCGAGTTGGGCGAGCAGCGAGGCGCTTTCGAAGTGGCCGACCACCGCGAGCATCGCGCCGCGCGGTTGGTAGTGCTGCTGGTAGAAGCGACGAATCGTCTCGTCGCTCAAGCTCGCGACCGACTCGGGATAACCCAATCGCGGGTGGCTGTAGGCGTGCCCCTCGAAGATCAGCTCGCCGAAGCGAGTGCGCACGCGATCAACCAGATCGTCCTTTCGTCGCTCGAGAAGCGAGAGGAGATCGTGGCGCTTGCGCGCGATCTCGGCCTCGGCCAGCGCCGCCGTCGTCACCACCTCGGCGAGAAGTTCGATCGCCTGGCGTGCGTCGCGTGCGAGGCAGGAGAGACCGACCGAGGAGTAGTCGAAGTCGGAGTGCGCGCCGAGCGACGCCCCCAGGGCGTCGACATCCTCGGCCAGGCGGAGCGCGTTGCGATGGAGCGTGCCTTGCGGCAGGAGTGAGGCGGTGAGGTGGGCAAGCCCCGCCTCCCCTGTCCCCTCTGCGTTGACGCCGGAGGGGAGCAGCAGGGTGAGCGAAAGGAGGGGCAGCTTCGGCCGCTCCAGGAGGAAGACCCGAAGCCCGTTGGGGAGCGTGCGCTCGATGACCGGGAAGTGAATGGACTCGCTCATGCGCTCGCCCCTCCGTTCGCGCCACGCTCGGGAACGAGGTAGCCCACGGTGCGGAAGGTGTCGCGCAGCACCTGGCCCGCGATCCGCGCCACGTCCTCCGCCGTCACCTTGAGGTTCTCCTCGAGGTACCGCTCGTACTCGCGCCAACTGCTTCGACATTCCTCGGCGCCCAGGTTGTGGGCGAGCTCGTAGTGGCTCTCCTGCGAGAAGAGGAAGTCGGCCTCGATCGCCCGGTGCGCCTTGGCCAGCTCGGCGCTCGAGATCGGCTCGTCGACCAGCCGTTTCAATTCCGCGTCGATCGCGTCCTTGACCCGCTCGATGGCGACGCCGGGACGCGCGGTCGCGCGGAACACGAAGAGCGAGGGGTCCTTCCGCATGTGCACGCCGCCCCCCAGCTCGGTGGCCAGCTGCTCGCGGTAGACCAGGCGCTGGTAGAGGCGACTCGAGCGGCCGTGGAAGAGGAGAAACTCGATCACGTTCAGCACCTTCGCGTCGAACTCGGTCGAGCGCGGGGCGCGATAGGCGAGGATGAGGCCGGGCAGCTGCACCGACTTCTTGATGCTGGTGGTGCGCTCGCCGCGCTGTTCCGGCTCGCGCACGCGAAGGGGCGCGATCTCCGGCCCGCGCTCGATCTGACCGAAGAAGCGCTCGGCCTGCTCCACCACCCGCTCGAAGCGCGCGTCTCCGACCACGATCAGCACCGCGTTGTTCGGACGGTAGAAGTCGCGGTAGTAGCGTTGCACGTCCTCCAGCTCGATCGTCTCTAGATCGGTCATCCAGCCGATGATCGGCCAGTGATACGGGTGCGCGGTGAAGGCGGTCGCCTCGATCGATTCCATGAGGAGGCCGTAGGGCGGATCCTCGCGCGTCTGGCGCCGCTCCTCGCGGATGACCCCCAGCTCCGCCCGAAATTCGTCGGGATCGAGCAGGAGTCCCTGCATGCGATCCGCCTCCAGCTCCATCGCGATCTCGATTCGATCGGAGGCCAGCACCTCGTAGTAGGCGGTGTAGTCGTGGCTGGTGAAGGCGTTGTTGCTCATCCCATTTTCTTGCAGGATGCGATCGAAGGCGCCCTTGGGATAGCGCGCCGTCCCCTTGAACATCAAGTGCTCGAAGATGTGCGAGATGCCGGTAATGCCCGGCCGCTCGTTGCGCGAGCCGACCTTGTACCAGACCTGCACCGTCGCGGTCGGGCTTTCGGGTCGATCGACGCCGAGCACCTTGAGGCCGTTCGCGAGCACCGTCTCTTGGACCGGATCGAAGAGCACTACGGGACCTTCCTTCCGCCGGACACCACTTCACCAGAGAGGAGCGCATGGGCCTCCGCGACCTTTCAGGAGCCGAGGTCGCACGCGGCCCAAAGCTCGGGCAGTCTAGGAAGCACCTCGGATCGGGTCAAGGCGCGCCGGCCTTGACCTTCCTGCCTCGATCGGGAATGCTCCTCCACGTTTCCTATCCGCAAGCCCGCTCAACCTGGGAGCTGCCATGCCCTCGATTCGAACCGCCTCCACGCGGCCGCGCGCCGCGCGTACCCCAGCGCTCGACCGCCGCCGCCCGGGCACGAGGTCCGCGCTCGTCGCGGAGCTCGCGCTCGGCATCGCCCTGGTGGTCGGCACCGCGGCTCGCGGCGAGACCCGCCTCGCCTGCGACACCCTCGATCAGTCGATCAACAGCGCCACCCCCGCCGCGCGGCTCGACACCGCGATCCAAGGGCTGGCGCTCAAGTGCCCGGCCCTCTCCGCCGAACTGCGCCTGGCGCTCCGTCAGGGACATTGGGCCGACGGCACGCCTCTCCGCGCGCAGGAGCGGACCAACCTCTTCCAGGTAGCGATCGGCTTTCGCTACACCGAGGCGGAAAGCCTCTGCGTCGAGGTCCTCTCCGGGGGACGCTGGCCGGAGGGGGGCGAGCTCGACCTCTCCGACGGCATCGGGCTCGTGCGCAGCTTGAAGCCAGCCCTCACTCCCTATCGCACGCGGCTGCTTCTCGACGTCTACGAGCAGTTGCCGGACGACGAGGTGCATGCCGCGGTGATCGAAACCTTGGCCGGCCGGCCCGAGCCGGAGGCGTGGCTCCCCGCGCTCGAGGCGCATTGGGAGGCGGAGGGAGACGCTCGGGTCGCGGCCGAGGCCGCGCTCGCGGCGAAGCAGGGGCAAGACCCCGACGCGCTCCTCGCGACGTTGATTCAGACGCTGCCGAACGACAACACCCTCGCCTGGGCGATCCAGATCGCGAAGAGCGCCGACGCTCCGCTGGCCAAGAAGGCCGCGGCCAAGCGGAAGAAGTGACCATGTCGGAGGCGCCACCGCAGTTCTACGTCACGACGCCGATCTACTACGTGAACGACGAGCCGCACGTCGGTCACGCCTACTGCACGGTGCTGGCCGACACCCTCGCCCGCTTCCACCGCCTCTTCGGCGAGGAAACCCGCTTCCTCACCGGCACCGACGAGCACGGGCAGAAGGTGCAGCAGGCGGCCGAAGCGCGCGGCGTCGATCCGCAGACCCACACCGACGAAATGGCGGAGCGCTTTCGCGCCGTCTGGCGGCGCCTCTGGATCTCGAACGACGACTTCATCCGCACCACCGAGCCGCGACACAAGGCGGTCGTGCAGCGCGTGCTGAACGAGCTCTACGAAAAGGGCGAGATCTACAAGGAGCGGTACGAGGGACTCTACTGCGTGCCGGACGAGCGCTTCTGGACCGAGAAGGACGTGGTCGACGGCAAGTGCCCCGCCTGCGGCCGTCCGGTCGTGCCGATCACCGAGGAGAACTACTTCTTCCGCATGGGGAAGTACCAGGAGTGGCTGATCGGCCACATCCAAGCGAACCCGGAGTTCCTGCAGCCGGAAACCCGACGGAACGAGGTGCTCGGCTTCTTGAAGAAGCCGCTGGGCGATCTCTGCATCAGCCGTCCCGCCGCGCGCCTGCGCTGGGGCATCCCTCTCCCCTTCGATCCCGACTATGTGACCTACGTTTGGTTCGACGCGCTCATCAACTACTACAGCGCGGTCGAGGGGCTCTCGAGCGCGAGCGGACCGTGGTGGCCGGCGTCGATGCACTTGATCGGCAAGGACATCCTCACCACCCACTCGGTCTACTGGTCGACAATGCTACGGGCGGCCGGGCTGCCGCTCCCGCGCACCATCCTCGCGCACGGCTGGTGGCTGGTGGGCGAAACCAAGATGGGAAAGTCGCTCGGCAACGCGGTCAAGCCGCTCGACCTGCTCGACACCTACGGCGTCGACGCCTTCCGCTACTTCCTGATGCGCGACATGGTGGTGGGGCAGGACTCGGAGTTCACCGAGGAGGCGCTGATCGGACGAATCAACTCCGACCTGGCGAACGACCTCGGCAACTGCCTGAACCGCGTCGAGCGGATGATCCAGAACTACGCCGAGGCCAAGGTGCCGGCGATGGCGGAGACGACGGCGGTGGACGAGGAGCTGATCGCGCGCGCTCGCGCCACCGTCACGAGCGCGGTCGCCTCCGCGCGCGAGGTGAAGCTGCACCAGGCGATCGAGGACACCTTCCAGCTGGTGCGCGCGGTCAACAAGTACCTCGAGGTGAAGGCGCCCTGGAAGGCGGCCAAGGAACCCGGGCAGCCCGGCGTCGCGACCACCCTCTACCTCTCGGCGGAAGCGCTCAGGATCGCGGGGCTGCTCCTCTCGCCGGTGATGCCGGGCAAGTGCGGCGAGCTGCTTCATCGCCTCGGCGTGCTCGACCGCGCCGACCTACTGGTCGCGCGCGGGCTGGAAGGCTCGGCCGACTCCACGATCGGTGCGCGCGAGGTTGGCGTGGGGCGGACTCGCGCCCGGCACCCCGCTGCGTCCGGCCGGCCCCTCTTCCCCCGGATCGAGACGGCCTAGCGCCGCCCGCCCCTCCGGTTCGGCGCACCGAATCGAGTCGTCGGCGGTGGCGTGGGTCCGTGCTAGTCTCCGCACGCCGGGATTGGGGAGGAGGGTGCATGCAGGGCGAGATTCGCCTCAAGCAGGCGGCGGCAGTGCTTTCACGCGCGATCGCCGAGATGGGTTACACCTCAAAAGACCTTGCCCGCGACGTTCAGCTGTCCCCCTCCTCGCTCAGCGAAATCCTCTCCGGCAAAACCAAGATCTCCCTCCAGCGCGTCGTCGAGCTGGGCTTCTTCTGCGGCGCGGACCTCTTCGCGCTGGTCTCGGCCGCGGCCGCTGACGCGCTCCTCGATCTTGCCGGAGCCGCCGGTGGAGAGCGCCCGGACCCAGCGCCGCGAGCTTCGATCGCCGAGATCCAGGACACCCTGCCGCGAAACCTCGACGCCGCCGAAGCGCAGATCGCGGCGCTCCTCCTCTCGAACGAAACCGCCGATGCGGACCGCGCCACCGCGCTCGCCCTTCTGGGACATGTCGCCTCCTTTCGCCAGCAGTTCGGCCTGGCCAAGCTGCTCTGGAACGGCGCGCTCGCCTCGGAGGCGCTCGACGATGAGTGGCAGACCAATGCGCGCCTCTCCTACGGCGAGGCGCTGGCCCGCGAAGGACGACTGGTCGAGGCGCGCGGCATGCTCGCTCGCGCCCTCGAAGGATCGATGCTGCCGTGGCAGCGGGCCTACGCCCTCTTCAACCTGAACGACGCGTTGGTGCGGGACGCCCACGCCCTCGAGAGCCTGACCGCGCGCGAGCTCGATACGCTCCTGGCGGAGGCGGCCGAGGCGGAGAGCCTGGCCGACGCCACGCAGCAACCGCCGCTCAAGGTGGGCGCGATGGGGCTTCACGGCTTCGCGCGGGTCTTCGCCACCGTGCTCCGTCACCGTCCGGCCGAAGAAGCGGCGAACGGCTTCGCCGCGATCGAGCGCGCCATCGACCTGGCCACCGCCAAGAGCAATCCGATCTGGGACGAGGTGGCGATCAAGGCGCGGATCTACCACGTGCTCGCCACCGGATACCGCTACCCGGAGGAGGTCATGCAGGACGACCACACGCGGGAGGCGCTCGAGCAGCTGACCGAAGCGACGCGCGCGAAGCGGCTGCCCGCGCTCTTTCGCGAGGTGCAGGCGGTGCGCCGGCGCGTGCACGGGCTGGGCCGCGTGACAGCGCAGATCGGCGCGGCCGCCCTCTGCCTCGCGCTCCAGCCGGGCTGTGGCTCAAGCTACTGGGCGTGGCACGCACCATTCTCTTGGTGCTCGTCGTCCTCTCGCTTGCCTTCTCGGTCAGCCTGGCCTGGCCCTGCTTCAACACGGAAAACCAGTAGACCAGTTCGAAGCCCAGGGAGAGATCGCATGGACTACTTCGACGAATCGCGGTTCAACGCCCTTCTCCTCTTCCTCGCCTTCTGCGCGCTGGTGCTCTACTTCATCCAGCGCGCGCGCTCGGGCGGCAACCTCTTCATCCGACGCATCGCCGGACTAAACGCCATCGATGAAGCGGTCGGGCGCGCCACTGAGCTGGGCAAGAAGGTGCTCTACGTTCCCGGCATCATGTCGATCGACGAGAACCAAACGATCGCCTCACTGGCGGTGCTCTCACACGTCGCCAAGATGACCGCGAACTACGCGACCGAACTGGACGTGCCGAACAAGGATCCGCTCACCTTCGCCTCCGCGCGGGAGACGGTGCGCGAGGCCTACATGCAGGCCGGGCGCCCCGACCTCTACAACGAGTCGATCGTGCACTACGTGACCTACGACCAGTTCGCCTACACCGCGGCGGTCTCGGGCACGATGGTGCGCGAGAAGCCGGCGGCGAACTTCCTGATCGGCTCTTTCTACGCTGAGTCGCTGCTCCTGGCCGAGACCGGTCAAGCGAGCGGCGCGATCCAGATCGCCGGCACCGCCGAGGTGGCGCAGCTCCCCTTCTTCGTCTGCGCCTGCGACTACACCCTGATCGGCGAGGAGCTGTACGCCGCCGGCGCCTATCTCGCGCGCGAGCCCGCGATGCTCGGCAGCATCAAGGGACAGGATTGGATCAAGGCGGTGGTGGCGGCCATGATCGTGATCGGCACCATCCTCGAGACGGTCCACGCGCTGCCGGCCTTCCGGGCGTTCTTCTCCATCCAGTGACGGACGCGCGCGTGATTCCTTTCGCCCACTCTCCGAACCCAAACCGGACGCAGGAGTGAACCAAGCATGTTCTGGCGACTTCGACTTCCGCTCCTCTTGACCTTTTTCGCCGGCATGATCCCGGTGGTCGCGTTCTTCTTCAAGGAGACGGCCAGCGTGGTGAAGCTGCCGGCCAACTGGCTCGAGCAGGACATGGTGATCGTCTCCGGCTTCGCGCTGCTCTTAGGCGTGGTCAACGTCGTGCAGAGCAACGTGAAGAAGATCGAGCGGCGCGACAAGGGATGGCTCTATGCGGTCGTGCTTCTCTTCGGCATGGTCTTCATGGGCTTCTTCGGCGCGGCCGGCGCGGGACGATGGTTCGGCCTCCCGGGGATCGGCAACTTCGAGAGCGGCACGCCGACCCCGTTCGCTTGGGGCTCGAACTACCTCTTCACTCCTCTCCAGGCCACCATGTTTGCGCTCCTCGCCTTCTACATCGCCTCGGCCGCCTTCCGCGCGTTCCGCATCCGGAACGTCGAGGCGACCATCCTGCTGATCGCGGCGGTCATCGTGATGCTCGGCCGCATCCCGATCGGTGAGTCGATGCTGGGAGGAAAGAAGTGGCTGCCCCACCTCACCGAGTGGTTGATGCAGACGCCGAACGGCGCGGCGCAGCGCGGGATCATCATCGGGGCCGCGCTAGGCGCCGCCTCCCTCTCGCTTCGCGTCATCCTCGGAATCGAACGGTCGTATCTCGGCCTCGAGAAGAGCGAGTAGGAGAAGCCAATGAATCTCTCTCGACTGACCACGATCGACCGGCGTTGGATCTTCCTGCTGGTCGCGCTCGGCACCATCCTGCCGATCCTCCTGCCGATCGGATTCCCCGTCTCGATCACCCCGCCGGTCAAGAGCATCTACGACAAGATCGAGACCCTCGGTCCCGACGACGTCGTGGTCCTCTCCTATGACTACGGCCCGACCACCGGCGCGGAGAACGATCCGATGGCCGACGCCGTGCTGCGTCACTGCCTGCTGCGCAAGATCAAGGTGGTGACGCTGGCGCTCTACCCGCTCGGCGGATTGACCGCGCTCAACAACTCGATTGCCCGCATCGCGGCCGAGTTCCCCGAGGCACAGTACGGGGTCGACTACGTCAACCTCGGCTACAAGGACGGCGGGCAGGCGTCGATGAAGCTCCTGGCGGAGGATTTCTCCCAGGCCTTCCCCGGCGATACCAACGGCACTCCGCTCGCGAACCTTCCGCTGATGCAACGGGTCAAGGGAGCGAAGAACGCGCAGCTCGCCGTCTCGATCGCGACCGGCATCATCGGTGAGTGGTGGGCGAATCTGATCAACGCGCAGTTCGGCATTCCGGTCGCGGTCGGTTGTACCGCGGTCTCGGCGCCCAAGTACTACGCCTATCTCGAGGCCAAGCAGATGATCGGTCTGCTCGGCGGCCTCAAGGGCGCGTCGGAGTACGAGAAGCTGCTCAAGGAAGGCTACCCGGTCACGCAGAAGGCCTACTCCAACCCGATGCTCCAAACCGCGAGCAAGGGGATGGATGTCCAGACCATCGATCACCTCGTGATCATCGGGTTCATCGTGATCGGCAACGTCGCCTACTTCGCCAGCCGGCGCCAGAAGAAAGCATAGGGGGACACGATGGCAGGCTATGAGTTCTTCGGCACCTGGGTGGCGGCACTCCTCACCCTCTGCCTCATGAGCTTCCTCTACCGCGACAATCCCTTCTTCCGCTTCGCCGAGGCGCTCTTCGCCGGCGTGTCGCTCGGCTACTACATCGGGATTACGCTCGACCAGACGCTTCGGCCCAACCTCTGGATGCCGCTCGTGACCGACGGCGTGACCGCGACCAACGCGCACCTCTTGTTCGCGGGGCTGGTCGGGTTCAACTTGTATACGCGCTACATCCCCAAGATCGCGTGGTGGGCGCGCTCGTCGCTCGCGCTCTACGTCGGCTACTACGTCGGGATCAACATGGTGCAGAAGCTGCAAGGCGAGGTGCTGCCGCAAAGCGCCGCCACCATGGTCGACCTCTCGGGCGGTGGCACCGCCCTCGGCGCCTGGAACTCGATCGTGATGTTCGTCGGTGTGCTGACCGTGCTGATCTACTTCTTCTTCTCGGTCGAGCACAAGGGAGCGGTCGGCAAGATGAGCCGCGTCGGGATCTGGTTCCTGATGCTCGGCTTCGGCGCCGCCTTCGGCTACACCGTGATGGGACGCGTGTCGCTCCTCATCGGTCGCTTCAACTTCCTCGTCATCCAGTGGATCGGCGGGACGATTCGCGCGCTGTCGGGCGGGGCGTAGCGCGCGGGCTCTACTCCGTCTTCGCCGAGAGCCGCCGCTCGATCCGCGTGTCGGGGATGAGCCACATCAATGCGACCGCCGTGTAGAGGAGATGCGCAATCCACGGAAGCCAGAGGGCGGTCACGATGGCCAGCGCGTAGAGCGCGACCGACACCTTCCCCTTCACGTCGTTCCCCACCGCCTGCGACAAGCGAGAGTTGGGGCCCTGACACGCGAGGATGGTGTGCTGGAGAATCGTGTACGAGATGGCGCTCAGAATCAGCACCACGCCATACACCACCGTCGGCAGCGGCGCGAAGTGGCTCTCCCCCATCCAGGCAGTGGCGAAGGAGATGAGCGAAAGCCAGAAGAGCAGATTCAGATTGGCCAGGAGCACGCGGCCGTTGATGCGGTCGGTCGCGTGCAGCATGTGATGGTGGTTGTTCCAGTAGATGCCGAGGTAGGCGAAGCTCAGGAGGTAGCTCAGGAAGTGCGGCAGCACCTCGCGGAGCGCCGCCCAGTCGCTCCCCTCGGGCGGCTTGAGCTCGAGCACCATGATCGTGATCAGGATGGCGATCACGCCGTCGCTGAACGCTTCGAGGCGACCCTTCGTCATGTGGCGCGCGGATCCTTTCCGCGCCCGCCCAGCACGAGGCCAAGCAAGGGGAGCGCGAGGAGCGCGGCCGCGATCATCCCCTGCGTCCGGAACTCAGGCCCGCTCGCGGTGAGGAAGGGCCAGACTCCCTGCAGCGCGAAGACCAAGTAAATCGCGAGCGGATAGGCCAGCACGTTGTCGCGGAGCACGAACCGCACCAGCAGCGCCGCGCCGACCAGATCGAGCAGCGAGACGAGGAAGGCGGCGCCGACTTCGCCCGCACCGTGCGCGTGGAGCGGCACCATGGCGAGCGCGGTCGCGACCAACCCGAGCGCGACCAGCCACGGGCGTTCGCGCTCGTCGCGCGCGATTCCGATCAAGCCGCCGACGAGGCCGAGCGCGAAGACGGTGAGCCGAATTGCGTGGGCCACGATCTCGAACCACGGCTGCACGGTCATGAGCGGCGCAACCATGCTCGTGGCCATGACGGGAACGTAGGCAGGCCACTGTTTCAGCAGCACTCCCTCGAGGTGATCGAGGGTCAGCGCGCCCGCCAGAGTCAGCAGCGCGGCGAGGGCGGCATCCCGCAGGAGCAGGCGGCGTGGGCGCGAGTGCCAGAGCGCGAGCGCGCTCGGGAAGTAGGTCGTGGCCGCGGCCAACGCCACCGCGGAAAGGAGAACGCTCACCACGAAGCCCAACACCACTCCGACCACCGCGGTGACCATGAAGACGTTCGCCGGAATGCTCGTGTTGTAGTTGGCGAGCACCTTCGGCCAGGCATTCAAGCTTGCGAGGAGCCCGATCACGCCGACCGGTAGGGCCGCGATCATGCAGCGCGCCCACCGCGTCTCGCCGCGCCGATGTCCCTGCACCAGACGCCAGATGACGAGTCCCATCAGCCCGCCGGACACCAGCACCATCGCGAGCAGACGCCCGACCCAAGCAAGATCGCGGCGTTCGTGCTCACGCACCCAGTGCTCCGGCAGCTTGAGCCACGACTCGTAGCTTCCGACCCGCGACCCCTGCACCACCACCTTCACGCGATGCCGCGCCTCCCCCACATTGCGCGGGTCTCCTTCGCGCGCCTCCCAGATGAAGGTGTGGTCGAGCCGCTTCGGGCGATTCTCGGTGGACGACTCGGCAAGATCGAGTCCGGTCGAGTCGACGCCGCACTCGCGCAGGAAGCCGAGCGCGACCGCTCTCGCTTGATCCGAGTCGAGCGAGGGAAGCGACTCCGCCTCGGCCAACGAACGGTCGAGCGCGACGAGGTGGCCTTGCTTCGGGTCGAGGTCGACCCACACCTCGCGCGGCGAAAGCGGTTGGTAGTAGCGCGCGCGCCAGCGGAAGAGGAGCGAGTAGCGCGCACTGATCTCGTTCAATCGATCGATGCCGCCGTGCTGCAGGACGTAACGCCCCGCGGCCGCCTCGAGCGCGGAGTCGGTGGCGAGCAGCACCCGGAAGGAGTCGGGCTCCTCGCCGATGCGCCGCAGCTGGTAACGCGCCTGATCGAACACCTCGGTTCGCGGAATCCGAAGATCCGCGCCGCCGTCCAGCTTGGCCGAAGGCAACAGAAGCAAGAGCAGCGACGCGAGCACGGCCACCGTGGTGACGGCGCGGGCGCCGCCGCTCCACCGCGTGGGCAAGTTGAAAACCGGTTCGATCGGTGGCGACGGCGTCGGCAGAAGGACCGGCCCCTCGTCGCTGTTCAGGAGACCATCCGGCTCCTCGAAGTGGCCGCTTCGGAGATAGCTCACCACCGCGTACCCGATCGGCAGCAGCATCACGCAACCGGCCAGGGTCGCCGAGACGATGTAGTAGAGGTTCTTCGAGCCGTAGAGGAGCACCGAGGTGTAGAGCGCATCGACGGTGAAGTGCCAGATCAGGGTGGTGCCGATGTTGACCCGCACCATCAACCAGCCGATCAGAATGCCGGCCAGGCTCACCTCGACGCCTCGAATGTAGAAGGGCTGGTTCGGGTAGTTCGAGTGGGCGAAGCCCCAGATGAGCGCGGGCAGCACGATGGCCACGCCGGGCGTGCGGACGAAGCGCGCGACCAGCGGAATCGAGAACATGCGCGACATCGACTCCTCGGTCACCGCGGGGAGAAAGCCGATCAGTAGAACGAAGATCCACGGAAACGCTGTGTTGAACAGCTCGGTGTAGGGCACCTCCATCGGCGCCCACGCGCCCAGGCTCTTCGCCACGGTGTAGAACAGCTCCTGGTAGGCGAAGAAGAAGCAGGTCAGGGTGAGCCCGAGGAGTGAGGAAAGCAGGAAGCGCCGCGTGCGGAGGCCGCGCCGGGAGAAGAAATTCGTGACGCTCATCTTGGTCGGATAGGCCTCGCGATAGAGCGCCTCGCCCGCGCCCACCACGATCAGGATGAAGACCCCGACGGCGAATCCGCGCAGGATGTCGCCGAAGATGCGGGTGCTTAAGAAACCGGCGAACGACTCGGTGGTGTCGTAGTCGTAGAGATCGGACGGAAACGAGTTGAGCGAGGCGAGGATCGTGAGCACGACGCCGATCCCCGCGAAGGTCGCGGCGGTGTTCCAGCGCACGTCGCCTAGGCGAAGGCGCTGCAGCAGCACCACCACGGCGGCGCCGACCGTGAGGAAGAGGAAGGCCGCCGCCACCGCGGCCGCGCCGTCGTTGTGGGAGCGGAGCTTCTCGTAGTCCCGCCGCCAAGCGTCGGGCACCTTCAGGTACTCGCGATAGGCGCCGATCGCGCCCCCTTGCACGCGCACCTCACGACGATCGGTGCTCCCGGCCCACTCGGCGCCCCGCACTTTCCAGGTGAAGGTGTGGTCCACGCGATGCGGATGCCGCTCGCTCTTGGCGTCCAAGAACTCCAGCTTCGCGAGATCAAGGGCGAGCGCGGCGACCAGGAAGTGTTCCGCCACGACTCGCGCCGAGTCCTGCGGCAGTTCGGTCCCACTCGCCTCTTCCTCGATCAGGTGCTCGAGGCCGACCACCTCGCCGGTCGTCGCCACCTCGACGCGCCACTCTTCCTTCTCGAGCGGACGGAACCAGCGATGACTCCAGCGCCAGGCGTGGAGTTCACCGCCGAGGAGCGCGTTCGCCTGCTCCACCCCGAGAGTGCGCTCGAGGAAGACCTTGGTTTCATCGTCGTAGGTGAAGTTGGAGGCATGCTTGCTGCCGGCGGGCAAAGACGCCAGGCGATCCACCATCGCGCGCGCGACGGGCTCCGAACTCCGGCGATCGACCTTGAACTGGATCGACGCTTCCGGATTGACGCGCGGGAAGAGATAGAAGCCGATCGCCAGCGAGAGAACGGCGACCAGGAGGCAGCCCCAGAGGAGCCGCCGGTCGCGTGAGGAGAGATGCCGTTCCGAACCTGGAGCTCCCCGCTCGATCATCGGTGCGTCCCTGTCTTGCCCCTTCCCTGCTACTCCTCGAAGAGCGCGCGTTCGGTCAGCTCGCAGACCAGGTGCCCGGCGAGCTCGTGTCCCTCCTGGATGCGCGGCGTGTCGGTCGAGTCGATGCCGAGCCAGTGATCGACGAGGCTGCGCATCTCGCCGCCACTCCGCCCCGTGAAGCCCATGGTCACGAGCCCCAGCTCGCGCGCTTTCTTGAGCGCCTTGATCACGCTGACCGAGTTGCCGCTGGTCGAGATGCCGACCGCAACGTCGCCGCGCTTCCCCACGCCTTCGAGCTGACGGATGAAGACCTCGTCATAGCCGTAGTCGTTGGCGATGGCGGTGAGGTTGGAGCTGTTGACGGTGAGCGCCTGAGCCGGCACCGGCTTCCTCTCGAGGTAGAAGCGGCCGGAAAGCTCGCAGGCCCAGTGCTGCGCGTCGGCCGCCGAGCCGCCGTTGCCAAAGAAGAGGATTCTGGTTGCCCGCGCGGATCGCGTCGGTCCACGCGGTCGCCATCGCGCGGAGCGTTTCCGCCTGTTCGATCAGCGCGCGGTGCACGCGAATCGACTCCTCGATTCGGGCCACCACCTCGTCGCGCGAAAGCATCGCACCTCCCAACTTGGATTCGCCCGCGTTCCCTGTCTGCGCGGCCCGGTCGCCTGCGTCGGGGCTCAGCCGCGCACCAGGGTCTCGACCGCCTCGACCATCCGATCCCAGGAATAGCGCTCGCGTTCGCGTCGAATCGCGGGCACGAAGCGCTCCTCCAGACCGTCGCGGTAGTAACGCAGGATCGCGGCGGCGAGCGCGCCCGGATCGAGCGGAGGCACCACCATCCCGGTCACGCCGTCCTCGACCACTTCGGCCAGTCCGCCGACATCGGTGCAGAGTACCGGCCGCTCGAGTTGCCAGGCAATCGGAACGATCCCGCTCTGGGTGGCGGAGCGATAGGGCAGCACGATGAGATCGGCGGCGGAGAAGACGAGCCCGACTTCCTCGTTGGGCACGTAGTCGTCGCGCAGCGTGACGCAGTCGGAAAGGCCGAGGCTCGCGATCTTCTGCTCGGTCTCTCCCTTCGGCTCGTAGAACTCACCCAGCACGAGGAGTCGCGCCGGGAGTTCGCGCCGCACCGCCGGCATCGCGTCGAGCAGCACATCCAGCCCCTTGTAGGCGCGCACGAAGCCGAAGAAGAGGAGCAGCGGCTCGTGCGCGTCGTAGCCGAGCCGTCGTCGCGCCTCGCTCTTCTCGACGCGGTCGCCGAAGAGGTTGTAGACCGGGTGCGTCACCTCGAGGTAGCGCGCATTCGGGTCCATCTTTAGGAGATCGTCGCGCACCGACTTCGACTGCGTGATGTAGGCATCGACCCCACCCATGAACCAGCGCGTGAGCGCCGTGTCGAACGGGCGGCGCTCGTGCGGAATCAGGTTGTCCAAGATCGCCACCACCCGCGGTCGCGCGCCATCGAGCGCCCGCGGTCCCGCGCCGCGCACACCGCGCGCAATCCAGCCGTAGGCCGGCGCGAAGAAGGGCATCCAGTACTTCATGACGAGGCCGTCCGGCCGCTGTCGCTTCAGGTGATCGATCGCGCGGCCCCAGCTCCACGGACCGATCGAGTCGACGAGCGGCGTGGCCGGGAAGCGCAGCGGATCCTCGCTCGTATCGATCTGACTCTTCCCCGGAAAGAGGAAGTCGGGATACTGCCGCGTGAAGGAAACGAGCGTGACCTCGTTGCGCTTGGCCAGCTCGCGCGCGAGGAGCGCGTTGTACTGCGCGATGCCGCCGCGCATCGGCCAGGCGGTGCCGACCATGCCGAGCCTCATCCGCTCACCGCATCCGCTCGATCGAGGCCGCGCGCCGACTCAACCCTTGGCCGTCCAGGTCTGAAGTCCACGCCCTTCGAAGGCGAAGGGAACGATCTTTCCGCCCTCGGATTCGAGCGCCTGGGCCACGTGGTGCTTCTGCTCGAAGGGGGTGAGGACGAGGAGGAACCCGCCGCCGCCCGCACCCAAGATCTTCCCGCCGATCGCGCCCTTGTCGCGGGCCAACGCGTAGAGCGAGTCGATCGTCGGGTTCGAGATGCCGGCATCAAGCCGCTTCTTCGCCTCCCACGCGGTGTGGAGCCGCTCGCCGAACTCGACGATGCGATCGCGGAGAAGCAGCGCCTTCATCTCGAGGGTCAGCCCCTTCATCGTGTCGAGCGAGGCGACCACCGCTTCCTTCCGCGCAACGTAGCTCTTGGTCTGGTTCTCGACGATGTGGGCCGAGAGGCGCGTGCCGCCGGTGTAACAGAGAAGGAGCGCGTACTCGAGTTCGTTCTGCGTGTCGCGCCGGAGGCGAAGAGGATTCACCACCGTGTGGTCGGCATGAAACTCCATGAAGTTGAAACCGCCAAAGGTGGCCGCGTACTGATCCTGTCGCCCGCCCGCGATCTTGAGGTCGACCCGCTCGATTCGATAGGTCAGCTCCGCGATCTCGTAGGGCGTGAGCGGCGCGCGCGCCCACTCCGAGACCACGCCGCAGAGCGCGGTCACCATGGTGGACGACGAGCCGAGCCCACTCCCTGGCGGTGCGTCGCTGTGGATGAAGATGTCGCAACCGGAGGGAAGCCCCGCTTCGGTCTCGAACTGGAAGAAGTTCAAGACCCCCTTCACCAGGTCGAGCTCGCCGTCCGGGGCGAGCTTCTCCCCCAGCGGATAGCCGCGCGTCAGGTCGTAGTCGAGCGAGGTGACCTGCACCACGCGATCGGCGCGCGGGCGCAGCGAGGCGTAGGCGTACTTGTCGATGGTGGCGGAGAGCACGACGCCGCCGCGCTCTTCCGGATAGGGAGAAACATCGGTGCCGCCGCCGCAGAAGCTGATCCTGAGCGGCGCCTTGGCGCGAACGATCATCGGCTCCTCATCGTGACATGAGACCAAAGCTGCAACTGGCCACGCGAGGGCGGATGATGCGTGGCGAGCGAGGAGTGGTCAAGGCCGGCGCGCCAGAGAAGGCGACAGGGCGAAATTTGCTTTTGGGGAGGCGCGTGCCGAGCCTATGATCGCTCCGCTCAAACCTGATCACTGCGCGCTCGTGTCGGCACCCGGTGTCGGTGCCCACGAGCCCCCCGCGCAGTCCTCTGCCCGTGGGCGTTCGATCGATGCCACGAAGAAGGAGGACCCATGCGCATGCGTTTCTGTTTCGCCCTCATCGCCACCCTCGCGCCCGCGCTGGCCACCGCCGAGCCGGTGAGTCTGCAGTCGACGGGAGCGCCTGGAACCCTCTCCGACATCCCGAGCAACTGCGCTCCGATCTACCTCCACGCCGATGCCACGTACGAGTCCGGGGTCTCGTGGCGAACCGGCGGCGTGCACGCTCCCTACTACGGTGCCTTCGCGGAGCAGTACCAGGGCGCGAAGTCCATCTGCGCCTTCGTCGCCGATCTGACCCAGGACGGACCCTTCGAGGATGGACAGACCGCCGACTTCTATCTCTGGGACAATGCGGTCGGTGAGTCTGGCGACATCCCGGGGAACGTCCTCTACGTGCTGTACGACTTCTCTCCCTGGCCGATCGCCTTCTGGCCGAACGTTTCGCGAATCCTCGTGCCGCTCCCCGCCGCCGTGAACGTGTCCGGATCGTGGTGGGCCGGCGTTTGGGGAAACTGGCCGGGTGAGCCCAACGCGTGGTACTTGGCGGCCGACACGAACGGCCCGTCGACTCACGTGCCGATGACCGACATCATCGCCAGCGGATTCCCGCCGAACTGGCAGCCAGTGGCATCCGTCTGGTCGACGGTGGTCGCGGTGGGGATCGGCGTCGAGGCGGTTCCGCTCACACCCTCGGGAGTGCCGGACGCTCCGATCGTGGTGGGCAGCTTCGGTCGAGTGAAGTCGCTCTACCGCTAGCGATCGATCGACGACGCCAGCGCGCCGCGCCGGTTCTACGCCGCGCGGCGCTCGCTTGCGCTCGCTTCGGCCACCTCGAGCGCGGCTACGCGATACCCCTCGGCCAGCGTCGGGAAGTTGAAGATGTTCTCGACGAAGATGTCGATGCTCGAGTTGGTGAGAAGCGCCATCTGACCGACGTGCACCAGCTCGGTCGACCCCTCGCCGACGATGTGCACGCCGAGGAGCGTCTTGCCATCAGGGGCGACCACCAACTTCAAGAGGCCATCGGTTTCGCCCGAGATCTGCGCGCGTGAGAGTTCGCGGAACTCGGCCCGGCCGATCCGCACCTCGCCATGGCGCTTCCGCGCCTCTTCTTCAGTGAGGCCGACCGCGGCCATCTCGGGGATCGAGTAGATGCCGACCGGGATCAGGTGCGAAGGCGCGGAGTCGGGAGTGCCGAGCGCGTGCAGCACCGCGCGCCTCCCCTGCGCCGCGGACGAGGACGCGAGCGAAGGCGGCCCGATCACATCTCCGACCGCGTAGATGTGCGGCACCGAAGTCTGGCAGTGATCGTTGACCGCGAGATGCCCACGCTCGTTCGGCGCCAAGCCGACCGCGCCGAGGTTGAGCCGATCGACCGCCGCCTCGCGGCCGAGCGCGCAAAACAGCTTCTCCGCCGAAAGCTCGCAGCCCGATTGCGTCCGCACCTTGACCGCATCGAACCCATTCCACTGGACCTCCTCCACGCCGTCGTTGCCGAGGTAGACGCCGCCGAGCGCGCAGAAGCGCGCGACGAAGCGGTCGGTCAGTTCGGCATCGAGGAAGGAAAGCGGTCGCGGCGCGCGATCGATCAGCGTGACGCGCACACCGAGCGCGGCGAAGATGGAGGCGTACTCCGAGGCGATGACGCCACCGCCCAAGACCAGGAGCGACTCCGGCAGGTAGGTCAGCGAGAGGATCGAATCGCTATCGAGGATGTGCTCATGGTCGATCGGCACCTGCGGCGGACGCCGCGGCTTCGAACCGGCCGCGATCACGATCACCTCGCCGTGCACGCAGCGCTTCTGTCCGCGCGGCGTTTCGATCTCGACCTCGTGGGGCCCGAGGAATCGCCCGCGTCCGTGGGCGACCTCCACCCCGTGAGCGTCGAGATGCGCGGCCATGCTTCCGGCGTGGGCATCGATCACCCGGTCGACCCGATCGATCAACTCGGAGAGCTGGGTGGCGGCCGGGGCGTGCCGTCGGCGGCCTTGGCCGCGCGGGTCTGAAAGCGGCTTAGAATCACCGTCGTTTCGCGGAGCGCCTTGCTCGGAATGGTGCCGCGATGAACGCAGATCCCCCCACCTTCCGGTCCTGCTCGATCACGAGCACGCGGCGCCCCGCCTTGGCCGCCTGCACCGCGGCCTTCTGCCCGGCCGGCCCCGAACCGATGATGACGAAGTCGTAGCGCGGCACGCCGGGCGGCTCGGGCAGGCTCATCGCATCGTCTCCACGAACTCGACGATGATCGACTGCTTCGCGACCAGGGCGGCGACGTCGTCGAGGTAGAGGTTTAGTTCGGCGTAGGCATCGTGCGCCGAGAGGCGTTCCGGATCGGTCTCCTCCAGGGTGAGCCGAGCGAGGAAGTCGGAGAGCGTGGTCATGCGCGCGTCATCGCAGCCGACGTCGCAGCCCGTGATCGTGTGGTGATGGCGAATCGCCTCGCTCACCGCGCTGGGGAGCGACCAGCGGCGCGCGAGCTGCGCGCCTACCTCGGCGTGATACTCGTCCGCCAGCGCGAGCGCTTCGGACTTCTCCAGCGTGGTCCCGATCTCCTTCGCGAGGCCGGCCAGCGCTTTCAGGATCACCGGTACGCCCACGTTCTGCAGTAGCCCGCAGAGGAGCGCCGCATCGACCGGTCGCCGCCGCTGCCGTGCGATCTCGCGCGCCCACGCTCCCGCCGCCGCGGCGTGCTTCCAAAGCGCCGCCATCTCCGGCGCGAAGGCCGGCAGGTTGAGCACGGAGCCCTTGACCGAAATCAGCACCGCGATCTCGGCGATCGCGCGCTGACCGAGCCGCCCGATGGCCTGCTGCAACGACACGATCGGCGTGCCCGGGTAATAGGCCGGCGAGTTGCTGACGCGGATGATGTGCCCGGCGAGCGCAGGGTCGCGGTGGATCGCGGCGGAGAGCGCCGAGGCGCTCGAGTCGGGCGATTGGCAGAGGTTCAGGATCTGCATGACCGCGTCGGGCAGAAGCGGAAGTTCGAGCCCCCCCGAGGCGATGCGTGCCTCCAGGGCCTGACGGATGTCTTCGTCGTGTTGCGTGGCGGGCAAGGCGCTCAAGCGGAGCCTCCAAAGAAGATGCCGAGTCCAGACGGCGGTCGTGGGCCGCCGTTCTGGTTTCGGCTCAAGTCCGCCAGTTGTTTAGGGTCGGCTACAGCCCGAGCCGTGCCGCAACCGCCGGAAACTCCGCCTCGGCCAGTGCCAGTCGCTCCGGGGTGCCGATGTCGCGGAAGAAGCCGCGCGAGCGATGCGCATAGAGGCGGCCCCCATCGGCGAGGCGCGGCAGCAGCTCGCGCTCGAGGCTGCTTGCACCCGGGGGCAGCTCTTCGATCACGCGACGCGAGAGGAGGTAGGCGCCGCCGTTGATCCAGCCCGGGTCGCGCTCCCCCTTCTCGCGAAACGCGCGGACGCGATCGTCGTCGTCGAGAAGAAGGCCCCCGTAGTCCGCGCGATCCTCCTGCCAGATCGCGAGGAGCGTGACCGCGCGATCGTCCGGGCGCTGACGGTGCTCGGCCAGCATCGCGTCGTAGGCCGCCTCGGCGAAGGAATCGGCATTGACGAGAAGCGTGATCTCTCCGGCCGCCTCGCGGGCCAGGGCGACGGCACCGCCCGTGCCGAGCGGGCTGGTCTCGGTCGACACGGTGAACGCATCGAGTGGAAGCCGCGAGAGCCGCGACAGCTCCGGCAGCGCGTCGCGCACCGCATCCGCACCGACGCCCAGCAGCAGGTGCACGCGGGTGAAGCCCTGCCGCGCCAGCAGCCTCAAGAGGTAGCTCGCAAACGGACGACTCGCCACCGGCGCGATCGCCTTAGGTCCCGACTCGACCGCGCGAAGACGCGTACCAAGCCCGCCTGCCAGCATGAAGACCGGAGTCGCGGCAACGGAGGACGGAGAGGAGGAGTGGAATGCCATCGGGAGATTCTTCCGTGCCCTGGAAGCGGGGTCAAGCGCGGCGAATTTCCTGCTCCCCCCCCGCGGAGCTATGCTGCTTGCCGTTCGAGTCATCCCCTTCGCCTCCCCCCAGACGAAGCTCAATCGGCGACTGAAAACGGGAGGTTTCCCATGCACCGCTCCCACTGCATTCTCGTCACGCTCTTCGTCACCTCGCTCGCCTTGACCTCGGCGCGCGCCGAAGGCCCGTCCACCACGTCGATCGGCTCCGGCACCGGCTTACTCACCGGCGCGTCGAGCTCCGACTGCGCGCCGCTCATTCTGCGCACCGACGGCGGCTACGAAAACGCGATCTCCTGGAAGAACCTTGGCGAGTGGCCGCCCTACTGGGGTGCCTTCGCGGACCAGTTCACCGGGCCGTTGACCGTGTGTGGCGTGGCCTTCGATCTCACGCAGATCGGCAACTACAACGGGCAGCTCGCCAACGTCTACATCTGGAATGATCACCTCGGACAGCCGGGATCGGTTCGGTACGTGGCCACAGACCTCAATCTCGGCGAGATCGCGACCTGGCCATCGATCGGCCGTCACGTGGTCGAGGTGGTCGGCGGGCAGTATCAGCCCGGGCCGTTCTGGGTCGGCATTTGGGGCAACTGGCCGGAGCACGTGAACGGTTGGTTCATGGCGGCGGATCAGTCGGGATCGACCGGCGCGAACCCGCTCACCAATGTCCGCGCGGGGATCGGCTTCGAACCGGCGGGCTGGCAGCCAGTGTCCTCGATCGTAGGTTGGGAAGCGGTGACCGGGCTCGGCATCGGCATCCTCGCCTCCTCCCCGAATCCGAGCGGCGTGCCGGACGCGCCGATCGTGGCCGGCTCGTGGGGAAAGGTGAAGTCGCTCTACCAGTGAGCCGCGCCTTGAGCGCGCGAACTCCACTCGTGAAGGGCAGCACCTAAGGAAGCGGCATCGAGTGAAGCAGCGGGGCGAGCGCCGTGGGATCGGCGTTCCCCCCGCTCAAGATGAGCCCGGCGCGCCGTCCGCGAAGATCGAACTTCCCCGCGAGCACCGCCGCCAGGGGCACCGCGCCGCTCGGCTCCACCAGGAGCTTCATCCGGAGCCAGAGCCAGCGCACCGCGTCCAGAATCTCCGCCTCGGTCACGGTCACGATGTCCTCGACGTGGCGATGGATCACCGCGAAGTTGCGCTCGCCGAGATAGCGCGTGCGCAGTCCGTCGGCGATCGTGTCGGGCGTGGTCTCGAGTCGCACGATGTGGCCGGCGTGCATCGAGCGATGCGCATCGTCCGCGATCGCCGGCTCGACCCCAAAGACACGGGCACGCGCTCCGCCTTCGCGGGCGTGCAACTCCGCGGCGAGCGCAGAGCCGGCGAGCAGGCCGCCGCCTCCAACCGGCGTCATGACGAGATCGAGATCGCCAACCTCGCGCAGCAGCTCGAGCGCCGCCGTCCCCTGGCCGGCGATGATCGCCTCGTGATCGTAGGGCGGAATCACGATCAGTCCGCGTTCCTGGGCCACGCGGCGTCCGACCTCCTCGCGCTCGTTGGGATCGCAGGGCACGATCTCCGCGCCGTAGCCGACGACCGCGTCGCGCTTGAGCGGAAGCGCGTTCGTGGGCAACGCGACGACCACGCGCACGCCCAGCTCGCGCCCGGCGCAGGCGAGCGCGGCCGCGTGGTTGCCGGATGAGTAGGTGAGGACGCCACGCGCCCGCTCCTCGGCGCTGAGCGAGGAGAGTGCATTCCAAGCGCCGCGGAACTTGAACGAACCGGTGCGCTGGAGGTGCTCTCCCTTCAAGCAGAGCGAGCCGCCGACCCGATGGTCGAGGGTGCGTGAGGTGAAGACCGGCGTGCGGTGGGCCACGCCCGCGAGCGTGGCGGCCGCGGCTCGCACCGCTTCGGGTTCGACTGGGGTCATGGGCTTCTCTCCCTCGTTCATTGCGCGCGTCTCGGGTCGAGTGGCAAGATCCGCGCGCCAGTCTACGAGACGCGGGGCCGACTCGCCCACAGCAGGGCGCGGCCGCGCGGCGGACCGAGAAGCGTGAGGAGAGTCGCGTCGATGCCATCCCCCGTCCGAGCTGCTTCGCGGTGACCATCGGATCGTACCTGCTCTTCTGGGGCGCGGGAGGGCTGGTCTTTCTGCTCCCCGGCCTCTTCCTCACGCAGGCCATCGGCGTGCTGCGACGCAGGGCGCCAAGCAGCGAGCGGCTCCTCCCCGCGTTTCTGCTGAGTGCCGGCGTCTTCGGATTGGTCTACGCGTCGGCGCTCGCACTCCACCTCTCGCTCGGCACCGCGCTCAAACTCGAACTCAGCCTCTCGGCGTTCGCCGCCCTCGCGGGGATCTGGCGCACGCACCAGGATCGCGCGCGCGCCCAGGTGCTGTCGCCGGACGGTGGGGTCGCGGCAACCCGTTGGGTTCTGGGCCTCATGGTCGCGGTCTTCATCTGGATGCTGAAGGACGGCGGCAGCCTCGGGACGGTACACGACTCGCTCGACTTCGTCGCCTTCGTGCACCGGATGCTCCTGACCGATCGGGTCGACCTGGCGGTCGCGGCCTACCCGGATGGCGGCAACCTCGCGCCCGATCCGAGGCGCGCGGCCTTTCACCTCGCGGCCGCCTTCGTCTGTCGACTGAGCGGGGTGGCACCGACCGATCTATGGCGGGCGCTGCCGACCCTCTTGGCTCCGCTCGCCCTCTGGGTCTTCTTCGTGACGACGCGGCGCGTGCTGCGCTCCCATCGGGCGGCGGCCTTCGGTACCTTTGCCTTCGCCCTCGCTACCCTCTTCGACCGCGATCGCTTTCTGCAGAATCTGGGGTACGCCAGCCGAGTCGGGTGGGTCTATTCGCTGGTCGCGCTCTGGGCGGTGGCGCTGTGGTTGGATGTGACGCGCGCGGACGAGCTGCCGCCGCCCGACTGGCGCCCCTTCTCGCCCCCTCGCCGCGGACGCGCGCTGCTCCTCGTGGCCGCGCTCGCTGCTCCGATCTTGGTGGGCGTCCACATTCTCTCCGCGCTCCAGTGTCTGCTCGCGCTCCTCGCCCTCACCTGGTCGTGGGCCTTCTTCCTGCGCGAACCGCAGCCGGTGCGGCGAACGCTGCTGCTCCTCCCGGTCGCGAGCGGTCTGGCGCTCGTGCCGCTGCTGCTCTTGCAGGTGGGGCGCACCTACTCGAGTGCGAATCCGCTCTTCGATCATCCGCAGGGTTTGCTCATGCTCGGCGGCCCGCTCGCGGTGCTCGGGCCGACCGCACTCGCCCGATGGTTCGGTTGGCCGGGGCTGCTCGGCGTGATCGTGGGGCTGCTCGCGCTGCGCCACGCGCGGTGGGATCGCGGCGCGGCATTTCTCTTCGGCTCGACCGCGGTGATGCTGCTGGTGGTGCTGAACCCGCTCGCGGTCGCGATCGTCGAGAAGGCGAAGGCGCACTCGGTCCTCTTCCGCGTGATGTACGTCGCGCCGATCTATCCCGCGCTCGGATGGCTCGCCGATTGGGCGAGGGCGCGTGCAAAGCGGCCGACTCCGCGCCGGGGCCTTGCCGTTCTCGTGACCGCGGGAATCGTTCTCGCCTTCGCGCTTCAGATCGCGGGCGCCTTGCGCTTCTGGGGAGAAGGACCCGGGCGGCACGTCGCATTCGAAGAGAACCTGCCGCTTCGGCGCGCTCTCGCCGCGCTCGATGCGATGGAGGCCGACGCGAGGACGGTGGCGAGCGACCCCATCACCAGCTACGAGATCCCGGCCTACACGCGCCACTACGTGCTCTGCCCCTACAATCAGCACTCCTCACCCGCCGATGATAAGGCGATCGCGCGGACCTACGATGCCTCGGCCATCTTGAAGCCCTTGGTCTCGCCGGCTCAGACCTGGCGACGGATCGAGGCCTACGACGTGCGCTACGTGCTGCTCAACCAAACCTACCCGCGCTACTTCCGGTCGTATCTCTCCTTCGTTTCGCCCAGCACCTTCCCGGCCCAAAAGGCGAAGTTCGACGCCGAGCCCGATCGCTACACGCTCGATTACGGCGAGGACTCGATCTGGATCTACCGCGTGCGTCGCGAGGCAGGGCCGCCGCGCGACGAGGCGGCGTGGTGCCCGGCTCCGGTCGTGAGCGGCGAGGCGCCCCCCTCGCGCGACTCTCTCCGCGTGCTCGCCGCGTCCGACGCGGCGAATCGTTCGCGGGAGGAGCTGGCCCGCGCGCTCCGGATTCAGCCGAGTTCGATCGCACCGGCCGACGGCCTCGAGCTGATCGGCCTCGTCTTCGCCGACTCGAATGGAGGCCGCTATCGCCCGGGCGGCTTCGTGCATCTGCGGAGCTACTGGCGCCAGCGCGGACCCGTGACGCTGCCGGTCGAGGCCTTCCTCCGCGCGGAGGCGATCACCGGCGACGCGAAGCTCGACCATCCGCTCTTTGGCCGGCTCTATCGCGCCTGGCGCGAGGCGCGGCGGGGCGAGGTCCTGCGCTTCGGCCGCATGCACCAACCGCTCGAAGTCTGGTACCCGCCGTATCTGTGGGATGAGGGCGCGGTCTATCGCGATGACTACTGGCTACCGATCCCGACGCAGGCGCCGCCCGGTCGCTATCGACTTCGCGTCCACCTCGCCGTCACGCCCTACGCGGAGAACCTCGCGCTGACCGACTTGATTTCGGTGCGGGATTCCTTCGACGGGCCGGTGGTGGACGAGTTCGAGGTGGTCGCGCCCTAGAAGCCGCCGCGCGCGTTCCAGTAGAGCACGATCAGCAGGATCCCGAAGGCGATCCGGTACCACGCGAACGGCGTGAAGTCCTTCTTCGAGACGTAGCCGATGAGTGCGCGCACCACGATGAGCGCGGAGACGAAGGCGACGAGGAAGCCGACCGCGAAGACCGGCGCGTCGCTCGCCGCGATCTCGTCGCGCACGCCGATCAGCTTGAGCGCGGAGGCGCCGACCAGCGCGGGGATCGCGAGGAAGAAGGAGAACTCGGTGGCGGCTCCGCGCGAGAGCCCGAGCGCGAGTCCACCCATGATGGTCGCGCCCGAGCGTGACACCCCGGGAAAGAGGATCGCCAGCACCTGGATCAAGCCCACGCCCAGCGCCAAACGAAGCGGGATATCGTCGATCGACTTCACGCGCGCGCGGCGACAGATCCGCTCGATCACCAAGATCGCGATCCCGCCGAGCACGAAGGCCAGTGCGACCGGGAAGGGCTTCCACAGATGCGCCTCGACCCAATCGTCGGTGGGCAAGCCGATCACGATGGCGGGGATGGTGCCGACGATCAGGTTGAGAATCAGCAGACGCGCGCGCGCATCACGCGGCCAGCTCACCGCCAGCTCGATCAACTTCGCGCGGTAGTGCCAGACCACGGCCAGGATCGCGCCCAGCTGAATGAAGATGGCGAAGGCGTTCTCCTTCTTTCCCGCGAGCGAGAGCCAGTGCTGCACCACGATCAAGTGCCCGGTGGACGAGACCGGGATGAACTCGGTCAGTCCTTCGACCAGGCCCAGGATCGCCGCCTTGCCCAACGCCAAGAGATCCATCTCCACCGCCTCTCGCCTTCCCTAGCCGTTCATTCGTTCGAGTCGAGTTCGCGGGAGGGTACGGATCAAGAGGTCAAGAGGCAATGAAACACATGAAGTGGTCGCGCTTTCTGCCTCGCCGACAACGCGATGCAAGACTCCGTCGTTCCGGTTGTCACACGGGGGTCGGATCCGTACTCTGCCTCGGGGGCTCGCCGGATGGCGGGCTCCTCCATTTCGCCCCGCGCGGGCGACGGGAGAGGTCCCGAGGCAGCTTCGAACAGGAAGTGGCGCTCGAGCGGACAGCGCGATCGCCGGCCTCAGGGAAGCCCAGGATGGGCGGGACTTCTCCTTACTCGAGTTCGCCTATCGTTCCTCGCTGCTCCCACGGTGAGGCCCACTCGACTCGGCCCACAGCTTCAAGAACTGATCAATCGAACCCGGCGCGAAGCCGGCGTAGTGATTGTTGAAGTAGGCGAAGACGTCGGTCTGCTTGTCGAGCAACGAGCGAATGGTCGGAATCCAGGCCCGCACTTCTTCCCCGCGATCGACGATCAACTCATCCCAATCGCCGCGCCGCTTTCCCTCTTCCCGCGCGCGCGCGACCTTGTCGTCCATCTCGCGGTGATTGCCGAGGAAGCGCAGGTAGGAGAAGTCGGCGGTCAGGGCGTCGGCGCGACGGAGGAGTTCCGGCCCGCTCGGCATGGTGTAGAAGGCGACGAGCGCGAGGGCGACTCCGTGGCCACGCAGGAGATCGTAGAGCGGCTCGCCCAACCAGGTGGAGTTCCGCACCTCGACCACCGCGCGCATCTCACGCGGCTTTTGCTCGAGGAAGTGCGCGAGGCGACGACGAAAGTCGGCGCCGGTCCGATACTCCTCCGCGTTCTTCGACTTCGGGAAGTACTGAAACTGGAGCAGCACCGGCCCCAGCTTGGGCCCAAGCGGTTCAAGCGCGCGCAGAAACTGATTCCACTCGTCGTCGCAATCCTCGAGGTAGCGATCGTGGGTGATGTGCTTCGGCACCTTGAGCGAGAAGGTGAACCCGTCCGGCACCTTGTCGGCCCACCCCTTGACCGTGCGCACCGCCGGCATCATGTGCCAGGTGGCGTCGATCTCGACCGTGTCGAGCTGGGTGGCGTAGTGCGAGAGAAACTCGCCCGGCGCCATGCCCACCGGGTAGAAGCCGCCGTGCCAGTCGGTCGAACTGAAGGAAGAAGTACCGACGCGCAAACTGCGCGGCAGCGGTCTCCGATCGATCGTGATCATGCGGTCGCCCCCCAACCCGCCTCGCGTCGCACTCGCGTGTAGTCCTGCGTTTCGATCCAGAGGTAGTTGGCGATGAGGCGCGCCTCCGCCTCCTCCTCGTTGGTGATCGCGCCGTCGGCGCGGGCCGCGGCGAAGAGCGCGCGTAGGAGCTCGAGCCGCTGTTCCGGCGAGGAGACGCGGTTGAACTCGGCGCAGAGGCGTTGACGATCGGCCCCCTCGGCGGCGCGCGCGGCGATCAACCGCAGCACGAACTCGATCTCCGATTCACTCAGGCCGAAGCGATCGCCGAGGGCGTCGCGCACGGCGGCACGCTCCTCCGGTCGAACCACCCCGTCGGCATCGATCACGCGTGAGAGGAGCGCGCCGAAGAGGGTGACGAAGTCGCGGCGTTCGGTCTGCACCCGCTCCGCGCCGCTGCCCGGAAGGATCAACTGGGCCACGTTCCGGCCCATCTTTTCAGCCCAGGCGAGCGGCGCGCCGACCGTGCGCCAGGCGGAGTTCACGCCGCCGCGCAGCCGTTCGAGCACGCCGCCGGTCGTCGGCAGGGGCGAGCTCTCCACCTCGGCCAACCAGTCGCGCAGATGACCGAGGCAGTCGAGTTCTTCCGGCTTCCGCACGCGATCGATCGCGATCAGCCGCTCGACCGCGTCCAGCAGCTCGCGACGCGCGTCGGCCGAGTCGACGTGCTGCTCGAACTCGCGGGTGTACCGTTCGAAATCGTCACGGCTGGCGGGAGCGGCCAGCAGTCGGTCCAGCTCCGATTGTTCGTCCTGCTCGAGCGCAAGATCGCGCCCGAGATCGCGGAGGAAGGCCTCCTCCTCGGGCGCCAGCTCGCCGTCGCTCCACGCGACCGCGGCCAGGACGCGCAGAAGATATCGTGCTCGCTTCGCCACGCAGGTCCTTTGGATTGGGTTCGTGCGAGCGTAGTGAGCGGCCCGCGGAGGTGTCAATGGCGCCATGAGCGGCGCGCGCCGCGCGAATCGCCAAAGCTCGCGCGAATGTGTGGCGAGTTTGGGGTCGAGCGGTTAGCCTCGGGCCGCAATTTGACCGTGGATCCGGTGGTGGTTCGTCGAGCCGGCCGGCTCGTTTCCCTCTCGCAGGAGATCGCCTCGATGGCTTCATGGATGGAGCGCCCCATGCAGCGGTTCGTGCTTGCCCTCTTCGTGCTCTCGACCCTCTTCCTCGCCGCCTTCTCGCGCGGCGAGGGGGGCGCGCCGCTCGCGGTGGTTCTGGCCACGCCGAACGGCGACGTGCGCGAGCTCTACTCGATCGACGTCTCCTTCGACGCGCCGATGGTCAAGCTGGGCGAGCGCGGACGCGCCGCGCGCAATGTGCTGAAGCTCGAACCCAGCCTCAAGGGAACCGCCACCTGGCTGGGCACGCGCGCCCTCTCCTTCCAGCTGGATGAAGCGCCGGCCCCGGGCACCGCGATCGAGGTCACGATCCCGAAGGGGACGAAGAGCCTCGATGGCCGCGCGCTGGCCGAGGATCTTCGTTGGACGATCGAGTTCCGGCGGCCGCGCCTCCTCGCCTCGTCCCCGGCGCCCGCGCCCAACACGCAGGCAGCCGACGGCACCCTGCCCGAGCTCGGCAACTTCCCCACCGATGATCCGATTCTTCTTCTCTTCGATCAGGCGCCACGCGCCGACGCCGCGCGCGCGGTCACCCTCTGGCGTTGGAGCGGCGAGGAGGGACTGACTGAACCGCGCGCCGAAGAGGTGGCACTGGATCGCTACGATCCGAAGCAGTCGGAGCTGGACGATCTGGCCGATCGACTGGGCAAGGAGTCGATCGACCGCGCCCAGGTCATCGGACTGAAGGCGCGCCATCCACTCGATGCCGATCACATCTACCAGGTCCGGGTCGCGAACGATCTTCCCTTCGCCAGCTCGAAGCTTGGACTGGGCGACGCGCAGCACATCCTCTTCCGCACGCTGGGCGAGCCGGGCGTGCGCGAGGTGAGCGCGGGACGGGACTACCTCGGCTTCACCGTAGGCAGCGCCACCCATCCCGACACGCTCCTCAAGTACCTAAAGCTCGACCCGCCGGTGCGACGGCTGAATGCCTGGGAGACGGGCGCAAACAACCTCTGGGTGGAAGGACGGATGCCCGCCGGGCGGAGCCTGCGCGTGACCGTGCCGGCCGGCATGCCCGACCTCTTCGGTCGGCGCTCCAAGACCTCGTTCACGCAGTTGCTGGTCGTGCCGCACGACGCGGCGTGGCTCGAGATCGAGCCTTCCTCCGGCGCGATGATGCCGGGTCCGGACGAGGCGCTCGAGATCGAGGCGGAGAACGTCGAGGCGGTCGCGATCAAGGGGCTCTGGCTGCCGATCTCCGATGGCCCCGTCGTCACGTCGCGGCTCGCGGCCGAGGATCTTCTTCTCGTCGACGCCGCGGCGCAACCCTTCCTCCTGGTCGACGCGATGGATGACCCCGACGATTTGGAAGGAGACGGCCAGTGCCGCCGACACGACCTTGATTTGGCGAAAGCAGATCGACGAGCTGCCGGCCCGTCCGGCCGATGCGTCGCTCCTCTATCTCGAGGCGAGCGCGATCGCGCGCTTTCCCGAAGGGGAGGAGCCGGAAACGCTTCGCACTTCGACCCTGCTGCAGCTGACCTCGCTCGGCATCACCGCACGGATGGCGCGCGATCACGGCCTCCTCTGGATTACCGACTTGAAGAGCGGTCAGCCGGTGGCGGGCGCCCGAGTTTCGCTGTGGGATGGCCCCGACGCGCTGGGCCACGCGCCGACCGCGCCGCTCTGGAAGGGCGTGACCGATCAAGATGGCCTGGCCTGGACGCCGGGGGTTGCGACCCTCGCCCCCACCGGCGTGCCGCGCTACGCGCGTTGCGAGACGAAGGACGATCGCGCCTTCCTCGCCCTCTCGATCTACGACGACTGGAATCTCGAGGAGCTCCGCACCACGCCACCGCCGGCCGCGGCGCTCTGGACCGATCGCCCCCTCTATCGCCCGGGGGATCGCGTCGAGTGGAAGCTGTGGCTGCGTGAGGTCGACGCGAAGGGTCTCGCCCTCTCCAAGATGAAGAGCGTGGAGGTTCGCCTCAACGCCTACGAGGATTCGCCGCAGAAGGCGCAGGCAAGTCTCTCGCCGCTCGGCACCGCCGGCGGCCACTTCGTCCTGCCGCAGAACGCGCGTACCGGCTACTACGCGCTCGAGGTGGTCGAGCCCTCGCCCGACGACAATGGCCGCACCCTCGGCTCGATCGGCGTGCAGGTCGAGGAATACCGCGCGCCGCGCTTTCAGGCGAAGGTCGAGGCACGGCCGCGCTTGATCTTGAGCGGCGGCACCGCGGAAGCCCGAGGCGAGTTCCGCTACTTCGCCGGCGGCGCGCTCGGCGGCCAGCCGGTGCGCTGGTTCCTCTCGCTCTCGCCGAGCGGATGGCAACCGCCGGGTTGGGACGGCTACAGCTTCACCGATGAACCGCCCGTCACGCTTCGTCCGAGCGACGGCGGCTATCAACGCAAGCGCGGCTACGAAGGGCCGACCGTGTTGCGCGAAGGTCAAGCCACGCTCGACAGGAATGGCGCGATCGACCTCGAGCAGACGATCGTCCTCCCGCCCGAGACCCCCGACTCCTACCTCAGCGTCGAGATCGGCGCGCGAGATCTCGCCGATCAGTCGGCCTTCGACTCCGATGGCCTAATGGTCGTGCGCGGTCCGCTCCGCGTCGGCGTGCACACTCTGTGGGACGAGCCGGAGGAGCGCAGCAATCAGGTCTCGTGGGAGTGGGCGGTGGTCGATACCGCGGGCACCATCCGCGCCGGCATTGCCGCCACCGCGGAGCTGTGGCGGCAAGACTACAAGACGGCCCGGGTGCGCCGGCTGGGCGGCCTCTTCGACTACGAGAACTTTCCCGCCGACACCTTGATCTCACGCCACGAGCTGACGAGCGGCGCAGAGCCCGCCAAGCTCACGGTCCGGGTGCCCGGCCCCGGTGACTACCGCTTGCGCGTCATTCCGAAACTCCCCGAGGGGGAGCGGATCGCGGCCAGCGCGCGCGCTTGGGTCTCCGGCCCCGAGGTGTCGAGCGCGGCCCGTCCGACCACGTGGGGGCTCAGCCTGGACACCGAGAAGAGCGAGTACGCGCCGGATGACACGGTGCGGCTCGTCATCCCCGCGCCGGTCGGCGGTGCGGAAGCGCTCGTGTTGCTCGAGAGCGGCGACCTCATTCGCGCGCGTCGCGTGTCCCTGTCGGGCACGCCCAGGATCGAGGTACCGCTCCTGGGCCTCGCGCCGGGCGGCGCGACCATCGACGCGGTGCTGGTCGGCCCCGACAAGGTGCCCTCCCAGCCGGCCGAGGGCGCGAAGGGCCCGCGGCAGTTCCTCCCCTACCACGCGCGCGGCAATGCCTACTTCAACGTGTCGAACGGCGATTGGGAAGCGAAGCTCGAACTGCATCCCGAGCGCGAGACGGTCGCGCCGGGCGACAGCCTCGGCGTCGACTTCCTCCTCACCGACGCGAAGGGAGTGCCCAGCGCCGGGGAGATCACCCTCGCGGTGGTAGACGAGGCGGTGCTCGCCTTGGTCGGCGATCGCGCGGCCGATCCCCTCTCGCAGCTCTTCGGAGCACGGCATGGGCAGGTGATCGACGACGATCTTCGCACCCAGCTCCGCCTCTCCCCTTCGCTCGACAAGGGAAAGAGCTCGCCCGGTGGCGGCGGGGCCGAGGCGAAGAGCGGGCTCCCCTCGCGCGCGAATTTCCGCGCCACCGCCTACTGGAACGCAAGCATCGTGGTCGGACCGGATGGTCGCGCCCACGTCTCGGTGCCGATGCCGGATGACCTCACGCGCTACCGCCTGCGCGCGGTTGCGGTGACGAAGAAGAGCGAGTTCGCGGAGGCGGAGGGACACATCACCGTCTCGCGCCCGCTCGAAATCGAGGCGGCCGCTCCGCGCTTCGTGCGGGTGGGCGACGCCTGGAGCCTAGGCGCGGTGGTGCGGAATCGCAGCGGGCAGCCGCTCGAGGTCAGCGTGCGCGCGACCGTGACCGGGGCGCGACTGGTGAAGGGAAGCGACGCTCGACGCAAGTTGTCGCCCGGCGAAAACTGGCGCGTCGACTTCCCGATCGATACGCCCAGCTCGGGCACCATCGGCTACACCCTCGAGGCGAGTTCGACCGACGGTCGCTTCGTCGACCGGGTCACGCGTCACCTGCCGGCGGCACCGCCGCTCCACCGCGAGGTGGAGGTGGCCTTCGGCGTCGCCGCGCCCAAGGGCGGCGAGTCGATCGACCTCGCCGATCCGGGCCTCAAGGATGGCGGCGCGCTGACCATCGCGGCCTCTCCGACCCTCCTCGGCGGTCTGGCCACCGCGGTCGATTACCTCACCGGATATCCGCACGGCTGCCTCGAGCAGATCGACTCGCAGATCCTGGGGCTGCTCACGCGGCGCGCGCTCCTCGATCGCTTGCCTCCCGATACGCTGGACGCCGCGGCGCTCGATCGCCGGGTCGCGGCCGGGCTCACGCAGATCGACGCCCAGTACAGTGCCGACGGCTTCCGCCTCTGGCCCGAGAGCGGCCCGGCCGGCGCCTACTTGAACGCGTACACGCTTTGGACCGTCGCGCGCGCGGCCGCGAGCGGACTTGCCCTGCCCGAGGGATTGCTCGCGCGGGCCGATCAACTTCTCGCGGGGGATCTCGACCGCACCGAGGAAACGGCGCTGGATCCGGACACGCAGGCCTTCCTCAGCTGGCTGCGCTTGGAGGCGTCGGGCGGCGACGAGGTGCAGGTCGACGATGCCGCGCTCGAGAAGCTCTACACCTATGCGGATGAGCTCGGGACCGCGGGCAAGATGGCCTTGGCCCTGGCCTACGATCGCTACGAGACGCGGATCCGCCAGACCACCACGCTCCGCCCCGCCGCCGAGAAGGAGCTTCGCGCCTTCGCCAGCGGCCACATCAAAGGGCTGGTCGACACCGCGGCGCAGTCGATCGATCGCACCGCGTCGCAAGCCGCGTTGGTCGAGCTGCATCCTGGTTGGGGCTCGATGTACGCCTCCTCGCGCGACGATCGCGTGCGCGCGACGGCGCTCGCCACGCTCCTCCTCTCACGCCGCGAAACTAATCACCCGCTCTTGCCGCTCTTCGTGCGTTGGCTGCTGCTCGAGCGCCGACACGGTCGCTGGGGCAACACGCACGAGAACGCCTGGGCCCTGGCCGCGCTGACCGAGTACGCGAGCAAGGCGGAGAACCTTCGCTTCCCGATCGAAGCGCGGGTGGTGATGGGGCTCGGGCGGCCGGAGGGTGTGCGCTTCGAGGCCGGGAAGCTCGCGCCCTTCGCGCGCCGCTACACGCTGGACGAGCTCCTCAAGATGCGCCGGGCCGATCCGTCCAAGCCGACGTTGGGCGTGGAAGTCGAAACCGGCGGGCAGTCGCCGATCTTCTACGACCTGAGGCTCGATCGAACGCTGCCGGACCTCGCACTGCCGGCGCGCGAAGAAGGGCTCACCATCTATCGCGAGTACACCACGGTGAACGGCGTGCCGCTCAAGAAGCTGGTGCGAGGAGAGCCGGTGCTTGCCCACCTCGCGGTGGTGGTGCCGCAGGCCAGCGATTTCCTGATGCTCGAAGATCCGCTCCCGGCCGGCTGCGAGGCGGTCAACCTCGACTTCAAGACCTCGAGCCGCACCCTCTTCGGGGTGGAGGAGCCGGTCGCCTACGACTTCACGCAGCCGGAGGAGCCGAGCGAGGAGCCGACCGACGCGCGCTTCCCGGTGACCCACCGCGAACTGCGGGACGATCGCGTGCGCTTCTACGCCGATGAGGTCGGCGCCGGGATCTACCACCTCTACTACCCGATCACGCCGACCACACCGGGCCGCTTCGGCACGCCCGGCGCGCGGGCCGAGCTGCTCTACAGTCCCGAGGTGTACGCCACCTCCGGCACCGATGTGGTGACGGTCGAGTGATTCCGCGCCTGGCGCGCCGCGCCCTTCGCCTCGCGACGATTGCGGGCGTGACGATCGCGGGCGTCACTTGCGTCGCGCTCTGGTTGGTGCCGGCGCTCACGCCGCTTCCGCCGCGCTGGACCGAACCGATTCCGTCGACGCTCCTCACCGTGACCGATCGGGAAGGCCGTCCCCTCGCCGAGCTGGGGCGAGACGACCTCGCCTGCCTGCCGGTCGCGCTGACCGCGATCGACTCGACCCTGATCGCGGCAACCTTGGCGGCGGAGGATCGGCGGTTCTTCCACCATCCGGGGATCGCTCCGCTGGCGGTGGCGCGCGCCGCCGGGCAGAACCTGCGCGCCGGGCATGCGGTCTCGGGCGGCTCCACCCTGACGCAGCAGCTGGTCAAGCTGCTCGATCGAAGTTACGGGCCGCTCAGTCCGACCGAGAAGCTCCGGCAGCTCTACTGGGCGTTGGTGTTGGAAGCGCACTGCACCAAGCGTGAGCTACTCGCCGAGTACCTCAATCGCGCTCCCTATGGCCCGACCCTTTCGGGAGTCGAGGCGGCGGCGCGGTGCTACTTCGATCATGCGGCGGCGCATCTCTCGTTGCCGGAGGCGGCGCTACTGGCCGCCCTCCCGCAGTCGCCCGCGCGCTTCGATCCGCGCCGTCACCCGGAGGCGGCGATGGCAGCGCGCAATCGAGTGCTGGACCGGATGCCGCTTGCGCACGCGCGGCGCGAGGCGGCGAAGGAAGCGCCGCTCGGGCTCGCGTCTTCGCCCCGCGCCGAGCTGCCCTTGGCCCCGCACTGGGCCGAGCGCGTCAGGGTGGCCTATCCGACCGCGACGGTTGCGCGCCTGCCGATCGATCGGGACCTCCAGTCAGGCGTGCGTGACGATCTGCGCGGCGCGATCTCGGAACTCCGCGCGCGCGGCGCGGACGACGGCGCGGTGGTCGTGATCGAGAATCAAACGAACGAGGTGCGCGCATGGGTCGGCTCGCCCGACTACCGCGATCCGCGTCACGGGCAGTTCGACGCGGTCTTGGCGCGGCGTCAACCCGGCTCGGCACTCAAGCCGTTCGAGTATGCGCTCGCCTTCGAGCAGGGATTGGATCCGGCATCGCTCCTCCCCGATCTGCCGCTCACCTTTCCGGGGCCGGATGGGAGCTTCACTCCGGGCAACTACGCGGGCGGATGGCACGGACCGGTGCGCGCGCGACTCGCGCTCGCCAACTCGTGGAACACGCCGGCGGTCGCGCTCCTCGCCTCGCTCGGACCGGAGGCGCTGCTCGCACGGCTTCGGGCGCTCGGCCTTTCGAGCCTCGACCAGCCGGCCAGCCGCTACGGACTCGGACTCGCGTTGGGGGTGGGCGAGGTCACCCTGCTCGAGCTGACCGAGGCGTACGCCGTGCTCGCGCGCGGCGGCCTGGCGCGCCCTCGCGTCGATCTCCTCGAGGTGGAGGACGCGAACGGCGAACTGCTGGCGCGGCGCGCGCCGCTCAGCCGCGCCGCCAACGCGGACTCGACATTCGGGGGAAGGCGCGTGATCGAACGGCGCGCCGCCTTCTTCGTCAACTCCATCCTGTCCGACCCGCGAGCTCGCGCCCTCGCCTTTGGCCGCGGCGGTCCCTTCGAACGCCCCTTCCCCTGCGCGATCAAGACCGGCACCTCGAGCGACTGGCGAGACAACTGGGCCTTCGGCTACACCGCGCGCTACACCGTGGGAGTCTGGGTCGGGCGTGCCGGCGGAGAGGATGGATCGCGTTTCGGGACCGAGGGAGCGATCCTCGCTCTCCGACGCGTCCTGCTTCGCCTGCACGACGCGCACGAGATCGACGATGCGCCCTTCCCGTCGGTCATCGCCGGTGTCGAAGAGCGCGAGATCTGCCCGCTCTCCGGCATGGCGGCGGGACCCGATTGCCCGGGCGCGGTGCGCGAGTGGTGCGCGAGCGACGCGCCGCGGGGCGAGCCTTGCCTGTGGCATCGCACCGTCACGATCGACGTCGCGAACGGTCTCCTGGCGCGCGCCTGCACGCCCAACACGCGGGTCGCCCCCACCCTCTTCACACTGCCGACGACCGAGAGCGCGGTGCCGCGCCGCATCGATCCCTTGGCGAGGGTCACACCGATCGGCTTCGAACGTTGGGCCCGAGAGCAGGGTTGGCCCGTCCCGCCCGCCGCGCTCACCGCCTGCGTCTGTGGTCGCGCCGACTGCGGGGCACGCGATGCGAACACCGCGCTCTTCGTGCGAGAGGAAACGGGCGCGAAAAGCTCGTTCGCCCTGGCGGCGGCATCGCTTCATCGCAGCGCACCGCGCCGCGCGCAAGCCGGGACGTCGGAGCGGCCGTGTCGCATCCTCCGTCCGGTCGAGGGCGCGATCTACGCGCTCGATCCCAGCCTTCCGCGCGCGCAGCAGGCGATCGCTCTCGAAGCATCGGCCGGCCCCGATCCGGTGCGCTGGAGCGTCGACGGCGACGAGCTGGGCACCGCCGCGTCGGGCGAGAGAGTCTTTTGGCCGCTGCGCGCCGGGCGCCATCGAGTGCGCGCCGAGCGGATCGCCCCGGGCGCCGGGGCCGCGCCGGCGCGCGACGAGATCACGATCGAGGTGGAGGGAAACCCGTGAACGCGGAGCAAACGAATGTAGGAGTGAGCACGACGCCCCAATCGCCGCGCCACGAGCGATGGATCGCGCCGCTGGTTGCGGCGGTGGTGGTGCTCGGAGTCTTGGGTGGCGTGCGCGGCAATCGCGGCCCCAAGTGGCTGGAGGCCGCGAGTGGCGCGCCTCGCTTCGAGCCGGGAGCATCGGTCCACCCGTCGGCGGAAGAGGCGATGATCTGCGCCGGCTACGCCAAGTTGGTGGCGGCGCCCGGCGCCGAGTTCACCGCCCCAACCTCACCCGGTCGCTGGATCGGGCGTGGCATCGGCACGCACCTCACCCGCGGCGAACTCCGCTTGATGACCGAGGAGCGCTTCGTTGGGCGCATCCTCGCGATCAATGCCCCACAGGCCGACGTGGTCGCGACCGAGGGGATCTTCCTCGTGCGCGCGGAGGGAGAAAGCACCATCGTCTCGGTCCTCACCGGCACCGCGCACCTGCTCGTGGCTCACGGCGCACCGGTCGACGTGGGCGCCGGGGAGCGCGCCGCGACCGGTGGCGGCGCCGCCAAGAAGTCGGCCCTCGGCCCCGACGATCGCGCCGCCCTCGAACGGCTTCGCGCGCTTTAGCGCGAGTTCATCCCAAACGATGAGCGGGGCGCCTCGCGACGCCCCGCTCTCCCTGCTTCGCGGTTCCTTCCGCGCCTCGCCCGAGGGCTTGTTTACTGCTTCGCCATCAGCGCGAGGAGATCGACCACGCGGCAGGAGTAGCCCCACTCGTTGTCATACCAGGTGAGGGTCTTCAGGAAATTCCCGCCCACCACCTTGGTCGACATCGCGTCGAAGATCGCCGAGTGCGAGTTGCCGATCACGTCCGAGGAGACGATCGCATCCTCGGTGTACTCGAGCACCCCGCGCAGCCGCTTCTCCGCCGCCTCGCGGATCGCCGTGTTCACCGCCTCGACCGTGACCGGCTTTGACATGATCGTGATGAGGTCGACGATCGAGCCGTCCGGCACCGGCACGCGCATGGCGACGCCATCGAGCTTTCCCTTGAGCGCCGGCAGCACCTTCCCCACCGCCTTGGCCGCGCCGGTGGTGGTCGGGATGATGTTCTCCGCCGCGGCGCGGGCGCGCCGGTAGTCGGAGTGCGGCACATCGGCCAGCCGCTGATCGTTGGTGTAGGCGTGCACCGTCGTCATGATGCCCCGCTCGATGCCGAACTTCTCGTTCAGCACCATCGCGACCGGCGCCAGGCAATTGGTGGTGCAGGAAGCGTTCGAGACGATCTTGTGTTCGGGCTTGAGCGCCTCCTCGTTCACCCCCATCACGATGGTGGCGTCGATCTCGTCCTTGGACGGCACGGTCAGAACGACGCGACGCGCGCCGGCCTTGAGGTGCTGCTCGATCTGCTCGCGCTTGCGGAAGCGGCCGGTCGACTCCACCACGAAGTCCACCTCCATCTCCTTCCACGGCAGCTTCTGCGGATCGGGGATGGCCAGGACCTTCGTCTCCTGCGCCCCAGCCTTCAAGGTCGAGCCCTGCATGGTGACCGAACCGTGGAAGCGGCCCATCACCGTGTCGTACTTCAAGAGATAGGCGAGCGTGGCCGGCTCGGTGATGTCGTTGATCGCGACGACATCCATGTCCTTCCGCTCGGCCAGAATGCGGTAGACCGCGCGCCCGATGCGTCCGAATCCGTTGATCGCGATGCGCATGGTTTACCTCCCGCCGTCCTGGGCCGCCATCCGCTCGATCAGTTCGACCAGGCGATTGGCGTAGCCCCACCCGTTGTCGTACCAGGAGACCGTCTTGAGCAGGGTCCCGCCGACCAGCTGCGTCGAAAGCGAATCGAAGACCGCGGAGTGCGGGTTCTCGATCACGTCCGAGGAGACGATCGGCTGGTCCTGGTATTCGATCAGTCCCTTCATCGCGCCCTGGGCCGCGGTCTTGAACGCCGCGTTCACCTCCTCGGCCGTCACCTCGCGCTTGAGTTCGGTCGTGAGATCGAGGTTGGACCCGTTGGCCACCGGCACGTTCATGGTGATGCCGTCGATCTTGCCGGCCAGGGCCGGGAAGACCTTGGCCAGCCCGAGCGGCGCCCAGGTGTTCGCCGGGATGATGTTCTCGGCCGCGGCGCGCGAGCGACGGAGATCGCTCCCCGGGACATCGGCCAATCGCTGCTCGTTGGTGTAGGCATGCACCGCGGTCATGAAGCCGCGCTCCACCCCGAAGCTGTCGTGCAGGACCTTGAGCACCGGCACGAGGCAGTTCGCGGTGGGCGATGCGTTCGAGACGATGCGATGGTTCGCCGAGAGCGCCGAATCATTCACGCCGCGAACAACCAGGAGATCCACCTCATCCGACGGCGGCGAGGCGAGCAGCACCCGCTTGGCCCCACGGTCGAGGTGTCCCTGCAGCTCGCCGCGACCGCGATAGCGATGGGTCGCGTCGACCACCAGGTCGACACCGAGTCCGCTCCAGTCCACGTCGACGGGAGCCTTCGCGGTGACCATCGGCACCGCGGTCTTGCCGCCGTCGAAGTGCATCACCCCGCCTTCCAGGGTGAAGGGATCCTCGAAGCGGCCGACCACCGTATCGAAGCGGAGCAGATAGGCCAGTGCGTCGGGATCCGCCAGGTCGACGATGGCGCGGATCTCCATTCCGCTTCTCTTCCGCGCGAGGCGGAAGACGTTTCGACCGATGCGGCCGAAACCCATGATTCCGATCCGAATGCTCATGAGAAAAACGCCTCCTTGCCGGGGGGCCCGCACCGGGGGACGGTCCCTCTGTCCGCTCTGGAGCATACGCCCTGGGGACGCCCGGTCCAATTGGGTGGAGGGGCGCTCGCGTGAGTGGTACGGTCCCCGGCGACCCCTGCGACGAACCAAGGCGCCCCGTCGCGCCGCCACGAAAGAGGAACGAGCCGGACCATGATCCGAATTCGACTGCCGCGTCCGCACGGCACCCGCTGGGCTGCCACCCTGTGCCTTCTCACCCTGCTCACGGTCACCGCGAGGGCCCAGGACGCCGCCACCCAACTAGGATCGACCGTCACCATCCACTTCCTTGACTCGAGCGGGGCACTGCTTCGCTCCTCCGACGGCACGCTGATCAAGGAGGGGCTGCTCGCCCCCCACTCCGCGCTGGCCGGGGCGGCCAAGGTGGAAGTGCTGGCGCGTGGCGGCAAGAAGTACGCGGTGACCGGCCTCCTCTCGAGCAAGCCGGACGTCGATCTGGCGCTCCTCGGGCTCGACTCCGCGCCCGACCCGGCCCTCTTCGTGCCCAAGCTCTCGATCTTCTTCCCGGGCGGCGACGTCCGGATGTTCCGCGGGCCGGAGGCAGGCGGCGACGAGCCGATCGCGGCCAAGACCCCGTCCAAGTTCTCGCTCAGGGGACCCGATTTCGTCGCGCTGAGCGCGGCCGGCTCGGACGGTGGGCCGGTCTTCAAGTCGACGGGTGAGTTCATCGGCGTGGCCCGTCGCTTCGACGAGGATCCCTACCAGACCGCCTACGTGATCACCGTCGCCTCGATCGCGCGGCTGATCGAGGGGGCGGGCGCCGCCACTCCCCTGGCCGAGATTCCGCCGCCGGTCGCGCCGGAGTTCATGACCAAGACATCGACTCCGGGGCTCATCTTTCGGGGCTTCCTCCTCACCTTCGCCGATCGCACCGAGGACGCGCGGAGCTTCCTGAATCTCGCGATGAAGCGCGAGCCGGAGAATCCCGACTGCTTCTTCGCCTGGGGTCAGCTCTTGATGCGGGAGAAGTCGTATCTCGAGGCGGCCGGCCGCTTCCGCCAAGCAGGAGAATCGGCTGGTGGGTTCTTCCTGGCCTGGCACATGGCCGGGGTTGCTCTCAACCAGGCGGGGCGCTACCAGGACGCCGTCGTCATGTACCAGAAGGCGCTCGAGGTCGACCCCAATTCCGCGATGAGCCACTGCAATCTCGGCGGCGCCTACTACAACCTCGGCCGCATGCACGATGCGGTGGATGAGTTCGAGCGGTCGCGGCAGATCGACCCGAACTAC
>JAXLXQ010000030.1:0-52616 GCA_046327845.1 Candidatus Eiseniibacteriota bacterium | reverse complement strand
CGTATGCGGGGCGGTTTCTTACAGGCCGACTTCGCTGAAGTCGCGACAGCGCACTGGGGGGCACTACTGAGGGTGCTGCCAGTACGGACCGCTCCATCGCGACCAGCGCGAGCCCATGCCGATCGCGTGTGGTCTCGGTCTCCAGGTGCGGACCGCCGACACGAGGTGACCTGGGCCCCGTCGAAACCGGCAGTTCCGCCGAAACCGTAAGCAACTCCCATCCCCCTCCCCTCGATAACCCAATCGAGCCCGTGTACACTCACGTCCGAAGGCAATCACCCCGAGGGTCTCCATGTCCAAGATCGAAGGACCGCGCGTCGGGCCGACTGGGCCTGACCCGGTTCTCTACGAAGATGTCGCGCAGCTCTCCGGCCTCAAGGCGGCGCTCGACCCGAAGCAGACGGGCGCCGACACGGCGATGGAGGCGGGCGCGTCGAAGCCGCTTCGTGAGTTGCTCTGGGGACGGCCGGTGGATCCGGCGAATCTGGTTTCGTCGCCGCCGCTGGCAGCCGGCACCACGAGCCGTCCGACCGGGAAGGAGCTGGCGCAGACGCTAAGAGGCACGCTCGAGCGGCACACTTCGTCAAAGAGCGAGGCGGAGGGACGTCTCCTCGCCACCTTGAAGAACATGACCGACGCGCAGGACGGAGTCCTCATGCGTCTGGCGAAGCTGACCAAGGCGTAGCGTGGGCCCTTCACGCGTCGGCGAACGCGCCCAGCCCTTGGTGAAGAGGACGAGGAATCGATGATCGATTGGACCGAAGACGAGCGCTACGCGGTGCGCGAGCTGGGACACCTTCTCCTGACCGAGGGGCGCGCCGATCTGGCGCGCGTCCTCTTCGAGGGGTTGATCGCGATCGACCCGGACGATGCGTGGGCGCGACTGGCGCTGGCCGCGACCTACCGCGCGGAGAAGCGATACGACCAGGCGAGCGCCGAGTTGGATGAAGGACTGAAGCGCGACCCGCAATCGATCGAGACGGCGTTGGCGCTCGGCGAGATCGCGCTCCTGAATGGGCGCCTGCAGGAGGCCAAGGGGTGCGCGGCGATGGTCGAGTACATGGCCCGCGGGCATGTGATGGGAGAGGCGTTGCGCGCTCGCGTGCGCCGCTTGCTCGAGGCCTCGGCCGCGATCACCGGCTAGATAGGACCTTCTTGTCAGATTCGTGACGCGGGCGGGGTTTCTCTGCCATAGGGCTCCCCGCCTGCTTCGCTTGGTTGTTCTCCTCGGCTCCTCGGGTAGACTTCGCCCCATGTCTCGACGTCAGCTGCCTCGCTTCCTCTCGCAGTTCGCGCCCGTTCTCCTCGCCGCACCACTCGCGCTCTCGGCCTGCGCACACGGCATGACCGGTGTCTCGGGTGTGGCCGCAACCTCGCCGCGGCCCGAGACGCCGTGGACGGCTCCGCCGACTTCGCGTCCGGCGCCTCGCGACGAGTCGAAGCCGGCCCTGCCGCCCGAACTCCTCGCGACGAGCGCGCACTGGACTTTGGGCGATCTCGTCGACATCGCGCTCCGGAACAGCAGCACGACCCGCGCGGCTTGGGAGCAGGCGCGGGCGGCGGCGGCGCGCCTGGGCAGTGCGCGCGGCGCCTACTTCCCTCAGGTCGACGCGAGCGCGAGCTACAGCACGCAGCGCGCCGCCTCCTTCTCCGATCGTGTGCAGAGCGAGGAGCGTCGCTACGGCGGCTCGCTCGGTTTGGACTGGCTGCTCCTGATCTTCGGCGGACGTCACGCCGACATCGCGGCGGCGAAGCAGGCGTTGATCGCGGCCGATTGGGCGCACAACGCCGCGATCCAGCGGGTGATCTTGGAGGTCGAGCGAGGCTATTACGACTACCGCGCCGCAGAGGCCCTGCGCCTGGCGGAGGAGTCGTCGTTGAACGAAGCGAAGCGAAGCCTGGATGCGGCCGAGGCGCGCCACGAGGCGGGGCTCGCGACCATCGCCGATGTGCTCCAGGCCAAGACCGCGGTCGCGCAGGCGCAGCTGGCGCTCGACACCGCGAACGGCCGCATCCAAACGACCCGCGGAACGCTCGCGACGGCGGTGGGGCTTCCGGCCGACACGCCGTATGAACTGCAGCTCGACGAAGAGACGCCCGCGGTGGTCGAGATCGAAGAGTCGGTCGAGGCCTTTCTCGAGCGCGCGCGAGAAGCGCGACCGGAGTTGGCGGCGGCGCGCGCCGACCTGGAGCGCGCGCGGGCCGAGGTCCGAAAGACGAAGGCGGAGGGGTATCCGGAGCTGCGCGCGCGCGGCAGCGTTGGACGCCTCTATCCCGACTCGCCGGACCGTGGACAGAGCACGCACGCCGGCTCGATCGGGTTGAGTCTTCCCCTCTTCACGGGCTTCGCGCACCACTACGACGTGCGGGAAGCCGAGGCGTCGGCGCGGGCGGCGGCGGCTCGTGCGGAGGGGACGGAGCAGGCGGTGGTGATGGATGTCTGGACCGCTTACTTCAACCTCAAGACGGCGGCTCAGCGACTGCGCACCACCGACGAGCTTCTGGAGAGCGCCACCCAATCGCACGAGGTGGCGCAGGGTCGCTATCAATCGGGGGTCGGGAGCATCCTCGACCTCTTGAACGCGCAGACCGCGCTCGAGAATGCGCGGGCGGTTTCGGTCGGCGCGCGGGCCGACTGGTTCATCGCGGTGGCGGAGCTGTCCTATGCGGCGGGTACCCTTGCGCCTCCCGCGAGCGCTCCGTCATCTCGCGCACCGAACGAGGAGAAGCCGTGAGGATCACGATTACACAGTTGGGGCTCGCCCTGTTCGCGCTCTTCGCCATCGCCTCGGGCTGCGCGAAGAAGAAGGCAACGGCGGGCGCGCCGCAGGGGCCGACCGCGGTCTCGGTCGGAGCGGTGAGTCTCCGCGACGTCGCCAACGACCTCCGCGCGGTCGGATCGGTGGTGGCGCGGCGCTCGGTCGCGGTGCGCGCGCAGGTGAGTGGCCCGCTCACTCGAGTTGCTTTCCAGGAAGGGGACCACGTGCGCGAGGGGGACCTGCTCTTCGCGATCGATGCGCGCCCCTATCGCGCGGCTCTGGCCGAGGCGGAGGCGGCGTTGGCGCGCGACCAGGCTCGTGCGCAGAGCGCGGCGGCGGACGCGCGGCGCTATGCCGACCTGGTGGCCAAGGACTACGTGACGAAGCAGGATGCCGACAATGTGGGAGCGGCCGCGGTCGCGGCGCGGGCGACGGTGCGCGCCGACTCGGCGGCGGTCGAGAGTGCCCGCCTCGACGTCGAGTACTGCGCGATCCGCGCCCCGCTCGCCGGCCGAACCGGCGGCCTCACCATGCGCGAGGGGAATCTGGTCCGGACCGCAGCCGATCAACCGCTCGTCACCATCAACCAGCTTTCGCCGATCGAGGTGAGCTTCGCTGTGCCGGATTCCCGGCTGGCCGAGGTGCGCCGTGCGCAGCAACGCGGCGTGGTCGAGGTGGCGGTGAGCCTGCCCGACGACACCACGCGGGTCGCGACCGGCACCTTGAGCTTCGTCGACAACGCGGTCGATGAGGCGACCGGCACGGTTCGACTCAAGGCCACCTTCGCCAATGCGGATGAGGCGCTCTGGCCGGGGCAATTCGTCGCGGTGCGCCTGCGGCTCGGCGTCGAGCAGGGCGCCGTCACCGTTCCGACCGGCGCGGTGCAGACAGGGCAGAAGGGAACCTTCGTCTTCGTCCTCAAGGAGGATCAGACGGTGGAGATGCGGCCGGTCGAGGCAGGTCGTCGCGTCGATGGTCGAACCGTCGTGCGCGGGAGCCTGGCCGACGGCGAGCAGGTCATCATCGACGGACAGCTGCGGCTCACCACCGGTGCCAAGGTCAGCGTCAAGCCGCCGGTCGGCGCGAACGGCGCGGCTGCTTCGCCGAATGGCAGCGCGGCGGCCCCGGGCAACGCGGCCGCGGGGGCGAAGTGAGCTTCTCCGAGCTCTTCATCCGCCGGCCGGTCATGACCACGCTGGTTATGCTCGGCATCGTGATCTTTGGGCTCACCGGCTATCGCCTCTTGCCGGTCAGCGACCTGCCCAACGTCGACTTTCCCACGATCAACGTCAGCGCCAACCTGCCCGGCGCCACGCCCGAGACGATGGCCTCGGCGGTGGCGACACCGCTCGAGCGGCAGTTCACCACCATCGCGGGACTCGACGCGATGACCTCGACCAGCGTGCAGGGGCAGACGCAGATCACCCTCACCTTCGCGCTCGATCGCGATCTCGACGCGGCGGCGCAAGACGTGCAGACGGCGATCGCGGCGGCGCAGCGCCAGCTCCCGGCCGACATGCCGACGCCCCCCTCGATGCGCAAGACCAATCCCGCCGACCAGCCGGTGCTGCTCATCGCGCTGACCACGCCAACGCTGCCGCTCTACACCTTGAACGAGTACGCCGAGACGATGCTGGCCCAGCGCATCTCGACCGTGTCGGGCGTCGCCCAGGTGCAGGTCTTCGGCTCGCAGAAGTACGCCGTGCGCGTGCAGGTCGATCCCGATCTACTGGCGGCGCGCGGCATCGGCATCGATGAGGTGCAGTCGGCGATCCGCTCAGCCAACGTGAATCTCCCGACCGGCGTCTTGAGCGGGCCGGAGCGCGCCTTCGCGGTGCAGGCCAGCGGACAGCTCCTGGAAGCGGAGGCCTATCGACCGGTCATCGTCACTTACCGTGACGGGCGTCCGGTGCGGCTCGACGAGCTCGCGCGGGTCTACGACAGCGTGCAGAACAATCGCACCGCGGCCTGGTACATCAACCAGCGCGCGATCGTGCTGGCGGTGCAGCGGCAGCCCGGCACCAACACGGTCAAGGTGGTCGAGCAGGTGCGCGCGCTCCTCCCGTCGTTCAAGGAGCAGCTGCCGGCCTCGGTCTCGCTCAACGTGCTGATCGACCGCTCCGAGACGATCCGTCACTCGATCGAAGATGTGAAGGTCACGCTTTTGATCGCGCTGATCCTGGTGATCCTGGTCATCTTCGTCTTCCTGCGGAACATCTCGGCCACGGTGATCCCGTCGATTGCGCTACCGGTGTCGTTGATCGGCACCTTCGGGCTGATGCAGGTCCTGGGCTACAGCCTCGACAACCTCTCGCTCATGGCGCTCACCTTGTCGGTCGGCTTCGTGGTGGACGATGCGATCGTCATGCTCGAGAACATCGTTCGGCACATGGAGCGTGGGGAGCGGCCGCTCGAGGCGGCATTCCGCGGCGCGCGCGAGATCGGCTTCACCATCATCTCGATGACGATCGCGCTGACGGCGGTCTTCATCCCGGTGCTCTTCATGGGCGGGCTGGTCGGACGGCTCTTCCACGAGTTCGCGGTCACCATCTCGATCGCGATTCTGATTTCAGGGCTGGTGTCGTTGACGCTCACCCCGATGCTCTCGAGCCGATTCCTAAGGCCGGAGGGGGAGGTGCGTCACGGCCGCTTCTACCTCGCGGCCGAGCGCTTCTTCGACCGCATGCTCCACGTGTACGAGCGCGGACTGAAGTGGTCGCTCGCGCACCGTCGCTTCACGCTGCTCTACTCGGCGATCGTGCTCGTCTTGACCGTGGTGCTCTTCGGACAGATTCCCAAGGGCTTCCTCCCGAACGAGGACACCGGACTGCTCAACGGTTCGACCCTCGCGCCCGAGTCGATCTCCTTCGACGCGATGGTCGAGCATCAGAAGGCGGTGGCGGCGGTCGTGGCGAGCGATCCTGGCGTCGAAGGATTCATGTCGAGCGTGGCGGGGGGCGGCGGCGCCTCGAACCGCAATCAAGGGAACTTCTTCATCCGCCTCAAGCCGCGCGAAGAGCGGAAGCTCTCGCCGGAAGCATTGATCGCGCGGCTGAGGCCGAAGCTCGCGCAGATCCCCGGCGTTCAGGTCTTCCTGCAGAACCCGCCGCCCATCCGCATCGGCGGCACCCAGTCGCGCGCGCAGTATCAGTTCACGCTCCAGGGCATCGACACCGACGAGTTGTACGCGAGCGCGCAGAGCTTCGAGCAGAAGATGCGCGCAATGCCCAGACTGCAAGACGTGAGCTCCGACCTGCAGATGCGAAACCCCGAGGTGGAGGTCGAGATTGATCGCGACCGCGCCGCCTCGCTCGGGCTGAGCGTGCAGCAGATCGAGCAGGCGCTGCAGGCGGCCTACGCTTCGACCCAGGTTTCAACCATCCTCGCGCCGAGCAACCAATACGCGGTGATTCTCGAGGTCACGCCCGAGGCGCAGGCCGATCCCGCCGGGCTTTCGCTTCTCCACGTGCGGGCCGCCAGCGGAACGCTGGTGCCGCTCTCGGCGGTGGCGAAGTTTCGCGAGGCGCGCGGCCTCCTCTCGGTCAACCACTACGGTCAGCTGCCGGCGGTCACCATCTCCTTCAACCTCGCGCCCGGGGTGGCGCTCGGAACCGCGGTGGCGAGCGTCGAGGAGGCGGCGAAGAGCACCCTGCCCGCGACGGTGAGCACCCGCTTCCAGGGTACGGCGCAGGCATTCCAGTCGTCGGTGCAGGGACTCGGGCTGCTTCTCATTTTGGCGGTGCTCGTCATGTACCTCGTGCTCGGCATCCTCTACGAAAGCTTCATCCACCCGCTGACCATCCTCTCGGCGCTGCCCTTCGCCGGCTTCGGCGCGCTGGTCACGCTCCTGATCTTCAAGGTCGACCTCTCGATCTATGCCTTCGTCGGGGTGATCCTTCTGATCGGATTGGTGAAGAAGAACGGGATCATGATGATCGACTTCGCGCTCGAGGCGCAGCGCCGCGAGGGGAAGTCCCCGGCCGACGCGATCTACGAGGCCTGCGTGATCCGCTTCCGTCCGATCATGATGACCACGATGGCCGCGCTCTTCGGCACCTTGCCGATCGCGCTGGGCATGGGCGCCGGCGCTGAGTCGCGTCGGCCGCTCGGACTGGCCGTGGTGGGCGGGCTTCTCTTCTCGCAGTTCTTGACCCTTTTCGTGACGCCGGTCTTCTACGTCTACATGGATCGCTTCCAGCAGCGGCTGAGTCGGGTCTGGAGTCGGAGCCGCTGGGCGCTCCGCGGGGCCGACGCGGAACCGAATCGCCCGACCGGCATCTGAGGTCGACCCCGGAGGGAAGGATGGACCGACGCACCGCACTCAAGCTGATGCTGGCCTCGGGTGGCCTCCTCGCCACCGCGAAGCTCACGCAGGGGGAGACCATGAATCGAGAGCCCGACCGATCGACCGAGCGCGCCGCGGGGAGTCCCGGCCGCATGCCGGTGATCTTTCTCGCGCACGGTTCGCCCTTCCTCCTCGATGACGCCGAGTGGATGATCGAGCTCAAGTCGTGGTCGGCCGCACTGCCGCGCCCGCGCGGCGTGCTGATGCTCTCGGCGCACTGGGAGGAACGGCCGGTCACGCTCGGTGCGGTCGAGCGCGTACCCTTGGTCTACGACTTCTATGGATTCCCCGCCAAGTTCTACCAGGTGACCTACGCCTCTCCGGGCGCGCCGGAGCTGGCGGCGCGCGTGCGCCAGCTGCTCGAACCGACGCAGACCGTCGCGCACGATCCGAGTCGCGGCCTCGACCACGGCGCCTTCGTCCCGATGATCGCGATGTATCCCGAGGCGGACGTGCCCACACTCCAGGTGTCGCTGCCGACGATGGAGCCGGGGCCGCTCTACGAGCTGGGTCGCGCGCTTGCGCCGCTTCGCGACGAGGGGATCCTGATCGTGGGAAGCGGCTTCCTCACCCACAACCTCCGCATGCTCGACATGCGGCCGGACGCCCCGGCCGCGTCATGGGCACTCGACTTCGACGCCTGGACCGCCGATGTCCTCGCGCGGCGCGATGACGACGCGCTCCTTCGTTACCGCGAGAAGGCGCCGGGCGTGCGCATGGCACTCCCGACCCACGAGCACTTCGTGCCGGTGGTGGTGGCGGCCGGGGCCTCGGGCGATTCGGAGCCGGTGAACTTCCCGATTCTGGGCTTCATGGGCGGTTCGATGACCCGCCGCTCGGTCCAGTTCGGCTAGCAGCAGGTCTTCCGCGCCGCGACGAAGGGGATGACCGCGGGGCGCGCCTGCCTCTACCTTGGCGCATGCCTCAACCCGCGCGGCGGCGCGTCCTCCACGTCATCACCACCCTCGAGTCGGCTGGCGCGCAGGTGCAGCTGGTCGATCTGATCGACCGCCTCCGCGACTCTCGCTATGACTCGGCGATCGCCTATCTGATCGGCGACGCCGGGATCGCCCGCGGCGTTTGCCCGCTGGTCGACCTGAGCCGCGGCGGCCGCTTCGATCCTCTCTCCGCCTTCGCGCTCGCCCGCTACCTCCGTCGCGAGCGGATTGACCTGGTGCACACCCACCTGGTGCACGCCGGGATCGTCGGTAAGCTGGCCGCACGCCTCACGGGAGTGCGCGCGGTGGTGACGACGCGGCATTACGCGCGCGAACTCAAGTCGGGGAGCCTCGTCTATCGTTTGGAGGATCGGCTGACCCGCGGCGCGGATCGCGTGATCGCGGTATCCCAGTCGGTGCGATCGCACCTGCTTCGCGAGCGCATCGCGGACGCCGACCGCATCGAGGTGATTCCGAATGGGGTCGACTTCGCCTTCTTCGATCGCGCTCGCCTGCCCGAACAGAAGCGAGAGTCTCGAGAGGGCAGGGTCCTCGGGACGGTGGGACGCCTCCACCCGCAGAAGGGGCAGGACGATCTGCTGCGTGCCTTCGCGATCCTCAGTTCGCGGTATCCAGATCTGAGGCTCGAGATCGTGGGGGAAGGACCGCTCCGCCCCGCGCTCCAAGGGCTCACGCGGGAGCTGGGCGTGGAGAACCGCGTTTCCTTCCTCGGCATCCTCACGCGCGAGGCGCTTCGAGCGCGCCTCGCCGCCTGGGAGCTCTTCGCTCTGCCGTCGCGCTGGGAAGCCTTCGGCATCGCGCTCCTCGAAGCCATGGCGATGGAGCTGCCGGTCGTGGCGAGCGCGGTCGAAGGGATTGCCGAACTCGTGAGCCACGAGGTAAACGGACGGCTCGTGCCGCCGAATGATCCCGGCGCGCTGGCCGCTGAGTTCGAGCGGCTGCTCCTCCGACCCGAGGAAGCGCGGGAAATGGGACGCCGCGCGAGGGAAGAGGCGCTGAGTCGCTTCGATCTCGCGGCCGCGGCCTCACGACTGGTCGCGACCTACGATCAGCTCCTGGCGCTCCGCGGCTAGAGAACCCCGCGACGCTCCTGGTCCTTCTCCATCGAGCGGAAGAGCGCGCCGAAGTTTCCCTCGCCGAAGGAGAGGTGATTCTTCCGCTGGATCATCTCGATGAAGATCGGGCCGACGATCTCGCGGGTGAAGATCTGGAGGAGGTACCCCTCGTCATCGCCATCGACCAATACGCGATGCTGCTTCATGCGCGCGCGGTCCTCGGTGACGTTCGGCACGCGATCGAAGACCGTCTCGTAGTACTCGTCGTCGATGTCGAGCGTTTCGATGCCCGAGCCTTCGAGACGGTCGAGGCTCGCGAGTAGATCGTGGGTCAAGAACGCGAGGTGTTGGATGCCCGGGCCGCGGTACTTCCGGAGATACTCCTCGATCTGCGACTTGTCCTCGTTCCCCTCGTTGATCGGAATGCAGAAGCTGCCGTCGGGCGAACGCAGCGCGTACGACCTGAGGCCCGTCTTCATCCCGCGAATGTCGAAGTAGCGCACCTCGGTGAAGCCGAAGACGTTCTTGTAGAAGTCCGACCACTGCTGCATCGTGCCCTTGTACACGTTGTTGGTCAGGTGATCGATGCCGACGAACCCCTTGTCGGTGACCACCTCGGGCCGATCGAGCGGCTTGAAGTTGTCGAGGTAGGCCGGTCCATCGATCAAGTGGATCAACGACTCGCCGATGCCGTAGATCGCCGGCACGCCGGGGAAAGGAGTCGGCCCCTGGTAGCGGCGCGCGCCGCGCTTGATCGCCTCGGCCACCGCCTGCTCCGCGTTGGCCACGCGCCAACCCATCGAGGCGATCGAGGGCCCATGCTCGCGCGCGAAGTCGGCGGCGAAGCTCGCCTGCTCGCGGTTCAGGAGGAAGCGGATGTCGTGCTGCTTGTACAGCACCACGTCTTGCGTCCGGTGCCGGTCGAGACGGGAGAAGCCGAAGGCGAGGAAGAGTCGATCGAGCGCCGCCGGCTCAGGGCTGGCGAACTCGACGAACTCGATGCCGCGAAGCCCGATCGGATTCTGAGTTTCCACCCGCGGTGCGGTCGATCCCTGCGTGTTCATTCTTGCTCCTTCTTCCACGCGGGCCGGCGCCCGCGGCTCTCTCCTTGCGTCGCGACACGGTCGGACGAACGAATCTATCGGACGACGATGACGCGCCGGCTCTCGCCTTCGAGGCGCGCCCAGTAGACGCCCGCCGGCACCGCGAATCCCGCGGCGTCGCGCAGGTCCCAGGTCCGGTGCGCGCTCACCTGATTCAGTTCGCGTCCGGTCGCGTCGATGATGCGCACCACCGCGCTCGGATCGAGCGCGCTGCCGGCAAAGCTGAGCCTGCTCGCGGTTGGGTTCGGGAAGAGCCGGAACCGCGCGCCGCCGTCCGCGACCGCGGTGGTCGGCGCGATCGGCCCGGCCATCTGGGCCACGGTGGCGAGCGTCGCCTTACCGATCAGGATGGCGAAGCCCGGATTGGTCCGCGCGTAGGTGTCGCCGCTCGAGTGGTAGTACGGATACTGATCCCAATCGAGGTCGATCGCGAGGATGGCCGGAATGCCGGCGTCCTGGAACGGCACGTGGTCGCTCCCCCACGAGAAGTACGAGTAGATGTAGGAGAGCGGCGTGTAGTAGGTGACCGCGTCGGCCATCGCCTGCATCAAGGTAGCCCAGGCGTGGCCCCCCTCGATCGACACGCCGTACTGGTCCACCGTGTACGAGATCATGTCCATGTTGACCGCGTCACGGATGTCGCGACCTTGGGCCACCGCCTCGTTCACGTAGGCTTGGCTGCCGTAGAGCCCCTGCTCCTCGCCGGAGAAGAGGACGAACTCGATCGTCGATTCGAAGTGCTCGTCCTTCAACACCTCGGCCGCGGCCAGGACCGCCGCGCTGCCCGAGCCGTTGTCCTCCGCGCCCGGTGCCTGGTTGTTCGCGTTCTCCGAGGTCGAATCGAGGTGGCCGCAGAGCACGTAGACGCGGCTGGGCGTCACCGTGCCGGTCTTGGTCGCGATGATGTTCTTGAGCGCGTGGGAGCCGTGCGTGTAGTCCTGGTAGCGCACCTGATAGCCGAGCGCCTGGAAGCGCTCGTACGCGTACTGCCACGACTTGGCCCCGCCGGTGCTGTAGGAGTAGCGCGTCGTGAAGGTGTAGCTCGATCCGCCGATCACGACCGAGTTCTTCCCCGAGACATCGCGCAGATAGCGATCGAAGGTCGGAAGGTCGAAGCGCGCGACCATGCCGTCGACGACCGGGGCGAAGGTGAGCGGCGCAACCCGCTCCTCGAGGGTGGTGACCATCGCGCCCGGCGGAGGGCTCAGCTGCTTGCGGCAGCCGTAGCGCGGGTCGGATTGCGTCTCGTGGGCCTGTGCCGGCATGGCCGCGAGGGCAAGCGCAAACGCCCAGCTCGCCCGGCTAACGCTCGCCCGGAAGAATGCTGTCCTGGTCATGAATGTCCCTTGTCGCTCTGGTCGGGCGATGCGATCGGAGGAGTGGACCTCGCTGGCCGGGGAGCCGTCCGCACCAATCACCGAGCCAAAGAACGCTCCCACACCGGGTGCCGAAGGGTCAAGCCCGCGCGCACTCGGGTGCGGAGGAAGGGGCTCGCGATCGCACAGGTCCGCACCTATGCTCCGCGCTGGGACCAAGGAGGAACGTGATGCCGAGATCGAGTCGAGCCATCCTGACCACCGTGCCGCTCCTGCTGCTCTTGGGGTGCAAGTCGCCCGAACTGGCCAGCGGCTGGCGCGACCGCGAGATCAAGATCGATGGCGAGGTGGGGGATTGGCCCGGCAGCTCGAGCGGCTTCGACGACGAGCGGGTCAAGATCGCGGTGCGAAACGACGCCGACTTCCTCTACCTGGGCCTGAGCTCGACCCACCCCGCGGTCCTGGGCCGCGCCCTCCTCTCCGGCTTCACCGTCTGGTTCGATCCGATGGGGGGGAAGGCCAAGACGATCGGCGTTCGCTATCCCCTCGGCATGCGCGAGATGGATTTCGACATCGGGGCTGAGGGGCGTGGCTTCTCCCCGGCGGAGCTGCTCCAGCGCTATCGCGCGGCGGACGCCGAGCTCCGTCTCTTCACCGGTCCGAATGAGTCGCGGCTGGTCAAGGCGGGCGAGATTCCCGGGGTCGAGGCGGCGATGGACGGGAAGGACGAGACCTTCACCTTCGAACTCAAGGTGCCGCTCAGGGGAGCAGGCTTCGCCATTGGGGCCGAACCGGGCGCGGAAGTCGGACTGGGGTTCGAGATCCCCAAGCCCCCGCGTGACGTGTTCGTGCGCGGCATGCACCCGAGCTTCGACCGCTGGGAGAAGCCGGCGGACGCGGACTCGACCGACCGACCGGACGAGAACCCGACCGGGCCAGACGGCACGCCGCGCGCCCCGATCGGGATGGAGCGAGGCGAGGATCGCGAACACGGCTTCGGGCGTCGGCCGGGCGTGGTGCAACCGCTCGATCTCTGGGCGCGGGCACACCTCGCGACCGGTCCCTAGCCGGGAAGGCACGCTTTTCGCAACTCCCCTCCTCGGGCGACGACGGGTCGACGTGTTAGGTTTGTCGGCGCCGCCTCGACCCAGGAGGACTTGATGCTCGCCTACCGAACCCAGCCCTGGCTTACCCGCGCGCCCCGTGCGCTCATCACTCTCGTGCTGGTCTTCGCCGCGCGCGCGGCGGGGGCCGCCCCGGCGGATGTCTCGGGCCGGCTGGCCGGGCAGCTCGAGGGCATTCCCGCGAGCGCAACGCCGAGTGGCCTGCTCTACGATCGCGTGCTCCCGATGTCGTCGCTCACGGAGCAGGATGGGAGCGAAGATGCCCCGCGAGCGACGCCGTCCGATTGGCGTCAGATGTACGACGAGCTCTACCGTGCATCACTCGCCGCGCCGCGCTGGCCGGCGCTCCGCGAGGTTCTGGACCGGACCCCGCACGAAGGCGGGACGGCGCGACTGGCGATCCTGGACTTCGCCTACGATCGCCTGCGGCCGGATGCCTTGGAGAGCGGCGCGCTCCGCATCGAGGGGGACCGCCTTGTCCCCGGCACCGGACCGATCACCGAATCTAGGCGCGCGTTCGCGCTCGCGGTGATGCCGCGCAGCACCTATCGTGGCGGCGCGATCACCCTCGGGCTCGAGGCAGAAGATTGGATCAGCAACGACCGCTCTGCTCCGCGCGAGGTCGAGGTGGACTACGACGACGGCGGCGGATTCCGTCCGCTCCGCGTGGGAGACGCGCCCACGCTCCACTACACGACGACCGGCGAGAAGTCGATCCGCCTGCGTGTGCACCGCGCCTCCGGCGAGATCGAGTACGCCGCGGGCAGCTTCGACGTGCGCGCGCTCGGTACGCCCCAGCCCGACTACACCATGTTCATCACCGCGGGCATCTCGTACGGCGGGGCCTACGCCACTGGCCAGGCTTACGTCTACCTTGCCGAGGGACACGCCGCCCTCACCAAGCCGGTGATCGTGCTCGAGGGCTTCGACCTCGACAACAGCATGAACTGGGACGAGCTCTACGCTCTGCTCAACCGTCAGGGGATGCTGGAGCAGCTCCGCGCCGAGGGCTTCGACGCCGTCGTGCTCAACTACTCGAATGCCATCGACTACATCCAGCGGAACGCCTTCGTTGCGGTCGAACTGATCGAGGAGGTGAGGGACACCGCGCCGCCCGGGACGCCGATCGCGCTCGTGGGCGCGAGCATGGGTGGACTGGTCGGTCGCTATGCCTTGGACTACATGGAGGCGAACGGCATTCCGCACCCGATCCACAGCTTCATCAGTTTCGACTCGCCGCAGAAGGGGGCCAACATCCCTCTCGGCATCCAGTACTGGCTCCAGTTCTTCGCGGATGACTCGGCCGACGCGGCGGCGCTGCTGGCGGCGCTCGATTCGCCGGCCGCGCGGCAGATGCTCGTCTATCACCACTCCGATCCGCCGGGCTCGGGCGGACAGGCCGACCCACTTCGCGCGCAGCTTCTGTCCGACTTCTCGGCGCTCGGCGAGTACCCAAGCCAGCCGCGGCTGGTCGCCATCGCCAACGGCAGCGGCGACCAGGACAACCAAGGGTTCATTCCCGGCGCGCAGATCATCCAGTGGCACTACACCAGCTTCCTGGTCGACATCACCGGCGATGTCTGGGCGATTCCGAGCGGCTCGGCGCACGTGATCTTTCATGGGCTGATCGACTTCATCCTGCTGCCGGCGGATGAGCAGACGGTCACGGTGAGCGGCACCAAGCCGTACGACAACTGTCCCGGCGGATGGCGTTCGAGCATGGCCCAGATGGATGCGACGCCTGCACCGTACGGCGACATCGTCGCGCTCTACCCGAGCCACGCGTTCATCCCGACGACCAGCGCGCTCGCGCTCAACACCAGTGACCTCTTCTACAACATCGCGGGGGATCCGAACATCCTCGCGCAGTCGCCTTTCGACGCGGTGTACTTCCCGACGGCCAATCAGGAGCACGTCGACATCACGGCGGAGAACGCGGTCTGGTTCCTGAGCGAGATCGAGTCGGTGGCGAGCGACGTGCCCGAGGGCGGCGAGCGCGCGCGACTCGGCATCTCGGCGGTGGAGCCCAATCCGATCCAGGGAGACGCACGGGTGCGTCTCCGCCTGCCGCAGGCCGGTGCCGTGCAGCTCGACCTCTACGACGCGGAGGGGCGCCGCGTCGCCCGGCTCGCCGATGCCATGTTGCCGGCGGGGGAGACCAGCATCAACTGGCCCGCGCGAGAGCGCGCGCGACTCACATCCGGTGTCTACTTCGCGCGCCTGGTTGCACCGGGCGCCCAGACCACACGAAAAGTCGTGCTTCGCTGATCGAAGCGCTCGCGGCTCCACCGCGAGCACGCCTTCCGCTGAGACCGCTTGACCGCTCCGCGCTCGCGTGAGCGTCCTCGACTCCACTTGCTTCGTTCCCATCAACGAACCGCCCGGCCCCCGGGCGGAGGAGGGGCTTGCCATGCCGCGAACTCGAACTGCTCTCGTCTCCCTGTTCTCGCCGTTCTCTCTGTTCACCATGTTGACTGCGTCGGCGCCGCGCGCGGAGGTTCGACGCGTTCCCTCTGCCTACCCGACGATCCAGGCCGCAATCGACGCCGCGACCGCGGGGGATGTGGTGCTGGTGGCCCCCGGCTCGTACAGCGGCGCGGGTAACGTGGACCTCGACTTTCACGGCGTTGATCTCGTCTGCCGATCCGAGGAGGGCGCGCGTTCGACCACACTCCAGGTCGGGCCGCCGGTCGGACAGCGCGCCTTCCACCTTCACGGCGGCGAGACGCGGGGGGCGATCATCGAAGGGTTCACCATCTTGGGCGGCGTCGCGGCCGACGGAGGCGCCATCGCCTGCCGGAACGCTTCGCCCACCATCCGCGACTGCGTGATCGATCAGTGTCGAGCGGGGCGCGGCGGCGGGCTCTTCCTCGAGGCCTCGAGCGCGCTGGTGGAGCGCGTGACCGTGACCCGCTGCCGGGCAAACTACGACGGCGCGCCCGACGACAATGGCGCGGCGCTCTTCCTCCTCGACTCCGACGCGGAGTTCGAGGACTGCGCCTTCGCCGGTAACTTCGCTTCAGGCTTTCCGCACACCCCGGCCGCAGTGTTCCTCCGCGGCGGCGGCACCCTCCGCCGCTGCGTTGCCTCCGGCAACGAGGGGATCGGCATCTCCGCCGATCGCGCGCACCTCGACCACTGCGTCGTGGCCTTCAACGACAAGCAGGAGATCGATGTCGTAACGACCGTCGAAATCGAAGGGACGATCATCCGCGACACCTGCGACGCGAACGACCTCTTCCTCCAGCCGGGCAGCATGGCCACCATCTCGTGCTCGATGCTTCAGCCCAGCAAGGTCGACGGCGCCGGCGCGGTGCGCTATGTCACCTCGCCGATCACGAGCAATCCCAACTTCTGCGACATCCCCAACTGCCCGTCGATCCCGAGCGTCGACGGGTTCTTCGCGGTTGGCTCCGACTCGCCCGCGCGGCCCGAGAACAACCCCTGCGGCGACTTCCTCGGCGCGATCTACTCGAACTCGTGCGATCCAGCGGCGGTGGCTACCCGACCGAGGGACGATGCGCCCCGCCTGGTCGAGGTCGGACCCAATCCCACGCGCGGCGGGATCGAGGTCGGCTTCTGGCTGCCTCGCCCCGCGGCGGTCACCCTCACGCTAGTCGACCCGGCGGGACGACGACTCGCGGTGCTTGCGAACGAGGAGTGGCCCGCGGGCCTGAATCGCTGGCGAGGTCGAGTCCACGGGAAAGAGACGCCGGCGCTACCCGCGGGCGTTTACGCGGTCGTCCTCGAGTCGGCCGACGCGCAATCCACCACCAACGTGGTGCTGTTACCCGCGGCATCGGAGTGATGCGATCGGTTGCCGTGGGGGCGCCAGGGGCCTATCCTCAGCTCACCCCCCCCTCCAGCGAGGACCATCTGTAGAGAGCAAAGGAGGGTAACGTGCGTACGTCTCCAGCCGTACGAGCGTTCTGCGCAATCGGACTCATGAACGCCGCCGCCGTCTTTCCAACTGCGGCTCGCGCGGAACATCGACTCGTCCCCAGCCAGTACTCGACGATCCAGGCCGCGATCGATGCGTGCAATCCCGGCGACTTCGTCGACGTCTCGCCGGGCGTCTACTCCGGCGTCGGCAACATCAACCTCGACTTTCACGGGGTCGACCTCAGCTGTCGTGGCCTCGGAGGTCCGGCGGTCACGATCATCGACGCAGCCGGGAGCGGATCGGGTCGGCGAGGTCTCATGTTGACGAGTGGGGAAACCCGCGCCGCCGGCTTCGACGGATTCACCATCCGGAACGCGCACGGGTCGGCCGGCGGCGGGATCTACTGCTCCAATGCGTCGCCCACGATCCGGAACTGTTGGATCCAAAACTGCGACGCGCTCTGGGGCGGCGGGATAGCGCTTCGGGACTCAGGCGCCCTCGTCCAAGCGGTCACGATCGAGAACTGCGTCGTCAACTGGATCAACTTCGACCAGGGCGGCGGAGGATTGTCGCTCGAGAACTCCAACGCGCGCTTCGAGGACTGCATCATCCGGGGAAACCGGGTCGAACCGGAATGGTTGCCCGGGGGCGGCGTTTGGGCGCAGGGGGGCGGCTCGTTCGCGCGCTGCGTGATCAGCGGCAATGTGGGATCCGGGGCCACCGTCACCCTCGCGCTCCTCGACCACTGCACCCTGGCAGGGAACACAGGGGCCGAAGTCAGCGTGACCGGGATCGCCGACCTCACGGGTTGCATCCTGTCCGATCCCTGTGCCCAGTCGACGCTGAGCGTGAGCGGTTGGGCGACGGCGAACTGCTGCATGGTGCAGGGCGGGTTGTGGACCGGGGGCGGCACGCTCCAGTGGCTCAGCCCGCCGATCGTCGAAGCTGCCGCCTTCTGCGAAGCCCCGCCGTGCACGCGTCCCACCACGCAAGGGAGCTTCGCGCTGCTCCCTAGCTCTCCGGGCCGACCGGAGAACAACGACTGCGGCGAGTGGATCGGCGCGATCACGGCCCCCGACTGCTCGACCGTCGGCGTGGGGGATCCGCCGGCCGCCGCGAATCTCGGCTTGCGGCTCGTGGGCGCGAATCCCACGCGGGGATCGGTGGATCTCTCCTTCCGGCTCCCCGTGGCCAGCGCCGCGAGCATCTCGGTTCTCGACGTCACCGGCCGACGCCTGGCGCGACTCGGCGAGTTCTCGGCCGGGCCCGGTGAGGTGACCTGGCACGGCTCGCTGCGAGGCGGGTCGGTGCATCTCGCGCCGGGGATCTACCTCATCGAGGTGCATGCCGCCGGGCTGACGATGAGTCGGCAGGTGGTGCTGCTGCCGTAGACGGTCGCGTCGGCGTACCCCAGGAGCGGCGGCGCGGTGCTCCCGACACGCGCCGTTCCGTTCCCGGAGGTCAATTTCCCCCAACCTCCACGCAACTCCCGCGCTCGAAGCTGCGATAATCCCCGCGACCCAAGGGAGCCCGGCGCGCTGCGCCGATCATCCCCGGAATGCTCGGGGCGGCACTTCCAGAGGAGAAACCCATGTCCATGATCCCGAATGACCGTGTCCACGCCGGCAGCGCCGGAATGCAAGTGAATCGCATGCTTGATGCGCTCGGGATGCCCGATGCGCTCGGCGACTTCATTGGTGCGCAGATCGATGTCGCGCGCGGCGACGTGCGCGGTGCGATGCGCAACCTGATCGACCTCCAGAGCGGGATGCCGACCAGCGCCCTCGATGCGGCGTTGGGCAAGGGGATCGGGCCGCAGTTCGCGAAGGGGCACGTGCATCGACATCGTCCGCACGGACCTCACCTCTCGCATCAGCGTCGGGGCAACTTCTACCAGTCCGAGGTCGGCAAGAAGGCGCACATCGGTCAGCGCTACGGCTTCAACTGGGGACCGTTCAAGTTCACCGGCCGCATCACCGGGCAGCAGTACGCCGGTTCCTTCGCCAAGCCGGTTCACCTCCCGAACGACAAGTTCCTCTACCAGGGCCGGATCTACAACGACATGAACTCGATCTGGCGCGACATGCGCGATGGCAAGCTCGATGGTTTGGCCACCGCGCGGTTCACCCTTCCGAGCTTCAACTTCATGCCCTTCCTGCCTGGCCTCGGCGGGCCTGACACGCAGCCGGGTAGCGGAGCGCCGAGTGCCGGTGGCGCTCCGGGCGGAGCGGGCGGTGCCGAAGATCCGAGCACCGGCGACATCATGAGCGGCGGCGGGTCGCTCGAGGACAAGCTCCTGCTGCTCATGGACAAGCTCGCGAAGTTCATGGACAAGCAGATCGAAGACCAGATGAAGAAGATCGAAACGGAAATGCAAAAGCAGAAGCAAGGCGGCGCGGCCGGCTCGAGCGGTGGCGGCGCCGGCGGACTGCTCGGCACGCTCGGCGGTATCGCCGGCGGCGTCATCGGCGGACCGCTCGGCGGCATGGCCGGCTCGTTCCTCGGCGGGATGATCGGCGGTGGCGCGGGCGGCGGCAGCGGCAGCGGCGGCGGCGACTCGAGCAGCACCGACAAGTCGAACCTGCAGCTCATGCAGGCCCAGCTCCAGCAGATGATCGAACGCCGCAATCAGATGTTCCAGACGATGACCCAGATGCTGAAGTCGCTGAACGACACGAGCCTCTCGATCATCCGCAACTTGAAGGCCTAGTCACGCGATACCTGGGCGTGATCCAAACCCACTAGGCCCCTGTGGCCGATGACGGAGGCAACGAAGATGGCAGACAAGAACGAAAAGGTGCTGAACGAGCAGGGCGAAGAAGTCCTCACCATCGAGGACACCTGCACGGTCGAAGAGATCGAAGAGTCGGTGAAAGGCTTCCTGCTTGGCGACCTCACCTTGGCGCAGCTCGAAGGCATGACGGCGGAGAACCTCTACGCCATCGCCGACATGGGCTACGACCTTCTCGAGGAAGGCAAGCTGGGCGAGGCGCAGAAGATCTTCGAGGGGCTGAACGTGTACAACCCCTACGACTCGTACTTCCACAGCGCGCTCGGCTCGATCTACCAGAAGCAGGGCAAGAAGGAAGAGGCGATCAAGAGCTACCGCGCCGCGGTCGAGCTCTACCCCGAGGACATCACCTCCTGGACCAATTGCGGCGAGCTGCTGCTCGAGCGGAGCGGCGAGCTGCACAAGGAGACCAAGGTCGACGACGCGGTTCGGTACTTCGAGGCGGCCATCGAGTGCTTCAAGCGGGCGCTGGCGCTTGACCCGAAGGTCACGACCCCCTCGGCGCTCCGTGCCCGCACCCTGGTCGAGGTGACCGCGCAGATCCTGCAGTCACGAATGGCGAATTGATCGCCGTTCTCGCGTCCGGAGTCTAGGCTCCGGCACCACGGCGGGCCTGTCCCGCCGGCTCGCAAGGCGAAGCCGCCCGGGTCACTGGATCCGGGCGGATTTCGTTCCGGTCAAACCAATCCCGGGCGTATCTTCGCGCAATGAGTTTCGCCCATCGAGTGGAGCGCTTGCCGCACCTGGGCCTTGGTGTTTCGACCGAGTATGGCGCGGGCGATTCGCCGACCGGCCTCGACATCCCGGCCCTGCGTCGATCGCATCCGCAGTACGCGCAGTTCTTGGAAGTCGGGGTCGAGACGATCTCGGGCCTCGATCGCCACGCGCGCGAATGGGCGGCGGCGGCCTTGCCGACCACCTATCACTTCCTGGACATCAACCTCGACGACCCTGAGGACTTCAGCGAGGAGTGGCTCGCCGACGTCGGTGCGATCGCCCGCGAGCTCAAGCCGGCCTGGCTCTGCGGCGACGCCGGCATGTGGCACTTCGGCGGGCGTGAACCGGGGCAGATGCTCCTTCTGCCGCCGATCCTCTGTGACGAATCGGCGACCGAGTTGGCGCGCGGCGTCTCGCGCCTGCGCGAGGCCACCGGTCTCGAGGTGCTGCCGGAGAATCCCCCCGGAAACGTCTTTCTCGGAGACCTCCACCTGCTCGACTTCTTCGCGCGCGTATGCGAGCGTGCCGACACCGGCATGCTGCTCGACTGCGCGCACCTGGCGATCTACCAGATCAACCACGGCCTCGATCCACTGCACGGATTGGACCGCTTCCCCTTCGATCGGGTGGTCGAGATGCACGTGGCCGGCGGCACCCGTCGCGAAGTGGAGGGCTACTCGTTCGTCGATGACGATCACACGCCGGCGGTGATCCCGGAGACTTGGGCGATCTTCGAGTTCCTCGTCCCGCGGTGCCGCAATCTCCGCGCAGTCATCTTCGAGTGCGAGCGCAACGAGCTCGCGACTACCCTCCCCGGATTCGCAGAGATCACGAAGATCCTCGAGCAATCGCCGTCCTTGGCCTCGAGGTCGAGATGAGCCACATCGCGGTGCAGCGGGTGATGGTTCGGATGTTGTTCGATCGGGCCTATGCCGATCGTGTGCTGGCGACGCCCGAGGAGACCTTGCGTGGCGAGGATGTCAGCGAGCGGGAAAGGGCCTGGCTGCTTCGTCCCGACCCGAGGGCCTGGCGCGCCGATGCGGGTCGTCCGCGTCGCGCCTTGAGCGCGCTCCTTCAGGAGTACCCGAGCAGCTTCGCCCTCATCGTGCGGTCGATGGGGACGCTCGACATCCTCGCGTCCTACTTCGCTTCCCTCCACTTCGCGCGGGCGGTGGGGCCACGTGGCTCGATGGCCCTGGCCTTCGGTGACTTCCTGCTCGCGGAGGTTCATGCAGGGAGAATCAGCGATCCACGAGTCGCCGCGCTAGCAGGGTTGGAGCGAGCATTCGCTCAGCTTCACCGCACCAGCACGAGCCGCGAACCGGAGGCGGGATTTGAGGCGACCCACTTTTCGCTGTCGTCCGACAAGAGCCTCTACCGTGCTCCGCGCGGCACCGCCGATCTCCACGAGGCGATCCACCTGGCGCTCAACGAGACCGGCCACCCGATGGGGCAAGCGGTGCTCGAACCTCCGCCGCTTCCCTCCGCGGCGGTCAGCACCGATGAGCTGGAACCGCTGCTGCTCGAGCTGCTGCGCGACGATGGCCCGCGCGTCAAGTACCTGGCAGGCGCAGCCGAGATCACCGAGGAGCTCTTCTCGCTGCTCGAATACGCACGTCAACGCCGCACGTTCGCGGAGCTGGTCGCCGAGGTAACGCGACTCGGTGCGGAGGAGTCGGAAGCGCCCGAAGTCATCGCCGGGCTGATCGAGGAGACGATTCTGGTGCCCGCGCGCTGAGCGCTCGGTTCATCCGAGTCGCGAGGCGATGACCTCCATCCGATAGTCGAAGATCCGCCGAAGATCCGGCTCGATCAGCAGGGCTTGCAGCAGTGGCCCGCCGAGGTGGGCGTACTGCACGCGATCGCGCACGCGCACGACGCCGGCCTCCGCCTCAAACGCGTGCTCATGCCGCCAGAAGCGATAGGGCCCACGTCTCTGCTCGTCAACGAAGCGGTGCGGCGGCTCCCAAGACGTGATCTCGGTGCGCCAGCGGATCGGGACGCCGTGGAGGCTCAGTCGGTAGTCGATGAGGGCGCCGACCCGCATCTCGATTGGAAGCGGCGTCAGGATTCTGAAGCGCAACCAGGGCGGGGTGATCGCTTCCAGGTTTCCGGCATCGGCGAAGAAGCCGAACACTTCCTCCAGCCCGCGCGGATAGCAGGCTTCGCGCTCCAAGTGGTGCATTGCGCTGAGCCCCGCACGCAGGCCTAGGACGGCGTGCCGCGCCAGGGCGCGGTCAGGCCGAGCCGCGCCAGCTTCTGCTCAAACTCGTTCCGCTCGCGGTGTCGCTTGAGCGCTGAGCCCGCCGCGTCGAGCCAGCCCGCGGTTTCCGCGGTGCGCGTCGCATCGTCCTCGCGACCCTGCGCGATCGCGGAGAGCAACTCGCGCTCGACCCGCGACAGCTCAAGGCTGTCGACGCGGTAGTCGAGGAAGGCCTCCCAGGCGGCGGGGCACCAGCGGGCGACGATCTCGTGTCCGATCACCTCGGCATAGCGGCGAATCTCGAGCTGCGCGTGCGCATCCATGCGCAGCGAGAGAAAGTGCAGCAGGTTGTGCAGGTCGATCTTCCAGTATGCCTCGGTGTAGGTCGAGAGCGGCAGATCCTTTCGAGCCTGCTCGCGCGCGACCCCCGCCGCGAGTCGCGCCTCGTAAACGCGCCGCGCCGTGGCCTGGAGGTCTGCCTCTGCCGCACTCAACGTTTGACCGACCTCGTTGCCGAGCGTTTCCGCACTGCCCTGACGATTCCCTTCGTCCTGACGTCGCCACTCGTCGATCGGCGTGGTCTGGGCCGCGTCGATCACCTCGGAGTAACGGGTCGAGTACTCATTGACGCTGGCGGTGCGATGACGAATCCACTGGCGCCAGCAGTCCATCGGGACGCGCAGGTGTAGCTTGATCTCGCACATCTCGAACGGAGTGGTGTGGCGATGACGTATGAGGTAGCGGATGAGCCCGCGATCTTCGTGCACCTTCTTCGTGCCGGCGCCGTAGGACACGCGCGCCGCCTGCACGATGGCGCCGTCGTCCCCCATGTAGTCGACCAGGCGCACGAAGCCGTCGTCGAGCACGCGGAATCGCTGGCCGAGAATCGCGTCGAGTGCTGGTACTCGCGGACGGTCAAGTCGCTCGAACGGTTCCATGGTCGGGCAATGTAGTCGATTCAGTCGCCCCTGACCACGCGCCGATCTTCTGGCGGACTTCCGTTCGGCCATTAGAAGGGGTGTAGAGCAGCATGATGGATGAGCGTTTGGGCTCCCAGCGCCTCCGGGGGCACACTTCCCGCCTCGGCCGCCGCATGGCCCAGGACAAGTCCGGTCTGCGTCCGCCAGGCCCTTGAGTCAGTCCATCTCCGCAGCGAAGAGGGAAGTGTCGTCCCCCGGCACGCGCCGCCCTCCCTCGCTGGATCCATCGCCCTCTGGGCGGGAGGTGCAGAAATGCGCTCGGGATCGAAGCTGCTACTACTCGTGCTCGTGATCACCGCTCTCGGTTGCATCGCCGTGAACTCCGCGCAGGGCATGCCGACCTTCTTCTCCAGCCGCTGCGCGTCGTGTCACAACAACGACACGGCGACCTGCAATGGCTGCCATCACCATCGCGGAACGCTGACCGCCACCCCGAACAAGACGCAGTACCAGCCGGGCGAACCGGTAGTCGTGACCCTGAACGGTGGAACGCAGAGCGGTTGGATTCGGGCACTGCTCTACGACGCCGGAAACAACGAAGTCGATCGCCGGAGCGGACCCACTGGCACCGGGGATGACAGTCAGGGAAGTCCGGTGACCTTCCCGGTGACGCTCACTTCGACTGCGCCGACCTCCGCCGGGACCTACACCTGGAACGCGGCGTGGTTTGGCAATGCAAACGACGGGGGGTCGCAGCACACAGAGAACCGGCGCTCGCTCAGCATCGTGGTCGTGGAGCCTCCGGCAGGGGTGGGCGATGCGCCGCCGCCGGTGCGGCACGGCAGCGGGGGACGTGTCAAGGCGCTCTACGAGCGCTGACAACTGAAGATTCGCGTTCGGCTGGTCCGACTTGAACGCGCGAGTCTGCGAAGCGACGGCCCGATCCGGAGGATCGGGCCGTCGTCGCTTCGCACAAAGCAGTCGCTAGAACTGGCTCCAGAGGAATTGATTCGTGATCTCGTGGTGGAACATCACCTCGGCCGTCTTGATTTGCGCGCCGAGCGCCGCCGGGCAGCGTTCGGCCGAGGCAGTCTTCACCTCGGCATACTTCTTCTGCACCGTCTCGCCCATCAGCTGCGCGACGAACGAGCTCTGCTTGAAGCTGCGCAGCGCATCGTAGATGTTGTCGGGGAGGAACCGCGTGCGCGAGCGCTTCTGCTCGTCGCTCTCTTCCGACTTCGGGCCTTCGGTGCCGGTGCGGAAGAGGGTGTAGATCGCCAGGTATGGGTTGGCATCCGGCGCGATCGAGCGAACTTCGATGCGCGCGCTGCGCTCGTTGCCGAGCGGAATCCGCACCATCGCGCCGCGGTTGATCGCCGAAGCCTTGATCTGGTTCGGTGCTTCGAAGTGGGGATCGAGACGGCGATACGAGTTGACGCTCGAGTTCAGGATCAGGCAGATGTCGGGCGCGCTGCAGAGAATGCGATCGATGAAGTCCCACGCCATCTTCGAGACGCCTTCTTCTCCGTTCTTATCGTAGAAGAGGTTCTTCCCGTCCTTTGCGATCGACATGTTGGTGTGCATGCCATTGCCGTTGACCCCGGTGACCGGCTTCGGGAGGAAGCTCGCAGTCAGGTCGTACTTCTGTGCCACCTGGCGGCAGAGCAGCTTGTACAGCTGAATCTGGTCGGCCCCGATCAGCGCGTCGGAGTACGAGTAGTTCATCTCGAACTGCGACGGCGCGACCTCCGGATGGTCCTTCTCGTTGGCGAAGCCCATCGCGCGCTGCACCTCGGCCGCAGTGTCGATGAAGCGCCTGAGCTCGTCACCCGGCAGCGAATGGTAGTAGCCACCGGTCGAGATGAACTCGAACTTCCCGGTTTCGAAGTAGCGTCGTTCAGCGTCGCGGCCCTTGAAGAGGAAGCCCTCAATCTCGTTCGCGACCTGGCAGGTGTAGCCGTTCTTTTTGTGGAGCTCATCGCAGAAGCGCTTGAGCTGCGCCCGAAAGTCGGCCGGGTAAGGCGAGCCGTCTCGATCACGAACCTCGGCGAAGGCGAGGACCTTGCCGGGGCCGAAGATGTCCGCCGGCAACCAGTAGAACGAGGCCCAGTCGACGACGAGCCTGAGATCGGACTCCTGCTGGGCCGAGAAGCCTCGGATCGAGGAGCCGTCGAAGGTGAGGTTGTCCGCTGACTTCAGCAGGAACTTCTTGTCGTAGTCGAGCATGTGCAGGCGGCCTTCGATGTCGGTGAACGCGATCGTCACCGCCTTGATCCGCTTCTCGTCCGTGAGGTACCGGATCCGCTCCTCCTGGGCGCGATCGGCTGAGATGCGCGCGAGCCGCTGCTCCTTGACCTCGAGGTTCATCTCCTCGAGCCGGTCGTACGGAATTTCCAGGAAGTCGCGAAGGCCTGTGTGGTCCATGATTCCTCCTTGGGCAGTTCACTGATTGGTCTTAATCATGTCGAAATTAGTTCTATTCGGCAACAGATTAATCTTAAAACAGTATGGCCAAATATTATTCTGTCCGTCTTAATCGTCGGATGAGCCGCCGTCCGCCACGGGCGGTCCGAGGCCAAGACCGCGGGCGCGCGCTGCTTTCGACTTCTCGCAACCTGTCTTGGGCAAATCGGCGAACATCCGCTATCCTTTAGTCGCCAATCACTTTGGCTGCGCAACGAAATCGCGCCTGACCCGCACGGAGGATTGCTCGAATGGCCCCTCGAATCCCGCATGTCGCCACGCTCACCCTGCTCGGCGGAGCCGTTGCCCTTGCTGCCGTCGCCGCGACCGTATTGCCGGAAGCCCTGCGCCACCGCGAGGGAGTGCGAAACCCGGAGGGCCGAGACGAGGGGTGGCTGGGACACCGCGGTGCGGAAGAAGAGGAAGGACATGCCATGGAGGCGATGGAGTGGTGGTATGGCACCCGCGCCTTTCCGCATGCAGAAATTCCCAAGTCGGCCTACTACGAGGCCTGGCGCGCGGCCAAGTCGCTCGGCAGTGAAGCGGGCACACGAGAAGTCGGTTGGCAGGCGATCGGCCCTGACAATGTCGGAGGACGCGCCCGCGCTCGCCATCGATCCTGAGAATCCAAACGTCCTCTGGTGCGGGACCGCTAGCGGTGGCCTCTGGAAGTCGACAACCGGTGGCGCCGGCGCCGCCGCCTGGACGCTGATCGATACAGGATTCCCGACCCTGTCGGTGAGCTCGATCCTGATCCAACCCTCCAACCCCGCGATCATGTACATCGGCACCGGGGAAATGGGCCGTTACGGGCGCGGCCAGGTCGGGACACCGGGGGCCCGCGATGCGTATGGCTTGGGCGTACTCAAGTCCACGGACCACGGCGTCACCTGGCGCGAAACCGGCCTGACCTGGACGCTGGATCAATCACGGGTTGTCTTCGCCATCACGATGGACGGCCAGAACCCGTACACTCTGTGGGCCGCTACCAGCGAAGGCCTCTACAAGACGATGGACGGCGGGGCGAACTGGACACTCTCCCACGCCAGCCTCATGGCGATGGACGTGGTCGTCGATCCGCGCGACGGCAATCGCGTTTGGGTTTCGCACGGGCAGCTCAATGGCACGCCGGATCCCGGTATCTATCGCTCGACCGACGGCGGGGTGAACTGGACGATGCTCGGCGGCGGATTGCCGACCACCAACTTCGGTCGCACTCCGCTCTCGATCTGGACTCCGGCGGGCAGCGGGCCGGCCACTCTCTTTGCCGGCGTCTCGGACGCCAACACGCGTCAGGTCGTCGGGCTCTACAAAAGCACCGACGATGGGACGAGCTGGACTCGGGTCAGTTCGACCAACTGGGCAAGCTCCCAGGCGTGGTACGACAACGCGATCGCGGTCAAGCCGGGCGACGTGAGCACGATTTTGTGCGCCGGGCTAGAGGTGTACCGCAGCACGACCGGAGGCGGCGGCCTCTCGAAGATCTCGCGATGGGACCTTGGGTACTACGGCGTGGTTCCGGCCGGCGGACCCGAGGGGCCCAGCAACTACGTTCACGCCGACGCTCATGCGGTCGTCTGGAGCTTGACGAATCCGCAGACCGTCTACGTGGCGTGTGACGGTGGCGTCTTCAAGTCGACCAACAATGGAACGGCTTGGGCCGGACTGAACGGCGGACTGCAGACCACTCAGTACTACGCCGGGCTCGCGGTTTCGAGCTCGCCCGACCTTCGGGTGCTTGGGGGACTCCAGGACAACGGAAGCGTGCTCTACACCGGATCGCCGAGCTGGTCGAAGGTGTTCGGCGGCGACGGGGGATACTGCGGAATCGCGGCCAACGATCCCGATCTGCTTTATGAGGAGTACGTCTACCTCGACATCTATCGCAGCTTCGACGCGGGCGACAACTGGTCCGAGATCTACGTCAGCAACTCGACCGAGGCGAACTTCATCGCTCCCTTCGTGGTCTCCGACGCCGCGCCGCAGTTCATCTACGCCGGAACTCGTTCGGTGCTCAAGAGCACCAACGGCGGCAATAGCTTCGCCTACGCCGATGGCAACTCCAATTGGAACGGCACGCCGATGGCCGTGATCGGAGTTTCCGTCACGTCACCGGACACGCTACTCGCCGCCACCGGCAGCTCCGCCGCCGGAGCGATCTTCGAGATGCGTCGGAGCACGAACGCTGGCGCGAGCTGGACGGTCGTCTCGGCAGGCCTGCCCAACCTCTTCTGCACCGACATCACCTTCCATCCGACCAACGGACGCGAAGTGTGGTGCTGCTTCTCTGGCTTCGGCGCCCCGCACGTGTGGAAGTCGACCAACGCGGGCCTGACCTGGAGCGACCGGACCGGCAATTTACCCAACATCCCCGCGCAGTCGATTGCCATCGACCCCGATCTGCCCGGCTGGATCTACGTCGGAACCGACCTGGGGGTGTTCCGCACGACCAACGACGGCGCGGTCTGGGCCGACTTCAACAATGGAATGCCACTCGCGATGATCACCGACCTGGTTCGCGTGCCCGGCACTCGTCTTCTCCGTGCGGCGACCTTTGGAAATGGCGTGTACGAACGCGACCTGCCGATCTCAACCACCGGAGTCGCCCAGGCCCCGGCGGCGGAGGAGCAGTTCATTCAGGCGTATCCCAACCCGCTCACCAGCACGACGCACCTGCGCTTCCGTATGGAGGCCCCCGGGCGCGTGGAGTTCAAGATCGTCGACGCGTCGGGACGAGTGGTGTCCGGTCCGCGTCAGGAAGAGCACGCGGCGGGCGAGGTCGACCTGGCTTGGGATGGGCGTGACGATCGCGGTCAGTCCGTGCCGGCCGGGGTGTACTACGCACGGATCGAAGCAGCGACGCGAAGCTGGACGTCGCGCCTGGTGGTCACGCGCTGAGGCCTGAAGCAGCGGTTCGCGCGCGTTCACGTGTCGAACGGGTCGCGCGGAGAGGCGAATGGACGGAACGATCCGTCAACGAGTGAAGTTCGCGACCACGCCGCGGGATCTCTACGCGACTTACCTAAACTCGCGGGCTCACTCTGCTGCGACCGGAGGGAAGGCTCGCATCAGAGCCGTCGTGGGCGCGCCCTTCTCCGCGTGGGACGGGTACATCACGGGGCAGAACCTCCTGCTTCTGCCAGGGCGGCGAATCGTGCAGAGCTGGCGTGCGCGTGATTGGTCCCGCGTGGAACTTGGCTCGATCTTGATCCTCGACTTCTTGGCAGTGCCGGGGGGCGCGGAGCTTCGACTCGAACATCTCCGCGTCCCGGCGCGACACACCCGCGAGCTTGCACGCGGGTGGCGCGACTACTACTGGACCCCGTGGAAGGCCTACCTCAAAGCGCGGGGCTAGTCGGTGTGGCGGGCGAGCGCCGCTACTCTGGCCGGAAGTAGAGCACCGCGCGACCTTCACGGTGGATCGGCCGTGCGTCGGGCGGCGGCGGATCGCCCGCCGGCGGATAGCGGAGTCGCTCGCCGACCAGCCAGTAGGTCGCCTGCTTGCCCTCGAGGGCGGCTCGAACTTCGTCTTCGAGCGAGATGTGCGTGTGCGGACGAGTGACGGCGCGACCCGCGATCGCCGGCACCCACTGGGTCGCGTCCCCATACGCCCCGTCGATCGTCGCGCCGGCCGGAACTTGCTGCTCGATCCGTTCGAGCATGCGGAGATCGGCGCGCGTCGCGATCGGCAGCTGCTTTTGGACCCAGTCGAAGTGGCGGAACGTGCCAAGCGCGAAGAGGAGGAGTGCGAGCACGAACTCGGCGCGCGGGAAGCGGCGCAGCCTGTCGGTCGCGACGTGGATCACGAGCGGAAGAACCGCCATGACCATCGCGGGGACGAAACGATCCTGGTACATGAGCAGCTTGCCGCCAGGGAGCTTGCCTCCAACCACTAGCGTCGCGCCGATGAGCACGAGGGCAAGCCAGGCTCGAAGCAGCCGACCCCGCCCTTCCGCTGTCCGCAGAGCGAGCAACGCCGCGAGCGTGAAGAGCAGGGTGAAAAGATCGCCAGCCGCTCGCGGCAGAGCTGTCACGATCGAAATGGGAAAGGCCCACTCCGGCCCGCGAAGCACCGACTCCTGCGCTCGCTGATAGTCGACGATCCAGACTGCTTCGCGCTCCGAGAGTCGTGGTCCGAACCGCGAGAGAAGGGCGAGGAGTGCGCAGGCGGGGAGCAGCGAGGCGGACAGACCGCGTATCCAGATGTGTTGTCGACGCCGGCTCACGGACAGAGAAATCGCAGCGCCCGCCACGACTCCGACCGCCGCGCCAATCGGATGCGTTGCCACCGCGCCGAGCAGCAAGAGCGAGGACGAGAGCGCCCGTCGTTTTGTCCCGTCCCCGGGACGTACCAGAGTCGCGCCCATGCCCAACATCGCCAGGCCAATGGCGAGGGCAGTCGGATTCGCACCGAAGCCATAGAAGCGCTGCGGAGCCTTCGCGACCAGCAAGCTGAGCAGAGCCGCGGCTTGAGCCCGACGCTCGTCGGTGACGTGGAGCAGCAGCTGTCGCGCTCCAACTAGATAGACCGCGTAGGCGAGACCTGACGCGATGAGTGCGGCGCGCGCCATTCCAAAGGGAAGGGACAGCAGGGCGATCAGCGCAGAGAAGCCGCGCGGGTAGAGCGGCACGGTCACGCTCCCCCACGCCGGCGACAGCGTACCTCCGTCATTTAAGAGCCCTCGCGCCAGCGCCGCATGCATGGCCATGTCGGCGCCCGGAGGGACGGCGAGGCGAGCCAGGGGCAGCACCACGAAGAGGACCAGCACGGGGACCAATGGGATCGTGATCCCTGCCCACGAACCGGAACGCGCGCGTGTGGAGGGGAGGCCTGCGCGTTCCCAGACTGCAATTGCGATCCCCAGAAGCAGAGCGAGCGCAAGGTGCGAAGCGGTCGCGCCCACGTACACAGAGACCAGGGCAACCAGCGCTAGGGGGATGGCGAAGGGCATCGGCCGCGCATCATAGCAAACGGCCCCGCGCGATTCCGCCGCGCGGGGCCGTCGATTCGAACCGAGGTCAGGCTGCTTACTTCAGAATCAGCATCGAGCGAACGCCGACGAAGCTTCCTGCCTGTAGACGGTAGTAGTACTGGCCGGAGCTGACGCGACGGCCGTCCGCGCCCTTCCCATCCCAAACGACGTCGTGCGCGCCGGCCGACATCGCGCCGCTCGAGAGGGTCTGAATGTGACGGCCGGACGTGTCGAACACGTCAAGCTGCACCTCGGAAGCCGAGGCCAGCACGAAGTGGATTGTGGTGGTCGGGCTAAGCGGATTGGGGCGATTCTGATCGAGCTGGACCAAACGTGAAGCGGGTGCGTCGCCGATTGCAGCCGGGTTGGGCGACGGAACGCGGGTGGCTGTCGCGTAGCTCGTCCCGCCGATGCCCGGGGTGAACGGCTTGAGGGTGGCGCTGCCGTCGGTCGGGCCGATGTTGGTCGTGAAGCGGAAGTTGTACAGGGTGCCGAAGATCAGGTAGTGCGCGGCCGGGTTGACGTCGTAGGTCTCGCACTGCCAGGTGATCGCACCGTCGGCGACCGTCACGGTCCAGTCGTTCGCCGGGTTTACGTCCGGATCGTGGAAGCCGATGTTGGTCACGTCCGTTCCTACCGGGACGCTGAAGCTCTGCACGCCGCGATCCGAGTCGAAGTTGAAGAGCGCGTACTCATAGTTCCAGGTGCCGTTGCCGTTGTCGGTGACCTTGGCGGAGAGAATGACCTGGCCGCCGCCCGGCGCGACCTGGTTGGTGCGGAGATCGGCTGCCCAGCGCTCGATCGCGGGGCCTTCCGTCAGCGGATTGCCTGAGTTCGGCGTGTTGAAATTCCAAGTGTTGCCGGAGAGGGTCATGGTGCAGCGGCGCGAGCCGATATTGTTGTGCTTGCTGCCGTCGTTCTGCACGACGTAGTAGCCCTCGTAGTAATAAGTCGCGCCCGCGTTGCCGAGATCGGTGTCGGCGACGGCCAGGCGGTGTTGCGCGTTCGTGTGACCGCTCGATCCGTGACGACGGATGCAGTCGTTCTGGCCGCCCGCGAAGTGCGAGCCGGTGCAGGTCCAGATCCCCTTGAACGGTTGGACCTCGGGGCGCGGTGCCAGCCACTGGCGATCGCTGTTGTTGCTCACCGCGTAGGTGTCGGAGCAACCGACGCCGAGGAAGGTCCCATCGGAGGGATGCTGGCAGGGCGTGCACTGGCTACTCGAGAGGGCGAAGAACCCGTGCTTCAGGTCGGAGACTCCCACCTGCTCGAACTTCCCGTTCATCTCGCGATAGAGCGCCATCGCGATGGTCGGGTGGTTCTCCTCCATCGCCGCGTGCCACGGAACGTCCACCGTGCCCAGATTGCACGAGGTGGTGGCCATGGCGCCGCCCATGGTACCGGTCGGATAGGTCCCCTCGCGCGCCACCTGGCTCATGTCATTCAAGTCACCGAGCGAGACATCGAGACCATTGCTCGCGAAATTCGGCGTGTAGGAGAGCTTGCGTTCCGCGGTCGCACCCGTTTGGGTCGCGGTGACGTGCATCTCGATCGCGCCGATCGTGCGGTCCGCGAGCTCGGGGTGTCCCATGGCGACGGCGAATTCCGGATTGATCCTTAGGTCCATCGGCCCAAGCACCAACTCAGCGGTCGAGGCGTCGAACATGTAGCGCGGATAAGCAATCTCGAACGCACTCTTCGAGAGGGCGATGCCGTTGCTGAGCGAGAACCCCAACTGGTCGTTCGAGGTCTCGAGGCCCACCGCGAAGTCCCGGAACTCACGGTAGACACCGCGCCCCGAGGTTGCGACAGAGAGTCCGCCGAGGTGGCGGATGGAGCCGTCGAGCAGCTCGCCGCTGAGCAGCTTGCCGTCGAAAGTCTTGAATCGCAGGTCCGACTCCGGCGCAATCGAGAAGAAGAAGTCTGGATCTTCCATCTGCACCGCGGTGGTGTTCGGTGACAAGACCGTTTGATTCACCTGCGTCAACTGCATGCCGAGGTCCCGCATGGCCTCGGTGTAGAAGTGAACTGCGGTCCAGCCGGAGCGCGCCGTCCAAATTTCGGCGGCCGAAGCGCTCCCCGCGAACTGCGCCAGCGCCGCACCGATGGCGGCGAGCCCGACCAAGCGACGACTCTTCATCCTGGGGTCCCCTTTGGTTTCCGTCCTGCACACAGTGGGTATTTGCCGGAGATTAGCCTACATATCTTAGAACCGCGACTCGGGTCGCCGCAAGGAACTCCTTCGGCTGAGCGAGGAGATTGCGCTTGACCCCCCCCGAGCAGGTCGACTTAGCTCGCCCCGGAACGGATAGCGACGAGCGTGGCGCCCGTCGCCAGAAGGGAGGCCGAACCGATGCGAGTACGCGGTAGCTGGTTGGCTGGGTGCGTGTTGGCGACGCTGATCGGGAGCGGCTGCGCGAGCCGAACGGTGGTGACACGCGTCGATCCGGGCGAGCAAATCGACCTCTCCGGGCAGTGGAATGACTCTGACTCCCGGCTCGTCTCGGACGAGATGATCGCCGACTGTCTGAAGCAGCCTTGGCGTGAGCGCTTTGGGAAGTCCCCGACGATCATCGCGGGATCGATCCGCAACCTATCGCTCGAGCACATTCCGGTCGGCACCTTCGTCAAGGACATCGAGCGCGCGCTGGTCAACTCCGGCGATGCGCAAGTCGTCGCCTCCGCCGCCGAGCGGGGCGAGCTCCGCGACGAGAAGGCGGATCAGCGAATCAACGCCTCGCCCGAGACGCTCAAGGAAATGGGACGCGAAGTCGGCGCCGACTTCATGCTGATCGGCGAGATCAACCAGATCGTCGACAAGGAGAAAGGGGACGAAGTCCGCTTTTACCAGGTCGACCTGTCGCTGGTGAACATCGAGACCAACGTCAAGGCGTGGATCGGCCAAAAGAAGATCAAGAAGTTCGTCTCGAGTAAGAAGTACAAGCCTTGATCGACGACGCGCGGCGACGAATTCTCGCCGTCGTCGCCCTCGCATTCCTGTTGCTCGTCGGGGGCGGTTGCGCCGCACATCGAGCGAGCCTCGACGCCGTGACCGCGGCCCTGCGTCGCGGAGATGCGACCGCCGCGCTCGCTACCTACGAATCGTCACGACGCGATCAAGGCGATCTGCTCTTTCAGATGGAGCATGGGCACCTCCTGCACATCGCCGGCCGGTGGGAGGAGAGCAACGCTGCCTTCGAAGAGGCGGAGCGAATCGCGCGTGAGCTTTACACCAAGAGCATCTCACGCGAGGCGGTCGCGTTGCTCACGACCGATCTCGCCTTGCCCTACCGCGGCATGCCCTACGAGCTGCAGCTGATCCACTACTACCGCGCGCTCAATTACCTCGAGCTCCGCAAAACGGATGACGCCTTGGTGGAGGCGCGCAAGGCCAATCTCGAGCTCTCGCAGTACGCGTCAGGCGAGGAGGACACCGCACTCCGCCAGGACGCGTTCCTCCAGTACTTCACCGGTCTTCTATACGCCTCAGCAGGGGAGTGGAACGATGCGCTCGTGTCCTACCGGACCGCGCGCGAGCTCTACGGCAAATACGAGGAGGAGTACGCGCTGCCGGTGCCGGGTTGTCTCGAGCGCGACCTGGCTCGCACCTCGAATCGGATTGCCATCGCGTCGGAGCGCAACGGCCAGGACGATGTAGCGCCCAACGTGATTCTGTTCTTGGAGTCGGGGTACGTACCCTTCCGGACGTCGGTCGAACTCAACTTCCCGGTATTCGAGGATGGCGGCGGAGAAGCCTGGGACCGCGCCGGGCGCTACTTCGACCGCTACGGCGCCGATCCCTATCGCTACGCCTATCGCGAACCCTCCGTCCACCATGTCCTGCGCGTGGCCTTTCCCAGGCTCGTCGAGCTTCCACCTGAGGTGCGGAGCATCGAGGTGGTCGCTGCCGCCGGAGACACGGTACGGTCGATTCAAGCCCTCGATTTGGCGAGGGTAGCGTGGGCGGAGTTCAACGCGCGGCGGCCGGCCATGCTGCTTCGGACCGTGGCGCGCGCCCTGGCCAAGGAGGTGGCCCGCGCCAGCGCGGACCGGGAAGCGCACGGCCTCGGCGTCCTGGTGAATATTCTCGGGGCGGCATCAGAGCAAGCCGACACGCGCGGATGGGTGCTGCTCCCCGGTCGAATCGACTTGGTGCAAGTGCACCTGCCGCCGGGACGCGCGAACCTCTCAATCCGCTTCCGATCGGCTTCAGGATCGCTCCTGGAAGAGCGACGACTTGAGTTCGACGTGCCCGCTCGCGGTTCGTTCTTCGCCGCGGTTCGCTGCTTTCGTTGAGAGAGGGAGTGTCTTGAACGAGCTTCTTGCGCGAGTTCGGCCGGCTGCGCGCGGAGAACCGGGCGAAGCCTCCCGCAACATGAATGCGAGGCGCGCGGTCAGATGTCGAGCACGATTCGGGCCTCGTACCGCCACTGCCCCGTGCTCGCGACTGACCGAATCCGAAGATCGTGGTACGTCGCTGCCTTGATGTCGGTGAGGAGAGCATGCCGAGCCCGATCGAGTGGCTCACCGCCACACCGCACGCGCAGGACGTGTGGCCCGGTGAACTCCACGTCAAACTCGCGATACACGCGCCCCATGACCTCCTCGCGGAAGATCAGCTCGTTCAGCCAACTCACCAGGCACTCCTCCAAATCGGCCCCGCTCACCTCGATCGTGTCGAGCAAGCTGGGCGTGATCGAATCGAGGTCGAGCAGGAAGGCAGTCAGGCCCTGCGCGGCGTGGCGAAACAGCTCTTCCCGCGTCGCTCCGCGCGCGATGTAGGCAAGGTCCGCCGTGTGGTCGATCGGTTCGAAGGCGGGTGGAGCAGGCCCCTCGCTCTCGCTCATGGCGCGTCGCCCCGCGCGGCTCGCTCTTCTCCGACCGCGAAGAAGACCTCTTGGCCCGTCTCTGAGTCGCGGTACACCTCGACGCCCTCTTCCGACCTGAGCCAGCAGTACCGTTCGTCGGTCGGAGCGCTGGAGGCGCGGCCGAATCGACGGCTGAGGGAGTGCTCGTAGCGCCAATTCACCGGCACGACCAAGGCCCCGCGAGGCTCACCCCGCAGCCAGCAGAAGGCCGGCTCTCCCGGCGCCGAGTCGAACTCCAGCCAGTCGCAGGGAAGGGAGAGCCCGAGCACCTGGTCGACGACCGCGAGGTCCTGAAAGCGCTCCTCTTCCGCGACGAGGAAACCGTGCTCCTCGAGCACTGCCAGGACCGCGTCGACCCTCTCGCCGTCCAAGAAGCCAAGTCGGATCAGATGACGGTCGGCGCAGACGGCGGCGTCCTCGAACGCGTCGACCAGGGCGGCGGCCCCCCGGATAGCGCGCGTCCGCGTCCACGCGGCGCAAGATTAAGTTGATTCCCTCGAGGAGCACGCTCACGAATCGACCACTTTCCTTCCTCCCAGGCCGGCGGGTCTCCCGTGCCGGGCAAAAATGAATCGCTTTCCGGTGATTTCTACTGGGCAGCAAAAGCCGTTGGCAAATAAGGGTCCGCCGAGGGCGCCGTCCTTTGGCTGTGCAGACTGCGGCTCTGGGAGTGCACGGTGCATTCCCGAATCGTCTAGCCCATTCGCACGATTGAACTTCACGCCAATTGCCCCAGCTCGAGGTCGCGTCCTCCCCCCGAAAAACGCGGAGCTTGGCCGGCATGGCTCAATTTCCGCACCCGACGGACCGCGACGGTACCGCAATTGCTTCAGCCTCCCCGGCTCGTTGGAAGGTCGGCAGTTCAAAGGACGCTCGATCGCTTGGGTCGGGCGGCGTCCCAGGGGGAGACGGACCCATGCGGTACAAGGGCGCCCTGCTCGCAGGGTGGGCGGGACTCTGTTTGGTCGCTTCGCCGGTCCAAGCCGCGCCGCACTTCGTTTTCGGTCTCACCGCAAACCAGAGTTGCGACGTCTACCAGGGGGCCAGCCCCATCGAACAGGGGATCCCCTCGAGCGGGGAAGGAGTCCTCACCTTCTCGGCGACCGGAGGCGGCACCTTCCAGGTCGTGGCCACCGGCACTTTCGTCGACACGACTCCGCCCGCGACCGTCAGCAACCTGGCAGCTACCTCCCCGACGACCTCCTCCCTCACCCTGACTTGGACCGCGCCCGGCGACGACGGCACGAGCGGCCAGGCGCAGGTCTACGATCTTCGTTACTCAACCTCGCCCATCACGGCCCAGAACTGGGCGGGATGCACGCAGGTCTCCGGGGAACCCTTCCCGAAGCCGGCCGGCCAGAACGAGTCGATGTTGATCAGCGGCCTTGCCGCGGGCACGACATACTACTTCGCGATCAAGACGGGTGACGAGGTCCCAAACTACAGTGACCTCTCGAACGTGGCGAGCGGATCGACCGTTGCCTCAGGCGGGGACACGACCCCGCCCGCTGCGATCTCCAACCTCGCGGTCAGCACATCGACTGTCACCACCGCGACCCTGACCTGGACCGCCACCGGTGATGATGGGACGACCGGCAAGGCGACAACCTACGATCTCCGCTACTCCACCTCGCCGATCAACTCGTCCAACTACGCGAGCGCCACACAGGTGAGCGGAGAGCCGGCGCCCAAGACCTCCGGTTCGCCCGAGACCTTTACGGTCACGGGCCTCACCCAAGGCACAACCTACTACTTCGCCTTGAAGGCTGCCGACGAGGTACCCAACTGGAGCGCGATCTCTAACGTCCCATCGACCACCCTGCCGACCCAGGACACCACCGCACCTGCGGCCGTGACTACCTTGGCGATCGGGTCGAGCACCACATCCAGCGTCACGCTGACTTGGATCGCGACGGGAGACGATGGATCGAGCGGGAAGGCAACCACCTACGACCTGCGTTATTCGACTTCACCGATCAGCTCGGGCAACTTCTCAGGTGCCACGCAGGTCACGAACGAGCCCGCCCCAAAGACAGCCGGCCAATCCGAGAGCTTCACCGTGACCGGCTTGACCGCCGGGACCACCTATTACTTCGCTCTCAAGGTGGCGGACGAGGTTCCGAACTGGAGCGGCATCTCGAACGTCCCCTCGGGTGCGACGCAGAATCCCGCGGATGTAACCCCACCCGCCACCGTCACCAACCTCGCGGTTGCCAGCACGACCGGTTCGAGTGCGACGCTCACCTGGACCGCGACCGGCGACGACAACCACACTGGGACTGCCACGACCTACGACCTCCGCTATGCGACCTCGCCCATCGTCTCTTCGACCGCCTGGAACAACGCGCACCAGGTGAGCGGCGAGCCCGCTCCGAAGCCGAATGGCCAGGCGGAGAGCTTCACCGTCACCGGCCTGAACTCCGGGACCACCTACTACTTCGCGCTCAAGGTTGCCGACGAGGTACCGAACTGGAGCAACGTCTCGAACTCGCCGTCGGGCAGCACGCCAGTCGGCAGCGACTCGACTCCGCCCGCCAGCATCGCGGATCTCACGGTACAGAGTAGTACCTCGAGTAGCGTGACCCTGCGCTGGACGGCGGTCGGCGACGACGGCACGAGCGGAACCAGCACGCGATACGACATGCGATACTCCGACGCGCCGATCCTGACCGACGATGACTATGGTCACTCGAGCTACGCCTCGGGTGAGCCGGTCCCAGTGCCGTCGGGACGCACACAGACCATGACGGTGACGGGCTTGGCCGCCGGCCACACCTACTACTTCTGCGTGCGAGCAGCCGACGAGGTCTCCAATTGGAGTGGACTCTCCAACTCGCCGAGCGGTGCAACCCAAGGAGCGGCTGACTCGCAGTCACCGTCGCCGGTCAACACGCTGGCGGTCACGACCCCGACGACCAACAGCCTCAACGTGACTTGGGTTGCGGTGGGGGACGATGGGTCCACCGGCACCGCAAGCTACTACGACCTTCGGTACTCGCTGAGTCCGATCACCTCGAGCAATTGGACATCGGCCACTCAGGTCTCGGGCGAGCCGACACCTCAGGCTTCGGGTCAGCCGGAGAGCTTCGTGCTCAGCGGGCTCAATCCGGCGACCACCTACTACGTCGCGTTGAAAGTTGGCGATGAGGTGCCGAACTGGAGCGGGGTTTCGAACTCCCCATCCGGTACCACCGGGTCTACCGGCGACGTCACCGCGCCGGCTCAGATCGCGGACTTGGTGGTGATCGAGCGTCAGGTGGATCGATTGAGGCTGCGCTGGACCGCAAGCGGCGACGACGGACAGAGCGGCACCGCGCACCACGTCGAGATGCGACGTTCGACGAGCCCGATCACAGTGTCCAACTGGTCGCAAGCGACGATCGTGAGCGGGGTGCCGACGCCGAGTCCCTCGGGGGTGCAGGAGACCACCTGGGCGACCGGCCTGCTCGCGAATACGAAGTACTACTTCGCGATCAAAGCGTTCGACGAGGTTGGCAACGTCAGTCCGATGTCGAACGTTCCGTCGGGCACCACGCTCGAGGCGCCGGACGGCGATCCCCCGATCAAGATCAACGACCTGACCTTCGAGCGCGCGGCGTCGGATTCGATCGAGGTCGGATGGACCGCGCCGAATGACACGCTGCGCAGCAACACCTCGGTCGCGGCCTACGAGGTCGACGTCGACACCGTTCCGATCACGGACGGGCAGGGCGCCTCGCGGCGACTGACCGGTCCGAATCCGAGCGCTCCGGGCCACCGCGAGCACTTCGCGATCACCGGCCTGCAGCCGAACACGATCTACCACATCGCCGTTCGGTCACGGGATCAGGCGGGCAACTGGTCGAGCCTCTCGAATCGGATCCAAGCCAGCACCACGGACGGGCCGCCGCCTCCGGCGGACACGACACCGCCTGAAGCGATCGATGACTTGGCCCAGTCCGGGGTCGGGCCCGACTACGTCGACCTCCACTGGACCGCCCCGGGCGATGACGGCGCGATCGGCACCGCTACAGCCTATGACCTTCGCCACGCGACCTTCCCGATCACGACCAACACCTGGGACGTGGCCACCGCAGTGAGCGACGAGGCTTCACCTCGACCTGCCGGCGGGACCGAGTCACTTCGGGTGGAGGGCCTCGCTGTCGGAGCGATGCACTACTTCGCGCTCAAGGCGTTCGATGAGGCCGGAAACGGTTCGATATTGTCGAACGTCCTGCAGGTGAGCACGCCGCGACCCGACGACGTAGCGCCTCCCTTCGACATCACCGATCTCGCGGTGATCGACTCGACCACGACGAGCCTGCGGCTTCGCTGGACGACGCCGGCCGACTCGCTCACGCCGTGGGCCGAGGGATCCGGCGAGATCGCGTCCTATGAGTTCCGAGTGGCCGACTTCCCAATCAACGGGATCAATTGGGAGAGCGCGGCTCCGGTCGCGGCGCCCGATCCCGGGCCGGCCGGTACGCCGGGGACCATGACGGTCGAGCCGCTCGAGCCGGGCAGGCAGTACTACTTCGCGGTCCGGTCGCTCGACGCCAGTGGGAACGTGAGCGGGTTGTCCAATGTCGTGAGCGGCGTGACCAAGGTGATCCCCCCGCCGCCGCCGGATGCGGAAGCTCCCGCCGCGGTCAGCGACCTTGTGTACGGTCCGGACAGTCCGCACTCCGGCAGCCTCGGCTGGGTCGCGACCGGCGATGACGGCGTCGAAGGGACTGCGCATCACTACCTGCTTCGCCGCATCGCGGCGCAGCAGGGAGTGACGCTCGATGACCATGATCTCGAGTGGGAGTTCGGCGACAGCGTTCCGATCGGGCTCACTCCCAAGGCCGCGGGCGAGCCGGAGAGCTTCGCCCTCGATGGTCTCGACTCGGGCTACAGCTACGCATTCGGGCTGTGCGCGGTGGATGAGGCGGGGAATCGCGGCGCGATCGTCTGGTCGAGCCCGGTCGTTCAACCGTATCCGCCGGACACGCTCGCACCGGCGGCGGTGCTGGACTTGGCGGCGGTGCTGGAACTCCCTCCGGATTCGACCGGCGGCACGCTGGCGCAGCTCACGCCGGGTCAGAGCGCGGCCGACGTGGATGGGCACTCCAGCCAGCCAGCCGTCGTGCTCCGTTGGACCGCTCCCGCCGATCGCTCCCCGGAGCAGCCGGACGGCCCGGTCGCGAGCTATTACCTCCGATGGGTCGACACTTCGCTCGAGCCGATCGACTGGGATCATCCGCTCGGCGACACCGCATTCGTTTCGACAACCGATCCGGGTGTACTGAGCAGCGCGCGCATCACGGCGTTGGCGTGGGAGACCACCTATCGCTTCGTGTTGGTTTCTCGCGACGAGGCGGGCAATCAGTCGCCGCTGTCCAATCTGATCGACGTGGTGGTGCCGGTCGATCCGTCGGGCACGGGCGAGCCGCCCGACGCCGACGCCGTCGCCCCCGCCGCGATTTCCACGCTCGAAGGCTTTGCGGTCGGACCGCGCAAGATCCGGCTTGCCTGGCTTGCGACCGGCGACGATGGAACGACCGGCACCGCGACGCGGCAGCAGCTGCGCTTCGGTCTGAGTCCTCTGGATGAATCCAGCTGGGCGGGCGCCGACACCATCCCCGGCGTGGCCGCGCCCAAGGCGGCGGGCGAGCTCGAGCAGCTCGAGTGGGATGATCGCGAGCCGGCCACGACCTACTACGTCGCGATCCGCGTGTGGGACGAGTCCGGCAATGCCTCGGCCCTGTCGAACCTGGTCATGGTTCGCACCCTGGATGGCGACACCTCTCCGCCTGCGGTGCCGGCCGAGGTCACAGCACTATTCCAGGATGGTCGCGTACGGGTCGTCTGGCAGCCGAGCCCGGATGCCGATCTCGCCGCCTATCAGCTCTACCGTCATCGCGAGGATGAGATCGAGTGGACCCTGCTTGCGAGCGATCTGCACGACGCGAACTACGAAGATCTCGGGACCGACGAAGGGCACAGTTACACCTACGCGGTCGCGGCGCGCGATCTGGCGGGCAACCTCTCGGCGCGCTCGATCGAGGCAACGGTCGCGGTGCCGGTGGTTCCGATCGGCACCCCGGATGCGCCGCACGTCGAGATGAACTTCGCCGCCTTCGATCCGATCGATTGGCGGCAGGATCGACTGGTGCTGCGCTGGGACAGCCATGCGCAAGACGACTTCGTCGGATTCCGTCTCTTCCGGCAGCGCGACGACCAGAGCGCGCGGGTGCTGATCACGCCCGAGCTGATCCGAGGGGATGGCGTGCAGGCGTTCGAGGAGCGTCCCATTCCCGAGCCCGGGCGCTACCAGTACTGGATCGAGGCGCTCAGCGTGACCGGCGGCAGCCTCCTCTTCGATCCGCTCGAGATCCTCGTGCCTGAGGCCGGCGAACGGTTCTACGGCGCGTTTCCCAATCCGACGCCAGGTCCGATGCAGTTGGTCTTCAGCCTTTCGCGGGCGGAGGAGGCCGAGCTGCGGCTGTATGATGCCGCTGGCCGGCAGGTCGGCAGGCCGCTCATCCGAGCGGCGGTGGCAGGTAGAAACGAGTGGAGGATCGACCTCAGGGAGCAGGCGGGGGTCAAGACCGGCGGCATCTACTACGCGCGTCTGGTCGCCGGAACGCTCCGCGAATCCCTGCGCGTCTTGATCGTTCGCGCCGGCCGCTAGGAAGGAGCTTGGGTGCGGCTGGCGATGGTCAACACGCGGATGCCGGGGGTGAACAGCTTCCTCATCCGCGACCTGCGCACGCTGATTCAGCGCGGCGTGGTGGTCGACGTCTATCTCTTCGAGACCAAAAGCCTCGACCCGCGATTTCGAGCGGAGGTCGAGGCGGCGGGCGGCCAGGTGGTGCGTGTTCCCTTCCCCGGCGGAATGCGCGAGCTACTCGCGACCGCTCGCCACGCGGTGATGAGTCCTTGGCGCTTCGGCGCCAGCGCCCTGTTGGCGATCGTCACCATGCTCCGCTCTCCCGCCGAGGGGGTTCGCGCTCTCGGGGTACTGCCGACCGCGCTCGCGATCGGCGCGCGCATGAAGGCGGATCGCGTCGACCAGGTGCACGGACTTTGGGCCGGCGTGCCCGGTGCGGTCGCGCTCTGGATCCATCGCCATCACGGCATGCCGATGAGTCTCTCTGGGCATGCCTGGGACCTGATCGGTCGCACGCGACTGCTGGCCGCCAAGGTCGAAGCAGCCCGCGGCATGGTGGTCTGCTCCGAGTTCGCGCACGGGGTCGTCGCGCGCTTGGTTGGAGCTTCCCTTGCGCGGAAGGTCGCGGTCGTCCACCACGGCTTGAACCTGGCCGAGTGGCCCTTCCGCGGCGAACGGTCGGTGGGAAGTCCGCCGCTGATTCTCGCGGTGGGGAGGCTCACCGCGAAGAAGGGCTTCCCTTTTCTGATCGAGGCGGCGGCGCGGCTGCGAGATCGCGGCCTCGACTTTCGCGTCGAAATCGTGGGACCGGACGGCGGACTCGAGACGGAGCTTCGTCGGCTAGTGGCCGAACGGCGACTCGAGGGCCACGTTCGCCTGGTGGGTGAGATGGCGCCGAGTGAGGTCAAGGCGCGGATGGCGGAGGCTGACCTTCTCGCCATGCCTTCGATTCAGCCCGACCGGGGCAGCTCGGACGGAATTCCCAATGTGGTGCTCGAGGCGATGGCGCTCGGCACCCCCGTCGTTTCGACCGACGCCGGCGGGATTGCCGAGGTGGTCTTTCCCGGTCGCACCGGATGGCTCGTTGCACAACGGGACCCGGCCGGCTTGGCCGATGCTCTAGAGGAGGCGCTCCGCGAGCGCGCGCTTGCGGTACGCCAGGCGGTGGCGGCGCGGGTTCTGGTCGAGGCGCAGTTCAATGCCGCCGAGCTCGGTCAGACCTTTCTTCGGGCAATCGGGATGGACAGCGGTCATGACGACCAAAAGGGGAGGGACGAGAACCGTGTCGTGGCTCAATCGACTCGCTAATCGAGGCCGGGCACTCCTGGGGGCGCTCCTGCTTCTCGGGGCGGCCGTAGCGACCGCGCGAGCGCAGGCGGTCGATCTCTCGCACCTCCCGGCACACCCGCGCCTGTTCTTGACCCCCGATCGCCTAGTGCAACTCCGCACCGAGATCGTCCAGGGTCAACGCAAGTACGACATGTTCCGCGAGATCAAGCGCCGGGCGGACGGCGCGCTGACGCTGCAGTCGAGCAACAACATCGACAAGATCATGTGCGTGCTTCTGGTCGGTCTGGTGAATCAAGACAACACGTACATCGACAAGGCCAAGACCTTCTACATGCAGAACGTGACCAACAGCTACTGGCCGGCGGAAGAGATCTACTGGAATCTCTGCTACGACTGGATCTACCCGTATCTCTCGCCGACGGAGCGGGATCAGGTGCGCCATCTCGCGCTGGCCAACCTCGAACTAGGGCATCAGCGTACTGTCTACTACAACCTCGAGTGCAACGAGGCGACCTGGATCGGCCTGGCTGGGCTGACCTACTACGGAGAGGGCACGAGCCCGGAGAACCAGCTCTGCCAGGGCTTGGTCGACGAGTGGGACGGCCGCATGCGCGGCGTGCGCGAGTTTCGCCAGCCCGGCGGCACGGCCGCTTCGCGCGGCGGCGTGCTGCCGACGCGCCAGTACTATTTCCCCGACGGCGGCTACTACAAGGGAAATCACTACGGTCACAAGGACATCGAGACCATCGCCGTCTACCTCTCGCTCTTTCAGGAATTGGGCCTTGGCAACTACTGGGATCTTTGCGGTTCCTATGTCGACAACTGGGCCGAGTACATCTGCTGGACGAAGCGCCCCGACAACCTGGCGCAGCGTCTGATGACCGGGCAGCTCTTTACTATCGACATGCGCGGCTACACCGGACTCGCGCTGATCGCTCGCTATCGACACAACGGATTGGCGTCGTGGCTGGTCGATCAGAATGGCTGGAGCTACGGCCAAGCCGGGGGCGATGGCTGGCACACCGTCTGCGTCTTGTGGGACGCGAGCGTGCCGAAGGAAGCCCCCTCTCAGGTGCTGCCCTTGTACAAGTTCTATGGTGGACCGGGTGAGGGGGTATCGACCGGAAAGAGCTGGGCGGAGAAGGTCTTCATCCGCACCGGTTGGAATCTCAACGGCAACAACGACGACGTCTACTTCGACATGCACGCCGGTGACTTCTTCGGCGACTACCACAACGGCTACCAGACTGCGTTCGAAATCTACTATCGCGGCGCCCTGGCGATTCGCGCCGGGCAGTACACCGACTACGAGAACTCGAAGCAGTACTACATCCGCGCGGTCTCTAACAACGTGGTCGCGGTCATCGACAACACGCAGACGGCGGCATGGGGGGATCGCTGGGGACAGGACTGGCTCTACCAGAATCCCGGACGTCCGCAGCACCTCTACGACGTGGCCGACAACTCGGTCTACGATGTCTCCGACTTCCTCGCCTTCGAGCCGGGTCAGGCCGAGGGCGGTCCCTACTACTACATGAAGTGCAAGCTCAACCCGTCGAAGGCGTACTACTACTCCAACGCCACGCGCAAGGTGTCGCGGCAGCAACGGGAAGTGGTGGCGTACGGCCACTACTTCGTGGTGCGCGACAAGGTGGTGCTCTCGGGAGGCAACAACAGCGTGCGTTGGTTGCTGCACACGATCAAGGAGCCGACGATCGAGCAGGGGACTCAGGTGTCCGAGACGGTGCCAGGGCACATCACGACTTTCACCAGAGGCCGATACAGCGCCACCCGCACCGACCTGGTGCAGGGCGTGCAGTACGACGGAAAACTCACGGTGCAGGCGCTTCTCCCCGCCGCCTCGACCATGCGCAAGGTGGGTGGCGCCGGCTACGAGATCTGGGTGGACGATGGCAACGGCAACGGCGTGAACTACCCGAGCCCCGACTACATGTACGAAGACCAGAACGAGGTCGGGCGGTGGCGGGTCGAGACGATCGCTCCGACCGGACTCGACACCGACTTCGTCCACGCGCTTTGGGTGGGTCGGCCGAATCAGACCATGGCCGCGGCGACCGCGATCGACGAGCCGAACTCGGTCGGCTGCTCCATCACCGGGATCGGTACTTTCGTCTTCAGCCGAAGCGGCGACGCACAACCGTCGATTGAATACAATGTGACGGGCGAGCAGCTGACCCCCGTGCCGAACGTGATCGAGGGGTTGCTGCCCAACACCGACTACGCGGTCCGCGTGAACGATGATCTTCCCTTCGTGCTCTGTTCGACCGACGCGGGTGGCCTGAAGTACACGATCGCCGGGCCGGCGCACGTTCGGATCGATCCGGCTCCGATCGCCCGGCGCTAGCGGGCCGGTGCTATTCTCCCGACTGCGTCGAACGGTCGGGAGCGCAGCCACGGAGGGCGGAGTGAAGGGGCTCTGGTTGAGGTTAGGGGCGGCGGCCGGCGCCGCCCTTCTCCTGCTTGTCCTCGCGCTGGGTCTCCTCATCCGAGTGCCCAAGCCTACGAGACCGTTCCTCCCCTTTCCTCCGGGGAAGGACTGCGCGATCGCGATCACCGACGACACCGACTTCTTCCAGTTCCCGACCACGCTGCCGGTCTACGACCTCCTCGACAGTTTGGGCATTCGCCTGACCAAGACCGTTTGGGTGTTCGATCACGAGGGGAGCGATCCGGCCCGCGTCGGCCTCTCCCTGCGCAACCCGGCCTATCGACGTTGGGTGTTGGCCGAGCGAGACAAGGGGCACGAGATCACGATGCACAGCGCGACGAGCGGCGACGATCCTCGCGATCTCACGCTCGCGGCCTTCGACACGATCCGCGCGTTGACCGGCGACTATCCTCGCCTCGAGATCTTCCACAGCGGAAACAAAGAGGCGCTCTACTGGGGAGGGAAGCGAATTCCCAATCGCTTCCTGCGCCGGCTCTACGACCTCAAGATGCGGCAGACCTTCCAAGGGGACGAACCGTCGAGCCCGCTCTATTGGCTCGACGTGAGCCGCGATCGCGTGCGGTACCTCCGTACCTTCACCTTCAATGACATGGACACTTGGGCGGTCAACCCGACGATGCCCTACCTCGATCCGGCGACACCAGGCGCTCCGCTCTGGTTCGCCTCGAGCAATGCGCGCTGGGGGGAGAAGTTCTCGCGACTCTTTCGACCGTCCAACGTGGAGCAATTGAAGCGTGGTCACGGCGTGTCCGTGATCTATACGCACTTCGGGCTCTGGTTCACCAAGCAGGACGCGACCGGAAGAGCGCGTCTGCGGGACGATGTACGCGAGGCGCTGCTGCGAACCGGGAGCGATCACGCGATCGAATGGGTTCCCGCCGGGGAGCTGCTCGACCGCATGCGCGTGGCGCAGTGGGTGGAGCAGGCGGTGCTTCAGGGCTCGCGCACGGTAGCCCTGCCGCTCGATGCCGAGCATCTGCTCCGACGGATGTCGGTTGAGCCGAGCGCCATTCCCGGTCGGTGGAAGGTGCCGGCTGCGGCCCGGGAGGGAGCTCGGATCGATCTAGCGACCTGGCTGAATCGCGCGTCGATCCGTCCGGAACTCGTCGCGCGTTCCTACCTCGACGGCGCCGCGCAAATCCCCGCGCTCGAGCGCTGGCGACTCACCTGGAAGTGGCTCGTCACCCAGCTCGTTTCACCGACCTAGCTGGGCCATGGAGGCGGGGGGCGGCGTGTCGAGCCCGAATTCCCCTCGCCTTGCCTCCAAGATGCCGCAGAGCCTTTCCGCGATCAGCCGATTGCCAAGGGCGTTCGGGTGCTGATCGTTCTCGGTGATCCACAGCCTCGAGGGATCCTGACCATCGAAGACGCCGGTCAAATCGAGGACGGTGAACCCGGCGTCGTGGGCGGCCTGAAGCACACGGACTCGATCGCGAGCACGCCAGGTCTCGGCCGACTCCGTCACCCCCGGTAGATAGGCGAAGATCGGCACGATGCCCCGTTCGCGACAGTCGGACACGATGCGCGCATAGATCAGCGTGAGCAGCTCCGAGTCATGCGGACGCATCCGCCGGGTCGACTCGTGCGAACCCATGCCCGGTCGAATTCCGGCGCGCGCCACCAGCTCTCGAACCGCGGGGTACGGCGTCTCCACTTCCTTCAATACCATGCGCGTGCACTGTCGCTGGGCGTGATCGAGATCGTTCGAGTGCCCAAAGTAGATGACCAGATTCGGATCGAAGCCGAGCACCTTGTGCTCGAACTGATAGAGGATGTGGAGAGGCGAGTACCCGGCGATGGCAAAGTTCAAGAGCTCGTACTTCGGTGCGCCGGAAGACGTCGCCTCTTGATTCAGGTGGTCCTCGGTCAGCTTCTCGAACATCGAGTCGGCCTCGACGCTCGAGCCCATCGTGAATGACGCTCCGAGGAACGCCATGCGATAGACACCGGCCGGTCTCGCCTGCGTGTAGTCCTGGTCTCTCATGCCCCAGCGGTTCACGCGCACGGGCACTCCGTGGAATCGACCCTCGCTCAACGGCACCAGTTCGTAGTCCTGGTAGTCTCCGGTTTCGTGGGCCAAGCCGACGCTGCCGAGTGAGCGACCGAAGTCGCCGGGGAGCTTCTCGTAGATACGATTGAGCTCGTTGTTGAACTTGTTCACCGCGAGGAGATTCTCGTAGTAGCCGCGCTGGAACTCCTCCGCGTCGCGCCGGCTGAGGTGCGTGGCGCGCAGCGACTCGAGGATCTCGCCGCGGCTGCCCATCGCTCCGGTCACGATGGGGGTGGAGCTGAGGAGGAGGATCGCAGCTCCAGCCAGGACGGCAGTGGCGTCGCGTCGCTGCGAGAATCGCTCCGGACCCGAATTCCATCCCTTCCATACGCCGTAGACGGCCACCAGCCCCGCCAGCAGGATCGAGCCGAAGAGTAGCGCCGGCTTCCAGGCCGGCCAGTCCGGAAGGTGCGCGGCGGAGGCGCAGAGCAGGAGCCAATCTCCGATCGACTCGGCCGACCAGAGGGACCAAAGAATGCAGATGGCCAGGAAGACGCCGACCGTGCGGAGGACCAGCCCGACGCTCTCGCCGATCGTGCGTGCTCGCTTGGCCAGCGAGCGGGTCCGCCCGCGTCGCGACTCGTAGATCGAGTTAAACAGGACGAGCAACGCGAAGATCGTCCAGAAGGCCGCATCATTCGACTCGAGGTAGACGGATCCGCGGATCCAGAACCATTGGACAGCGTGGAGCGCCCAGGTGCAGAGGAAGGTGAAGAGCGTCGCGATGACCAACGCTTTGGTCTCGCCCAGCGCACGTACTTTGAAGTAGGCGGGGTAGTAGAAGATCTTCATCATGAAGTCTTTCCAGTAGATGTTGATCCGCCGCCAAAAGTCCGTGAAGCTCGCCGCGAAGAAGTATCGGTGGTGCGACTCCGGCAAGCTGAAGCCGAAGAGGTGCAGAATCCCGATGATGATGTGAAATTGGCCGGAGATTCGCACGTAGAGCAAGAAGGTCGAGAGCGCGTAGAGCGCGAAGTCGGCCGCGTTGTACACTCCAAGCGCGTCGACGGTGAGATGGTAGTAAACCAATCGATAAAGCACGAGCTGGAGCAGGCCCCGCCAGATCCAACTCACACCCACCTGGTAGATCCGGTGCCGATCGTGGTCGTAGTAGTTCCGGCAGAACTTCGTGAAGTCGACCACCGGGAAGAGCGGAAAGCAGATGTTCGGCAGCAGGAAGAAGTAGGCCAGCGTTTGCGACTTCCGCGTCGGGCCGGCCTTGTGGCTCAGATCGTAGAGGTAGTTGATCATCCGAAAGACGAACATCGAGCCGAGGATGGGCCACACCGCGCCGGACCAGGGAACGGGTCGATGGGTGAAACGGAGCAGCGAGAGCGCGACGCCGACCCCGATCATGATGGCCGCCCTCGCCTTCATCGGGACCGGGAGGTGCGCCAAGCCGATAAGGACGAACCCGAGCCCGATCAGCCAGGCTCCCTGCTCGAGTCCCAGGATGCGGACGATCGCGATCAGCGACAACAGGGTGAAGAAGGGGAGCCGCAGTCGAAAGGGCAGGAAGTAGTGGACCGCGAATCCGGCAACCGTGATCAGCGACAGTTGGAGGAACGACGGGCTCTCCAGATGAAAGCGGTAGATCACGAAGACGAGAAACAGCAGCTGGGAGAAGAGAAGCAGGAAATTCCCGGGGGACACCCCCTGTGCTCCGGCGGGGATCGGCGCTGCAACCTTGCCTGACTTCGCTTCGGTGGCGCCACGCGGCGGTAGTTTGGCCTTCTGGTCCCACGATGCCGCGGCGTCGTCGCCCACGCTTCCCCCTCTCCTATGCAGGTGCTCTTCGATCGTATGCGGTTGGTGAACAGAAGATGGTAGGTGGGGGCCGTCGATCCGTCCAGTCTCGATTCGACTTCACGGGTAGGCGAGGTTGGGTCGAATGCCCCGCTTCTCTGAGAAGGCGACAGCGTCGGCCGCTGTCTCGCGGCGTGCCCGATCTAAGGAAGGTCGTCGGTCTCCCCGATAGAGTCTGTGCGCAGGAGTCTTGCCTCGGGCGGGAGCCCGGCTCTGCTCTTGGCAACCGGCAGCCCCGTCGCCAATCCGGCGCTCGTTTCGATTCACGCACATCGAGTTCAGCTCCTGGATTCAGCTGGGGCGGCGTTCGCTTCGCTCGATTGTCGCCCTGTGCGTGGGGCTCGGAGAACTGAATCGTGGATCCAGCGACCCCGCTCCTGGGTCGTCTCGCTCGGGTGGGTTCGGCCCCCTGGTCGAGATTCATCGCGTTGCTTCTCCAGGTCGGCGGCGTGCTCTACCTCGCCGCGGTCTGCTACGAGCTGGAAGGCCAGGCATTCGAACGGTTCTCGCTCGTCGCCGCCGCCGGCTTCGCCGTTCACTACCTCCTGCCGCTTCGCCTCCGGCTCGGGTTCTTCGTCGCACTTTCGCTCTTCGCCATCGTCGTGCTCTTCGGTCCGGTGCAGGGGGCCTGGCTGGTGACGATCGGACTCGCCCTGATCGGTCTTTGCCATCTTCCCGTCGCCTTTCCACTGCGGATCGTGCTCATCCTGATTGCCGGCACCGCCCTGGCGCTCTTTCGCCTTCGTGTGCTGACCGCGCCCTGGTCCGGCGCGATCTGGCCGGTGCTCGGATCGATGTTCATGCTTCGGCTTGTCATCTACCTGTACGACCTGAAGCACAAGAACGCCCCGGCCTCGTTTCTGAAGGGGCTCGCCTACTTCTTCATGCTGCCCAACGTCGTCTTCCCCCTCTTTCCGGTGGTCGACTACCAGTCCTTCTGTCGTACCTACTACAACGAGGCGGACCGCACGCTGATCTACCAGTCGGGCGTGTCCTGGATGCTCCGCGGCGTGGTGCAACTCGTCCTCTATCGCCTCGTCTATCAGCATCTGCCGATCGACACGACCAGCGTCGTCGACGCGACCCAGCTGTTCCGCTACCTGCTTTGGCCCTTTCTTCTCTACCTGCAGGTGTCGGGGCTCTTTCACCTCGTGGTCGGGTTGCTGCATCTCTTCGGCTTCAATCTCCCCGAGACCCATCACCTCTTCTACCTGGCCTCGAGCTACACCGACTTCTGGCGCCGGATCAACATCTACTGGAAAGACTTCATGATGAAGGTCTTCTACTATCCGGCCTTCTTCCGGCTCCGGCGTTTCGGCAACAACGCGGCGTTATTTGTCGGCACGATCTGGGTCTTCTTCGCAACCTGGGTCCTCCACTCCTACCAGTGGTTTTGGCTGCGGGGAAGCGTGCTGCTCAAAGCCAGCGACACGCTCTTCTGGGCGATCCTCGCGCTGCTGGTTTCCATCAACGTGCTCTACGAGGCGAACCGGCCGATGAAGCGGAAGCTCGGGCGCACCACCGTCACCAGAAGCGAGAGTCTGCGCCGTGCGTTCCAGTCGCTCGGAGTCTTCACCTCGATCTGCGTGCTGTGGTCGCTTTGGATCTCCGACTCGGTGGTCGACTGGCTCTCCCTCTTCTCCATGCTCGGCCGGGCCGGGGGACGAGGGGCCGAATTGCTCGGACTCCTCGTCGGCTTCGTCGTCCTCTTTGTCGGCTTGGCCTTCTGGTACGAGCGGAGGGCGCCGGTTCAATTCACCTTCTGGCGTTCTGCCGCACGGTGCGTCCTCGCGATCGTCGTGCTGCTGTTGATCGGATCCCCCACCGTCTATCGTCGGTTGGAGCCGTCGATCGCCGACACGATTCAGCGACTGAAGTACCCGGGCCTCAATCGTCGCGATGCGGCCCTGCGCCAGCGGGACTACTACGAGAAGCTGAGCGACGTCGGGTGGGATAATCCCGAGCTGGCCAAGGTGTTCATGCAGCGTCCGGCCGACTGGGGCTCGATTCGCTATCGACCCGACCTGGCGAAGTTGACCGGCGGGCTTCCGTACATGGAGCTATTGCCCAACGCGGAGGGGCGCCATCGCGGCGCCCTGGTCAAGTTCAACCGCTGGGGAATGCGCGACCAGGACTACGAGCAGGTGCCCGCGACCGGGACCTATCGCATCGCTCTGGTCGGAGCGTCCCACACCTTCGCGAGCGGCGTCGCCCAGGACGAGAGCTTCGAGTCGTTGATCGAGGAACGCTTGAATCGCGAGGGCGGTCTCGGTCCCTTCCAACGGGTCGAGATCCTGAACTTCGCGGTCGAGGACTTCAGCCCGCTCGACGTGGTGGCCGAGGTGGAGCAGCGCGTCTTCGAGTTTCACCCGAACGCGGTCTGCTACGTGGAGCATCGCATCGATGCGCGGAGCGCGGCCGAGCGCCTGGCCAAGGTCATGTCGGCCGATCAGCAGATTCCCTACGCCGCGGTGGAGTCGCTGGCGGTGTCGGTCGGGGCGAAGCGCGGCATGTCGGTGCCGCAGCTCTTGCGCCTCCTCCTGCCGAAGAAGCCCGAGCTGCTCCGCTGGTGCTACGGCCGGCTGGGGCGCGTTTGCGACGAGCGCGGAGTGGCCCGCTTCGTGGTGCTACTCCCGATCCTCACCGAGGACTCACGCGACACCGACGCCGCCGATCTGCTCGCGGCCGCGGCACGTGCCGGCTTTCACACGATCGACCTGTCCGGCGTGTATGATGGGCACCGCCCGGAGGACCTGGTTCTGGCTCCCTGGGACAATCACCCGAACGCCCAAGGCCATCATCTGGTGGCCGATCGACTGTACGACGAGCTTCGGACGAACGCCAATCTGCTCTGGAGGGCAAATGCAGCCGACCGAGATCAAGGAGA